>JAEWXF010000012.1 GCA_023396065.1 Methanobacteriota archaeon
ATTTCTTCGTAAGTCATTCTCAACTGTCGCTTGAAAAAGTGATGAAATACTTGAGCCGTATGAAGGGAAACTTTCACGTACGGTTCTGAGAAGACGGGGAGGGAGCAATCCCTCCTTGTTATTCGACCATAGAAAAACTGAAAAAGAAACGGGGTTGGAGTTTGCGGGAAATTCTCACAAAATTATTTCAAAAACCCGTGTGTACCCGCAGTTTCCTGTAATCTTCCGGGGAATACCGCGAGAACCTCATCGAACTCTCCAAAAGCCTTCTCCTCAACAGTGACCGCATACCCGTTCGACTCAAGGACCGTCTTCCAGGACTCCGGATTCGTCTCCCCGGAAATCTCCATCCACTCATGGATTCCGGCAACAAGTGCAAACGGCACAAGCCGGACGGATTTCACACCAATATGTTCCAGCCGGGACAAAGTCCGCTGAATCCCGGGATATCCTCCCACAGCACCAATGACAATCCTTCCACTCGGCACACAGTCATCCAAAACCATCTGCATCTGACACAGCGCCGGATCAGCCCCGCCTTCCGACCCCGGCGAAACGAGAACCAGCGCCTCACCCTCCGCAAGTATCCTTCGGGAAAGAGCCGTAATCACTTCGGCAGCCTCCGTATAATCCTCCGGATTCATGAGAAGAGGTCTGCTGATCAAAACTCCGTCAAACCTTCCCACACCGTGGGCTCCCGCAAGTTCATTCAGCGAAGCGATCAGCTGATAAAGTTCATGATACCCTGCCCCGGGAACAAGACAGAGCGGCTGAACGACCACCTGGGCATGACCTGCATCCAGCAGACGGGTAATTGCCGCAAGAGGTCCAAAAACCTCCTCACCGTCTTCCTTCAGAACACGTCTGACAGCTTCGGACGTAAACGCAAAACTCACCTCAGCATGCGGATACAACATCTGCATACGACTCATACATTTTTCAACGACGGCGCGCCCCTCCTTCCGGGTCGTTCCCGTCGCAACCACCAGTATGGCACCGTGGCTCTCAGGTTTCATACCATGACCTTTCATCTGCATCACCAAATTTCATAATTTTTATATACAGACAAATACATTATTTTTTGAGAATATATACCTATCGCAGACACACGAGAAAGAGAAAAAACCATATAAACAGGATACTATCCGAAAAACACACATATAATGTCAGAATATCCAAAAAAAAGTCAGGAACAAAAACTTTCAAAAAAAGATCAAAAAAAATATCATTTAAAAATGTTTTGATATTGAATCTGATTTGCTGCATTCAGAATCTGCTCCAGCAGATACAAAGCCCCGATCCCTCCGAGATGTGTCTTCGCAACCACATCAATAGAAATCCCCGGCTCATTTGCCATATCAACAAATGACCTGCAGCACCCCTTCCTCCAAAAAATCATCCCCGTCAGACCATCCCCGAAAAACACATCCGCATCCGCATCCTCCGGCCGGCAGGAAAGAACCGTCTCCAGACCACAGTCCGAAAGAAACGCAGTCAGCGCATCCCCCGCTGAAACATCACTATCCGGAGAAACCCGGACCGCAACCGGACACATCCCCAGATACGTATACAGCCAGCGAACCAGCGGCAACGCAACGGACGCATCCGCCTTCACCGAAAAACTCATACCCTTCACCAGTCCCAGCTCATTATAATACCTGCTCAACGCATGATATGCAGTATACCGCAACTCCTTCAGATACCCCAGGGCCTTTCGCGGATCAGCCCCCGTCTCCCGTGCCACACAGCAGATCCACTCCTCAGTCGCAGAAAAACCGATCGGTGCCCCGGACGGTGACCGGATCGCCGGAATCCCCAGCTCCCTCTCATACCACTCCGCCGTCTCCTTCGCATACTCAGGAAACACAACCACATTGTATGACGCAGTAGCCGACTCCCGGATCTCTGCAATCGTTGACCCGCAGCAGGGAACCGCAACCACCGAAAGACCCATCAGCTCACAGATCTTTATCAGCTCAGCCCTGGTACCCTCCCAGTGTTTATGATACAGTGAAAGTCCCAGCAGATTGACCCGCATCCCAGACTTCGGAAGACGGTTCAGTCTCATCCACCGGAGAATCCCGGTCACCGCCATATCAAACCCGGCAAACACCGGCTTGGAATACGCCGCAGTCTCAAAAACCATACACCGATCCGCAATACCTGCCTCACGCACATACCCGGCCAGATCGTCACCGATCAGAGAAGCCCCCGGAGAGTTCACCACCGCCGTAAACCCGCACGGATTTTCAGCAATCTTCGCAAGAACCGCCTCCAGCTTCTCGCCGGCCCCCGCAATATAATCATCCGCATCCAGAAACGTACACGGAATCCGGGAAAGACCAAAAAAGAACGGTTCCTCATACCTCTCCGTCCGAAGCACATTCTGCCGGGGAAACGAAGCATCAGAAAAATACGCAGGCGTCCCCCGGCACCCCGTCGGACCGTTCAGAACCGCTCTGCCGTCCGTAATTCCCTCAATCGCAAAAAGAACACCATAAAATCCATCACACGCAAAATTCACAGAATATCATCCCCGTCATACCTCCATCCCGCAACCGCAGGAAGTTTCATCAGTCTGCACCAGCGCTCAGCATGCCGGACACCTGCCAGAAAACCAAACCCCGGAGAATAAGGAATCGCATCACATCTCGCCGGCTCATCCGGTCCGAGAGCCGGACGATCCGCCAGCACCAGATCCGGCTGGAAACCACGAATATCCTCCCTCCGGCGTTCCACCGAATACGCAGTTTCCACCGGCAGGCCTGTATACCGTGTCCGCAGCGGCTCATTCGCGGGAGACTGCATCAGACCGACACGGACAACCTCCATCCCAAGATCACCGGCAAGTTCAAGCATCCAGTCAATGTTCCGCGAATACGTAGAAATCAGCATCGTACGACCGGCAGTACACCATCTCAGCGACGCCAGCGCCTCCTCATACCGTACACGGTTTTTCGCAGTCAGCTCCTCAGCCTCCCGCTCCTTTCCAAAATACGCCCCAATCTTCCCCAGCCACATCGCAGTTGCCGTAAACCCCGAAGGAAACGCCATATCCAGCATCGGCAGATCAGAATACCGGGCAACCAGGTCAGTAAGCTCACGCGACACAAAATCATCATGGGCCGGCAGATTCAGGCATGCCGAATTCAGCCTTTTAATCTCTGCAATAGAAGTCCGTGCCGCATACCGGCAGTTCACCGAAATCCCCATCGCCGCAAGCAGAGCATGTATCGCAGCAAAATCATAGCCGACATTCGTTGCCAGTGCCTTCTCCCCGATAATATTAATTGAATTCTCCCTTCTGCAGGAACCCGGTTCAACATATCCGGCCAACACCTCAAAAGCACAGATATACCCCTGGGAAAAATCTCCGGAAAGATTTCCGTCAACCGGCACAACATCTATCACCACCCCCGGCAGCTCCGCCATCATCTCCGCCGCCGCACGACCGGCATCATCCCCGATAATTCCCGACGGGCACGACGTCACCACAAATATATGGGTATATCCCTTTGCCGCTGCATCTCTCAGCGACGCCTTCAGCTTGGGTATACCACCGAAAATAAAATCCGCCTCCTCAAGATTTGTTGTCCCGAACCTCTTTGAAAGATCCGCGTCCGCCGTATCCCCATACAACCGGTACATGCGCAGATATGCATTTTCCAGAATATCATAGATCATATGGGCACAACTTTTCGGACAATGAACAAGCGTATAGGCATCCTCCACCTGCATCGTCACACAGACCGCCCCGGCAAACGCACAACCGTGAAGCGGATATTTTGTTCTCACATTCTCCGAAAGCGCACGGGGTTTCCGGTTCCCGGTACCACACCCCGCAAACTGAAACGACTCCGCCGCAGTACCTCCCTTCATCCCCAGCACCATTGACTCCAGCTCCGCATCATCCAGAGGACACGCCGAAAACCCAGATTTCTCTCCCGCAGCAACCGCCTGAATCTGCAGAGCAAGCTCCTGAAAAACCGCCGCCTCGGAAGAGTCAGGGAACGCCTCCACCACCGTTTTTCCCAGTCGTTCCGCCTCGGCAAACAGATGACTGCGGGGAATTTGCGCAAGAACCGGAAGATGCACAGCCTTGGCAAACCTTGCAACCCGGACATCCTCCCCGGCAATGCCCCGGCTGTTCTGGATAATTCCTGCAACCCTCCCGGGAACATTCCCATAATTCCGGACTCCCCGGAGAATATTATTCGCCGCATACAGAGCCATAAACTCTCCTGAAGTAACGAGATACACCGCATCCGCATATTTTGTGCGAATCGGAACCGCAAACCCGCCGCAGACCACATCACCCAAAACATCATAGATCACATAATCAAAATCCTTCTCAGCAAGACCCAGAGAGTTGAGAAGTTCAAACGTCGTGATAATCCCCCGGCCGGCGCACCCCACACCCGGTTCCGGGCCGCCGGCCTCAACACATGCAACAGACCCGTATCCGCAAAAAACAATGTCCTCCAGACATCGTTCGTCCGGCAGAACCTCTTTGACGTACTCAAGAACCGTCACCGGTACATTTCCGCCCAAAAGCAGCCGTGTAGAATCATGTTTGGGATCACAGCCGATCTGCAGGACACGGCTCCGGTCCTGGGAAAGAGCCGCAGAAATATTTGCAGAAATCGTGGACTTTCCGATACCGCCCTTCCCGTAAACGGCAATCTTCATACCAGATCCTCCCGGAGTATCCGCTTCATGGAATCGGCAAGATAGGCACTGTTCAGCTCCTCAAGCCGCAGATACACACCCCGAAGTTCCGATGCCAGATGTTTTGCAAGCCCGATCTTCGGATACCCTTCCTCGGTATCCACAACAACAAACACTATCCCGGTTCCCGCTGCTGCCCGGGCAACAGTCTGCAGTTCCAGAAAAGGATTTTCGGCAGTCATCGATTCATTCATCCGTCCGTCCGTCAGCAGAACCACAACCCTGGACTGCCGGCCGGCAGCATACAATGGCTGCATCAAAACCTTCACCGCCTCGGAAATTCCCTTTGACAGCGGCGTTCTCCCCCCGGTAGGAATATCTTTCAGCATCCGGTATGCAAGAGCCGTACTTTTCGTCGGTGAAAGCAGAAGTGTTGCATCAGTTTTCCGGAACGTCATCAGCCCCACCAGATCCCGTTTCTGATATGCATCGGTTAAGAGGGAAAATACCGCCCCCTTCACCGCAACCATCCGTTTGCGGACACCCATAGAACCACTGGCGTCCACAAGAAACAAAATCACTTTTCCCTGTTTATGTTCGCGGACATTCTCCCGGAGATCCGGTTTCTTCACCGAAACAGCAGTCCCTGACCTCTCCCTGAACTGCTGACGGACAGCCGCAGCCCGAAGTGTTGGAACAACAGCGATATCACGACAGTACCTCCCCGGAAACCGGTATGAGATACACCGGCCGGTCCCGCGGACACTGACACTGCGGCATCGTTTTCCGGGAACCGCCTTCACCGCAGAAACCGGTGCCGTCTCATCCAGATACCGGACAACATCAAACACAGTACCGACGGCAAATGTTTCCTCGGCAGAATCACCCTGGGGATGCAGAGCTCCCCGGTCTCCCGCATCCGCATTCCCGGGCGAAGACTCTTTGGAAGACTCCCGGGAGGGGGAAGCTGTATCGTCCTTTTTTGGGATCGGATTTTTTCGATGCTGCAGCGTCAGCAGCGCCGCTTCCCTGATATCCTCAAGAACCACACGGTCGCGGCCGTCAAGTGCCGCCAGTGTTTTTGCCGTTCGGGCAAGCGCCAGATCCCCGCGGTGTCCCCGGACACCCAGTTCCAGACACAGATCCGCGATCAGCTGGAGCAGAGAATCAGGAATCAGAACATAGGAAAGCCGTTCCCGTGCATCCCGGATCGTTTTTCTGATATCCTCCGTCTCTTTGAGATATCGGCGCCCGAAATTCTCTGCGTCCCGGGAAAAGGCCAGGCTGTTCCGCAGAATATCCACTCGTGCATCCTCTTTGTCCACAGGTTCCGTCGAGACGCAAAGATCGAATCTGTCCAGATAATGCCCGGAGAGTCCCCCGTCATCGGTGTTCACTGCTGCCGCCAGAACATAGTCTGCAGGAAGTTCCCGGGATATACCGTCTCGTTCCAGAACCAGCTTCCCGGTTTCCAGAGTATTCAGCAGACAGGAGATCACCGTCTCATCCTGACACTGCAGATCATCAGCAAGAATGAACCGTCGGCTGCCGCCGGCAAGAAGACCGGGATCCACCAGAACCGTCCCGGTTGTCAACGCTTTTTCAATATCAACCGAACCCGTCAGCCGGTCCTCGGTGATGTTTTGCGGAAGAATCCGGGGAACCTGCTGGCTCTCAAGGAGACCCTCCAGAGACCGCAGCAGAACGGATTTTGCCGTTCCTGTGGATCCCGTAATCAGCAGACCTTTCAGATTATCATTTACCAGAAGGCACAAAAGAGCCTCTTTTGCGGCACGCATCCCGACGATTGCCGGATACGGATACACCGGACAGCCGTTCAATTTGGGTAACACTCCTGAATCAGGGCCTCAACGGCGGCCATATCCAGTCTGCTCTCTTCAAAGGGAAGTTTCCTCATGCGATGCGGCATTACCAGCCGCACCGCCGCCAAAATATCAGAGCCGTTCACTCTCGTTCTTCCCTTCAGCGCAGCACGTGCAACTGCCGTCTTTACCAGCGTCAGGTCAGCCCGGTGACCGTCCACCTCCAGGAAAAGAGAGATTCTGACTGCGGTTTCCAGCAGCTGTTCATCAGGCTCAATCTCCCGGACCAGTTCCTGAGCCGAGAGGATCTGTCTGCGGAGATCCTCCTGCAGCGGTTCATACTCCCGGCAGAACCCTTCAGGATCCTTTTCAAATGCCAGTCTCCGCCGGATAATCTCAGTCCGGACCCCCGGCTGCTTTTCCCCCGTAACATGAACCGAAAGACCGAATCTGTCCAGAAGCTGGGGACGGAGATCACCCTCTTCCGGGTTCATGGTTCCGATCAGCAGGAACCGGGACGGATGCATATAGGAGATACCATCCCGTTCCACAAAGTTCACCCCCATCGCAGCAGCATCCAGTAAAAGATCAATGATATGATCGTCCAGCAGGTTTATTTCATCCACATAGAGAATGTTCCCGTTCGCTGCAGCAAGAACACCCGGTTCAAACTGTTTCTTTCCGGCAGTAATGGCATGTTCAAGATCCAGTGTTCCTGAAACACGGTCTTCGGTTGCACTCAGCGGCAGTTCCACTACCCGCATTTTTGCATATTCGCAGGCAGGTTTTGCACCGGAATCAAGAAGCTTCCGGCACTCCGGACAGAGATCCAGTGTCTGGTCGGCTTTGCAGTGGAACGGGCAGCCCTTGATGACTTTTTTCTCGGGAAGAAGTTCAGCTGCCGCTCTGACAGCCGTGGATTTTGCCGTGCCTTTCTCCCCTTTGATTAAGACGCCGCCAATACCCGGATTGATGATGTTGGCCAGGATGGCACATTTCATATCATCCTGACCAACTATCGCGGTGAACGGGTACACCGGCGTATTATGCGACATCAGCCGCCCCCCGGTACTCGTGTTTCAGGCACCATGACACGATGCGTATCCAGTTGTCTATGATCGTCTCGCGTTCGTCCAGAAGCCCCGGGACCGGCTGATATCCGGTGATGCCGATCATCCCCGGAAACTCCTGCATAATCGCCAGAGCGGCCCGTTTTCCGGCAAGTTCCGGAATCAGGCCCCAGTTAATTTCATCCGTAATATGCAGTAAAGCTGCAGTCATCGTCACCACCTGCGGATTTTTTGCAAGTTCCCGCAGATCGTGGAGAAAGACCGTTCGTCTGTTTTCCCCGGGTACACCGGATGCGATCCGCCATACCGCAGTTTCGTCTACACCAAACCGGTCAAGACGCACCATCATATCACACTGTGATCCGGCCGTCAGACAGGACTGCCGGGCCAGCGCCTGCGTCGTCGCTTCAATAACGCATCTTCCGATCAGCTCCCCCAGCTTTGAATGTTTTCCTGCGTCCTGCAGACAGTTGGGACTGTTTCTGTTTGCGATGACAGCCGTCTGATCGGTTCCGGAGCCGGTAGCAATGCCGCAGGAGTACCTGCTTGGAGCCATCAGCTGCTGAAGTGCCACGCATTTCGCTTCCGTTGCGGTGATTGCAGCACGGGCCAGGGTACTGGCAGAAAGGTTTGCATTAATGATCAGGATTGTGATGATAGTCCCGCAGCAGGGTTCAAAGGCGGCATCCTCTTCATAATAGGATGCAGGGTCTCCTGCCCGGCCGCCGTTGACCTCGATGCCGGCAGTAATCACGGCAGTTACTTCAAGATCCCGGAAATTCTTCGTGACGATGCAGGCATTCTGCATGTTCGCTGCAGTCATCATGCCGACCGCTGCCGCCGGATCCAGTCCGAGGCGCTGAGCCGTAATTTTCATATATGTTTCAACACTTCCGCCCTCCAGATCGCAGCAGCACCGCAGATTTGTTCCGGGTTTTGGCTGATGATTAAATACCGCTTCGCACTCTTCACGGTATCCGCCGTTGAGGGAAGCGGCACTCAGTACATTTCTCCCGTTTGGCAGTTTTACGACAATCGCTCCGTCATAACGGTAAATTTTCTCCATCCCTGATGTTTCACAGAGCAGCTGGACCTGGGGTTCTGTCATGATCTCAATCACACTCGGAATCTCCGATTTTTTCATTCCGATAGATTCTAAAATATTGTTTTATATCCTCAGTACTGTTCTCAATGACGGTTGGGTGCTTCTCACATTTGAGAGAAAGGGGTTTGGAACCGCCAAAATCTGCAGAGTTACCGATCAACAGGGCCTCCTGCAGCTGACAAGCCCAGGGCCCGCATCTGCGTCAGAATATATTCTTCGATCGCTGACGACGGAGTCGTACAAAACTCATGAACCACAAACTCCGGTGATAGCACGTCCAGAATCTCTCTGCAGGCAGGCAGCGTAAACGGCCGGTGCTGATCAATATCACTGAGCTGCGGATACAGACAGGAGACTTTCTCTTCAAACGACATTGTCTGATAATTTTCGGGTTCCTTCAGATTTTCTGCGGCCGACCCGGACGTACTCTGGTGAAGATGAACAGACTGTATTCGGTCAATAATCTCCTGATCAAGAGTATCGATACAGGCAAGAACGGCATCAATCGCCCCCTCTTCAGAGGTACAGGTACCAATTGCATTCATCAGATGCCCGGTATCCAGCAGCAGGCTCCACTTTTTAAATGCGAGCCGATCGATAAACCGGCTGACATCCCCGGAGTTCAGATACGTCAGACCCGGATGCCAGAGGTTTTCGATGCAGATGTCAAACGGCGGCTCCCCGCCGGGAAAACGGGAAACACACTCGTTGAGAAAATCGGCAGTTGCATCCAGCACCTCCGCATCAGTATGGGAACGTACATGGCTGTAGACATCATGCAGCGCAATGTAGGATGCATGGTAGACCCCGTAGGCAGGCTCAAGAACAGAAGCATACCGGATTGCCGCACAAAAATTCTCTATGATATCCTCCTTTTTTCGTCCTCCGTAAAAATACGGCACCGACTCATCCGGAATCTCCATGGGAATTTCATGGGTATCATCATTCCAGACACCCAGCCACCCAAGGGCAGACGGCAGATGAACCGACATCGTCAGATCTTTTGGAATACCAAGTGGAACCGGTTCATAGTTTGTCAAAACCTCCAGACCGTCCAGACCCGTTCTCCGGAGCATATCCGTCACCCGGGCCCAGCTCCCGCCGTACTTCTGGAGTTCATAATCATATATCGAAAAATTTATCAGAAATTTTGTCATGATTGCCTCAAATTTTTTCAGACGGGAGGTGTCCGTATGTCTCTGCTGTGAAGAGGAAACGTTTTTTTCCGGGTTCTCCCGTATACTTGTGCACAAACCAAAAAAAATCAGCGGAGCGTAAACGACCCCGTCTGGATCGTCTTCCCGCTGATCTTATCAATAACACTGTACTTCAGCTGCGTATTCAGTTTCGCGACAAACAGTCCGTACCCCTCACCGACCACCGGCTCCCAGTACAGTGCCGGACCGGTAACCGTTTTCCCCGAGTTCTGCAGCGTAATCTCTTCACCGGTTCCGACATATCCGTCCGAGACCACCATCACCGAATCGCCGGTATTCAGCAGCGTAACCTCCTTATTGTTCACCAGCTGAATACCCCCTACCGGTGCAAAATACGATTTATGACTGCGCAGTTTCTCCGGAAGAAGGGATGCTGTATTCGTCGAATCAGTCAGATAATCCAAGGTAATCGTCTGATCATTCGACGTCAGCTTCACCCCCATATCCACCAGATCCACCGGATCACCGCCCGTATGCCGGATCACAATACCATTGTTCATCGTTGACGAATCCCCCATCACCTTCGGCGTCACGGAAAACGTCACCTTCGGCGCCGCAGTATCCGCAACCGTCATACTCCCGGCAAACGACGCAATCACCGCCGCGATAATAATCGTAATCACCAGCATCAGCATTACACCAATAACCGGAGAAACACCCTCGTCAGACCTCAATGGACAATCACCTTCTTGGAATAGATCACCTTATCACTCGGAATATGTACCAGCTTCACCTCAACCTCGCAGCCCGGTCCGAAGTTTGACGCAGGCGACAGCTTGTCAATATCGAACCCCAGCATTGACGGCGACCGGATACCATTTGAAGCGGCCTGATCATATCCGCAGGTACCCACCGTCGTACCCGAAGACATCATGTTCCCCGACACCAGCGTAAAGTTCCCGAAATCAACCCCTGCATCTCCCGGACTTCCTTTCGACGCATCCACCAGATAGGGAATCTTCACCTTGGTAGCAGAATCCCCCATCTGCTTGTAGATCGGAGATGACTGATCAAAACTCGTCACCGTTGCCGCCCTGCTGGACCCGTCGTTCATCGTCGTGATCGTCTGAATCCGCAGATCCCGCGTCGGTACCGCATCACCGCCGACATGTTCAATCGTCATCACATACTGGTCATGATTATCGCCCCCATACGACGTAATCCGTACATCAAACGCAGCCGACGGCGCAACAGTCGTTCCGCCGCCGATGTTCCCGACGAAAACCCCGACAATTGCGGCAACGATAATCGTCACGACCAGCATCAGCATCACACCGATAACCGGGGACACTGCCTCATTCTTCTCAGTGGATTGCATGGGTTTACCTCATATCCTTCGGTGACGGAATCAGACCCTGGGCAAGCACCGTCTCCGACTCCTTGTCCATAATCACGTACTCGGACTCTTCACCCCAGTACAGACCGAAACTTCCCCCGTCCCCGTCCCGGTATCCCAGAGAACAGAACGGACTCTGACTTAAATCAAAGTAAATCCGGAACTTCTCACCGGCCCGCAGAAAATTATCCTGCGTAAACCCGCCCTCGTTGCCGGAACCTCTCGTCTGATGACCAACCTTCTGGAACCGGGGATAGTTACCGGACGGCCCGGTAATCGAGGAGTCCAGACCATACAGATAATTACCGGCCCCGTCAGTCATCATGGAGTATCCGCTGTTGTAGTTAATCTCCCCGTGCGTGTTGCCGGTCCGGATCCGGACGATCAGATTCCGGAGATCCACCACGTCCCCGCCCATATGTTCATACTCAAGGCCCTGATAATGCGGCGTCATCACCACCTGGGAAAAATGCAGCTGGGCATTGGGGCCGCTGCTCGCCTCCGTTGCAAAACCCGTGGCAAACGCGCTGACCACCGCCGCAATAATAATCGTGACCACCAGCATCAGCATCACGCCGATAACCGGGGATACACCGTCCTCTGGCTTTTTTTCGTTCATTTGGCATACACATCCTTATCGTAGATCACTTTCCCGGTCGGCGTATGGACAATTGTTATGTGAATCTTGGACCCGTCCCCGAACCCGAACTTCGCATCCTTATAATCAAACCCGATCAGATTTTCAAATCCGTCGTATCCGTTCAGGCCGGACCCCACAATCCCGCTGACCGACTGCATCTCCCGTCCCGGAGCCAGAACAAATGTTCCGAAATCCGCCCAGTTCAGGGAGTTCATCGCATTGATCGTCGGATTCCTTCCTTCATTCGTCGTCTGGTGGACAAACGGACTCTCATCCGGATCCCAGATCACCGACCCCGGTTCAATGGAGCCGTCAATGGTTCGTTTGATCACCTTGCCGCCATCAGTCAGTTTTTTCTTGTTCTGATACTGCGGAATCGTATACTCAAAGATAATCTGCAGATCCTTGGTATCCAGAGGATCTCCTCCGATATGGCGGAACAGCATCAGCGGACCGTACTGCAGATCCATATTCGGCGTCATATCGATACTAATATCCAGGGCAGCCGACGGGGTTTTTTCCATCGTCGACCCAAGACCTCCGGCAAAACTTGCCACCAGAGCCGCAACGATGATTGTTACCACCAGCATCAGCATTACGCCAATCACCGGGGATACAGCATCATCGTCACGCCGGAACTTCTCATCTGTTTGTATGGTCACCACTCTCCCTATGAAAAATAAATATAATGTTCATTAAGACAAAATTAATCTGTAATCTGTATGTCCCTGAAGACATATTATGCTTTTTCAAAACATAGGGTTTTGTCCGAAATTTTTCCAAAGATGTGCATTTTAAAAGAGTTTTGCATATCTGAATGGTAATACTGCATTGCATATGTGATATGCATATATTCTCGTATCCCTGAATGCAAACAATATAATTAGGAATACATCAAACATATTTTCTAAAATCGAGCCAGGGTATTTCGGAGAACGTGATATGTGTGTTAATTAATCGTCGTCGGTTATGTGCCGTACTCTGCATTCTGCTGATAGTAGCATGCCTATTCATTTCAGGAGCTGCGGCCAGGCATTCTGCCGCAGGGGGGGACAATGCAGGCATTGACCCCGGAGACACCGTCTACATCGGAGAACTGAACCTGAACTTTTCCGCGTTCCAGAGTGGTACAAAGGTCCCGCAGAACATGGTAAAGTATGAAAGCGGGTCAGTTGTCTCTGCAATCCCTCTCACAAACATGATAGGCAGCGTTACCTCCGGCATCAGTACCGGCAGGTACTATCCTGATTACGGCGGAGGGGACATTGACCAGAGTATCTCCATCGATATCCGGGACCCCACGCTTGGTCAGATGAAAATCTACGTATACAACACCGACGTCACGCCGGATGGGCTGCCGGCACGTCCATCTGAGATCTCGCGCCAGATGCATGTGATGTTCTACATGCCTGACAGCAGTATTGTCAGCAGTCAGCTGAACGGATACTGGTATGAATATCAGCTGACCGGCACCAAAGGTTCCACCAAACGCATCACCAACAGTGCCGGAACAATCGTAAATCTGGACCAGCTGACAACCAGTCCGTCGCAACCTGACCAGAATCTTGCCTTCCAGCTGGCAAAACAGAGCGTGATTCCGACCGGCAACAGCACGGCATCCATGACCTTCCGGCTGAAACTGAACGGCCTGTCTACGGAGACCACCTACAGCTTTTCCGCCGCGGACTTCGGCACCACTCTGGCAGTGGATAAATCCCAGATTCAGCAGTCTGACTCCCTCACTCTCACCCTGACCGGAACTCCGTTTACCCTGTATACCCTGAAGCTCTCCCCGGCCTCTTCAGGAGGACCGTACTTTTCGGAAACCTCCGGATATACCCGTCCCAATCCCCATGAAATCACCCTGTATCCCGGATGGAACGGCCAGGCAACTGCCGTAATCGAGGTGCCGGCCGCAGCCTCTCCCGGAGAATACCAGATAGAGACCACGGATCCCGGATCAGGTCTGGCCAGAACGGTCTCGTTTACCATCACCAAATCCGGTGCCTCTATGGAGTTTGAGGAACCCTCCGACGATGTGAAAAACGGAAAGTTTTCCGTAGGAGACTCAATTCTTCTGAAAGGGACCTGCAAAAACACCAACGAGTACGTCCCCATCTATCTCTATCTGACCGGCCCGAACCTGCCGGCAAACGGCGTTCACCTGACGACGCATCAGGAAGTAAAGGACGGTGATGCAACTACCTTCACCACAACAGCCTATGATCCGAACATTGGATACTGGGAGTATACCTGGTGGACAAAGGGCCTGGAACCGGGAACCTATACCGTTCACGCGAATCTCAACCCGTACGGCCATACGAACAGTGATTACCCCGGCGGAGCGGGAAACATCGACGGCAAAGTTCCTCCCGCCTGGGACTATCCCCTGAGTGAACAGACCATTCAGGTAAAGTCCAGTGATAAAAGCGGCGGCTACTTTGCCAAGGGAGATCATCTCTACTCCTGGTGGATTGCCCGCGGCAGTCCCGGTATCGGAGCAGCCAACGGTCTGTACGGCGAGATCCGCTGGTACATCTTCGGCAGCAACTTCCGGTACGCCGACCGTCAGGCCGGGTTCCCGCTCTACAAAGCCGAACAGGACACCTGGGTCGATGCCCCCTGGGGAGAGTACGGGTTTACCTATGACCGCAACTTTACCTATTCCCTCTCGTCCGGCGTGTATTATCTGGTATACCAGCATCCGGGACCAAACGGCGTCTTTGATGTGGTGGCGGATGACGGATACGGAAAAGCACTTACGACGGTGAGCACAACCTACGGCTCCTCCGCATCCTTTACGACTATGCAGGGAAAGAACGCAGCAGACGCGCTGACAAAGATGTTCACGGATCCCAAATGTGATGACCTCTACGTCATGACGCAGTTCACCGTCGAAGAACCCTACATCACGCTGAACGATCCGGGTCAGGTCTCGGTCGGGGACAAACTCGTCCTCTCCGGTCGTACCAATCTTGCAGCGGCTGACGAGTCTGCCGATGAAACCGACGTTGACGACAAACTGTTCCTCTCGATTCACCGGATTGATGCCAATTCAGGTGAGGAGTCCAACACCGCAATGAAGATTCCGTCCACTACAACCATTCCGAAATCCCCGACACCCTTCAAAGGCTACCGGACCTACAGCTTCGATGAGATCGATACCAGTTCCTGGTATCCGGGAATCTACGAAGCGTCAGTCGAGTGTAAAGACGCAAAGTTCTCCAAAGGATTCTCCTTTGAGATTCTGCCGCAGGGAACCAGTGCTTCCCAGAGTACGGTCCAGCCGACCATCTCCTCTTCCCTTTCTGCAACCGAGAAGGCAACACCGTATCCGACCTATACGTCCTCGTCGTCCTCTACCGGCACACCGTCCCAGACAACTGCTTCTCCCACGCAGACACCCGGATTTTGCAGTATCGCCGCCGCACTCGCCGGGATTCTTGCCCTGACCCTCCGGAGGAGACGCGCATGAGTATGAAACTGGACAAACGGCTGTTTACTCTGCTGCTCGCCGGTATGATCATCATCATCGCCGCAGCCGGCATCCTGATCGGTCTGAAACTCGGCGGGTTTCTGGACTCGCCGTCCACAGGCCCGGGAACGGATGACTGGTATACGAACACGAGTGGTGATGAGGAAGAGGGACCATGGGGAGATAAGACCTTCACCTGGACCTATGACGGCAAAGACCGGACTCTCTCCTGTTACATCTCCAAAGAGATCTATCTGGAGTATCAGTACGGAATCCGGGATGCGGAACTGCCGAAAGATCTTATCAGCTACGCCGTACATCAGGGAGACGGCGGCGTGATACAGACGGTTGCCGCCGAACTGGAATCCATCGCCGGCAAAGCCGGGATGACCGAACAGCAGAAACTGGATCTGGTCTTTTCGTTTGTTCAGAGCATCCGGTATCAGACCGATACGGAGTCCGGACGGTCCGCGGCATATCCCCGGACACCGGTAGGAATGCTTGCCGAAGAAACCGGAGACTCGGTCGACCATGCCGTTCTTGCTTCTGCCCTCCTTACCCAGCTCGGATACGGGACGGCGGTCATCTACTATCCTGCGACCTACGACCGGCTCACCATCATTCCCGAAGCTGCAGCTCTCGGGATGGTGGTCTCAGCCCCGCAGAACGACCGGCCGACCTACTCGGCCCTGACCACTGCTCCTGCAAAACCGCTGACCTTCGTTCCCCGGCAGACCGGGTTCTACCCGGTATCAGGAACCGCAGCGTTCGGCAAACCTGCCGGAGCCGGTTCAGCCGACGGCTGGTATGCGGGTGACGGCACCTGGAAATCGAAAAATTACAGCGGTACACTGGGTAAAGCCACCTATACCCCGGCCACCGGTATGTTCAGTGCGGATGCAGTACCCAGACTGCCGGATAATTTCAGTGATGCAGTAACCTATCAGATTGAGAATACCGGGTGGTATCTCCCGGTTTCTCCCTACTGGATGGTGGATACTGCATCCAAGGGGACGCCTCAGGCAGCCTATGACGGAATTGTTCCGGTAATCTCTGCTGACGATGCACTCTGGCAGGGAAAACCCAAAGCATCCCTCCTCCCGTACGAGGAGCAGATGGCCGAAACCTTACTGCTGCATTCTGCAACCGGGGTCTCCTTCTCACCAAAACAATGGCAGACGAACACCTCTGCATACTACACCAACACCTGGTATCCGTCAGGCATTGGATGGACTGCCGAGGACAAATGGCGGCTGTACCAGAAGTTCCTTGAGATAAAGGATGTCCCTTCCACCCTGTACACTCCGTGGGGAACCGCCGAACATACGGCTCCGGTTCCGTGGAGAGTCAGTTATCTGATCCAGAAAATGGACGAGGATCACTCCGAAGAGGAGATGACGCCGTACAGTGATCTCCGGATTGCGGTGTATGCGGTTGAAGACTCAGGCGCACTGACACTGATAACAACCGGCGGCTGGCAGGGCCAGTACAGCGCCGAGAAGTACCAGACTATCGGTCCGTTCTCTCCGGGCAGGTATGCAATCGGCGTCTTTGTCAGAAACGCCAAAGCCGAGATATCGATTGAATACAGCGGAAAGGACAGTACTACCTCATACACCGGAGGAATCTGATGAAAATCCCGCTTCCCGTACGGAAAAAATCCGGGGACACAACCGAGCCGAACCCCAAAAAATCCCCCGGTTTTGGGAAGCTGTTCTCCGGAAAAGACGATACGCTGACTGAGGAGAAGAAATCATTTTTCGGCTCGCTGTTCGCAAAGAAGCCGGAAACTGATCCGGTTTTCGAAGAAGAACCGGATTCCAAAAAATCCCCCGGTTTTGGGAAGCTGTTCTCCGGAAAAGATGATACGCTGACTGAGGAGAAGAAATCATTTTTCGGCTCGCTGTTCGCAAAAAAGCCGGAAGCTGACCCGGTTTTCGAAGAAAAACCGCAGGTCGTGGAACTCCCTCCCTTTGAAACAGAGTATGAGGTCCTTGACCGGTACTGGCTGACCCCGCCGTTTTCCTACGCCAACATCTACCGTGACGACGTTTCTCACATTCATTACCAGATAATCGAACCGAAAATCAGCGAAAAAGAGCTGGTCATCCTGGAAGAAACCTTCGAACAGCTCAGGTCGATGCTTGTCTACGACACCGTCAGAAAACGCGGCGAGTTCGGGCTGGACCGGCAGTTTCTCAGAGCCGTGATCACCTCATTCGATCCGGACATCCCCGCGGACCGCGTGGACATCCTCATCTACTATCTCACCCGAAACTTCCTCGGATACGGCAGACTGGACCCGCTGATGCATGACGACAAAATCGAGGATATCACCTGTAACGGGGCGGATATTCCGATCTTTCTGTATCACCGCAGGTTTGCCAATGTCGAGACGAACTGTATCTTTGACAGTCAGGAACTCAACAAATACGTACTCAAACTTGCCCAGAAAGCAGACAAACAGCTCTCTCTGACGACTCCGCTAATCGACGCGGCACTCCCCGACGGAAGCCGTGCCCAGCTGACCTACTCGGATATTATCTCATCCAAAGGCAGTTCGTTTACCATCCGGAAGTTCAAGGCAGATCCGATGACCCCGGTAGACCTGATCACCTCTAACACCTACAGCAGTGAACTGATGGCGCATATCTGGCTTGCCGTGGAAAACCGCAAAAGTATGATCATCGCCGGAGGGACGGCAAGCGGTAAAACCTCGACGATGAACGCAGCGTCCTTTTTCATTCCGTCGGTTGCAAAGATCGTATCCATCGAAGATACCCGCGAAATTCAGCTGCCGCATACCAACTGGCTGCCGATGAAGACGCGGGAAAGCATCGCCAATGTCTCGGGAACCGGCAACATCAGTATGTTTTCTCTGTTAAAAGCTGCTCTGCGGCAGCGGCCTGAGTACATCATTGTCGGAGAGGTCCGCGGTGAAGAAGCACAAACACTGTTTCAGGCTATGAACACCGGCCACACCACCTACTCCACCCTTCATGCAGGAAACGTTAAGGAAGCTATCAATCGTCTGACGCATAACCCCATCAATGTCCCGGTCGCCATGTTCGGGGCACTGAACCTTATCCTTGTGCAGAGCCTCTTATACGGCGAAGGAAAAGGGTTCCGCCGCTGCCTTTCACTGAACGAAATCTCGGTCACCGAGGACCGGATCGAGTGGCAGCCGTTGTTTGTCTGGGATCATACCACCGACCGGTTTGTCAAAACCTATCAGACGTCTGCGGTCTTTGACAACATCGCGTATCAAAATAACTGGTCGGCGGACCAGCTCACAGAAAAACTTGCCCGCCGTCAGGCAGCTTTGGATGTGATGGTCGCCGGAGACCAGACCTCTCTTCAGCAGGTTGAATCCGCCATTCTGGAAACAATCATTCAGGAGACCACGGCGTAGATGGCAGAGGAACCGGATTTTCTGGACAGAATCCTGATCAATCAGGAGATGCAAAGGACACTGCGTGCGGCCCACATTACTGTCCCGGTCCAGCAGTATATGATGCTGTCCGTCCTGCTGACGATTCTTTCGGCACTGCTTATTCTGACGGTCGGCGTCCTGCTGTTCGTCTTTGACATCACCGTTCCGTCGCTTTCTTTCCTGCCGGGATGGCTGCTCCTCCTGTTTGCCTGTATTCTTATTCCGTCGGGCGTGTTTCTGTCGCTCTACTACTATCCCCGGCTTGAAGCACAGGGGCGCAAAACCCGGATCGAGATGGATCTCCCCTATGCTATCACCTATATGCAGGCTTTATCCTCTACGATCACTCTGTATGATATCTTCCGCAGTGTCTACGATGCTGCCGATCTCTACGGGGAAGTTTCCCGGGAATGCGGCCTGATCGTCCGGGATGTGGAGCTTTTCGGCGATGATTTGCTGACGGCGATGGAGAATACCCTGAAGATTACACCGTCGGAAAATTTCCGGGAGCTTCTCAATGATCTGATGCTGGTATACCGCAGCGGCGGAAACCTTACCAACTTTTTCAATGCAAAGTCCGAGTCATACCGGGAGCTTGCCAGACAGGAGCTGGAGGCGCTGCTTCAGTTCCTGGAGATGATTGCAGAGATCTACGTGACTGCGTTCGTTGCAGGGCCGATTGCCCTGATTATCATGCTGGTCGCCCAGAATTTGTCCGGTCAGAGCCAGATGGAAGGGATTCTGCCGATGATGTACATCGGTCTTCCGCTGGGTGCTATCACCCTGATTGTCATTCTGTATATCCTTCTGCCGCCGGACAATCTTGATATTGCCCGCCGCGAGATCCGCGACAGTGAGTACGGGGCAGAGCTTCTGGATGCGGGAACCCGGACTGCTCCGGACGCTGCGTTTCTCAAGCAGCTCAACAACAGAAAACAGCTGCTCAAACTCCTGGATATCCTCCGGCATCCGGTCCGGTTCTTTATCTCGGATTATGCTATCGGGATGGTTATCGGTTGTCTGGCTGCGGTTGTGATCTTTCTGTCGTATCTGACAGGGTCGTTTGCGTCAATGTTTCCTTCCTATACCTTTGAAGTGCTTCTCTGTCTGATGATCGGGACGGTGATGTTTCCGGTGATGATTGCCTATGAGATCCGCCGCAGGTATGTGAACAAAGTGGAGACGCAGCTGCCTGAGTTTCTCCGGGAGATTGCCGATATGCGTGATATTGGTATGACGCTGCAGGGCGCCATTTTTCTGATATCCGGCAATAAAACCGGTGTTCTTTCATCTGAGGTGAAAGTGGTCTCCGAGGAGCTCCGCTACGGTGCGTCCCTTTCCGGGGCGCTGGTCAGGATGGAGGAACGTATCGGTCTGGTGTCGGTGAAACGGGCGGTTTCGCTGCTGGTGAAGGCCAGTGAGGTTACGGATTATATCCGTGAGATTCTGACGATCGCCATTGCTGATCTGGAACATTATGTGAAGATGAAATCAAAGAGGATGAACGTTTCGTTCGTGTATCTGGCGGTGATTTATCTTTCCTACGGTATTTACCTGTATTCGTCGTATCAGATGAACACGGCGTTTATTTCCAGTTTTTCCGCATATGACATCACGTTTGATATCAGTTCCAATGTGTCGGATATGTTCCATATCGGGATTATTCTTGCATTTTTTTCCGGGATAATGGCGGGACAGCTGTCTTCAAACAGTGTTTTGTGCGGTCTGAAACATTCGATCATTCTGCTTGCCGCAACCGTGGTGATGTTTGTCTATATTATTTAGAGGGAGTGTATGAAGTACGATACAGCTGATGAAGGAGTCACTTCGGTGGTCGGTGAGATGCTGATTCTTGCCCTGGTGATTATTCTTGTGTCACTTTTTGCCAGTTCTGCGTTTCAGCTGATTCCCGGTGACCGGGAGACGGTTGTGGATGTGTCGATGAATCTGAGTTCTGATATGAAGATGATGTATTTCTGGCATAAGGGAGGCGACTGGGTGGACCCGGCCGAGCTTTCTGTGACGGTTACTCCCAAGGACCGGAACGCAACGAAGCGGACAATTAAGATTACGAATGTTACCGATTATGCCGGGAACGGTTCGGCGATCTTTGATCTGGGCGGCCGGCTTACCGCAGAGTCTGTTCAGGTGTTTCAATCCGGGGATGAGATACGGCTGGTTACGCCGAAGAATGTGATTTTTGCCGGGACGGTGCGGCCGTGATGCGGACAGCGGATGCGGATGATGCGGTTTCTACGGTGATTGCCCTGATGCTGGTTCTTGCAATTGTTGCGACCTGTATGGCGATCTACTCGGCGACGTATGTGCCGGGACTGAAGCAGCAGGCGGAGATTACCCACAGTGAGGATGTGAAGTTTGCGTTTGAGCGGTTTTCCGCGGATGCGGATGCTATCTACAGTCTGGGAAAGGCCGCCCAGTTTTCGGAGCCGTTGTCGCTTGGCGGCGGTGATGTTCTGCTGAGTCCGGTCCGGTCCAGCGGTACGGTGGAGATCAGCCGGCCGGTTTCCGTCGGGGATCTGTATATCAATGGTACGTGGCATTCGTCGATTGACCGGGTTCGTGTTGTGTATACGCCTTCGTATTCTTCGTGGGACCTGCAGGGATATTCCTGGGAGAATGGTCTTGTCTGGGTTACGAAGGGGGAGAAGAAGACTCCGGCAACTCTTTCCCTGTATACGGTTTCCGAGGGGAAGAAGCGGGAGTCGGAGATTCTTGCGGAGTCGTTTGTACGTATGAGTGAAAATTTTGTGGTGGTATCTATGTATCCTGAGACGAAAAACAGTATTACCGGTACCGGTATTGCAAAACTGCGGTTGCATGCAACCGAGTCAGAGCCGATTCAGATTCCCGTTGGGGAGTCGGTAAAAATTGTGGATTCTTCCGGACGGGAGTATCCGTTCCCGGCCGCAGGCGGGTATACGCTGCGGCAGGTGTCGGTGGGGGTGAGTGTGGAATGAGGATCAGCCGTGATTCTGCGGTGTCTCCGGTGATCGGGGTGATGCTGCTTCTTGCGCTGGTGATTATTTTTGCTGCGGTTCTTGCGGCGTTTGCCGGAGGTCTTGCGGAGCGGCCGGAAGGGACGCCGTCGGTTGAGCTTGCGGTGTATACTGCCGGGTCGGGGGAGGAGTTCCGGATGATATTTGAGCACCGGGGAGGTGATATTCTGACGGCTGAGGAGTGCCGGGTTTCTACGCGGATTAAAGTTGCGGACGCCCGGGATGTGGAGAGTTCGTTCTCTGCGGATACGCTGGAGTATGGTTCCTGGCGGCCCGGCGAGAGCCTGAGTACTGAGAATCTGACGAATACTGCCCGGCTTTTGAAGGTGTCGAAGGGGACACTGGAGGGGTATGCCGAGCGGTCGGTGCCGGCTGATGTCCGGGTATATCATGTTCCGACGAATGCGATTTTGTTTTCGGGAACGGTTCTTTTGGAGGAGAGATGATGTCTTTGCGTATGTCTGATGATGCGGTGTCTGAGGTTGTGGGTGTTCTTTTGATGCTGACGGTTACGATTCTTTTGGTGAGTCTTGCTGCGGTTGCGCTGAGCGGTTCGGTGAGTGATAAGGATTTGCCGATTCAGTCGACGATTGTTGCGACGGGGTTTGATGAGGATGATGTGGTGTTTGAAAATATGGCGGGGGATTCGTTCCTGCTGGATCATCTTGATGTCCGGCTGGGAATTCGTGAGGATTCGTCACGATATATTACTCTGAAGGGTTCGGATCCTGCGAAGTATCTGGAGAGTTATTCCGGGGAGAGGTCTATTGGTCTGGGAGATAGGTTTTTGCTTGTTGCAACGGAGAATTATGATGCAGATACTCTCTGCTGGGGTCCCCGCGATGCGAATTTTACCGGGAAATCCGGTCAGCATCTGACCTACAGGTTCCTTGACCGGGCGTCGGGGAATCCGGTGACGTCAGGGGAGATTGCTATTCCGTGAGTGATTATGATGAAGAAAGGATGGTGTGTTGTTCTGCTGCTGGCTGTTGTTCTGACGGCTGCGGTTCCGGCGGTTTCGGCCGCGCCGTTTGTGACGGTGACTGATACCTACGGGGTTTCCGTGGAGATTCCCGCGCAGCCGGAGAGGATTGTGTCGCTTGCTCCGTCCAATACGGAGATTTTGTTTGCTCTGGGTCTTGGCGGGAAGGTTGCAGGCGTGACGGATTACTGTAATTATCCGGCGGAGACGGCAGAGATTGCAAAGGTCGGCGGGTATTCGACGGTGAATGTGGAACGGGTGGTTGCGCTGAATCCGGATGTGGTGTTTGCTTCCGACGGGAACTCGAAGGAGGTTGTGGAGCATCTGAAGACGCTTGGTCTCGCGGTGGTTGCGGTGAAGAATGCGGAGTCGATTGCGGATACGTATGCGGATATCCGGCTGATCGGTACGGCGGCGGGTGTTCCGGAGGCGGCGGAGGTGCTGGTCGGAAATATTTCCCGGCAGATTGCATCGGTTGCGGAGCAGGCGGCAGGGCTGTCCCGCCCGAAGGTGGTTCATATGGTGTGGCATGACCCGATTATGGTGAGTGCCGCAAATACCTTTCAGGATGAGATGATTACGGCGGCCGGCGGAGTGAATGCGTTTGCAAATGAGAGCGGCTGGGCAACGATTCAGCTGGAACGGTTTTTAACGGTGAATCCTGAGGTGATTGTGGTGTCGGGTCAGCACGGAAGCGGGGATGTGTCCCGGGATGCAGTTTTGCAGGATCCACGGTTTTCTTCGGTGAGTGCCGTGAAGAATAACCGGATTGTGGTGATGGATGCGGATATTCTGGGCCGGGCGGGACCGAGAATCGGTGACGGTATTGCGCAGATGGCATCAGAGATTCATGCGGGAGGGACGGCGGAGACGGCAGCGACGAAAGCCTCCGGTTTTGCACTGCTGACGGTGGTTGCGGGGCTGTGCTGTGCCGGGTTTCTTCTCCGGGGCAGACGGTAGAGATACATACGGGACACCGTGAGAAAAACCAAATGAAACATACCAGCGGTCCTCCAAGGGCGAATCCCCAAACCCCCCAGCATAGACACAGAAAAGAGAGAGAAGGATAGAGATTCTTTTTTTACCGCTGATCTGTTACACTACAGAATACGATTCATCCCCATATAAACCCCCTACCGCGCGTACTGAAAGTGCCCGAAAATGAAATTAGCCCTACTCGTGAATCATCACGAGCAGCATCTTGAACCGGGTGGTGGGATGTACGGCATGCGGGACGTTTGCCGGCATGATGATCATCTGGCCTTCGGTCAGATGATGCGGAGTGCCGCCAACCGGGATGTCGGCTTCTCCTTCAAGAACGATCAGCAGTGCGTCGTAGGGAGCCGTGTGCTCGGAGAGACCTTCGCCTGCTTCAAAGGCAAATGTGGTGACCGTCCCGGCTTTTTTGTTGATGACCATCCGGGATACGATTGCGCCTGCCTGATACTCGGTAAGGGTCTTGAGATCAACCGGGGTGTTGATCAGCGAATTCGGATCGTTGTTCATAGTTCCTCGTATAGGATGCCGGAGGTGATAAACATCAGCATCCGGGAAAAAGATATCTCAGAACCACCGCATCATAACGATTGCATCCTCGCCGTCCGCATAATACTCTCCGAACACAATCACATCCTCATACCCGATTTTTTCGTAGAAGCCATGCGCTGCGGTGTTGCTTGCCCGGACCTCCAGACTGCAGGCACAGCAGCCTTCAAGGAAGAAGTCGCGTTCGACTTTGCGCAGCAGCAGCCTGCCGATGCCAAAGCCCCGCAGTTCGGGAACAACGGCAATATTGCAGACATGCCCGTACTTTTCCTCGTCCGTCTCCTCGATCATGCCGGCGGAGAACCCGACGATTCTCCCCTCCGCCTCGGCTACATAAAAGGAGGTGAGGTACAGGGTCATCATCTCGATCATTCCCTTATAATCCCAGGGATCCGAAAAACACGTCAGTTCAATCCGGTAGATGTCCGGAATATCATCCAGTACCGCTTTGCGGATGGTGCAGCCGGCTGCTGTTCCACCAACCCCTCTCACCACTACCATTGCTATTTTAGTATTGTCGCCGAACTATATTATAGGAGTCTTTGAAATAATGGTCACCCTCTATCCGTTTACCGGCCTCCATCCGTCCGATGAGGCGTTCCCCTTTGTGCCGTCCGTACCCTACGACGTCATCAGTGCTGAGGAAGCGGCACGCGAGATTGCGAAAAATGAGAAGTCCCTTCTCCGGGTTATCCGGACCGATGCGGAGCTGCCGGACCTCGATCCGCACGACAATAAAATTTACGAACGGGCACATGAGATGTTTGAGAAGATGAAGGCCGACGGCCTTCTTGTCTCCGATACGCACCCGGCGTTCTATATTTACCGGATTACGCTTGCTGGCGAGACCTTTACCGGTCTGATCTCCTGTGTGAGCGTGGCCGAGTATAAGGATGATACCATTAAAAAGCATGAGCTGACCCGGTATGATAAAGAGGAGGACCGGACCCGTCACATCGATGCGGTGTCGGCTCACACCGGTCAGGTGTTCCTTCTGTACAAGGATCCGGGAACAATGCATGCCCGGATTTCGGCGCTTGCGGATACAATGCAGCCGTTCGGCGAGTACCGGAGCGAAGGAGGAAACCTGCATCAGATTTACCGGGTGGATGATCCGGCAGAAATTTCGCGGATCGAACAGATGTTTGCCGAGGTCCCGAACCTCTACATTGCGGACGGTCACCACCGGGCAAAATCCTCGGCGAATGTCTATGACCGCCGTGTGGCGGAGGGACGGGCAAGCCCGGATGCGGCCAGATTCATGGCCGTGCTGTTCGCTCACGATACGGTGAGAATCTACGGATATCACCGGCTGATTCGGGATCTTGCCGGAATGAATGCTGATCAGTTCCTCGGGGATCTGGCTCTGCGGTTTACGATTACGCCGGTCAAAAAAGTGGATGTGACGAAGAATGCCGTTCCGCCGGTGGCAGAGGCCGACGGGTCCCGGCATGTTATCCATCTGTATCTGGAGAGTCAGTGGTATGAGCTGACCCGGCCGGTGAACCCGCATGCTGATGCGATTGAGCGGCTGGATGTTTCTGTTCTGCAGGAGTCGGTCCTTGATGATATGCTGGGTATCTTTGATCCCCGCGGTGATCCGAGAATTGCGTTTGTCGGCGGTATCGTGCCGCTTGCAGATGTGGTGAAGGAGGTTGACGCCGGAGAGTACTCAGCCGCATTTATTATGCAGCCGGTGACCGCTCAGGGCGTCATTGATGTTGCGGATAATGCGATGATTATGCCGCCGAAGTCGACATGGTTTGAACCGAAGCTGCTGTCCGGCATGGTTATCCATGAGATCAGATAACTGAGCAGAACGACGAAAACCCTACTTATTTTCTGCCGGAAAAATACGGCACCTCCTGCTGCAAAAATCGATACATTCCGGTTTACTGAGGAGCCGCTTCGCGGCTCCTCAGCAAACCGGAATTTACGAAAACTCCGCCCGCGTCACCTGCCGGGGAAGTACCGTAATCTCCCGGGTATCCTCCGACGACGGACTCACCCGTATCGTATACTTCCCGATCGGCATATGGGGAAACACCACCGGTGTCCGTTCCCCGGTATCTTTCCCGTGAATATACACCTTCGCCCCCGGTTTCTCGCTCGTCACCAGAAGATACCCGCAGGAATACTCAATCATCTGCGGCATCGCCACATCCAGAACGAAACTCTCTCCCGACAGCTGGATATCCTTCTCCACCGGATAATACCCGAGACGGGAAACTGTAATCTTATGAAAACCGTCCGACAACCCCGGAATCGTATACGGTGTATGATAGCCCGTATCCATACCGTCCACGAAAATCCTCGCGCCGGGAACCGGGGAAGTCACCCGGACCGAATAGGTCGTATACTCCCGCGGCTCAGCCCGGACCGCAGTCCCCGTCCGCTTCACATCTCCGGCGTAGAACGACACATACTCAGATCCGTTCTTCACCACAAAAAACTGCTGCGTATCCGGCCAGGCCCGTGTCTCCGGAATCATACCCAGACTCAGATCCCCGTCAATACTGTACCGGCACCCGGCAAACGCATCCGAGAGAATCGTATACTCCCGCATCGCCTCCGTACCGACGGTAAACCGGGCATAACTCACCGTCCGGGAAACGATCGGATACGACCCGCGGTCATACGCAAACTCCGACTTCGTCGCAGACACCCGGACCGTCGCCCACGTATCCCCCTTGATACCGCCGACAACGTACGGAGTATCAATCGCCTCCCGGTACAGTTTCTTATTATTTATCGTAATCACCACCGGCCCGGGCGACGCATACACCAGAACCGCTCCCGTCGAACTGATCTCCCCGTCCCCCAGAATCTGACCGTACTTCTGCATACCCGACGGAATATCAAACGAAACTTTCCCGCTTCTCATCAGATCAAACGTATTCTCCCGGGAATGATTCCATCCGTCCGACACCGACACCGTATAGCGTCCTGCCGGGAGATTTTCAAACGTATACGGCGTTACCTGTCCCGTATACTCCCCGTTCAGATAAATCAGCGAAAACGGCGGATCAGACCGGACCGTCAGATTATGCAGCGTCTCCCGGGGTTCAGCATCCGACGAATCATTCACCGGCAGAACCTCATCCAAAACCGGCACCTCCGAAACCTCCTCAGGCGGCGAAACACATCCCGCCGCCATCACCGCAACGACACACAGCAGCAGAACACCGGCACCCAGTGCCTCACCACCCCTCATTCCCGCAACCCCCCGGCATACATTGAGAACGCATCCATATCCATCAGCCTAAACGTTCCCCTGTCCAGAACACCCACCCGATCACACATCACCCGCATAACCTCAGGATCATGCGACACAAACACACAGGCCGTCCCCCGTTCCCGCTGCAGATCCCGCATCAGCATCAGAATCTGTGCCTGCACCGACATATCCAGCATCGACGTCGGCTCATCCGCCACAATCAGCCGGGGCGACAGAGAATACACCCGGACCATCATCGCCCGCTGCAGCTCGCCGCCCGACAACTGACTCGGATAACAGAAAAACTGATCAGGCCGCAGACCAACCGCCCGGACCAGCGGCAAAAGTTCCGCAAATGCCGCATCCCGGTCCATCTTCCGGTGAAACACCAGCGGCTCGGTCACACTCTCAACCAGCCGCATACGCGGATCCATCGACACCTCGGGATGCTGGAAAAGCATCTGCATCATCGGCCTGATCTCCCGCAGCCGCCGCGACGAAACCCGGAACACATCCTCCCCCGCAATCAGCACCCGGCCGCCGGACAACCGTTCCAGTCCCAGCAGACACCTCCCGAGTGTTGACTTTCCCGAACCGCTCATCCCGAACAGTCCCAGCGTCTCCCCTGCATCAAGCGTAAACGTCACATCGCGGAAAATATCCCCGTGACCATACGTCTTATACAGACCCTCAGCACTCAGCAGCGGCTGCATCGTACCCGCCTCCCGCAAATCTCCCGCATCAGCGGATGGACACAACTCTCACACGGATGCGGACACCGGTCATGGAAATAGCAGCCGTCCGGCAGCTGCAGCAGACCCGGACACACCCCCGGCATCGCATGCATACCGTTCCGCGGCAGGGCCGCAATCAGCCCTTTCGTATACGGATGAACAGGATCAGCAAACACCTCAGCCGCAGGTCCCGCCTCAACCAGCTCCCCCGAATACAGGACCCCGACCGTATCCCCGATCATCTCCGCAAGCTCAAGATCATGAGTAATCATCAGAATAGAATCCCGCTCCCGCCTCTTCAGATCCAGAAACATAGCAGTCGTCCGCTGCCGGGCCGCAAAATCAAGACCCTTCGTCGGTTCATCCGCAACCAGCAGACGGGGACTTGCCGCAAGGGCAATCCCCGTCGTCAGCCGCTGCCGCATCCCGCCCGACAGCTCATGCGGATACGACGACGCCACCAGTCCCGGATCCGCAAACGACAGAGACGACAAAATCTCCCGGACCCTGGCCGGCTGCTCACCCTCCGGCATCCCCGACACAGACAGAACCTCCGAAACCTGCCTCCCGCACCGCATCAGCGGATCCAGCGAACCCGTCGGATTCTGGGGAATCAGAGAAATCTCATGTCCCCGCAGCCGGGCAAACTCCGGTTCAGGTAACGACAGAATCTCCGTCCCGCAGTACCGGATACTCCCGGAGACCCGGGCAGACGGCGGCAACAGATGCAGAACCGCCTGACCGATCACCGACTTCCCGGACCCGGTCTCACCCACCAGAACAGATATCTCCCCTTCCCGTACCGAAAAACTCACATCCTGAGACGCCCGGATCAGACCCCGGCGGGTCGGAAACGACACATTGAGACCGGAAATCTCCAGAATATTCACAGAGATCCCTCCGCATCAGTGTTCGGATCTGTAATATCACGGATACCCTCCCCCGCCAGATTAAACAACAGAGTCACAACCGTAATCGCAAGACCCGGAACAATTACATTCAGAGGGGCGGTCCGCATATCGCCAAGCCCCGCATTGATCATCGACCCCCACTCAGGAATCGACGGCGGAAGCCCGAGGCCAAGGAACGACAGAGTTGAGATCGTCAGAATCGTATGGCCCAGATCCATCGTCGCCAGTACAACCACCGGCATAACACAGTTCGGCAGCAGATGCTTCATCAGAATCCACCAGCCGGGAAGACCTGCGGCCCGTGCCGACAGCACGTACTCCGCATTCTTTTCGGAAAGCACCTGTCCCCGCATCAGCCGGGCAAACGACGCCCACTGGGCAACCGCAAGTATCAGAATCATATTCACAATACCTGAACCGAGAAGCGTCACAAGGGCAAGGGCAAGAATAATCGACGGAAACGCCAGAAACACATCAATCACCCGGGCAATACAGTTGTCCACCCACCCGCCTTTGTATCCCGCGTAGCTGCCGACCGCAGTCCCGATCACAAACGTCACTGCAATCGTCGTCAC
The DNA here is from genome assembly GCA_023396065.1 of Methanobacteriota archaeon. GTDB lineage: Archaea > Halobacteriota > Methanomicrobia > Methanomicrobiales > Methanocorpusculaceae > Methanocorpusculum. The sequence continues at coordinate 29,749 of JAEWXF010000012.1, forward strand.
CGCAATGGCCATCGAAGTCTGCAGACCGCAGAGAACCCGGCTGAACAGATCACGGCCCAGATAATCCGTACCAAACCAGTGTTCCGCAGACATCCACTGGTTTTTCCCGTACAAATCCGTTGCCGCCGGATCCTGCGGTGCAAGCACCGGGGCAAACACACTTACCACGAGAACAACCGCCAGCAGGACAAACACAAGCTGAAGCCCCGGCCTCTGCCGGAGCCGGTAGTACCAGTCGGCCTCGCGGGCATTGGACACCAAAACCCGGACCGGATTTCTTACGCAGGGCTCACTCATAGATAATCCTCGGGTCAATCGCGTGATAGAGGAGATCAATCACGAAGTTCACGATCAAAAACATGAATACGATCACCATAATCGTACTCTCGATCAGTACCAGGTCCCGGGCCGATATCGCCTTCATCAGCATAGCGCCGATACCCGGCCAGGAAAATATGGTCTCGATAACAACAGAACCCGCGAGCAGTGCCCCAAACGACATGCCGACGACCGTCAGTACCGGCATCAGGGCATTTTTACAGGTATGGGAGACGAGAACTTTCCTCATCGGCAGACCCTTTGCTTTGGCGAACGTGACGAAGGGTTTCTCCATCGTATCCAGCATGCTGGTCCGCATAATCCGGATGATCGATGCCATCGTATGCAGGCCGAGAGCGACTGCCGGGAGAATGATGAACTGCGGACCGCCGTATCCGGCAACCGGTGTCAGACCAAGCCAGATGGAAAACACGAGGATGAGCATCACGGCAACCCAGAATCCGGGCATGGAAACGGAAAAGATGGTTGCCAGCCGGATGAGATGATCTGAAATTTTATTCTGATGCAGTGCTGAGTAGATGCCAAAAAACAGACCGGCCAGTACCGCAAACGTCATGGAAACGGTCGTCAGCAGAAGGGTTGGCGGCAGATACAGCATCAGGAGTTTATCCACCGGCTTGTTGAAGAGAATGGAGTATCCCAGATCTCCGTGAAGAATTCCGCCCGCCCAGTCGAGATACTGTTCCAGAAGCGGACGGTTGAGATCATACCGGTCGGAGACCTCGGCAATCAGTTCCGGCGGCGCGACCTCCTCAAGGCCGATGTACAGATGTCGGGCGAGGACTTCGGCAGGTTCCCCCGGGGTTGCGTTCACCACCACAAACGTAAACATCGATGCAATCAGGAGGGTCAGGATGAGGTACGCTGTTCGTTTGATGATGTAGTGATGCATAGATCTACGCCTGTTTTGTCCCGGATATCAGATAGTAACTCCAGTGGTGGCTGATCTTCTGATACCATTTCAGTTGTCTGCGCTGAAGGTCCCGGATATGCATGAGGTTCTGAAAGGAAACGTCCGCAAGACCGGCGCCGGTAAAGTATCTGCGTGCCGTACTCTCAGGAACCCCGCCGGGATTCGGGAGAGAAGCCGAGATACCGTCATTGTACGGCACCGGGGCAGGCAGCGGATCGAAAACGGTCCCGAGAGCAGCACTCATATCCCTGCGGATTTTCGTAGTGATTTTTCCGTCATCCCAGACGCCGTCAATCACGATGACCCGGCCTCCGGGCCGGACCACACGTTTCCACGAAGCGAGAGCCTCCGCCGGATGAGGCAGGGTCCAGAGAAGATGGCGGTTGACAACAACATCAAAGCTGTCGTCGGCAAACGGCGGATTTTCCGCGTCTCCCTGCTGAAAAATCATCGAACGATGCGCAGCATCGGCTTTTTTCCTGCCGACTGCCATCATTCCTTCGGAAAGATCGATCCCGGTGACATCGTGACCCATCTCTGCAAGAATCAGACCCATTGCACCGGTTCCGCAGCCGACGTCAAGGATGCGGAGGTTTCCTTCTGGGAGTACTGTTCGGAATGTATCCATCCAGAGGTGTTTTTCTTCCCCGGTTTTCACTCCGTGGGATACATGCAGGTCATACTGACCGGCACTTGTATCCCACTTCTGCGTGATTCCGGATTTGATTTCGCTGTCGTCCATGGATTTGTCCTTCAGGAGACCGTCATAAACGGACTGAGTTTGTAGTCGTGGGCCGTCGGGTCATACGTGAATCCTTTCACGTTGTCCCACAGAAGAATTGCGACCCCGTAGTAGGCGATGTTGACGGTGGCAACGTCGTCGTAGACGATTCCCTCTGCAGCCCGGAAATGTGCGTACCGTTCGACCGGGTCGGTGAGATTGTGACCTTCGGCAACGATTCTGTCAACCTCTGCATTGCTGTAATGACCGCGATTTGTTGTTCCATTGGTTGTGTACCAGGTTTTCAGGACATACTCAGGATCCGGAACCATGGCGAGGTTGGCCGCAATCAGGTAGAGGTCCCAGTCTCCTTCGGCAAGCATGGGAGAGATTGCCGCAGTTTCCATGGCAACCTCCGTGACCTCCACCCCGATACGTTTCAGATTGGCTGAAACCGCTTCGAGCATCGGAACAAGTCCGGGACGTTCGGTGTAGGTGAGGAGTTTGAGGCTCAGTTTTTTGCCGTCTTTGTCGACGTATCCGTCACCGTCGGTGTCCGCCCATCCGGCTTTTGCCAGATACTCTTTCGCAAGGGCAGGGTCGTAGGTGTAGGGAACGAGACTCGTATTTGCCCAGGCCATCGTCGGCAGGAACGGGCCGGTCGCCACGCTGCCGACACCGTAGAGTACATTGTCCACGATGCCCTCGCGGTCAACGGCATAGGCAAGGGCTTTTCTGACGTTGAGGTCATTGAGGGGGGCATGATCCATGTTGAGGTCAAGTTTGTAGGTTCGCGGGGTGTTGAACTTCAGAACGTCAATCCCCGGGACAGCGTCCAGCCGGTCAACCTCACTGTACGGCGGATCGAAGGTAAGGTCCACGTCATGATTTTCAATGATCATCGCACGGGTCCCGGGGTTCGGGTACCCGCGATTGATGATCTTTGCAAGAGTCGGGGTGCCTCCCCACCACTGATCATGCCTGACGACGACAATCTCGCCGGTCTGTTCGTCGAAGGACTCCAGTTTCATCGGGCCGGTACCGATGGTTGCAATATAGTTTCCTGCGGCGTCATAGGACTTCGGGCTGATGATGGCAGTATCAGGGGAGTGGAGAGCTGCCGGCAGCAGCGGATTTTTTTCATTGGACTGGATGCGGATTGTGTAGTTGTCCACAACCTCGGAGTCTTTGTAGTCCAGCAGGGTGGTCCGGCCCGGCTGTTTGGTGTTGATGTTTTCAATGGAGAACTTCACGTCTTCAGCCGTCATCTCATCGCCGTTGTGGAACTTCACGCCTTCCCGGAGTTTGAACTCCCAGGTGGTATCGTTCACCAGCGTCCAGCTCTCGGCAAGATTCGGTTTGAGGGAGAAGTCCTCTTCGGTTGCGACGAGGGTTTCGGTGATGATGATTTTTTCGGTGATGAGCGTTCCGGTACCGGTTCCCTGATCCAGTTCACGGGCATCGGACATCAGGTGATTTCCAACGATCAGTACATTTTTTTCGGCTGTGTCCCCGATGCAGCCGGATGCGGCGATACAGAGAACCAGTACTGCGAGAACCGGGATGAGAAGTTTTGAATTCATTGTCCCGGGTTCCCTTCTTTTGTTCCGGAGATCAGGTAGTAGGTACTGACCGGATTGATTTTCTGGTACCAGTTCAGCCGCTTGCGCTGATTTTTCCGGATGGCGGCAAGATTCTGGGCGGTAATCCGGAGAAATCCGGCCTGTTCCAGATACCGGCGGGCAGCATCCTCGGAAACACCGCCGTTGTTCGGTAGGGAGTTCTGGAGGTCACTGCTGTAGCCTTTTTCTGCGTGAGGATGCGATTCGATGAGCCGGGAGAGACCGGCACTGAGATCACGCCGCATCCGGCTGATACGTTTTCCGTCGTTCCATACGCCGTCGACGATCATCACCACACCTTCCGGCTTCAGTACCCGATACCAGGCGGATAATGCGGCATCCGGATGCGGGAGGGTCCAGAGCAGGTGACGGTTGATGACGACGTCGAAGGTTTCCGCCGCAAATGGAGGGTTTTCGGCATCACCGGTTTCAAAGGTCATGGACAGCCCTGCGGCCTCGGCTTTTTGTCTGCCGACTGCCATCATTCCTTCGGAAAGATCAATGCCGGTGACGGTATGCCCCATTTCTGCGAGAATCAGGCCCATTGCCCCGGTTCCGCAGCCGACGTCGAGGATGCGGAGCTGTTCCCCTGCAGGCAGAACGCTCAGGAATGCGGCGGTCCAGAGAGTTTTCTCTTCTGCGGTCTGTACTCCGTGGGAAACATGTGTGTCGTAAAATGCCGATTCCTGATTCCAGCTTTCGGCAATTTCTGATTTGATTGTGTTGTCGTCCATCATTCTCACCAAAAAAGGAGGTTATGCCGAAATCGACATAAACGGATCAATTCTGTAGTCATGGGCGGTCGGATCGAACTTGTAGCCGGTGACGGTGTCCTTCATCACGACAGCAACGCCGTAGTAGGCGATGTTGATGGTCGGCAGTTCGTCGTAGACGATTCCTTCGATCTGGCGGAAATGATCGTAGCGGTCGTTCAGGTCGCTGATGGAGTGACCGTCCCGGATAAGGCGGTCCACATCAGTATTGCTGTAACCGGCCTTGTTGGCTGTCCCGGTTGTGGTATACCAGGACTTGAGCACGTACTCAGGGTCCGGAACCATGGCAAGGTTGGTTGCCGAGAGGTAGAGGTCCCAGCTGCCGTCCGCCATGGCCGCGGATAAGGCGCTGTTCTCCATGGAGACTTCTTCAACTTCGATACCGACGGCTTTGAGGTTTGCGGCGATTGCTTCCTGCATCGGCGGAAGACCCGGACGTTCGGTGTAGGTACAGATTTTTACGCGGAGATTTTTCCCGCCTTTGTCGACATAGCCGTCACCGTTGGTGTCGGTCCAGCCGGCTTTTGCCAGATACTGTTTTGCAAGGCCGGTATCGTAGGTGTAGGGCGGGAGGCTTTTGTTGGACCAGGTCATGCCCGGCAGGAACACTCCTCCTGCAGGAGTCCCGACACCGTATAAAACGTTGTCCACAATACCGGTCCGGTCGATTGCATGTGAGATTGCCTTGCGGACGTTCAGATCGGCCATGGCTTCGTGGGCGAGGTTCACATCAAGTTTGTAGATTCTCGGTGTGTTGTACTTCTCGACGTGGATACCCGGCAGGGCATCAAGCCGGTCGATTTCACTGTACGGCGGGTCGGTGGTGAAGTCAACGTCGCCGTTTTCGATCATCATTGACCGGGTGGACGGACTTTCATATCCGCGCAGGATCATTTTGTCAAAGCCCGGATTTCCTCCCCACCATTCGGTATTTTTGACGACGACCAGTTCACCGGTCTGTTCGTTGAAGGATTCAACCTTCATTGGTCCGGTCCCGATCGGGTTGATGAAGTTGCCGTTTTCATCATAGGATTTGCTGCTGACGATAGCGGTGTCCGGATAGTGGAGAACGCCCGGGACCAGCGGATTGAGTTCCGTTGTGTGGATGCGAATGGTGTACGTGTCCACAGGTTCTGCATAGTCGTAGGACATCAGCAGTGCGGTGTTTGGCGAAAGCCGGACGGTGTTGTCAAGAGAGGTTTTGACGTCGTCCGCGGTCATTTCGTCGCCGTTGTGGAACTTTACGCCTTCCCGGAGTTTGAACTCCCAGCAGGTGTCGTTGATCTGCTTCCAGCTTTCCGCGAGATTCGGTGTCAGTTCAAATTTATCGTTGGCCCCGATAAGGGTCTCGGTGACAATTGCTTTTTCTGTAACAAACGTTCCTCCGTCATGCCCGTCTCCGGGATTGATGGAAGAAACCCGCCACATCTCACCAACAACAAGAACCTTTTCCCCGTCGGTTCCCGTTCCGGGAGCTGTCGTGCAGCCGGCCGCAAAGAAACATGCTGCAAATGCCAGTATCAGAAGTACTCCATAGATCTTTTTCATACAATTCCTCGAAAATATTTTACTCTCATCACAAATTTTCACGTAAAATTACGGCATTACGTAGCGTGTGATACGATAATGTACCTACTTATAGGGGTATAAATCTTACTGATATAAAAATTCGTAATACGAACGAAAAAGAGAGGCTGTTCCGGTCTCCTCCGGAACAGAAGAAAATAGTATGCATCTTCCGGAAAAATCAGTAAATCCGAAACGTACCGAATGTGTGTGATATAGTATAACCGCCGGCAATTCTCCGAATGAGGGATTTTCAGTGTGTGGGTATGGGGATCCGCCGCATTCAGGAAATGGCGTGTTTCGTATGTTTTCAGATCGTATCTGTTCCAATAATCACCTCTTTTTTGTATTTAGCATCACTAAAGTAAGATACTATATATAATTAGTATTACGTATTTCGATATAAACATTTCAGTGGGTCGAAAATATTGAACTTTCGGAAAAACACCGGATGCGGCAGGGATACAACCTGAGTTCCCTCTCTTTCGAAATGAGAAATTGAAATAAAATCGTCCCATTTTTGGACAAAAAACAAGATTCGTGGTGCAACTCGTATTGGTTTGTTTGCGGCTGTGCTCTCCGCTTCGGGCTTCGCCCTCGCTTGAAAGACTACGGAAATGGGAGTCTTTGTTCGTATGTCGATACGTTTTCTTGTGCATCTTTAGACGTCAGGTGGTTACCCACATACATCCAAAGAATCTCATCTCCGGAAACCATCTTCGGCTTTCAAGCCGTGGTTACCCACCTGACGCCCAAACACACACAAGAAAAGTATCGACCTGCATCGAAAAAGTATCATCAGATACCTTTGTGTTTTCCGGAGTGACAGATTGGTTTTGAGGTATCTGTCAAATTCTCATACTCCAAAAAATTCTGTGATGTCAGCGGATGCGTTGCGGGGAGAGGAGGAGGTCAAGTAGCAAAGTCAGGATACAAAAGAGATTCAAAAATATTCCCAAGAAAAAAAATATTTTTCAGGCCCAGCCGTCAGACTTCCGCTGCCGCCTGATCAGCAGCACAACCGCAACGAAGGTCACCACCGCGCCAAGGATAAACCCGAGAACCAGCATCAGCCAGCACAGGAGACAGGGACAGTTTTCACAGCAGATAAACCCGGAAGAAGCGGTTTCATTCACGCCGGACCCGGCTGTTCCATTCCCGGACGACGAGGAACCCGCAGTTCCTGATGCCGGTGCGGTTGTCTTCACCGTAGACGAAACCGTCGCCGTCACCACCGGTGTTGCAGTTCCGTCATCACTGCTGGTATAATGATTCCCGGAAGAGGAATCCCCGGAAGTGGAACCGGAGGACCCGCCGGAGGTGGAGCCGCCCGACGACCTGGACGAAGAGACCTGAACAGTTGTGGAAACCTCACCGCTTATGCTGTGAGCAGTATTCACTGCGGTAAGCGTCACCGTGTACGTGCCAGCAGACGGGAAAATATAGCTTGTCTCAGAAGACGACCCGGTCTGGGTAAACACCGCTCCCGACGGAGAGGTAAACTTCCAGGTAAAGGAGTCCGCCGCATCACCGCTGACATGCGTTGCAGAGAGCGTTGCGGCAGAACCGGCAGAGGCAGAGCCGGCAGAGATCCGGTAGACCGGAGAAGCCCCCTTCTCTTCAACCGTGACCGTCACTTTTTCAGAACTCACACCGTTTGCCGCCGTCGCCTGGAGTGTTGTGGTACCGGCACGTTCTGCCTCGAACGTGAACTTTTCTCCGTCCTCCTCGATCAGAGAGAGAACAGAGTTGTCCCCGATCTTCCAGGTTATCCCGGGTTTTGCAACAACATCGTCCCCGTTGTATGCCGTAGCCGTCACCACAAACTTCGTACCCTCACTCGTTTTTGCCGGTGACGAAACCTCAATCCGGGTAACGGCCGGTGCCTTTACCGTAACCGTTCCTGTTGCGGAAAGCGAGCCGGACGAGGCCGTCACCGTATACGTTCCGGCAGCCTTCCCTGCGGTGTAATCTCCTCCCTGCGTAATCGTTCCGCCGGTAGCCGTCCAGTCAAACAACAGATCACTGATTCGCTTGCCGGTACGGGAATCATACGCAATCACAATAAAATGCTGGGTCTCCTCCACATACATCTCCGAATTCTTCAGATACACCTCTGCCCGGTCCGCCTGAATCGGTGAACTGCCAACCTCAACAGTATCCGAATCAGTCCATCCCTCCCAAGACGCGGTGATCGTTGTTGTACCCGGCTTTGCCGCATAAAACACTCCGGCAGAATTGAAATAACCGACCGACTCATCGCTGCTTGTCCACGTCACATCAGCAGGAGACAGAGCCAAGACGATTCGCGGAACCGAACCGGTAACCACCGTCGCTACAGGAAATGTCGTGGAGATACGTTCCTGAACATAAATCAGAGGTTCACTGTTTACAATCCAGATATCGTTCGCCTCCTCGGCCGCAGCAGGTCCGGCGAAAAACAGAGTCATCAGCAGCAGAACACATGAAATACCGGAAATATATCGCATCTTTTCAGACATATCATCACCTCATCAGCAGAATACACAGATGATATAATTACTGCTTTTCTGAAGATTAAAAGTATCGCTCAGTCTCGAAAAAAGAATATATTGTATATCAACCACGGATAGCACAGATAATCCCGGAAAAACAAAACAGAACTCTGTGATTATACATGATATCCGTGATTGCACCCAAAAAAGGGTGTTGAAAGAGTTCCGATTATGCAGCGAAGGCTAAGATTACCGGTACAAACACCAGGGCAATCATGCTCATCAGCTTAATCAGAATGTTCAAAGCCGGTCCGGAAGTATCCTTGAACGGATCACCGACGGTATCACCGACAACTGCTGCCTTGTGGGCATCAGAGCCTTTACCGCCGTAGTTTCCAAGCTCAATGTACTTCTTTGCATTATCCCAGGCTCCTCCGGAGTTTGCCATCGTAAGGGCAAGGAGAACACCTGAAACAAGGGAACCCACAAGGAGACCGCCGAGTGCCAGCGGACCGAGAACCAGACCGACAACGATCGGGGCTGCGATTGCAATAACGCCCGGAAGAATCATCTTGTGAATTGCCGAATCGGTCGCAATGGCGATTGTGGACGTGTAGTCCGGCTCTGCAGTACCCTCCATCAGGCCTTTGATCTCTTTGAACTGGCGGCGGACCTCGACCACGATCTTCTGTGCTGCCTGACCGACTGCGGTCATGGTGAGTGCAGAGAACAGGAACGGAAGCATACCACCGATCAGAATACCGATGAACACATTGGTATCCAGCAGATCGATTGCACTAAGACCCACTGCCGTTGCGTACGCGCTGAAGAGAGCGAGAGCGGTCAGTGCAGCTGAGCCGATTGCAAATCCTTTTCCGATTGCGGCGGTGGTGTTTCCGACCGCGTCAAGGGTATCGGTGATCTCACGAACCTGATGGGGCTGACCGGACATCTCGGCGATACCGCCTGCGTTGTCGGCAACCGGGCCGTATGCATCAACGGCAAGGGTCAGACCGAGTGTTGAAAGCATACCAACGGCTGCAATACCGATACCGTACATTCCTGCAAAGTGGTAGGCAACGTAGGTTGCGGCGGCAATGATCAGAACCGGCCAGACGGTCGACTCCATACCTTTTGCGAAACCGTTAATGATGTTGGTCGCAGCTCCGGTCTGACAGGACTCGGAAATTGCCTTCGTCGGCTTGTAGTCAAAGGAGGTATAGTACTCGGTGATCAGACCGATACCAAATCCTGCAACAAGACCTGCGATGGTTGCAAACCAGATACCCATACCAAACTGGCCGCCAACAAGATTGGAGGTCAGGAAATAGGTTGCAATAACAGAGATGATCAGTGCAATGACTGTTCCCGTGTTGAATGCCTTGTGGATTGCAGAGTTTTCGTTCTTCTTGGTTCTGACAAACAGAGTTCCAACCGCTGCTGCAATGATACCGAATGCGGAGATCAGCATCGGGAGGAGAATGACGTTCAGGGCGTTGACATTCTCGCCGAAAAGCGTGGATGCGAACGTTGCACCAACGATACCCAGAGCCATGGATGCGACGATCGAACCCACATAGGACTCGAACAGGTCGGCACCCATACCGGCAACATCACCGACGTTGTCACCAACGTTGTCGGCAACGACTGCCGGGTTCCGGGGATCGTCTTCCGGAATACCGGCTTCGACTTTGCCGACAAGGTCTGCGCCGACATCAGCTGCTTTGGTAAAGATACCGCCGCCGACACGGGCAAACAGTGCCACAGAGGATGCACCAAAACCGAATGCAGCCATGTTGGAGACCACCGTGTTGACTGCAACAAGGTCGCCAAACCCACCGAAGATGCTGATAAGGGTGAGGAAGACAACAGATGCGCCAAGGAGACCAAGACCGACTACGGACATACCCATGACCGAGCCGCTTGCAAAGGAGACTTTAACTGCATCAGCAATACCGCGTTTTGCGGCATTGGTAGTTCTTACGTTTGCCTTGGTTGCGCTGTGCATTCCGATGTATCCTGCAAGAGAGGAAAGAGCGGCACCAATCACATAGGCAGGTGCTGCCCAGATACTCAGTCCGTCGTCGGTGACGAAGGAGAGACCTGCAAGAATAATCGCAATGATAACAACAAAGGCTCCGATTGCGCGATACTGACGGTTCAGAAAGACCATTGCGCCAAGGTGAATGGCAGCAGCGATCTTCTGCATTTTCTCATCGCCGCATCCCTCTTTCTTTACCACAGAGTAAGAGTAGAGAGCGAAGAGAAGGCCGATTACGGCACATATTGGAGCGAGATAGATCAGATCCATACGAATCAAAAACCTCCGGATACCCGGATTGGTTTCTCTCTATAGTACAGGACAGACTACCTAATAATACTACTGTAAAAAGAGTTTCCGGTACTGATACAAAAACGGCGTACGAGAGAGTTTCGCTCATTGACGAAGCAGGCGCGCGGGGAGTCATACGAGAGATCCTGCGGCGGGAGAGAAAAAAGAGCGGGGACGCTGAAAAACAGAGCAGAATATATCCCGGAAAAGCAGATTCCGGACATATTCTCCTGTATACCGGGTGCTTCGGTCCCGCTCAAAATACATTAGCTCTGAACACATAGAGTTCTGGTATGCGAGAAAGTACAGGGCCTCTGAGAGAGGTGTACCATGGAATATGAAATGATGAACCGCCTGCATCGGAGTTTTGAGGAGTATGTACATATCGACCCGGACGGAGTGGAGTTCTGGTATGCCCGCGATCTCCAGAATATGCTTGGATATACTGAGTGGAGAAATTTTGAGACAGTACTCGAAAAAGCAAAAATTGCATGCAGAATCTCAAACGGAGATGATTTAGACCATTTTGTTGACGTTAACAAAATGGTTCCCCTCGGGTCAGGTTCACAGCGGGAGATCCGGGATGTAATGCTGACCCGGTATGCATGTTACCTCGTTGCACAGAACGGGGATCCGAAAAAGGAGGAGATCGCATTTGCCCAGTGTTACTTTGCGGTACAGACACGAAAAATTGAGGTGATTGAGGAGAGGCTGCGGGAGGTTGAGCGGCTTTCCGCACGGGAAAAACTGACAAGTTCGGAACGGGAGTTCGGGCGTGTACTGTATGACCATGGGGTTGACGGGAGAGGGATTCAGACAATCCGGAGCAGGGGAGATACGGCACTGTTCGGCGGAAGATCAACACGGGAGATGAAGACCGAGCTTGGGATTCCGGAAAAAAAGGCGCTGGCTGATCATCTGCCCACGGTGACAATTACCGCAAAGAATCTGGCAACAGAGATTACGAACTATAATGTCGTCAGGAAGAATCTCTGCGGAGAGTCGCCGATAACAACCGAGCATGTACAGCCTGAGTTTGCCACTAGGCTAATTTTTTCCCGTGGTGCACCCACGAGCATCACACCAATTTTTTGGAGTATGAGAATTTGACAGATACCTCAAAAACAACCTGTCACCTTAATCTCACCCTGCTTTG
>JAEWXF010000018.1 GCA_023396065.1 Methanobacteriota archaeon
CTCAGATACTACTGTATATCACCGTGAGGAGGAAAATACCTTCGGGACATCACAACGAGCGTCTTAGAACCGGAATCACGCAACAACTGTAATTTCCCGGCTGATCATCTGTCCGCCGCCGATCGGCTCAATCGTCAGAATATAGGTGCCCGCCGGAACCGCCGCAGTCACCGACCAGACATTTCCTGACTCCCCGGAAACGACCGGCACAATCTCCGACCAGCCGGTGAACTCCTCCGCAGATCCTTTCGGTTCCGCAGTAAAGTACGGGGAAATCGAGACTTGCAGCTCCTTTTCCGTCGAAAAAATTGTAGAACCGGAAAGAGTAATCTCTCCGTTCATCAGAACATACGCAACCGGCTCAGCCGCAGATACGCGGAACAGTCCCGAAAACCATGCCGCAATCTGATCCCACCAGCTCAGCTCCGCAGCAGGTGCCGGCTCCGGCGTCGAAACAGTTGTCGGAACCTCTGTCGGGACGGGCGTCGCGGTGGCAGTCTGGGTGACCACCGTTCCCGGATTATTTGACGCGGACGCCGACATCGACGGACGGCCGAGTGTCACCGAGTACGTCGAGTAGGATGCATCCGACAGAGAATACCGGTTTGCCGGTCGGTCCACCGCAAAAACAGTATAGGTACCCGCGTCAAGAGAACTGCGCGTCTGCCATTTGTAACTCCAGCGGCCACTGCTGTCCACGGTTCGGGAAACAAACGTATCCGGCTCACCCGTAACCGCCGCAACCGACGGACTGCTCAGCTTCGCACCAGCTGACGGGAGATTCGGGCCGATCACAAACAGATACACCTTGCTGGTCCCTGCAGCTGCGCCGGAAAGCGGAACCTCCGACCCGATGGCATAGGAGTTACTCTGGCTCGCCGGTTTTTTCGTCGGAGCCACCGTCGCACTCACTGATCCGCGGGTAACCTTCACCGTTGTCGTATCCGAACTGGAACCGTCCGAGACCTTGAACCGGCAGTTCGATTCATCACCGCCGGAGGACGTCGTATACTGCACGCGGGCCTTTCCGTTTGCATCAAGCTGCACCGTCGCGCCGGACGCAGTTCCGGATACATCCACCTGACCGGGAAGCAGCTGCAGATCCGGCCGGTCACCGGACGTCATCACAAGACTCACCGTCCCCCGCAGCTCACCGCCGCTGACCGAAAGAACAAACGAGTTTCCGGCAATCACCGATGACGGACCCGACAACGTCAGATCGCTCGCTGCAACCGCAGGCGCTGCAATCATCACCAGAAAAATACACAGAGAAATCAGAATCCGAGAAAACCTCATACGAAAAAATAGGGTGCAGAAAGGATAAAGGGTTTTGTACTTCAGGTCGTATCAATACCAATGACACCGTAGACATACGGCTTGCCGGTGTCCAGCGTTTTGATACTGGAATCGCGGGGAAGCATCACATTCAGCACACGGTCGTTGGAAGCATAGATTTTATCGACCTTAGTCGTGTAGCAGATTCCAGCGTTAATGACATCCTCATACGTCTTCGGATACCATCCGGGCTCAACTGCATCCGTATTGTAGACAAAGAACGTATACCGCATGTTGTAGCCCTCTTTTCGGATATCGCGGTCTGCATCAGCTACCAGCTTCAGCTCCACATTCCCGGATTCAGTCGGGGAAATTTTTCCGGTCATCTCAAATGTCACACCGGAAAGCTCCGGAAGAATCATCACCGGTGACACAACAGCAGGAACCTGCGTAGCGGCAGGGGTCACTGTCGGAGTAGGTGTGGCCTCCCCGCCGGTCCCCGCACATCCTGCGGCAAGAATGAAACATCCGGTCAGCAGAAATGTCAGAAGAAGATAGTGGTACTTCATACTGAGATGTATCGGCGGCTGACCTATTAGAAATTGCGGCTGCCGCATCTTTCCGCCGGAGAGTAACTATTTTATAGTATTTCCCTGAAATGATTAACGGATGGATAAAAAAGTGTTGTATGGGGTAGTAGGTGTCTGCCTTGTCTTCTGTGTCCTGATGGCCGGCTGTACCGGAACTCAGAATTCAGACAAGAAAACCTACATCGTCGGTGTTGACGGAGAATATCCGCCGTACTCGTATATTGACGAAACCGGCAAAGCTGTCGGATTTGATGTTGAATCCATTCAGTGGATCGCCGCACAGAACGGATTTTCCGTTGAGATCAAACCGGTTGCATGGGACGGAATCATTCCGGCACTGCAGCAGGGCAAAATTGACATGGTCTACTCAGGTATGACCATCACACCGGAACGTCAGGAAAAAGCTGACTTCAGCAACCCGTACTGGACCGTAAACCAGGGTATTGCCGTCCGTGAGGACTCTACGCTTACCAAAGAACAGGTACTGTCCGGCAACGTTCTGATCGGAACCCAGCGCGGATGCTCTGCCCACACCTGGCTTGACGACAACATGAACGGCGTTCAGATGGTGAAGGACGGCAAACTGAAGCTCTACGACAGCTTCCCGTTATCACTCGTTGATCTGCAGAACAAAGGTGTGGATGCAGTTATCTTTGATGACATCAACATCAAAAGCCACATTCAGGGCAAGCCTCTGAAGATGCTCGATATCATCGAAACCGGCGAACAGTATGGTGTTGCTGTCCGGAAAGGTGACAACGAGACAATGAAGGTCGTTAACGACGGTCTCGCACAGCTGCAGGCTTCTCCGAAGTGGCAGGAACTGATTGACAAGTACCTCATCACCCATGAGGGTGAAGAGGCAACTGCATAAGGTTCCCTCACTGTTTCTTTTTTTGTGCATCCGCAATTTTGATATCGTTTCTGCACGATTGTTGTGGTATGATTACCGTGTTGTCGGGAGGGACCGGAACGCCGAAACTGATCCGCGGTCTCCGGCAGATTCTGCGGGACAACGAGATCACTGTTGTCGTGAACACCGCGGAGGATGTATGGATGTCCGGTCTGTATGTGTCTCCTGATATCGATACTGTGCAGTACCTGTTTGCCGGCCTGCTGAACACAGATTCCTGGTGGGGAATTCGCGGGGATTCGTTTGAGACCTTTCATGCGATGGAAAAACTCGGATACATCGAACGTCTCCCGCTCGGAGACCGGGATCGGGCCACAAATGTGGCGAGGGCCGAGTTCCTGCGGCAGGGTATGCGGCTGACGGAGGCAACGGAAAAGATTGCGAAAGCCTACGGGGTGCAGGCAACGATTCTCCCGATGTCGGATACCGAGGTTACAACCTATGTCCGGTGTGAGGACGGATCCCTGATGCATTATCAGGAGTACTGGGTTGGCCGGAGGGGAAATGTGCCGATTACCGGGATCATCCGGAAAACTGTGGACGATGTCCCTCTTCAGACTACGCCGGAGGTCCTCTCGGCGATTGAGGAAAGTGACGGAGTTCTCATCGGGCCGTCAAACCCAGTTACCAGTATCGGGCCGATTCTGGAATGCGAGGGAGTCCGTGAGGCCCTGTCTAAGAAGTTTACCGTGGCAGTAAGTCCGTTTATCGGGAACCGGCCGATCAGCGGCCCTGCGGCGGCACTGATGCGGGCATGGGGATATGAGCCGACATCGTATGGAACATGGCAGGTGTACAAGGATGTCGTGGACCTGTTTATTCAGGATACGCGGGATACGGATATTGAAGTTCCGGGAGCGCACCGGCTGGATACGATGATGACCAACGAGAAAAAAGCTGAGTCCCTTGCCTGGGATCTATTGTCGTACTTCCCCAGAAAATAATTTTTCAGGGTCTTCTGAGAAGAAGACCTGCGCCGGCGATACCAAAGAGGAGGGCTGCAAGTGGTACGGGACCCTGGGTTGGCGTTGGAGCTGCAGTGGTTGTTTCGGCTGCAGTTGCAGTGGTTTCTACAACGGTCGGAGCCGTCGTTTCTTCAGGGGCTGACGCGGTGAGTTCGACTTTGAGTGTTTCGGTTGCGCCGGCAGTTATGTCATAATTCTTTTTGGTAACGGTCTCATATCCGGTTGCTTCCAGCCGGATGGTGTGCTGTCCCGGGGAAATCTGCGTAAGTTCGAGAGGGATGTTGTTTCCTTTCGGGATTTTTCCGGCGAACTGGTCATCAAGATAAATTGAGGTTCCTGCAGGTGTTGCGTAGACGATAAGTCCTCCTGCGGTGTTGTCTTTGAACAGGTCCGCGTTAATGGATGCGGTTGCCGCACCTTTTCCGGTGTTGACGTTGACATCCTCAGCAGTGTAGACGCCGTATCCTGCTTTGACGACTTTGACGGTGTATTTTCCACCGTGCAGGTCGGAAAGGGTAAGCGGGGTTTTTCCTGAGTAGATGCCGTTTACATAGACGTCAGCTGCGGACGGGTTAGACTGAACAGAGAGAAATCCAGTGTTTTCAATGGTTTCCGAGTCCGCTGCAAGGGCAGGTACTGCAAATAGCAGGCAGACAGCAAGACATAGTATACACAGGTATTTTAGCATGTTGTATAGAATGCTAAACGGGAATATATTTTTTTGCAGTCCTCTTGCTTCAAAAAATAGTTAGTGTCTGAGCAGCAGTACTGCCGCCAGAGCCAGAACAATTCCGGTACATGCAGCCACCGGCCCGAGGGGGGCTTTTGTCGGTGCTGCGGGGGCGGTTGCTGCCGCAGACAGGATCGCGGTCTGTGTGATCATATCTCCTTCGGCGACGGTCACGATTGTCTGCCAGGTGGTGTATCCGCTCCGACTGACGGTGAGACTGTAGGTTCCCGGTGCGAGGTTGTCAAGCGTTTGCGGAGCGTATCCCCGGAATACAGTATCCAGATATACGGAGGAACCCTCCGGGGTCGCATCGAGGAGGATCGTTGCAGTGTTCGTGGGTTTTACTGCGGTGGCGGTCGGAGTCGGCGTTGCAATCCGACTCAGTTTGACGTTAGTCAGATATGTAGCGTAGCCGGCAGAGGTCTGATAGCCGGTGACGGTATAGGGTTTGTATCCGTCCATCTCCAGCCGGATGGTGTGTTGACCGGGTGTGAGGTCGGCGATCTGCAGTCCGCCGCCATAATGTGTGGTGCCTTTGTAGATGTCATCGACATAGACTGCAGCCCCTTCCGGGACAGAGTCGACGACGAGACCGGCAAGGTCAGTAGAACGGACAAGGTCCGCCGACATCGGGACAGTGTTGGCGCTCGGACCGCCGGGAACATAGACGGTGTTGGTGTATTCATGGTATCCGGCTTTTACAACCCGGATGGTCCTGTCCCCCTGCGGAATGTTGACAAAGGCATTGTCCGTGACGCCGACAAAAACGTCATCAACGTAGACGTCGGCACCGGTGGGGGAGGATATTACCGATATTGCCCCGGTAGAGACATCAGCAGCAGCTGCCGGGAAGCAGATCAGCAGAAGCAGGAGTATTCCCGCCGTGAAATATGTTCGTATCATAGGAGATTATACAGCCGGGATATCGATAAAATTTGCGTTGCAGACAGTGCCGGCAGGTGTGAAGGAAAACGATATTTAGCTTTGGTGCCCCATTCATACTATCACTAACCTTGGTGAACATATGGAATTCAATGGTGTTATTCTCGAAGACACATATGCAGAAGGTTTCCCGGTGTGGGTTGCCCGTGTCGTAATTACTGCAGTATCGAAGGACTGGGCCTACAAGGCAGCAACCGAAGCAACTGGTTTTGCAACCTCTACCATCGGATGCCCCTGTGAGGCAGGTATTGAGAAGTTCATGCCGCCGTCGGAGACTCCGGACCACCGCCCGGGATACTCGATTCTGATCTGCTGTGGAAAGAAGGCCCTCAAAGAACAGGTCCTTGAGCGCGTTTCCGAGTGTATTCTGACCGCCCCGACCACTGCAGTCTTTAACGGCAAGGCAGGATCCGAGGAGATTATTCCGATTAAGCTCCACTTCTTCGGTGACGGGTATGAGTCCAAGATTGAGGTAGGTGGAATTCAGTGCTGGTCTATCCCAATCATGGGTGGCGACTTTATTGTTGAGGAGGAGATCGGTGCAGTGAAGGGTGTCGCAGGCGGCAACTTCCTGATTATGGGAGATTCCCAGATGTCTGCACTGATGGCAGCTCAGGCAGCAGTTGATGCAATTAAGGGTGTTCCCGGATGTATCACGCCGTTCCCCGGAGGCGTTGTGTCGTCCGGTTCCAAGGTCGGCTCGAAGAAGTACAAGTTTATGGGTGCATCCACAAACGAAAAGTTCTGCCCGACCATCCGTGAGAAAGTTCCGGACACAGAAATTCCGGAAAACGTCAAGGCAGTCTATGAGATTGTCATTGACGGTGTTGATGAGGCAAGCGTGAAGGAGGCAATGAAGGCCGGTGTTCAGGCTGCATGCAGAGTTCCGGGTGTTGTAAAGATCACCGCAGGCAACTACGGCGGCAACCTCGGTCCGTTCAAGTTCTTCCTGAAGGACTGCATCTAACTTTCTTTTTTTTCGTTCGTATCTGTTCACGTGCTCAAAGGCAGTTGCCTGAGAATTAAAAAAAGAGAAATCAGTTTGCCTTCGCAATACTGATCGAAACGTTCAGTTCGTCAATCTCCCACTCAGTCGTCAGCAGAGCATGCTCTGCTGCGCCGCAGGAACAGGGTGCATCACCCGGCGACCGGATATTCAGACATGCCGCCCGGACCTCAGCCGCAATCAGATCATGCTTCGCATCAACAAGTTCAGTCACCCGGGAATCCATCACCACAACCTCACAGGAAATCTTTGCATCCACTGTAAGGCCCGCCTGTTTCCGCATCTCCTGAATCCGGCGGATAACCTCTCTGGCATACCCCTCAGACTCAAGCTCCGGCGTTAAGGTAACGTCCACATACACCATACTTCCCTCCGAAAGCGGCGAAGAAAACACATTCTCCGGCATCCGTTCCTCGAACACCATGTGGTCAGCAGTCAGCTCAGCGGAAAATCCGTCCAGTTCCATCGTGACCTTCCCGTCGCGGGCAAGGGCAGCCTGCAGAACCGAACCGTCCGAACCCTCAATGAACGCCTTCACCTTCGGACCATCGCGACCGAACTGCTTCCCGATAACCTTCATCACCGGCAGAGCAGTCCACTCCACACGGTCCCAGATACCGTGGACGGCACGAACGGACTTTGCATTCGCCCGGTCGCAACACATATCATTCATCACCGTGATCGCATTCATGACGGCATCCGACGATGTTGCCACCACTATCTCCCCGACCGGCCAGCGTCCCTTCCTTTTACCATTCTGACGTGCATTCGCAACAGCCTCGTCAAACTCCTGAACAATCGCCATCTCCTCTTCCAGGACGGAATCGATGAGATCTGCCGAACCACAGAACCAGTCCTGCATATGCACCGACTCAGAATCACCCGACATTTTCAGATTCTGATACATTTCCTCCGTGATATGCGGCGCAAACGGTGCGAGAATCGTCATCAGCCGGCGAAGCACATAATACATCGTATCATACGCCTGCTTCTTGGAAACCGACTCCTCCTCAAGCCACATCCGGGGCCGCACCAGCTGCACATACCAGCGGGATAGTTCATCAAGAATAAACGTCGCAATCGGCCGTGTTGCCCGATGCAGATTACAGACCTCCATCTCCCTCGTAACCGTTTCCGCAAGCGAATTCACCCGGCTCACCAGCCAGCGGTCCTCACGGCAGAACTCCGCAATGTGGTCCTCGACGACGGACGGATCCCATACTGCGTCTTCGGAAACTGCCGGAGTATACCCGTCCAGCTGCATGTACGGCAGCGGGAACTTATACACATTCCACAGCACATTAAACATCCGGTGGGTCGTCTTCACACCCTCCATCGAGAACCGGAGATCATCCCACGGGGCACTCGCCGAAAGGATGTACTGCCGCAGCACATCCACCCCGAACTTCGGGATAACATCCTCCGGAGCAATCACATTACCGAGACTCTTACTCATCTTCTTTCCGTTTGCATCCAGTGCAAATCCATGCATCAGCACCGACTTATACGGAGATTTCCCGAACACAAACGTCGAGAGTGCCAGTTGTGAATAGAACCAGCCGCGGGTCTGGTCATGACCTTCAAGAATAAACGCCGCCGGCCAGTCTTTGGCAAAGGCTTCAGTCTCCTGCGGGAAATTCAGAACTGCCCATGAGGCAACACCGGAATCATACCAGACATCAAAGATATCCGGCACCCGCCGCATCGTTCCACCACACTCACAGGGAATTGTGATATCATCCACATACGGCCGGTGGGGATCGGTCATCTTCTGACCGGACAGCTTCTCAAGCTCTGAGTACCGGCCGACAACATGATACTTGTTACAGACCGGACATACCCAGACTGGAATCGGAATACCCCAGTACCGCTGACGGGAAATACACCAGTCGCGTGCCTCCTCAATCCAGTCATGGAACCTGGCAGAGCCGGCCCAATCCGGATACCACGTAACCTCATCAGCGATCTCAGTGAGCATCTTGTCACGGATATCCTTAACTTTAAGGAACCACTGGGACGTCGCACGGTAGATAATTGGCGTCTTACACCGCCAGCAGTGACCGTACCGGTGGGTAATCTTGCGCTTCGCAAGCATCGCAGAACCGAGGGCTTCGATCACCGCATTGTTAGTCTCCTCGTCCTTGACGTACCGGCCCACAAACACACCGGCGTCTGAGGTAAAGTTCCCGTTGCCGTCAACCGGGCAGATAATCGGCAGATTCTCTTTCAGCCCGACGAGGTAGTCGTCCCACCCGTGACCGGGAGCGATATGAACCATTCCGGTGTTTTCCATCGCGACGTAGTCCGCGAGAACCACCCGGTGTTCAATCTGGCTCTGGAGGGGAACAGACCCGGCAAGCGGGGAGGTGTATTGGGTTCCGGCAAGTTCCGCCCCGGTCTTTGTTTCCAGAATCGAGTAATCCTGATATTTTCCATATTTAAGAATCTGCTCGGCGAGGTCTTTGGCAATCCAGAGATCTTCGGAGACCCCGTCCTTTACAGCCCGGACTTTGGCGTAGACGAAATCTTTTCCAACGGCGACGGCGACATTGGCGGGGAGGGTCCAGGGCGTAGTGGTCCAGATGACGAGGAATTCGTTATCTTTCCCTGCAATCGGGAACTTGACGAAGATCGAAGGATCGGTCTCATCCGAGTACTCAACCTCCGCATCGGCAATCGCAGTACCGCAACGAGGGCACCAGTTAACAACCCGGCTGCCGCGTTCAAGCATATTCTCCTCATCACATCGTTTAAGGGTATACCAGGCAGCCTCAATGTACCCAGAGTCAATGGTCTGATAGGGATTATCGAAGTCCATCCAGACACCAAGATTTCTGAACTGATCGGACATCAGGTCTTTGTGGGTGAGGGCAAACTCGCGGCACTCCTCAATAAAGTTTGCAACGCCGTGCTTTTCAATATCTGCCTTGTTTTTGAAGCCGAGTTTTTCTTCGACCTTGACCTCAATCGGGAGGCCGTGCATGTCGTAGCCGGCACATTCAATAATATTTTTGCCGGTCATAGAGTGATAGCGCAGGATACTGTCTTTGAGAATTTTATTCCAGGCAGTCCCGAGGTGAATGTAACCGGTGGTGTAGGGCGGGCCGTCAACAAACAGCCAAGGCTGTCCTGCAGAGCGGAACTCCCGGGTTTTCCGGTACGTGTTGTGATCGTTCCAGTAGGTACGAACGTTGGATTCTACGTTAGCTGGAACGTAGCTTTCGGTGATTTCTTTCACAGTTTTTCCCTCTATCGTGTCTGTATATGTTGGCAGTGCTCATAGATAGTGATTTGGGAGAGGGAGGTATTACATATCCATTACATATCTTTCCGACGATTATTTCTCTTTATTTTGAAATATATCCTGATTACACGAGATTTCAGATTTGAAATAATTCGCAGAGTTACAAATGTTTTAAATATAGCATTCCGGAAAGAGATGAGATCGCGCCCTTTCCATCTCAGCTGCCTCTTTTCTTTGTCTCAAATGATCCATGCCACAATCGTGTTCACAACAGAGATACCTATCAGTTCCGAAAGTGATCAGTCCCGGATTCGTTTCCCGCAAAATTCAGTCGGAGATTTCTCTTATTTCCCAAATATACCTCTTTTTTTGGCAGTATATGTCCATTTTGACCAAACGATTAAGGTGTATAAAAATCAACAATACATCGGATATTAGGTGAGAAACCATTTAGGGGTACATATGGGAAATGGCTTGTGCTTACACTGGTAGCAGTTCTTTTGTTATCTGCGGCAGGGTGTGTTGCTCCGCAGGTTTCGTCAGAAACACAACCGGTCGAACGAATTGCTGCATCTCCGGAAATGCTGGAGAGTCTTCAGACCTTCACGAAAGCAGAGCAGCGTCTGACCGACGACATGCTGGCACAGGTTGCAGAGCTTCAGACACTTCTGCTCTCCGGTGAGGCGGATACTCCGACGATTCACACCTGGCTGCTGAAGTATTATGCCCAGTTCCCGCTGATTCATTCGACAGTCTACTATAATGCGGAAACCGGCGAACGAATCAGTGTCCTGCTGGAAAACCGGAACTACACTGTATATCCCTTCCCTGAATATCAGGAGTCCGATTTCGTCAATACAACAACTATCTTCGCCGGTCCCTTCTATGTGGAGGGAGATACCAACCTGATTACCCTGGCAGTTCCGATGTACGCTGCGGACGGAAAATATCTGGGATACTGGATGCAGGCATGCGATCCGTATGTGGCTGTCAAATATGTGTATGGCCAATCCGGGGCTGACAGTTCCTATATCTTCTATGTAGTCCGGCCTGACGGAACGGTGCTGTACAGTTCCCGTTCCTCTGCCATCGGAAACTCCATCGATGCCACAAATCCAGGATTCGGGCTGACCGATCTTTTCCGTGCGAATACTACCGGCGGCATTCGGTATCAGATCCCGTATGCAGACTTTTTCGGCTTTTCCAGACAGAGGCTCACGGAAACCGGTGCATGGATGCAGGGAACCTATATGGGAGAGCAGGTGACCTATATGGTCAGCAGGCCGGATAATCTGTCGGGAATTCGCCAGGATGCAATCCGGGTATCCGACAAGGAGCAGCTGACAACGATTGTCCGGGATGCGGTGTCGTATGCAAACACCCATACGCAGGAAGAAGCTCTGGACTATATCAACAGTCAGAACGCTGACTGCCGACTCATGGCCTTTACCTTTGAGGGAGATCTGCTTGCCGACTCGCTCTCACAAAAGTCTGTCGGCAGTAACTACCGCAGTACGCGTGACGTGTACGGGGTGCGGACAATCCGGGACATGATCTACCGGGCACACCACGGGGGAGGTTTCTGTAGTGAGTATTACCCGGTAACTGATCTGGAAGTTCCCGAGGAAACACTGTTCGGTCATGCGTATGTGCTGCCGGTCGGTGATGCAACGTCCTGGTTTATTGCAGCACTCTCACCCCTGAGTGAGGATGTTGCGAAGGTGGATATGAGGTATCGGGATGCGATGCTGTATCCGGTACTTGATGTCGCTGCGTACGTCCGCGACCATGGAAAGGATGCAACCCTGCAGGAGATGCAAAAACCGGACGCATTCTCCAGTGTGTATACGCAAGGAAAAGAGTTCTGGATATTCGGAATGGATTATGACGGAAATCTTCTTGCTTCCTCGCGGTATCCGGATGCTGTAGGAGAGAGTGGGCTGATGTATACGGATATTTACGGGAACTCTATCGGGAGAGAGCTGGTTATGCTTGCAAAGAACGGGGGAGGTGCGATATATCTGTGCGAGTACGAAGATACCGAAGAGACTGTACTGATCTATATGCTAAACGTTGAACCGGTGGGGGTTGACTGGTTTTTCGTAACCGCTGTTCGTATGAGTGAGGTGCTGGTATAATCTTTTTTTCCATGACCCCTGCGCAAAATGCAATCTTGTCATACCGTAGAAAAACTACGAAATACGCCCGAAGCATCCCACTTCCTTAGTCTTTCCGTAAGCCGCGTAGCGGCGGTATTCTGTGTTTTTTCCGTGGAATTCTGTGT
Organism: Methanobacteriota archaeon; assembly: GCA_023396065.1. GTDB lineage: Archaea > Halobacteriota > Methanomicrobia > Methanomicrobiales > Methanocorpusculaceae > Methanocorpusculum. The sequence continues at coordinate 11,950 of JAEWXF010000018.1, forward strand.
GTTCTGTGCTGTTCCGTGGTTACCCACATACACTCAAAGAATCCCATCTCCGGAAATCATCTTCGGGATACCCACATACATCCAAAGAATCTCATCTCCGGAAACGATCCCGTATATCCCGCTGCCTGAGGCTGCGGCAAGGTAAAACAGGTATTTTGCTGTGTGATGCAGCATATGTTTCCTCCCGGGAAGAGTGGTCACAGCGGTGTTCCCCCGGATATGCTGATATATTTGCTTTTTTTGCAGTTTATAGAGAAATGTATCATGGATGTTTCTTACAACCAAGATATATCCTGTTCCGTGTCCGGGGGAGTGTTGATGTATGCCGCCGCCCAATACTATCAGCAGATATGCGGGTCTATATTTACGGGGAGAAGGTTCTCTCGGATATCGCCCAGCCGGTTGAAGCGATTACGCCGGAGTTGTGCCGTCTTCTTGACGAAATGATACCGTTTATGCGGGAAAGTCGCGGGGTCGGTCTTGCGGCTCCGCAGATCGGGATTGCCCGGCGGTTTTTTGTGATGGATGCAGGGGACAGGGTCCGGAAAGTGATCAATCCGGAGATTTTGTCCAGCGGAAACTCCACTGTGGAGATGGAAGAAGGCTGTCTCTCCGTTCCGGGCATTCATAAAAAAGTCCGGAGACCAAAACGGATCACCGTCAGGTATCAGAATGAGGCCGGTGAAACGATCGAGGAGGATCTCAAGGATTATCCGGCACGGGTATTCCAGCATGAGTATGATCATCTTGACGGCGTGCTGTTTGTGGATCGGATTACGCCGATTGCCCGGAAACTGATCGCCCGGGATCTGGAGAAACTGAGCAGTCAGCCGCATCCGGAGGAGGTATAATGCGGATTTTGTTTATGGGGACGCCTGCATATGCGGTTCCGTCGCTGGAACGGCTGATTGCGGTTCATGAGATTGTCGGTGTGGTGACCAGGGTGGATAAGCCCAACCGCCGGGGGAATAAGATTCAGTTTTCGCCGGTGAAGGAGTTTGCTCTGGCGCATGGTATTCCGGTGTTTCAGCCAGAGTCTCTGAAGGATCCCGCCCTTGTGGCGGAGTTTGCGGCACTGCGGCCTGATGTGACTGTGGTGGTGGCGTTCGGGATGATGATTCCTGAGGAGATTATTCATCTGCCGCCGCATAAGACGATTAATATTCACGGATCGCTTCTTCCCCGGTACCGGGGGGCGGCTCCGATGCAGTATTCGGTTCTGAACGGTGATCCGGAGGCGGGGGTTTCGATTATGTATATAACTCCCGAGCTGGATGCAGGGGATGTGATTCTTTCAAAGGCGCTTTCCGTGGGAGATGATGAGACGTTCGGGGAGCTGCACGACCGGCTTGCGGCTCTCGGTGCGGAGGCGCTGATGGAGGCGCTGGATCTGATTGCGTGCGACGGGGTGTGTGCAGTGCCGCAGAATCCGGCGGCTGCGACGTTTGCGCCGTCGATTACGAAGGAGGAGTGTGTGATTGACTGGACGATGCCGGCGGGAATTGTACACAACCGCATCCGGGGACTGTCGCCCGCACCGTGTGCGAACACCCGGCTGCCGGACGGAAAGCGGCTGCTGATCTACCGGAGCGAGCGGGTGTCCGGGACGTATGCGGGTGCGCCCGGGACGGTGGCGGATGTTCTGAAGAAAAAAGGGCCGGTTGTGCTGACCGGGGCGGGGGCGGTGTGTATTCTTTCGGCGAAACCGGAAGGAAAACGGGAGATGCCGGGCTTTGAGCTGGTGAACGGGCATTATCTGGCGGTCGGTGACCGGCTGGGAATGCCGGAATAACAGAGGCATCGTGGATTAATATACCATGCCGTCCTTATTCCCTGATACAAGAGAGGAGAAACCATTGATCCCTAAAAACCCACAACAAATCCGGACTCTGTCTGCGGTTCTTGTACTGCTGCTGATTGTATTCTGCATCGTACCTGCTGCGGCTGCCGTAACAGACAGCGGAACCGCGAAGAATTATCTCATAATCTACATTGTCGGAGCCGATCTTGAGTCCGAACACGGTGAGATGTCCGCCCTTATGCAGGATATGGCGTCCAGCTGGAACCCGGACGCAGGAGAGATGCTGATCATCTACGGCGGATCCGGAAAAATCGGCTGGGACAACGGCATCACCGTAACCAACGCATCCCTTTTGTATGATGATCTGGCAGACCACAACGGAAACGTGAGTGAGGATGCCGACGTTCTGGAGCGGATTGATGCAGACATTTCCACGCCCGGCGGCCTGCAGAAAGCGCTTGCCGCTGCTGAAACCTATCAGTACCGCACAAACCTCACTGATGCGAACACGTATCTCATCTTTCTGGATCATGGAGGAGGAGCCGCCGGATACGGAAAGAACACCGTAACCAATACCATGCTGTCACTGCCGGATATGGCCAACGGTCTATTGGGCAGGAACTATGACATGATCATTATGCACGCCTGCCTTATGGGCACGGTAGAAGCATGCAGCATCCTGAGTGATCACGCAGACTATCTGATCGCAGCCGAGCAGGTTATTAACGCGAATGCGATAAATTACACGAAACTTGGCCGGGTGCTGTCCGAATATCCGGCAATATCCCCCCGGGAATTCGGAGAACAGATCCTCGAAATCTCCCGGAACGAACAGGTAACTACGTATGCGCTGATCGAGTCTGAGAAGGTGCCGGGAGTGGTGGACGCGCTGAACACCTTTGGTACCGCTCTAAAGCATGCGTTGTCCTCTGCCAACTCAGTTCCGGCAATTAGTGACGCTTACCATAAAACCCAGGTATTTGGTGCCAGTAGTGGTTCGGACACTCCAGTCACCATTGATCTGTGGCAGTTTGCCGAAAACATCTATGTCAATACTGCGAACGGAGAGCTGCACTCTGCCGCAGGAGACCTGATGACAGCAGTTGATGCGGCGGTACTTACCGCCACAGGCAACGGTCAGTATTCCTCTGCCAAAGGCATTGCCGTAACTTCTTTCCCCTACCTCTACAACTCCACCACTCCGGGAAATGAGGTGCTGGGAGAGGCGGTGTCGCTGAAAAACGGAGGATGGCATGGTTTTTACACTACGTACGTCGCACAGGTTGTCGCATCAGCCGAGGCGGCACAGACACCTGATGAGGAAGGTGATGAGGAGGAAAACGATGACTCCGGTATCACCGAGACGACCGCGGGGTATCTCTACACGGTGAACGGATCCGATATTGTGATCGGAGAGCGGCCGCTGGAGAAGATCTACAACGAGTCGGACGACGGTATCTGGAAGATGGTGCCGACCGGCAAGTATTATCCCTGCGACTGGGACGGGAAATGGTTTGTACTGAACAGTGGGGGAGAGGATGTGCTTATCAGTATGAAGTATGCGGGTACGATGTATGAAAATGGGAAATTGCGGGAGATTTACTCAATTGAAGGTAATCTGACGCGGGTAGTGGACGGTGCGGAGGATACGCATGCGTCGATGATCATGGTACTTCTTGATCCGGCAGCGTGGAACGTTCTCCGCATGCAGGTGACCGCGGTTTTCCGGGATGAGGCGACCGGTCTGGTGAGTCTGCAGTTGTGGGATACTACGGATCTCCTTCCCGGAGATGTGTTTGTGCCGGATCTGTTGGTCTATAATGAAGAGGAGGATACGATCACGACGGTTGCAGGCACTCCGTTCACGTTCGGGGAGAGTCCGCTGGAAAATCTGTGGTATGAGGAGTTCCCCGCAAAACAGCTTTCCTGGCTGGTGGTAGAGAGTAATCTGATTGACGAGAGGGTTACGGTGTCCGCAGGCGGGAATGTTTCGTCGTCCGGCGATGTTGTGCCGTCCGCAGCCGCGGTTCCAGTGCCGCTTGCAGGTATTCTTGCCGGGTGTGCTGCGGCCGGTGTGTTTCTTTTGCGGAGAGAGTGATTCTCTCCTTTTTTTACGATTCATCCACTTCGTGTACCACACCGCAGAGTCCTGTCCGCGTAAACGCGGTCAGGACTTCCGCTTCCGGCATATCCCGCCGGTAAAAGAGATGCGTCGCACAGTCGCAGTCCGAGCAGCCGAAGGCGGCAACACCGTCACCGCCGATGGCGGCGGCGAGTATGCATTCCAGATCAGATTCCGTTTTTGCGCAGACCACTTTGCGGAGCCGGATGACGTCTGAGGCCATGAGATAATCAATGTGCCACTTGGCCGTGCGGTACTGTTCGCGGTAAAACCGGATATGACGGCTCACGCGGGAGAGTCCGCCGCTGCCGAGGGCGGAACCGGCATAGAGGTACCAGCCGGGAACAAACTCCCGCTCGCCGAGAGCGCCGATCCGAATCGTCTGCGGCGCCGTGCACTCCAGCATCAGGCAGTAGACGCCCTTATCCATAGCGGGGGACTTCCGCCTGCGAGAGGAGCACGTCCCGCATGGCACCGGACGGGACGGGCATGTCATGACCGCACCACAACGAGTCGATGCGGAGAGCGGCAAGGCGGTTGATGGAGGCGACGAGGTCTGCGTGACTGCCGGTCGGCAGGTCGGTTCTGCCGAACGAGCCGTGCGGGAAGAGGGTGTCTCCGGCGATCAGGGCACCGTCCTCCTCACGGTAGAGACAAATACTGCCGTGAGTGTGACCGGGTGTGTGGAGAACGGTAAACTCACCGATAATATCTCCATCCTTCAACGCAGAGGCGGTAATGCCGGGAGCGTGTTCCCCGAAATGTCTTGCGAGGCAAAGTTCGTCATCGTTGAGGAACGGGAGGTCGTACTCTCCGATATAGACCGGGGCCTTGCAGAGTTCGGCGAGGCTGCGCAGGTTTGCCATGTGGTCGTAGTGACCGTGGGTGAGGACGATTGCTTCAATCTGGTCTTTCCAGGGTTCGACTGCGGTAACCGGCTGGGACGCATCGACGAGGACGGACCCCGCGACATAGGAGTTGGCACGCCAGCCGATTTCCCGCAGCCAGCGAATGGGTTCACTCATACAGTATAATGAGTCGGGAGGACAAATGATATATTCGCATGCACTCACTGATCCGCGACTGCCGGACCGGAGATCTCTCCGGTGTTGCCGAAGCTGCACGTGCCGAAGGTATGGAACCTGAGGCGTTTGCACGACTGATTCTCAGCGGCAGGACAATACTTCTTACGAATGCCCGCCGTCCCTATACTCCGTGTGCGATCGGGGAAGGGACACGGGTGAAGGTGAATGTGAATATCGGGACGTCGGGTCACCGGTGTGATCCGGCGATGGAGATGGAAAAGGCAAACGCGGCGATTGCCAACGGTGCCGACGCCATTATGGACCTTTCCACCGGGGGCGATCTTGCATCAATGCGGAAAAATATTCTGGAGCTGCCGATTCCGGTCGGAACGGTACCGGTCTATGAGGCGGTTCGCCGAGCGGGAAATGTGGTGGATCTGGATGCTGATCTGCTGTTCCGGGTTATCCGGGAACAGGCGGAGCAGGGTGTGGATTTTATGACGCTGCACTGCGGGGTGAACCGTGAGGTGGTGGAGGCGCTGCGGCTTGATCCCCGGGTGATGGGAGTTGTGTCCCGGGGAGGTTCGTTCCATGTGGCGATGATGCTTGCGTCCGGTGAGGAAAATCCGCTGTTTTCGGAGTATGAGTATCTGCTGGAGATTCTGGATGAGTATGAGATTGCGCTTTCCCTCGGTGACGGGATGCGGCCGGGGGCGTACGTGGATTCCGGGAAGCTGGCGAAGTCACAGGAGTATCTGACTCTCGGGAAACTTGCCCGTGTTGCCCAGACGAACGGTGTCCAGCGGATGATTGAGGGGCCGGGTCATATGGACTACAATGAGATCGCCTATAATGTGAAGATGATTAAGGAGATCACGGATTTTGCGCCGCTGTATCTGTTAGGGCCGCTGGTGACGGATATCGCGCCGGGCTATGATCATATTACAGGAGCGATCGGCGGTGCCGCGGCCGCTGCTGCGGGTGCGGATTTCCTGTGTATGGTTTCGCCGTCCGAGCATCTGGCACTGCCGGATATTGAGGATATTGTGGAAGGAACACGGGTTGCGAAGGTTGCGGCCCATGTGGGTGATCTGACCCGGAATCGTGCGGCGGAACTTCCGCGCCAGGCGGCAATGGCGGAGGCACGCCGGACGCTGGACTGGGAGAAACAGTATGCCCTGGCGATGTTCGGGGACCATGCCCGGGCGGTGCATGACCGCGACGGCGACTGTGAGACCTGTTCAATGTGCGGCGATCTGTGCGCGATTAAAATTGTGGAAAAAGCTCTCGAAAAGAAGATTTGAGAGAGTTATACATCTTTTTTTGTATAGGTTTTCTGGGTGATCTTCCATGCGGCGAGAGTGCCGATAATTGCGAGGATGAGTGCGGCTGTGCTGATCGGCGGGAGAATGTCCCGGTAGGGAGCGGCCGCTGGATAGAGGAGTGCAATCCCGGCGAATACGAGGTAGGGGAGGAAGTTACTGAGATACAGGGCAACGGCTCCGCTTTTTTGTGCGTAGGTCGCAAGACAGATGATGCTGCCACATAGGAGGGAGGCGGCGATCAGTATGAGATGTATGATTCCGGCATCCGGCCCGGGGAAGAAATGGATGAGGGTGCCGGAAGCATCAATGAGGACCGGTATCAGTGAGAGGAGTGCCCCTCCTCCGATGAGGAGGAGGAACAACTGATATTTTCCGGTGATGAGGTCGTCCCGCAGGACCGGCGTGCTGAGTGCATATGTATCCCAGCCGGCTTTTCTGTCCCATGTGATGGTGTAGAGCAGCAGGATGGGACCTGAAAGGATCAGAAAGGCGATTGCTATGTAGGAGATACCGATGAACGTGAGGAGGACGGCCATTGCGGTAAGTATCGGATAGAGGAGTCTGATGAGGGGGGTTAGGCAGATGAGATCTTTTCTGAGGAGGGGATTCATCCGGTTCAGAACTCCTGTGCTGCGTATATCCGGACTGAAATCCGATAGGATATCCAGACGACCACCGCAGCGATTCCGGCGGCGATGCCGAGGACGGTGTTGAGAAGTACTGTGTCCAGCGGTCCCTGCGATACGTCAACCAGTGTGAGCAGGCCGATGACAAGGATCATCGGGCCGAGAGCGCCGATGATTGCGATGTATCGTGCTTTCTCCACTCCGAATTTGTAGGCTGCCGGAAGCACGATGCTGCCTATGAGGAAACCGGTGATGAGGAGGAAGAGGAGAAGGGAGGCCGTGTCAATGATACCGAGCGTGAGGTGACCGGGACTGAGAAGGCTGATGATACCGGTGAGGGCTGTGGCGATACCGACGCCGAGAACGGTGAGCATCAGCATGATCTGGTATTTGGTTCTGACAATCTCGTTCCGGGTTACCGGCATCGTGAGGGCATACCGGTCCCATTTTGCGGCGGCGTCAAAGCTGAGTACGGTCATTGGAATGGTTGCACCGAACATAATGACGAGGATATACACGGCCAGCGGGTTTCCGGACGGAATGAAGATGATTCCAAAGATTGCGAGAAAGGCCAGATACATTTTGAAGGTGGATCTGAGATTCAGAAAATCTTTGGAAAGGAGACCGTTCATGCTTCCTCCCCCCGGGAGTAGAAAAGCATGATCGCTTCAGTGGTTACGGGATCAAGGATGAGGTCCGGATGTGCGGCACTGAACCGCGCTTTGTTTTTGATGAGAACTTCACAGCCGAACTGGTTTTTCCGGTACCGGACGACATCGGTTTTTTCGAGAGCGGCAAAGTCTTCAGTTCCACATTTTACGATGCCCATATCGTCGAGCAGTTCATCGCGGGGGCGGGAGAAAATAATTTTTCCTTCATGGATGAAGGTAATGTAATCGGCGATTTTATCGAGATCACTGGTGATGTGGGAGGAGAGGAGAACTGCATGATTTTCATCCTGAATGAACTCAAGAAAGATGTCGAGAATTTCTTCCCGGACGACGGGGTCAAGACCGCTGGTTGCTTCATCGAGGATGAGGAGGTCGGGCTGGTGTGCGAGGGCTACAGCAATACTGAGTTTCATTTTCATGCCGCGCGAGAACTCCCGGATCTTTTTCCGGTCCGGGAGGTGGAAGCGGGTGAGGTACTGTTGATATAGCTGGCCGTCCCATTTTTGATAGATATTTTCCATGATTCGGGAAATGTCGCAGGGAGTGAGGTTGTCGTGGAAGCAGCATTCATCAAATACCACGCCAATTCTCTCCTTGATCTCCTTTTCCTGCGTGTCAATATCCATACCGAGGATGCGGACCATACCTGATGTTCGCAGGGCGACATTCAGCATTGTTTTAATCGTGGTGGTTTTTCCTGCCCCGTTTTCTCCGATGAATCCCATAATACTTCCACGGGGAAGTGTGAACGTGACATCGTGTAAAGCGAAGTCTGGGTAGGTTTTGTTCATTTCTCTGATTTCTATAGCATTTTCCATACAGTATCTACTCTCCGTGATAGATGAGACTGAGAGATTCGGTAAGTTCGTCAAGGGTTATCCCGCTTTCGCGGGCGATGTCTGCGGCTTTTTGCAGATACTCCTCTGCGTGCCGCATTTGTTCTTCGCGAATTATTTCTGCGTTTTTTCCGGCAACGAAGCTGCCTTTTCCGGTGACGGTTTCGATGAAACCGTCCCGTTCCAGATCGGTGTATGCCCGCTTTGTGGTAATGACACTGATTCTCAGTTCCTTTGCGAGAAGACGCATGCTGGGAAGCGGACTTCCTTCGGGCAGTTCGCCGCTGATGATCAGGCGTTTGATCTGGGTGGTGATCTGCTCGTAGATCGGTTTGTCGCTTGCGTTACTGATAATGATGTTCACGCGTACCTCCACATAGTATATTGTGTATATCGTATATATACACTATGATCTCTTTGGCGGCGTGTAGGTCTCCGAACTGTTAAATAGTATTTTCGGCAAATGATGTCATCATGGACTACGGAGACCGTCCGGTGTACAATGTTGAGGATCATGTGCCGCCGATGGTCCTTGTACTGAGTGTTCTCCAGCATTTTTTTGTTCTGGCCGTGTATATGACATACCCTGTAATCATTACGAAGATGATTGCCGGCGGCGGCGGGGATATGACATCGTTTCTTATCAGTGCGACACTGATCGGGTCCGGGATTGCGACTATCCTTGAAGCCTGGAAGTATACCGGCTGCGGATATATTTTTCCGATGGTGCCTAACTCATCCTATCTTCCGGCATCAATGCTGGCTGCGACCGCCGGCGGTCTGCCGCTGCTCTACGGAATGATGATCTTTACCGGGATTCTGGAAATGATCGTGAGCAGACTGACCCGTTTTTTCCGGGTGGTATTTCCGCCGGAGGTTACAGGTGTTGTCATGTTCATGCTCGGGGTTGCGATAATTCCGTTTGCGTTTCCGCTGTTCTTCGGCAGTGTGGATACCGGTCCACTGGACCCTGCATCCACGCTGGTGGGAGTCATTACGCTGGGTTCGATGATCATGCTGAGTATTTTACCTCAGAAGATTTTCCGATTTTATGCACTGCTGATCGGAATTCTGATCGGACTTATCTCATCGGTGCTGCTCGGGGTTCTGACACCTGCGGCTTTTTCAGGACTTGGTGATCTTCCGCTGGTTTCCGTTCCAAATCCTGTCGGCATTGTGAGTTATCAGTTTGATCCTGTTCTGATGGTACCGTTTGCGATTGGTATGCTGTGTGTGATGCTGAAGTCGGTGGGAAATATTGCGATGCTGGACGAGTATACGGGAACAAAAAATCAGAATACACTGCGGCGCGGTATTTTTTCAGAGGGACTCGGGGCAGCGGTCTGCGGGGCAATCGGTGGAATTGGGATCGGGTCATCTGCGTCGAATACGGGACTGATTGCGGGGACAGGGATTGCGTCACGGAGTATCGGGTTTGGTCTGGGTGTGTTTCTGATTGTCTGCGGTTTTTTGCCTGCAATCGGGTGGTTTTTCCATATTCTCCCGGAACCGATTATGGGCGCGGTGGTGATTTATGCGATTGCGTTTATTATGCTGAGCGGGGTACAGAGTCTGTCGGCCCGGATGCTGGATAACCGGCGGACGTTTGTGGTGATTCTGCCGATTCTTATCGGGGTGTCATCGGTGATGTGTCCGTATTTGTATGCAGAGCTGCCGGAGATGGTAATCCTCGCGTTTGCATCGCCTCTGACGTCGGGAACAATTTTTGCGGTGCTGCTCGGTCTGCTGTTTAAAATTGGTCTGCCGCGACAGATGTCACGGGTGTTTCAGTCGGGGGATGCGGCATCTGAAATTTCGGGACTTTTGCTGGACTGTGGACGGACCTGGACACTGGACCGGACACAGACAGTGCAGATCGCTCATCATCTGCAGAGTGTAGTTCGTGCTTTGCCTGTGGATGTCCGGCCCACATCTCTGACAATTATTCCTGTTAACCGCAGGGGTACGATGCATGCGGAGTTCGTACTGTCAGGGCCGGTGGATGCGGAGCGGTTGAAACATGTGACTGGTGGGTATCCGTCTTTGGTTAGAGTATTTCAAAGGGATGGTAAATGGAATACTGACATTAGTTATCTGATGATCTGAAATTTGCCGATAGAATCTAATACTTGGAGAGATCAATAGGTATCCACAGGTGAGTACTGTTATGGATATACTTTTTCAGTTCTCAATATTAATTGCGATAAATATGGGAATTGCGGTTCTGGCGGGGCTGGTATTCGGAAAGACTCATCTGCTGGATGAAAAGCACAGCAAACTTCCTGAGTGGGTTCGGGGGATGCTGGGCGCTCTGATTTTCGGCATTTTTTCTATTATCGGGACGGCAACCAGTATGAACTTTAATGGTGCTCTGCTGAATGTCCGTGACGCCCCGGTGATTGCCGGAGGTGTGTGGTTTGGTCCGGTAGTAGGAATCGGGGCTGCGGTTATCGGTGCAGGGTACCGGTTTTTGCTGGGCGGACCGACGATGATTCCCTGTTGTCTTGCAACACTTATTGCCGGGATTCTTGCGAGTGTTCTCTATGTGTGGTTCCGTCCGCTGATTACGGTTCTGACGGCGACGCTGATAGCAGTGATTGTCGGACTTATTCACATGATTCTGATGCTGATGCTGACTGCGGACGGTATGGGTCTGTATCTGGTGATGGAGACGCCGACAGCGGTTGGCATTCTGATTCTGGTGACCGCTTCCGTGGCGGTCTTTTCCAAGATGTATGAGCTTTCGTCCCGAAAAGCTGCATAAAAAAGGATGTCAGGGCTGACTAAGCCCCAGTTTTTTCATGTCTTCTGCAACGGTGGTGTTTTTCTGTACGCCAAAGGTTTTGACGAGGGTGCTGAGTACGTCAGGTGACAGACATGCAGGGAGGTTTGGCCCGATCATGATGTTTTTGATGCCGAGGGCAAGGAGGGTGAGGAAAACAAGGATGGCTTTCTGTTCATACCATGCGATGTTGAAGGCAAGCGGGAGTTTGTCGAGCGGGACGTTGAGAGCTTTTGCAAGTTCAGTAGCGATGACAACGAGGGAGTATGAGTCGTTGCACTGGCCTGCGTCAAGCACACGGGGAATTCCGTCGATGTCTCCTAGGTCAAGGCGGTTGTAGCGGTACTTGGCACAGCCTGCGGTGAGGATGATGACGTCGTTCGGCAGTGCTTTTGCAAACTCGGTGTAGTAGGAGCGTTCTTTGTGGCGGCCGTCGCATCCTGCCATGACGACGAATTTGCAGATTTTCTGTTTTTTGATGAGGTCCAGAACCTTCGGTGCGAGGGCGAGAACTGCGTCATGACCCGCTCCGGTGAGGAGACCTTTGGTTTCCTGTGCAGGTTTTGGCGGTTCACATTTTTTGGCGAGGGCGATGAGGGCTGAGAAATCTTTTTGACCGTCTGCTTTTTCCGGAATGTGGACTGCTCCAGGAAATCCTACGGAGCCGGTGGTGAATATTCTGCCCCGGTATTGGTCCGGCGGAGGGACGAGGCAGTTGGTGGTGAAGAGGATCGGGCCGTTGAAGTTCGGGAATTCGTCTTTCTGGTTTGCCCAGGAGGTTCCGTAGTTGGCAATGAGGTTGGGATATTTTTTGAAAGCAGGGTGGGCATGGGCAATCAGCATTTCTCCGTGGGTGTAGATGTCGATGCCTGTTCCTTTTGTCTGTTCAAGGAGCATTTCCAGGTCTTTGAGGTCGTGACCGGTTACGAGGATGCCCGGTTTTTTGCCGACACCGCAGTTGACGGTAGTGAGTTCAGTGGTTCCGTAGTGTTTGTTGGCTTCGTCGAGGAGAGCAAGGACTTTCGCACCGATTCTGCCGCATTCGAGGACGAGGTCGGTCCGTTCTGCGATGGTATGCTGTTCAAAGCGGGAGGAAAGGCCTTTGTAGATGAATGCGACGATCTCAGGGTCGGTTTTTCCGAGGACTTCAGCATGGGAGTAGTAGGCACACATGCCTTTGAGGCCGAAGAGGAGGAGGGAGAAGAGGGATCGTTCGTTGTCGTCTTCGATTGCAAGGAGTCCGATCCCTCCTTCAAGGTGGAGGATTTCCTCTTCGGATGCCGGTATCCACGCGCATTCTTTTGGTTCTCCGGGGATTTTCGGGTATGCGTCCCGGTAGGCGATGAGGGTTTTGAGATATTTTTTGAACCGGTCTTTGTCGAAGTTGACGTTGGTGAGGGTGGCAAAGAGGATTTCAACGACGGCTTTGTCCTGTGCTGCGGTGTTAGCGGGGACTTTTATCCCTGACGGCTGGTGGAGTTTCCGGTAGGCGAGGCCGGAGAGGACAAAGTTTACGGCGTCCTGATAACAGGCGGTTTCATGGCTTTTTCCGCAGACACCTCCGGCGGTACAGCCGAGGCCTCGGGCAGTTTCTTCACATTGCTGGCAAAACATGTTGGTATTCTCCTGTATGAGTTGTCCGTCGGGAATCTGACGGATATGTATATGATGGGCCCGCGGGGTATTAATGGTGGAGATTGTACCAAAAAAGGAGATTTACCGTACAGCAGATGTCCGGTATTGCCGCGGCCAGCAGAAACAGGAGCGTACGTTGGCAGAGGCAGGAGACTGTTCCAGAGCTGACGTTTTTATGTCGTGTGTGCTTTCTTGTACTTCTTTTCCAGTTCTGCGGCGATGAAATACACGACCGCAATACCGATACCGATTGTACCGATCAGGAGGAACAGTCCGTTATAGCTTCCGGCAACGGCAAGAAGCTCTGCACCGACAAACGAGGATGCAAAAATTCCTCCGTAAATGGAGACGGTCATACCTCCCATGACTTTCCCCATATACCGGGTGGGCGTTGCCGTGGAAAGCCACATGGATCCCGTCGGCGAACCGAGACCGAGACCAAATCCAACGAGGGCTGTTCCGAGTGCGATTACCGGGAGGGTATGTGCCGTTCCGATGAGAAAGAGGCCAAGTCCTTCGAGGAAAAACATCGCGGCGAAGATTTCCATGGTGGTGAGGTGTTTTGCAAACCGCCAGAACACGAACCCTGATGCAGCGCTGAACAGTCCGACCATGCCGAGAAGGAGTCCGCTGACGGTGGAGGTGACAGAACCGATCTGGGCAAGGAGATACGCAAGTTTTGCCGAGACGATGTACATCATGACAAGCGAGAGGAAGAGGGTGAGGTATACAAGGAGAATCGATTTGACCGGGACGGCTTTGGGTTTTCGTTCGGAGATAGGCAGTTCACTCTCCGGTTCGCGGACGAGGGTGTTCCGGGGTTCCCTGATGAAGAGGAGGACTCCCGGAATGACAAGGATGCCGAAGAGGTAGATAAGGAACGGGTCTCTCCATGATATTTCTGCGAGTGCGCCGCATCCGGTCTGCAGGACAAGACCGCCAATGCCCATTGCGGCCGACATGTATCCGAGGTAGCGGGCACGGGTGTTGCCTGAATAATACTCGGCGATGAGTGTACTTACCACAGGGATGAGGCCTGCGACACCGACGCCGAGCCAGATTCTCCAGAAGATGATGGCCGTAAGAGAGTCAAGGAAGTATCCGGAGACACCGGCACACCCGAAGAGGGCGAGGCTTGCAACGAGGACTTTGACTCTGCCGAATCTGTCGGAGAGCGCCCCAATAAGAAATCCGGCGACCGCGGTTGCAAGCGGCGGGAGGGTGATGATCAGGGAGATGAGGGTTTCCGAGGCATCAGGAAATGCGGCGCTGATGAGAGGGAGCGCAGGGGCAACGGCGGCGGTTCCGAGAAGCGCCGGCATTGCCGCGAGCATAAGGAACAGCAGGGTAAGTTTGCCGGGAATGAAGGGTGTTTTGGCGGATGATCGCATATGTGATAGAGCGTTGACTGCCTCGACATATGAATATGGTGCCCCTGGAACAAGGGACGGTTTTTCGGAAAACTGTTTACGTCTGCTATCCCAACAGTACCGCATGCAGGCGGAACTGGCGGCAGATCTGGAACAATTCGGCTTTACACAATATGAGGCGAAGGCGTATGTGACCCTGATTGAAGTTCAGGTTGCCAGTGCACGGGATATCCATAAATTGACCGGCATTCCCCGGGGACGGGTATATGAAGTACTGGAGTGTCTGGTAGAGAAGAGGTTCATTGCAATGAGCGAGGGCACCCCCAGGCTGTATTCGCCGCTGGATATTGAAAGTGTGTTCAACCGGCTGAAGCGGGAGTATGCCAGAACCTGTGACGATCTGGCAGACCGGCTGATGGCGGCTGAGCAGGAGAGAATGAACGAATCGGTGGTATCCCGGTCGTATGAACTGCATACGCTGTGGAGTATGGAGAATCAGATTCGCGCGATGTTCCGCAGGTGCCGGGATGAAATAATTGTATTCTGTCAGAGTCCGGCATTTGTACAACGATATGAATCTGATCTCAGAACCCTGGCAAAGCGGGTACGACTGTATGTGGTGGTGAATGATCCTGAGAAGTTTGCCGGGATTGATCTCCGGTTCTATGTGGGGGAAAAAGATATTCTGAATGTATTTTTGCCAAAAGCGGATGACCAGCGCCGGCCCGAGGTAATTATTCTCTCGGATGAAAAGGAGTCACTGCTGATTCTTCGTGAGAGAGATACGTTGGGCGGGATTATGGTGACGAACGGAATTTTCGGGAAGTATATTCAGCAGAGTATACGCCTGCGCCTGAAGGCAGTGTGAAAAATTATGGTTTCTTTTTACACACAAAGCTGCACATAGACCGGTGACATCTCGCATCACAGGGATCAAGGTGGACAATGACTGAGGTCCGGGGAAGTTCTGCCCAGAGGTCTGTTTCGATTTTCTTCAGTACCGCGTGTGCCTCCTCAAGCGGTGTTGTATGCGGCATCATCAGATGAAACTCTACAAACCGGTTCGGCCCGGATCTGCGGGTCTTCAGGCTGTGGAAGTTCGTAAACTCATTTTCATGGCGGCAGATGATCTCTTTAATCAAAATAACCTCATCCTCATCGAGACTTTCATCCATTAAGTCTGCAAAACTGCGGCGGATCAATGTATAGGCCTCACGGAGAATCAGGAGAGCTACGATGATGGCAATCACCGAATCGAGGAATACGAGATGGGTTATCTGTATCAGGATCAGGCCAACGAATACACCGGCGGAGGTCAAAACATCGGTTCGCAGATGCCATGCGTCGCTTTCAAGGGCGATGGAGTCGGTCTCTTTTGCTACGTTCATCAGCTTCCGGGAAACGATGAAGTTCATACCTGCCGAGACTGCCATCACGGCCATACCGGCATACAGCAGTTCCAGTGTAACGGCATCACCGCCGAAGATCAGTTTATGCCCCGCTTCCCAGATGATAATTCCTGCGGCAAGGACAATCAGGAGTGCTTCAATAAGACCGGATGCATCTTCATATTTTCCGTGACCGAATGCGTGGTCGGCGTCCGGCGGTTCTGCAGATTTTTTCACGGAAAAGTAGGCAATACAGGATGCCAAAAGGTCCATTCCCGAGTGAATACCTTCCGAGATGATACTCACAGAACCGATCGACAGACCTGTCAGAATCTTTGCAATTGTCAGAAAGAGATTCGAGCATACGGACAGGCGGGCTACGTTCTGTTTTTTTCGGTTGTCAGCTTCGGTATCCATGCTGCTCACAATGGTAGAGATTATAGGTCATCGCCACGTAAATAAGTTAAGCGGACTCGACACCGATGACAACCAAAGACGCATTTATGCTCCGGATATCGAAGCAGATTCAGCAGGAACGGGAGTACGGGCACGTTCTGGAGGAGGGAAAACACCGTCTTGCCGTCTCAAAATATCTTGTTCCTCTTCCGGCAGTAGTTCTGGTGATCTGGGCTGCGGTGTCTACACTGCGCGATATTTCGCCGGTAACGGTTCTCCTGCTCTGGATCGTCGGGAGTTTTTTTATTTATATGTTCTATTTTTTCCTGATGATGATTCCGTCGCTGGGTTCTGACTCATCCCTGCATCTGACGGACGGAAGTTCACAGATTCACATCCGGGAATTTCTGCGGCTCGCGAATCTTCTGCGCACCGTCCGGAAAAATACGGTGACATTTCTGGAAATTTTCTGGAATGCATTTCTCATTAATGCAAAACCGCTGGCCAAAGGATTTGCCATGATTTATATTTCAGTTCTCGTCTGTGCGGTGCTTCTCTTTATCCATAATGTAATTACTGCCCGGACTCTGCTTCTCATTACTGCGCAGGTAGTGGTAATTCTGGCATTTTATACAAAAATTTCGTTTGCTGAACCGGATACTCCGGGGTTTTTTGTGGGAAAATCGCTTTCTGAGAAGACCACTGGTGCCAGTGAAGCATCCAAACTGAAGCTCTGGCTGTACATCAGTTTTTTTATGATGTTTACCGGTCTGTTAATTATCGGGGCGATGCTGTTTCCGGGACTGACACTTACGAGATATGTATCCCAGCTTTCGTTTCTGCCGAGTGAGTTTCCCATTCTGCTGATTTTGGTTCTGATTACCCAGGGAATTATTCTCCGGTACTTTCAGGGGATTGAAAGTCGGGAACTGATGCAGACGCTGAATGCCCGTCACCTGTCAGTACTGAAAGATGATCTGCTTCCTCGTGTTCAGGCTGCAGATTCGGAGAATCTGGACGAACTTCGCCGGGAGTTTCTGCTGTTGTCGATGAACAAGCTGATGGTGCAGGAGTTTTTCAAACTGTTTCCTGCGTATGCTCTCGTTCCAAACTTCCTGCTGATCACAGATCCTGCGGCCCGCGAGATTCTTGACCGGACCGGCGATGAAAAAAGTATCAGGGATATTCTCTGAGACCCAGGGGCGGGGGTCCGGAGGCAGTATGACATGTAAAAAACCGCCTCTGTTCACTCTGCCTTTATCAACAGTATATGAGACAAAAATTCGCGGAACCCTGATCAGGCATATCCAAACAGGCACCTGGTCAGAAGCGCAATGGTTTTTGCATCACAGATACGTCCGTCCTGAATCATTGCCGCAGCCTCCGCCCGGGGTATCTGCACTACATCAATGATCTCATCTGCGTCACGGTCAAGGTCCTCACGGGGTGAAAGCCCCCGCGCTTCAAACAGCCAGAGTTTCTCCGTACAAAATCCCGGCGATGAGTAGATAAATCCGCGGGGGATCAGCTCCTCCGCAGAAAGCCGTGCCTCCTCGGCAAGTTCCCGACGTGCCGCGCATTTCGGTTCCGTATCCTCCACCTCCATTCCGCCGGCCGGGACTTCATAGATGTACTCGTCGATGACCGCCCGGTACTGGCGGATGAGGTAAACCGAACTCTCATCCATAGGCAGAATGCAGACCGCCGCCACCGGTTCGACAAACAGATACTCCCGGTCCCTGCCATTCGGCAGATGTACCGGCTTTTTTTCGATCTTCAGACGGGGGGTATCATAGATAACGGTCATGATGTTTCCAGACTCAGCTGATCTCTACACCCTGTAACAGAACTTTATGTTCCGCAATCACATGGCCGACCACTTTTGCACCGTCCACCATCGAAAGGATAGTTTCCACACTTGCCTGCGGAACGATAAAGGCGAAGCCCATGCCCATATTGAACGTCCGGTAGAGTTCGTTCGTCTCAAGTTCACCTTTCTCTGCAATCCACTGAAGAATCTCCGGAACCGGCATCGGTTCATCAATCGAAAAACCGTAGTGGCTGATACGCAGGAAGTTCAGGAGACCCCCGCCCGTAATATGGCACATCCCGTGAACCTCTGCAGCGCGGCAGACATCCAGAACTTCTGCATAGATCCGGGTCGGTGTAATCAGCGCCTCACCCACCGATCTTCCGGACGGAAGTTTTACCGCATATCCACCGTTTTCGGTAGCAACTTTACGGGCAAGCGTATATCCGTTTGAGTGAACGCCTGTACTCGCGACGCCGATGATCACGTCTCCCGGCACAATCTTTTCCCCGGTCACCACGTTCTCCCGGTCCTGCACGCCAAGGCAGGTACCGGCAAGGTCAAGACCAAGAATCATACCTTTCAGTGTCGCCGTCTCGCCGCCCACGATGTTCATGTTGGCACGTTTTGCCCCCTCGTTCAACCCGACACCGATCTGGATCATCTGTTCGGTGTCGATTCCTTCGGTTGCAATGTAATCCACGAACGCCACCGGCTCGATGTTCATCACATACATATCGTTCACGTTCATCGCAATGCAGTCGATACCAACCGTCGTCCAGTCACGAAGGTCATCGGCAACACGCATCTTTGTTCCGACACCGTCGGTACAGAGCGAGAGAACCTTCGGGCCGAAATCAATCAGCCCGGCGAAGTGACCGACATCGCCGACCATACCATGGTCGCCGGACCGTTTATAGCTCAGTTGAGCTATCAGTGCTTTCACGCCGTCCGCTTCCAGATTAATATCAACGCCGGCATCCTTGTAGGAATATTTTTTACTCATGCTTCCTCCTCCTCCAGATGGTACTCCTCATGAATCGCCCGGACCGCCCGGACGCCGTCCGCCTGTCGGACAACGAACGAGACATTCACCTCTGATCCCTGCGAAAGCATCATCACATTAATCCCGGCGACACCGAGACCATGGAAGATTCTGCCGAGGGTTCCGTAGGTTCCTGCCATTCCAGCACCGACCACGGAGACGACTGCAACATCATGGTCAAATCCAAACTCACGGATCAGTCCTCTCTTCTTCACGTCGGCAAGCGCATTGAGTGCTGCATCCAGCTGTTCCTCCGTGATGATCATCGAGATCGTCATCTCGGAAGACCCCTGGGAGATCAGCATAACATTTACCCCGGCTTCGGCGAGAGCGGTAAATATCTCACCGGCAACCCCGGGACGGCCAGCCATGATCGCGCCGCCGACTTTGATGAGACAGCTGTTCTGTATCAGCGAGATCGCCTTGACGATTCTCTTGTCCGCATGCGGTTCCCGGATAACAACCGTTCCCGGATGACCCGGATTGAATGTATTTTTGACTCTGACCGGGATGTCCTTCTGCATCGCCGGAACGAGTGCTCTCGGATGGATAACCTTCGCACCGAAGTAGGACATCTCCATCATCTCAAGGAATGAAATGGAGGTGATGACCCGTGCTTCCGGGATGAGACGGGGATCGGTGGTCATAACCCCGTCAACATCGGTCCAGATTACAATCTCATCTGCTTCAATTCCTGCACCGATTATGGCTCCCGAGTAGTCGGAGCCGCTGCGGCCAAGGGTGGTAACCGCCCCGTCGGCAGCACAGCCCATGTATCCCATAACAACCGGGACCTGTTCGGTCAGAAGCGCCCCGACCCGTGCCAGAATACGCGGGTAACTTTCCGGAAGTGCTGTTGCCCCGTTGTGTACGCCGTCCGTCAGGATTCCGGCATCACAGCCGCTCATATAGCTGGATGGAACTCCTGCCTGTCGGAGTGCCGCAGAGACGATCGGTGCAGACAGCCGCTCGCCGAACGAGATAATATAATCTTTGGACCGGGGGGTCAGTTCCCGCAGATTGTGAACTGCAAGAAGAATATTGGCAAGTTTGGTCAGCCGCGAGTCCAGATATGTACCGATTTCATCGACGTAGTCAGGAGCAACTGCCTCGAGAACCTTCATGTGCCGGCTCCGGATTGAAGCGATGAACGCGTCAAGGGCGGGTTTCTGTTTGCAGTTAATGACCTCTTCTGCGGTTGCAATCAGCTGATCAGTGACGCGGGTCATCGCAGAGACCACTACGGCGATTTCATTTCCGGCATCGCGGGATTCTTTGATAATATTGACCACTTTGGCGATGCATTTATCATCACCGACGGATGTTCCGCCAAACTTCATTACGAGTCGCATCTGGTTAGCACCTGTGAGATAGTGTGTACTTGTTGGGAGGTGCGAACGGATATAAATTGTCCACCGTCTGGGGAACTGCCAAAACAGCGGTAGGAGTTCATCCGGGAGCGTATTTGGGAGATTTTCGGGAAAAATCCCTCGGAAACGGGCAAATGCGGTTCTGAAGTGACTGGGAAAGAAATATATTCTTATCCCTCGCAGATAATTGTATGAAAAATGTAAATATGTCTCTGGACGGAAACATCCTGACGATTAAGGTTGATATTACGAAAGAGTATGGCATCTCTTCCTCAGGAAAGTCCCTGATCATCGCTTCCACCGAGGGTAACCAGTCCATTTCAGAGGATCATGATGATATCAAGATCGGACTGAATGTGTATAAGAAAAACCTGAAAAACTAATTTTTTTCTTTTTGTTTCAGGCACCCCTGCCGTGATGACCGTGTGTGTGGTGCAGATCGGGGCCGTGAGAATGACTGTGAGTTACTGCTTCATGGGTATGGATATGGGAGTGGACGGTATGTTCCGGGATTTCCAGCGTATGGATATGCGTGTGATGTCCGTCGTCATGGCTGTGACTGTGTTCATGCGTCAGCGGCGTGTGGATATGCCGGTGCCGGTGACCGCCGGTTGCAGCAATGTATGCGCCGACAATCATAATTACGGTTGCAAGCAGAAATGACACGGTGACGGGTGTTGCAAACAGAATCATGGAAAGACCTACCCCCATGAACGGGGCGACTGCGTAGAATGCGCTGGTCTGTGCAGCTCCGAGATACCGCTGGGCGGTCACGTAGAAGTAGATCGACAGACCGTATGCGATAAAGCCGAGCAGCAGGGCAGCCCCGATGCCAAGCGGAGTTCCGGTGGCTTCCCCAATGGCGACGGCGATGAGGAACGCTCCGGTTCCGGAACCAAGTCCCTTGATCATCACGATCTCTACGGGATTTTTCCGGGAGAGCATCCGGGTACAGTTGTTTTCAAAACCCCAGGCAACGCAGGCCAGCAGGATGAGGACGGAGCCCGGGGAGAAGGCAAGACTGCCTGTATCCTCTATCGTCAACAGGATGCTTGCACCAACGATCAGCAGAATCGCAATCCACAGCCGGCGGGTAATCGCTTCATGAAAGATCAGGAGTGCGATCACCGACGTGGTGACGATCTCGAAGTTGTTCAGCAGTGAGGCGTTTGCCGCGGTGGTCATGGTCAGGCCGAACATGAGGAGAAGCGGAGCGGCGATGTCAAGGATGATCATGCCGAGAATGTACGGAAGATCGGTCCGGGAGAGTTTTTCCTGAGCGGGTTTCTCTTCCCGGCGAAGCAGATGAATCCCGGTCATGCCGATTCCTGCTCCCAGATACAGGAGTGCGGCAAGCAGGGCAGGCGGGATGTCAGTCAGCAGAAGTTTTGCCGCCGGGGAGCTGATGCTGTAGAGCAGGGCCGCAAGGATGGCAAATCCTATCACGACATATTTTGGCGGCATTTTCCCATACATTTGCAGTGATTATTTGCATTTTCCCCCATATAATTCTCTGTTCAGATAGATTTTTTGAAACATCTGCGAAAATAATACCGGTTTGTGCAATCGGCAAAAACCATTGTACTTCTGTGAGATTCCGACAGACATTTACGGAGGAGGAAGGATGTATGGTATGAAGGGGACAAACCGTTAAATCCGGATTTTCTGGGATGTCTGGAGTACTTTTTCCCCGATGGTCGGTAAAACGGATGCATACAGATCGGTAATGTCGACTTTCTGGCTGTAGAGATTCACCGTGTACTCCCCCGGAGAAAGGCCTGCAAGATTTTCTGAGTACGGGATATGCGTGTTCACCGCAGTTCCCAGAGCAGCCAGGCTTGAGATACTATTTCCGGTGACCTTTTGCAGTTTAATCTGCCCGGAACTGTCAGTAATTTCTACAATGATCTGCCTGCCGTATCCGGCCTGCATATTGAGGACGTCTGATACGGTCCAGTCGGACGGGAACATAATCTTCAGGAAAGATTCACGGGATCCGGTCGTCACGGAAAGCGTGAACTGTTGTGATTCATAAAACAGGTTTCCGGACCACAGGACTTTCGTGACATGATCGTTGAAGATCCCGGTGACTGTGGTAAACCTGCTCCCTTTCATCACCCCTGCAACGTTTTTAAACAAAAGCGGCATCCCGATTACCCGTACCCCGGACTCGTTCAGCGTAACCGTATTTCCTCCGGATACGGAAACCTTGAGTTCCTCCAGTCCGGAGACGTCGGCCCCCGTAAACAGGGTGACAATGGCGTCACGATACTGCGAGATTACCTGCAGACCAACGGATTTTGAATCTTCAACTCCGTATCCCAGAGAGAGTGCTGCAATCATTCCTGCAATAATCACGACGAGTGCAACCAGAATTACGGTTGCCACGACCGGTGAAACTGCGTCGTCCTCCATATCGGGATCTCTCACAATCTGAATAGGCGCGAAGCACTGATATATCTACAGAACCTGACAAATTTTTGAACGTAACATGCTCAGGATACCGCATCGCAGATGCAACCGGGGAACACTTTTCCAGAAAAAGAAAAAAAATTGTCCGTATCAGCGCCGCTGATAGGGAATCGGGTCTTCAATGCCCAGATCCACGAATGCTTTCAGCCGGGACAGGCACGAACTGCACACACCGCATGCCTCATCCTCCGTATCATAACAGGACCAGGTATCCTCATACGGCACATGAAGCCGCAGACCCTCCCGGAGAATATCGGTCTTATTCATCGAAACAAACGGGGTCAGCAGTTTGATCTCTTTCTCCGTCTGCGTTCCGATACGGATAACGTTCTGCATCGCATCGATAAACTGCGGCGTACAGTCCGGGTATCCGATATGGTCACCTGACTGCACCCCGATGAAGACCGCATCACCGTCGCGTGCCTCACAGTAGGAGGTCGCAATCGCAATCAGATTTGCATTCCGGAACGGTACATAGGTATTCGGATGATCGGCTCTGCCAACCGTCCCTTCCTCAACCGGAATATTTTTGTCAGTCAGACTGCTTGCCCCGAACTTCGTAAAGTAGTCCAGGGAAATTTCCACAAAGTCCACCGCATCCAGATACTCTGCCAGACGGCGGGCACACTCCAGCTCCTTTTTCTCTGTCCGCTGACCGTAGTTCATATGCAGAGCGAGAATCTCATAGCCCATATCCTTCGCCACATAGGCTAAGGTAGTCGAGTCCATTCCGCCGGACATCAGACATACCGCTTTCATGGAATATTCACCACTTTATGCAGCTGCAGCTGGAACCTCACCGGCAGTTTCTCCGTAATAATCGTCTCAACCAGCCACTTCGGGTCTGTACCAAACACCGGAGTAATACAGATCGGCGCGCGGATATGCGGATGGGCTGCCAGAACCTCAACCATATACAGATAATCCGCCTCATCCCCGATCACAAACTTCACTGTGTCTCTGTCATGCAGTGAATCCAGAAGCGTCAGATCACTCATCTCTCCCGACGACGGACACTTCACATCCATACATACCGAGGCATACTCCTGAACATCCGTAAAGGGAATCGTCCCGTTTGTCTCGATATCTACGAAAACATCCGCCTCATGGAGTGCCGCAAGCAGCGGAATCAGTTCCTCTTTCTGCAGAAGCGGTTCCCCTCCGGTGATGCACACATACCGGATTCCCGAATCAGCCACCGCCGCCATGACTTCCTCAGGAGTCATTTCCATTCCGGGAGAAGCGTTAAGTGAATACTGCGTGTCGCACCAGGCACAGTGGAGGTTGCAGCCGGCAAACCTGACAAACATGCAGGGCATTCCCTGCCGCATTCCCTCACCCTGCAGACTCACGAAGGTCTCGGTGATCCTCATTCTGCATCAACCTCGGCGTAGCAGCCGTCCGACTCCCACACCCGGACTCTGCACACACGGGCATCCATGTTGTGTTCACGGCAGAATGTGTTCAACCGTGTCCTGATATCCTCTGCGAGAATCTCACTCGTCGGATCGCCGTTGGTCAGGACAGGCGTCTGGAACGGGGCGAGGGCGGCCACCATAGGATCATCACGGTTGAGTATAACCTGATGATCATACACGTCTACCACCCGTTTGATGATATTGTAATCGATCAGAATCTTTGACTCCGCATCGATTGTCCCTTCCATCCAGACCTCAATTCCCCAGCGGTGACCGTGAAGCCGGGAGCATTTCCCCTCATAATGCATCAGTCTGTGGGATGCATCAAAGTGTGTTTCTTTATAGATCCGGGTAGTCATAGTCTAGCACATATTGTCCCCGGAAAGTCATAATAATAGGGGTAGAGGTCCCAATACTAGTGAGACGAATGACCGCACCCGCATATATCTGCGACGGTGCCGTCGTCCGGGAAAATATCACAAAACTCCGGAAAACGCTGCCGCAGTTTTCAATCCTCTACTCCATCAAGGCCAACCCCCATGCGCCGCTTCTCTCCTACATCGCATCCCAAAATATCGGCGCGGATGCAGCATCAAAAAATGAGGTCCTGCTTTCCCGCGCCGCAGGAATCGTACCGGAGGATATCTACTACTCAGGTCCCGGCAAGACGTATACTGATCTGGAAGAAACATTTGACAGCTGTATTCTCATCGCGGACAGTTTTCATGAACTGGAGCTGATCAACCGTATTGCCGCGGAGAAGCATCTCCGGAAACGTGTCGGTGTCCGCATTAACCCGTCCTTTGGCATGGACAGCGGCAGCGGTACGGCAAGTAAGTCCGGCATTGACGAGAAACTCTGTACAAAAGATGCGTTTGCCGTCTACTCCTCGCTGACGATCACCGTTTCATCCGATTCGATCTCCACCGAAACCGAAGTTGTGGATAATCGTAGGAAACCTCTGCAGCGCATCCGACATTCTGGCAAAAGATATCTCACTGCCGCGTGCCAAAATCGGGGACCGGATCATCGTCACGCATGCAGGAAGTTACGGCTGTACACTCTCCCCGGTTTTGTTTGGAAGCCAGAAAAAACCCGAAGAGAGATTTGTCACTCCGGGTTCCTTCTCCCATTAAGATTATTAGGTCAGCCTGCTCATAAGTATAGGAACATGCAAGGGAAGGCTATCTTCCAAGATCCGGACCATTGCATTCACAATATTCCAACAGAGGAATAGTTTCTCAGAAACTACGTGCACGTTTTTTTGAGAAGCACCACACAGGCAACTGTGTTCAAAGATTCATCTATCTAAAAATCTACTGTAACTGAGGTAATTTAATGGGACAAGGAAAATTCGCAGCAAGGAAGCTTGTCCGCTCTGCCAAAAAATTCCGGTGGAGCGACTCAGTTTATTCGCGCAGAGCGCTTAAACTGAAGCTGAAGGCAGATCCGCTTGAGGGCGCACCGATCGGACGTGCAATCGTCTTAGAGAAAGTTGGTGTTGAGGCAAAGCAGCCGAACTCCGCAATCAGAAAGTGCGTTCGTGTTCAGCTGATCAAGAACGGTCGTCAGGTCACTGCATTCGCAGTCGGCGACGGTGCAATTAACTTCATCGATGAACACGATGAAGTCACCATCTGTGGTATCGGCGGTCGTGCAGGACGGTCCATGGGAGATATTCCGGGAGTCCGTTTCGTCGTTATCGGTGTCAACGGTGTGACGCTCAATGAGCTTGTCATCGGACGCAAAGAGAAGGCACGGAGGTAAATAGTATGGCTGATGAACAGACAACCAGCAAAATCCTGCTGTTTAACAAGTGGGACACCAGTGAAGTCGTGGTAAAGGACGCAGGTCTGGTCCGCTACATCACGGTTACCTCCACCGAGGTTCCGAGCTCCTGCGGCAGACTGACCCAGCAGCAGTTTACGAAAAGCCAGATGGCAATCGTTGAGCGGCTGATCAACCGTCTGATGCAGACCGAGACCAACACCGGTAAGAAGCAGACCTGCACCCGTATTGTTATGGATGCATTTGACGAGATCAATAAGAAGACCAAGCAGAACCCGCTTCAGGTCCTCGTTGACGCTGTCGCCAATGCAGGTCCCCGTGAAGAGACCGTTCGTCTGAAGTACGGCGGTATCAACGTTCCGAAGTCCGTGGACTCCGCTCCGATCCGCCGTGTCAATACTGCACTCCGCTACATTGCCATGGCAACCTGGAAAGGTTCCCACAAGACCAAGAAGCCGGCCTACCTTGTGCTCGCCAATGAGTTGATCATGGCAGCAAAGGGAGACGCAAAGTGCTTCTCCGTTGGAAAGAAGGAAGAAGTCGAGCGGATTGCAAAGTCTGCCCGGTAAATTACTACAAATCTTTTTTAAAAGGTGTTTGAATGTCACGCGGAAAGAAGATGGTTGAAAGAATTACGGAGCTCATGAACGATCCTGAGCACATCCGTAACATTGGTATCGTCGCACATATTGACCACGGAAAGACCACCCTCTCGGATAACCTCCTCTCAGGAGCAGGAATGATCAGTGAGGAACTCTCCGGAAAGGCCTGCTGGATGGACTCCGATGAGGAGGAACAGGCACGTGGAATCACCATTGATGCATCGAACGTGTCGATGGTCCACACCATCGGCGACCACGAGTATCTGATCAACATGATTGATACCCCCGGTCACGTCGACTTCGGTGGAGATGTTACCCGTGCAATGCGTGCAGTTGACGGTGCTGTTGTTGTCGTGGACGCGGTTGAGGGTCCGATGCCGCAGACCGAGACGGTTCTGCGCCAGGCACTCAAAGAGGGTGTCCACCCGGTTCTGTTCATTAACAAGGTTGACCGGCTTATCAATGAGCTGAAGGTGAACCCGCAGGAGATGATGATCCGTCTCGGTAAGGTTATCGATAAGGTCAACAAGCTCATCAAAGGAATGAACGAGGAGCTGTACAACAACGGCGGATGGAAGCTCGACCCGATGAAGGGAAACGTCGCATTCGGTTCTGCTCTGTACAACTGGGCTATCTCGATTCCGTACATGAAGAAGTCCGGGGTTAGCCTCCAGACGATTATCGACAAGTGTAACGAGGGTGACGCCAAGTATCTGGCAAAGGCATCCCCGCTGCACGCAGTGCTGCTTGATATGGTGGTTACGTTCCTGCCAAACCCGCTGCAGGCACAGGGGAACAGATGCCACATTATCTGGCACGGCGACACGCAGTCCGAGGTTGGAAAGGCAATGTATGCCTGTGACGCAAAGGGTCCGGTTGCCATGATGGTTACCGATATCTCCTTCGATAAGCACGCAGGTGAGATTGCAACCGGCAGACTGTTCTCCGGAACGCTGACCCGCGGTATGGAGCTGTACGTTTCCGGTACCGCCGGTAAGCCGAACAGACTCCAGCTGGTCGGTATCTTTATGGGTCCGACCCGTGTGGATGTGGAGAAGATTGTGGCAGGAAACATTGCCGCAGTGTCCGGTCTGAACGATGCAATCGTTGGTTCGACGGTTTCTTCCCTGAAGGAAATGACGCCGTTCGAGTCCCTGAAGCACTACTCCGAGCCGGTTATGACCGTTGCAGTGGAAGCAAAGAATATGAAGGATCTGCCGAAGCTGGTTGAGGTTTTACATCAGGTGGCTAAGGAAGACCCGACGGTTCGCGTCAACATTAACGAGGAGACGGGAGAACACCTTATCGCAGGTATGGGCGAGCTTCACCTTGAAGTTGTTACCGGCCGTATCAGGAGAGATAAAGGTGTGGACATCGTTACGTCCCCGCCAATTGTGGTGTACCGTGAGACGGTTGCAAAAGCCCTTGACGGAACTGTTGAAGGGAAGTCTCCGAACCGCCACAACAGATTCTTCCTGTCTGTTGAGCCGATGCCGCAGAACATTCTTGATGCAATCCAGTCAAATGAGATCTCTATGAACATGGAGAACATTGCCCGCCGTGACGCGCTTGTGGCGCTTGGTCTGGACAAGGATGAGGCAAAGAATGTGAAGGATATCTATGGTTCCAACATGTTCATCGACTGCACGAAAGGTATTCAGTACCTGAACGAGACGATGGAGTTAATCATTGATGGTCTTCATGAGGCACTGGACGGCGGACCGCTTGCAGATGAGCAGGTGCAGAATGTTCTCATTAAGCTCCACGATGTGAAGCTTCACGAGGATGCAATTCACCGTGGTCCGGGACAGGTTATTCCGGCAGTCCGTGGTGGTCTGAAGGCTGCTCTCTTAATGGCAGGCGATACGCTTCTTGAGCCGATGCAGAAGATTCAGATCTCTGTTCCGCAGGATCAGATGGGTGCGGCAATCTCCCAGATTCAGGGACGCCGTGGTCAGCTGACGACGACGGATTCCGAGGGTGACCAGATTGTGGTCCACGGCGAGGCACCGGTTGCCGAGCTGTTCGGTTTCGCAGGCGATATCCGCTCTGCAACCGAAGGCCGCGCAATGTGGTCTACGGAGTTTGCAGGATTCTCACCGGTTCCGCAGGGTATGCTCTCCGAGATTGTGATGAGCATCAGAAAGAGAAAGGGCCTCAAGGAACAGATCCCGACTCCGAAGGATTACCTCGAGTAATTCTTTTCCGAAATATACAGAGAATATTCTCTCCCGGAAACGGGAGTCAACCCCATTCCTCTGTTATTCTTTTTTCTTCTGTTGGTTGTAAACGTTCAGTCATACGTCGGCGTCGGGATCGGCAGGAACTGGATCGGCGTATCTTCCGGATGAATCAGGAAGTAGGAAGTACTCGCCGGAGATGCATCCTGCGCACGAACACCGATACTATAGGACAGCCGGTCAGGGAACCCGGAGCTGTCAATCGTGTATTGCCAGACGTTTTCCGTCCCGTTGCCTGCAGAGACGAGAACGGTCTCTGAGAAAGCTCCGGCATCAGGAGGCATGTGAGGATTCACAGCCCGGTGGTGTTCGAGGGAAATTGGGCTTTCCACCGGAAGAGTTGTTGTGCCAGAGATGGTAAAGACCGAACCCGGAATCTGATCAGGTACGGGATCAATGGAGAGTTGGTAGGGATACGGAGTTGGGGTCGGGACCGGAGTAATCATTGAACCATCCGGTCTGGTGAGGTTGTACGGCGCAACGGAACGGGGAGCAGAGTAATTGAGATCCAGCGAATCCACCCAGACGAGATAGGTTTTCGGATACAGATACGAGGAACTGTCAACGGGCATCTCCCAGGTATTCACGGTTCCGTTTCCACGCTGTACATCAATCACGGCAGAGATAAATCCTGCTCCTTCGGGAGGATATCGCGAACTCGACCGATTCCGCCAGTCATCCCAGACCTGTTCATACAGAAGTTTACTGCCTGAAGGGAGATTCGTTGTCCCCGAGATCACAAACGCGGTTCCAAGAATCTGATCCGGCATGGAATCGATGGTAATGAAGTACGTACCGTCCCCGGGAACCGGAGGTTCACTCACACAGCCTGCGGAAAATGCCAGCAGTACCGAAAAAAGGATCATCATTCCAAAAAATGAGGCGGTTCGTCTCATGTAGGAGGAAAGGAGTGCTGGAGCCATAAGTGTTGTGGAGAATAGTTCATCCCAATAAACGAGTTTTTCTTCCCTGCCGGTTAATATAATCAGCAGTCATGTCCGGTTCGGTTGTCTATTCATCTTCCTGTCCCGTCGTTTTTTCGGAAGGCCGGGCCGTCGATATGCATGTCCATACGACCCACTCTGACGGTCTCATTCGTGCCCCGGACCTGGTCGCCTATCTGAAACACCGCAATCTTTCGGCGGCCGTGACCGATCACAACACCATTACAGGCGTCGAAGAGGCATATACCTATCCGGAGGCGGCGGAAAGAATCATTCCGGGTATTGAGGTTTCATCCTCCGACGGACCGCACATCCTTGTCTACTTTGACCGGCTGTCCGATCTTCGGACATATTATGCTTCTGCCGTGGATGGTCATCAGGGAGTATGCCCTCATATGGCAACCGATCTTTCGACGGAACAGATTGTCCGGGATGCGTCTGAGGCGGGAGGACTTGTTATCGCCGCACATCCTTACGGGTATGCGATGCTTGTCCGGGGAGTCATGAAAGCGGTGGACGCAGGACTGGTTTCTTTGGACGTTCTCACGTACGTCGACGGGCTGGAAGTGATCTGCGGTGGTCTGTCGCACACGCTGAATCTGCGTGCCGAAGTGTACGCGACTGCGCACAATCTCTGTATGACCGGCGGCTCGGACGCCCACACACTCAGGGAAGTCGGGCGGGCGGTGACGACCGCATCAGATGCAGACTCGGTTCCGGCGTTTCTCGAACAGCTGAGGCAGCATAGAACGGACGTCGTCGGCTGTGAAAGAAATCCGGGAGACAATATTCTGATGGGAAGTCAGGTCATGTCCCGCTACATCCCCTATGTCGGGTCAGGACTGAAGGTACATCTTCTGCAGAATTTTAACCGGCTGAAAAAAAAGATATGATTTTTTCAGTTCTCCTCAGGCCCGATAATTTCGCCTGAGGAAACCACGCCCGCCACACTGCCACACTCCTCACGCAGAAGAGAATTTCTCCAGCGCAATGTTTTCTCTGTTGCGTCACTGCAGAGAACCGGTCCGCTGTACACTCTGCCTTCAACATCAAGTGTTCCTGCAAGCATCTGTTCAAATGCAGCAAAGCGTTTTTCCCGGACGGATTCGGGAACAATTGTATCAAACCAGTTTCTGCCGATCAGATCAGGAACCGTGTATCCGAGCAGTCGGGCACCGTACCGGTTGATCATTTCGATAACCCCGTCACGCCGGACTGCGACCAGCATAACGCCCGCCACATCCAGATAGGTCTTTGTTCTGTCGCGTTCACGCTGCAGTTTCTCCTGAACCAGACAACGGGATGTCACCGTACTGATCTGGAATGCGGTTGACATCAGGATTCCGCGAAGAACGGTATCAGGGGAGAAGGATTTTTCGGAGGCGAGTACAATACAGGCAATGGTCCGGCTCTCATGAATGACCGGCATCAGGATAAGTGACTGGGCTCCTTCCATAATTGTTAGTGCCCCTTCCGGCAGCAGGTTCATACGGTACTCGTCAAAAATCGCAGGGTCTCCTTTCCGGATAACCCGGTCTACAATGGTGTCGGTGGGAATTGCCGGGACAAAGCGTCCCTTTCGTGAGGTGAAAAGAATATAGTCGTCGAAGATGCTCCGCTGATAGACGGCAACCGACTCAAATCCGCTGATCTTCGGCAGCATATCCATAACCGGTTCCCAGATCTCCTGGGTGGTGGCGATTCCCTCCAGAATGAAGGCGAGTTCGCGGGTCAGCTGCTGCCGGTTCCGGTCGGCGACGTCATCGGAGATATCGTTGATGATCGTAAGCAGATACTCCCGTTCCACGGAAAGCACCATCGGCAGAACGCGTGCTGAGATGTAGCGGATTTCTTCATTCACTACGATACGGTCCTCATGAACACTCACTGGGCTGCCGAATGCGGCTACCTGTTCCATGGCGTCGATGAGATGACTGGAGCCGACGGAGGCGAGAAGTTTGGTTGCGGTTATGCTCCGCAGTTCGGACCGCGTCTTCTCCAGAAACGTCTCCGCCGCATGGTTGAAGTAAAAGATCTCTTTGGTTTTTCCATCTGTGACCAGAATCGGACCCGGAATGTTGTTCATGACCGCGTCTAAAAAGAGTTTCCAGCGTTTTACTCCCTGTTCCGCGTTGCGGTGACTGGTGACGTCGCGGAGAGCTCCGTTGTATCCGAGGAACATCTCGGGGTCCTCTTCCAGATGGATGGGCATTCCGGAAAATTCACAGTAGATGCGGGTTGTGTCTTTGCGGATGAATGGGAACTCAACCAGGGTGAAACCGCTGGTTTTGGAGAGTGCGGAGGATAGTTCCCAGGAAAACCGGGATGCTGCACCTTTTGGCATGAACTCGGTGAACTGACGCCCGATCATTTCTTCGGGAGTGTATCCGCAGATGGATGCTATCTGGGGGCTGATGTACTGAATGGCGAAGTTTTCGTCAAGTGACCAGATGGCATCGTGAATATTTTCGACGAGTCTGCGGAACATGGATTCGCTGCGTTCCAGCGCGGCTTCGGCATTGACGTGGTCGGTGATGTTGTCCAGTACGACGGTTACGCCGGGTTTTCCATCCGGGAGAACCATGGGGTAGATTTTCTGGTCAAGCCAGCACTCTGCGTCATTGTGAAGAATACGGATCTCTCCCCGGACGGTTTCGCCCTGCAGTCCGTGACGGATGTGCTCGGTAAGCATGTCATTGCAGAAGATGCTGCACGGCGAGTCGTAGACGTACTTTCCGATGATGTCTGCTGTATCAGCCATGAGAAAGGTGAGTAGTGCGTCATTGACCTGAATGATTTTCAGCGATTCGTCGATGAGGAGCACCATTTCTGAGGAGAGGTTCAGCATGGCCGAGACCGGGACACGCCGGGAGAGGAAGAAAACTTTGGCTTTGCCAAAGGTGCGCATCTCAACCCGTCCGGAGACACGGAGCATGTCCATGTAGCGTGCGATGGTGTTTCTATTCAGATGAGCAGCTTCTGCGATCTCCGTGACCGACATACCACGCGGGTTATCCTTCAAAAGGGTAAGGATGTCGGAGAAATCGCCATTCTGCTCATTCATGTCAATTTATTGGGTGTGTAATCTAATAATGCTTTCTTCATGGCCATGCCCTAATGCCAGACCTCAATGCCATGCAATGACGCAAACATTTATAACAAATAGGGACCAATAATGTAGTAGCGGCAGTGCGATAAGCACCCGCCGCTGACAGACCTGCAGAACAGGAAGCGTTATACCAAGCGTAAGATTCGATTCCATGCAGTCAAGACACACCACACCACTTCGGAACAGCAGACACCACACCACCTGCTGTTTTGGATAAACCACACACACCTCATACTCCTACACACCAGCCGACGCAGAGGAGTTCACACAGGTCTGTCACAATAAAATATCCTTTCAGGTTAATGACACACGTACCACTCTCAAAAATTCCCCTAAATTTTCCTCTTTCTTTTTTGGCATGATTTCTGAAAACAGAGCCGGTTCAGTTCATTTTCATTCCGCGGGACGTAGGACTCTTGCGAGGCAGGCAGCTGATACGGGGGAGATTCATCTGTGAGCTTGATCCTGAGTTTGCCACTAGGCTAATTTTTTCCCGTGGTGCACCCACGAGCATCACACCAATTTTTTGGAGTATGAGAATTTGACAGATACCTCAAAAACAACCTGTCACCTTAATCTCACCCTGCTTTG
>JAEWXF010000028.1 GCA_023396065.1 Methanobacteriota archaeon
GAAACCGTGCAAAAATCAACAGATAACCGTCAATACAATCCTCTAATCCCTCAATAATCTCCCCGTACGTTGTTCCATATCCGGAAACAGCCGCCTCGTTATTTTCCACACACCACAAACGGTTTTCCTCATCAAATGACACATCAAAACTCATCGGCTTCAACAGAGAATACCGCCCAATAGCGTTCAGACTCTCAAACATGGTTGGAGAAACTGCACCCCTCAGTGTCCGCGTAATAGACTCCTCAACCACATCCCCATACGTCTGATTTCCCCGCCGGAGCTGCATAATTGCGTCCCGGACGTGCGGGGCAACGTAAATGGGAACACGTTTTAGTTTCTCCGGACTGTTTCCCTTCCCCATCGCCTGCATAATATCAGATAATGGGGAGGACAAGATAATAGATTTTTTGTATAAGATACGTTCAACTCCTCTCACGTAAAGTATCTTTAAACACATCTGACGAAAAAATTAGGGAAGTGGGGAGTTCTCCGGATCGGATCATCTCCCGGATGACTGCCCGCATCTCTTCTTTCAGCTTGTCTTCACTGGCTGGCGTGCTCTCCCTCCCCATGTGCCTGGGGCGTACTGCCGTAATTGACTCGTCCGGCGCAGGCAGTGTTAATGTTGTAGCTGCTGCATGGTTCGGGAGGCAGACAACCCGGATACCCTGCCGCAGATATTCTCCCCGGCCCCAGAATTTTTGTGTGCATTTTTCGGGAGGCATTTCACTATCTTTCGCCTGAAATGTACGGCCCACATCTGCCGTGATGCACCCGGAAATGCAGCACCCACTGCCATCTCTATTCCCCGGCGTCCGACAGAGAAAACACGGTGTACCTCGCAGAGTCCGCGTTCCTGAAAATTCCTGAAAAGAGAAACACCCGTACTCAGAAACTTCAAAATCGGCTGTGTATTAAGATCGATGAGTGATTTAACCCAAACTTGTCAGATAGAGTGAGATACAGCAACATCTGACTTGCTTTCATGATCTCCTCTCCCGCTCGTCCCGATCCGTTTTGACATGTTTTGAGCAACTGAGAAATTCAGAGTGATAAAAATCGCCTTTGGCGATTTTTTCTTCGCGCTATTTGGTGCTATTCGCGTTTAAAACACGTGTTTCAACAACAAACATGCGACGAGGTGAATTTGGGATTCGCGGTTAATTACACCGCCTTCCAGAGAAACTTCTCGGACCGCAGCCCCTTCTTCTTCTGACCCTTCGGCGTCTCCGCCACATCATCCACAACACTCCGCAGCTGGGAACTCACCGTATCCGCATAATGCACCACCCAGGCCTCAGCCGTCAGAGGAATCACATCCCCGTAGGAACCATGATGGGACTGGATAATATGGCGGAGCTGCAGCAGCTGGGAATCAGAGATCAGATTCTTGTACTCATCAACAAACATAATCCCCATCGTAATATGCTCAATCAGATTATACGTATCATTCGGCACATACCCGTATCCCACCTTATCAAAACAGAAAATCTTCCCGACATCATGCAGAACCGAACCCGCAATCACCATATCGCGGTTAACCTCCGTCCTCTGCATCGTATCAATCATATTCAGCGCAATCCTCACCGTCTCCAGAGCATGCTCACACAGACCCCCTGTATACTCATGATGCCGCCGGATAGCAGCCGGACACTCATAAAACCGGCTGTCCAGACAACAGGCAACAAACAGCCGGAGATCGCCGTTCACAATCCCTGCCACAATTTTCTGAAGTTCCCGGGCATTTCCGGCAACATCCGCAGGCGTATACACAAACTCAGTATCCTGACCCGCCATCAGCGGCATAGGACCGCTCAGAAGGGAATCCAGTGTTGCCTTCCCCTCAGAAACAATCTCCATCTCATTATTCTGCATCTGTCGGCACTTCCCGATAACCGCATATACCATCCCGGTCCTGACCGCACGGGCAGCCGCAACCACCAGTTCATCCGGACCGTACGCCTTGCACTCCATCGTCCCGGATTTATCCGCGAGCGTCATATGTACAAACCGCTCACCGCGTTTACTCCGGAGATCCGCACGTTTCACCATAAACAGGGACGCAACCGGCATATCAGCCGCAATATCTGCAATATACTGTGTCTTCTCCATATGACTCCCTCTCTATACGCAGTGACCGGATGAATACATTCGTATTCAGAAAACACAACACGTCTATAAATACCGGCATATCGATACACACATGTATGCAAATCACCTGCAAACCCTACACACCGGAGGACGCAGCCCAGATCACCGCAATCTGGAATGAAATCGTTGTCGCAGCAAACGCGTTCCCGCAGGAACAGCCCTTCACCATAGAAGAAGCAAACCGGTTTTTCCTGAGCCAGACCGCGACAATCTGTGCCTGGGACGGAGAAACCCTTGTCGGATTTTACATCCTGCATGACAACAACGTCGGCCGCTGTTCCCACACCGCAAACGCCTCCTACGGCGTCGTCGCCGCCGCACAGGGAAAAGGTATCGGAAAACTGCTGGTCAGTCACTCCCTTGCAAAAGCAAAAGAATGCGGATACAAAGGACTGCAGTACAACGCCGTCGTCAAAACAAACTACCATGCAGTCATCCTCTACCTCAAACTGGGATTCTCGGTCATCGGCACAATCCCCGGCGGATACAGACTCGCCGACGGCAGCTATGAAGACCTGCTGATCTTCCACACAAAAACAGCATAAAGCCTCCCTCATCCCCTGAAAATATCCGGGATGTGAAAAAATTCATACGATTCTTTCCCGGAAAATCTTCTGCGTCCCGCGGCCAGGCTCCTAGCGGATAATCCTCGCCACCGCCGCATAGACCGGCATCTTAACGATCTTCACACAAACTCCCACAAGAATTGCGGCGGCCACCGTTCCCTCCCGTACACCGTACACCGTCGAAAACATCAGCAGGGAAAGAACAATCGAACTGACCACCAGACTGACATCCACCACAATCTTCACCATCCCGAACTCCGCATGGAACCTGCGGACTGCTGCCGTAATCATCCCTTCGCTCGCCATCATCAAAACATTCGGTGCCACCTCAAAACAGATACCAATACTCAGCAGAACACAGCTGACAACCAGCAGCAGCCACTGTTCCGGATAATTTCCCGGCACAAGCCACTCCGTCAGTGCAAGGGTACAGTCAATACATGCGCCAAACACCACCGCCGCCGCCAGCTGCAGCAGCTGGATTCCCTCAAACTCTCTTCGCATCAGAAGAAACTCGATCAGCAGAAACCCTGCATGCAAAAGAATCGTTAGCATCCCAACCGTCAGCGGAACCCCGAGACTCACCACATACGGCAGACTTGAAATCGGCGTAATCCCCATATCGGCCCTGATCGACAGGGCAATCCCCAGCGCCATGATGAACAGTCCGAAGACAAAAACACAATATCTTCGGGCTAATTTGAAATAGACATCCTTCGGTTGCGTGGATCTATATTCGCAGGATGAGTATTTGGAAATATCCTGACTTTGCCACCAGACTCCTCTTTGTTTCGGACTGCATCCGCTGGAGTTACAGATATTTTTTGGCATGTTAGAATTTGACAGATAAAATGGAATACCCACGTAAGTTTAAAATTTTGTTCGTATTTAGATATGTTTTTCGGGATTACTTTGATATTATGAAGAAAATAAACCGCGAATCCACGCGAATGCCAGATTCGCGGCCCGCGTAGCGGGCATTCGCGGTTTATTCAACTTTATACATCCAAGGATTCCCGAAAAACCATTTTCAACCTAGTGTCAAATTCAGGAAATATGGGGCTGCCTATCTCAAACTATTTCCCTCATCCCTTCAAACAAACATACATGTCAGCTCTCCTCATCTCCGAATTTCGCCGCAGATTTGCGGAAAACGGGATGACGCAGGACCTCATCACCGACTTCCGGCAGGACGTCATGGAGTTCTACGAAACCAAAGGCCGCCATGACATGGAATGGCGGCACACCACCGA
The DNA here is from genome assembly GCA_023396065.1 of Methanobacteriota archaeon. Lineage (GTDB taxonomy): Archaea > Halobacteriota > Methanomicrobia > Methanomicrobiales > Methanocorpusculaceae > Methanocorpusculum. The sequence goes on from JAEWXF010000028.1 coordinate 3,974, forward strand.
CCCGTACCACATCGTCGTCTCTGAAATCATGCTCCAGCAGACCCAGGTCCCCCGGGTAGCCCGGATATATCCGGCGTTCATCCAAAAATTCCCGGACTTCTCCTCCCTTGCCGCTGCTCCACAGACCGAACTGCTGGCCGCATGGCAGGGAATGGGATACAACCGGCGTGCCCTCAGCCTCCAGAAACTTGCCGCCGCCGTCATCCGTGACTACGGCGGCGTTCTCCCGGACGACCCCGGTCTCCTCAAAACACTCCCCGGACTCGGACCCGCCACCGCATCCTCCATCGCAGCCTTCGCCTTTAACCAGCCCGTAGTCTTCATCGAAACAAACATCAGGCGTATCTTCATTCACTACTTCTTCCCTGACAACGCAGTCGTCGACGACCGGGAACTCTATCCGCTGGTAGAAGCCTGCCTTCTTCCGGGCAACTCCCGCGAATGGTACTGGGCCCTCATGGACCTCGGAACCGCCCTCAAAACGGCGGTCCCCAACCCCAACCGCCGAAGCAGACAGTACGTCAGACAATCATCCTTCGCCGGCTCCGACCGGCAGATTCGCGGCGCACTCCTGAAACAGCTCCTTGCCTTAGGGAAAGCCGACGCCCGGACACTGGCCGGCCTCACCGGGGCGGACGAAACGCGGGTTGCAGGCATTCTTCAGGACATGACCAGTGAAGGATTCTTCGTCCGGGAACCCGACGCCACCTACACTATTCAGAAACAGCAGCCATGAAAGAGACACTCATACGAACTATCCGGGACTTTGTCAAATTCCGGTCAGAACAAACCGGGAACACCGCGATGTGGGGCGAACCCCTGACCGGGTTTGCCGATGCAGCTGACCCGGCATTCGCCGACCTCAGAATACTCGTCAGACCCGACCATCAGCTTCCCCGCGACGTCCTGCCCGGCGTACGAACCGTCCTTTCCTATTACGTTCCCATCCGGCCGGAAATCTCCAAAACGAACATCGGCGGAACGGTCGCGTCCGCTGAGTGGGCAAACGCCTACACCGAAACGAACCTCCTCTTTGCAGCCCTCAACACGGAACTGATCGAACTGATCCGGCAGCAGGGATATGAAGCCGCCGTCCCGGACGGAGCAACCCTGTTCGACGAAACCCTCCTCAAAAGCAGATGGTCCCAGCGGCACGTCGCCCGCATCGCAGGACTTGGCAGCTTCGGCAAAAACAACATGCTGATCACCACATCCGGCTGCTGCGGCAGATTCAGTTCACTCGTTACCACGTTTCCCGCAGACCCGTATTCTGAAAAAGCCGGAGAGTACTGCCTCTGGAAAACATCAGGCGGCACACAATGCGGGCTCTGCATCCGGCGCTGCCCTGCAAAAGCCCTGACCGCTGACGGATTTGACCGCAGAAAATGTTATGCCCTCTGCCGGGAAAACGAGAGCCGCTTCCCTGGTTCTGACGTCTGCGGAAAATGCGTCGCCGGTCTTCCCTGCGGATACCGGATACCCCCGCAAAAACAACAGCGCTGATTGGACACATTCAAGCCCCTGCCCCGCCAATACTACTATACCAATGAGTTCCATCGCCGATTACTTCCCCTACCAGTCCTACCGCAAAAACCAAAAGGAAATGCTGGAAGCAGTAGCAAAAACTGCACGGGAAGGCGGCATTGTAATGGTCGACGCCCCGACCGGCAGCGGAAAGTCCAGCGTCATCGCTCCCTTACTTGCCGAAGCAAACGGCAAAAAAATCTTCGTCGCCGTTCGGACCATCTCCCAGCTGCAGATATTTATCCGCGAACTCGACCTCATCCGCCAGAAAAAAAAGCCGGACCTCAAGTTCACCTACCTCATCGGCAAAGGAAACATGTGTCCCCTCGGCGGCTTCGGCGACGTCTACCGCAGATGTGAAGGCGTCAAAGCATTCTCCACCTCTCTCATGCAGGAACGGGCCGACCGCGGCTCCCTCGTCCCCGCGAAAGACAAAATCATTCAGGAACAGCTCCGCAGACAGGACAAGGAACACCCCATGCTCTGCCCCTACTTCATCAACAGCCGCATGTTCATCCAGGCCGATGACGGCGGCAGGCGCATGATTCACACCCCCGACATGCGGAAAAAAACCGAAACCGCTCAGAAAACCGTCGTCACCCCGGGCAACCTTCATGAATTTGCCGGAAATGTTTGTCCCTATGACCTCATGCTCAACGCCGCACGCGGCGCAGACATCGTCATCCTCAACTATCACCACCTCTTCAACGACGACATCCGCGAACAGCTCTACATCACCCTCCAGTGTGAGCCGACCGACGTCATGCTCCTCCTCGACGAAGCCCACAACCTCGGCGACGTCGTTCAGGGAATTCAAAGCATCCGGCTCAGCGAAACTGATATCGAAAATGCATCCCATGAACTTGCATCTCTCCGGGGAAAAGTCCGCGGAGCCGATGCCGTCCGGCACGTCCTCCCCCGCATCGCCGACTTCATGAACGGTCTCAAGCGTTCCAACGAAGTGGAAGACTGGTTCGATCCGGCAATCTTCAACCGGCTGCTCATCAAAGGTTCCCTCTACTCCAAACTTGACGACATCCTCGACGACCTCATGGCAATCAAGGAAACCCTGCGGGAGGCCAGTATCCAGAAAGCCGAGTACCGGGAAACCGCCATCGAACGGCTCTGTGAATTCCTTCTCAGAATCTACCGGTCCTCTTCGGATCCGGCATACCTCACCGTCTATGTGAAGGACGCAGATGCGGTAACGCTCGAAGTCCGCAACATCGACCCTGCCGGACGGCTGCAGGAGATGGTGTCCATGCATGCCGCAACTGTTCTCATCAGCGGCACCCTGTCGCCTGTTGAGTCCTACCGCCGCTACTACTTCGGTGAGATGCCGGTTACAACCCTGTCGATTGCAAACGCTTTCCCGAAGGAAAACCGGCTGGTTCTCGGCGCACGCGACATCACCACGGCATTTTCCAAACGGCAGAACGCGGACAACACCAAAGCCATTACCGAATACATCCTGTCTTTTTGCAGGCTTCCGGGAAACATCGCAGTTTACTTCCCGTCCTATCAGATGCAGACCCAGTTTGCCAGGCTTTGTGAGGGAAAAATCCGCGGTAAACAGGTATTCATTGAACCCAGAGAAACCGAGGAGGCAAACGCCGCACTCCGGGAGTTCATACAGCTGCCCGCCCGGCGGAAGTCCGGCGTTATGCTTGCCGTCTGTGGCGGAAAATGGAGTGAGGGTCTTGATTACCGGGGCGATCAGCTTACAGCAGCGATGGTTATCGGTCTCCCGCTTGCTCCGTTCACGCAGGTCCGCCGTATGGTGAACAGTTACTTCAGACGAAAGTTCGGGGCGGAAGGGGAGTTTATTGCCTACACGCTTCCGGCCGTCAACAAAGCGATGCAGGCACTCGGCCGGGTTCTCCGTACCGAAACCGACCGGGGTGTTTTGATTCTCGGGGAGGAACGGTTCCTTGACCCCGAAATCTACGGAGGACTGCCGCCATGGATGCAGGCCGAGATGAAAGAGTGTGATGTTGACACTCTCCCGACCGTTCTTGCAAAGTGGAAGGGATAAAGTCATGCAGAACGGTTCGTGTATGTTCGGGCTGTGGCGTGTTGCTGTTGCCTGGGAGGGAAATGTTGTCTACCGCGTGTGGTTTGGAAGATCCGGCCCGGAAGGTGCGGTTCCCCTGGCGTTCACCCGGTTTCTTGCAGGGAAAACCGATTCATTTGCCCCGCTGGTTTCCGCGGCGGTTGACGGAGAGTCCGTATACGCAAAAATCTATGCCGCCGTTGCGGAAATTCCCTACGGGGAAACCCGGACATATGCACAGATCGCTGTTCTGGCCGGAACGCACCCGCGGGTTGTGGGAAACGCGATGGCACGAAATCCTACACCACTGATTGTTCCCTGTCACCGTGTTGTGGCATCCGACGGAAGTCTCGGCGGATTCACCCCGGATCTCTCGATAAAAACCGGACTGCTTGCTCTGGAAAAGAGTCATACACGTTCATAATACGTCGCGACCTCAGGGATTTTGGGATGTTACCTCGTGTTTTCTGAGGGATGGGGAATAGATTCATATTCCTGTTCTGAATATTTGGCGGATTCTTGCGTCTACCGGCATTTCTGTGGGTGTGTCTCTGCTGGATTTTGGGTGATATTTTTATGTGTTTCAAAAGATACGGGGCATTTTCCCCCAAAAAGAGAAGTGAAGCAGAGATCTGCCTTGCGCTTCTCCTGCTTGGATGTGTGGTTCTGGCAGGGACGGACATGAAATGTCCGGCATCCTCTTCAACTGGAGTTCCTCCAACACGAGTATCCCCTCCGTCTCCGGCTCGGAATTTACTCCCCGCAGCGCAGAAAATGCGGTAATTATCGCCGAAAACAACACAGTGTCCGGCACGGTGAACATCACCGTTCTCCCTGAACCGATCACGCCAAACCTGCCGGAGGTTGAGGTCGAGAAACAGGATGACGGCTCCACGACCATCGATACCGCCGGAAAATCCGGTATCGAGGTCAAAGACGACGACAAGAAAATCATCATCTCTGACGCCAACGCCTCTGTCATCATTCAGTATGACGACATGACGAACACCGGCGGTGTCGTAACCGGCAACATCTCCGGCATCACCGCGAACTACAACCCGATGGACGTCGTTCCCGACGTTGGAGCCGCTGACCTTGCCGGGGTGCAACTCACCGTCACCATCACGCTTGAAAACGTTATCACCCAGCTTCCGACGTTCATCCCGGCGGTCAACCTGACGGACAAAGAAAAGATCACCGCGGGAACTACTGTGGTCGGCATCATGCTGCAGGCAGATAGTTCTCAGTCGTTCAACCAGAACGTCCCCTCCGTGACCCTCACCTTTACCAATATCAGCAAAGCATGGGTCAACAGCTGCGGCGGAACACAGAACGTCAAAATTCTCCATCTTGCAGCGGATGGATCCATCAGATACCTGAGCGGTGAAGCCTGGACCCTGGTCAACGGACAGTATCAGCTGACCGTCACCAGCCCGTACGGTTTCTCCTCCTACTCACTCGTTGGAACCACGCCGATTCCGGACAACGGCGGCGCAGATGACGGCGCCGAACTCCTCGCAAGTGTCGGGGCCGGACTCACACCCACCGCATCCGCAACGCCCTCTGTGAAACCGACCGAACCTGTCACCGGCACCCCGACGGCAGCGGTTACGGCTACAGCAACGCCCACCGCATCCGCAACTCCGACCACACCGGCTGTCCCGACAGGAACTGCCTCACCACAGCCCTCGGCTACCGGTGCTCCGGCACCGCTGCTCGGCGGTATCCTTGGTCTTGCAGCAGGCGGACTTCTCCTCTCCCGGAGAAAATAATCACGAGAATTTCTCACAACCTTTTTTTTGACCAAATCACGCTCCCGGAGAAATACCTTTTGCGGGCCAGAAGTGGGGCCGTATACACGAAGCAAAACCCCGGCACCGGGGACGCAGGAGAAACCGGAGTGTATGAACCACCCCAAAGTGAAAAAAAGATTATGCCGAAAGTTCCCGCAGCTCGGCAAGCAGCAGGGGCATAAACGTCCCCGCATCACTCACCATCCCGATTGCCTGCGAAGTTCCGCGATCCATAAGCTTGGTCACGGAAGCCGGATTGATATCCACACAGATCGTCTTCACATGTGACGGCAGGAGATTCCCGACCGCAACAGAATGGAGGAGAGTCGCCACCATCAGAACCATCCCCAACTCAGGGATGTGTTTCCGCATCGCATCCTGAGACTCAATAACATTCTGGATAGTGTCCGGCAGCGGCCCGTCATCACGGATCGAACCGGCAAGAACAAACGGGACATGATTTTTGATACACTCATACATGATACCGCTCGTCACCAGTCCGGACTGCACCGCAGCAAAGATGGAACCCGCATCCATAATTTTGTTAATCGTATACAGATGGTGACGGTGCCCACCGCTGACCAGCTCCCCGGTCCTGAGGTCCATACCAAGCGAGGTCCCGAAGATACTGTATTCCAGATCATGAGTTGCCAGCGCATTTCCGGCAAACAGCACATCGATGTACCCCTCACGGATCATCGCTGCAACCGCATCCGCAGCCCCCGTATGAATAATTGCAGGTCCCCCGACAAGGGCCACCTTTTTCCCGGACGCCTTAATCTGCAGAAGCTCCTTTGCAATCTGGCGGATCATCGTTTTACTGGGCCGCTCTGAGGAAACATCACCTCCCATAAACTCAAACACCCCGATCTCACGCGGCCGTTCGGGAAAGTCCACACGGACTCCCTCTTCCCCGACCACCACGAAATCCCCGGGGAGGAGCTTGCCCTGAACCGCACAGGACGCAGTATGCTTCTCAGTATCAACGCGAATGAGGGCATCCATCTTCATATTCTCCACAGGAATCCACTCGCCTGCGTAATGGATATAGGTCGGATGATTCGTGGTTGAGTAAAAGCCCTCGGGAGCAACCTTCGCTTTCCCGACACTCTGCAGCGTAACTTCCTCCTCCCCTGTAACCAGCACACCAAGCCGCCGCAGCTCGCTGATAATCTGGGTTAACTCCTCGGGAGTCTTCGCAGAGATCTGCATCCTGGCGTAACTCGGATCTGTTTTCAGCCGGCCGAGAGTGAACTCCTCGGTTTCGAAATCGCCGTTATACTCAACGACGCAGTCCATGACTTTAGCCAGAATTCCGGAGTCAACGATATGTCCCCGAAGCTCAATCTCCCGCGAAAATTTCATGGGTACAGTATGGGTTCTGAAAAGAGATGAATATTCGGACGATCTTATCTGCGGACAGCAGAAAACTCTTTTTCCAGAACCCGCAGATCTTCCCGGGTATTGATATTGAACGCGAGTCCGGGTTCATCCAGAAGAAGGCAGTATTCGTCCTGAACTGTTCCGATCAGACTGCCGGTAAGAATGTTGACCGCACAGGGAGTTGCAACAATCCCGCAGATCGTCTCGCGGTACCGCGGCTGCATCCCGAACTGTTCGCATCGCGCCACAGGAACCCAGGTGGAGCAGGCCGGTTTGGTGTGGGACCGAAACGCATCATGAATCCTGCAGATAATATCCCGTGTCAGGCAGGGAATATCGGCGGCGGACGTAAACAGTGCCCCGTCCTCGCCGCACATCTCAACAGCCTCATCGAGATCCTCAACATATCCGGTTCCGGCGGTGTCCAGATACTCAACGCCGTTTGCCCGGCACCAGTTCCGGGTAAACGGGGTCTTGTACGAGGTAACGACGACCGGCTCACATCCTGCTTCAAGAAACGCATCCAGTACCCAGGCGATCATCGGACGGTCAGCCACGGGAACGAGAGCCTTTTCTCCGAGACGAAGGCGGGATCCTTCACCCCCGGCGAGGATCAGCGCAAGCATTCCCCGATAGCCTCCAGTACACGAACATTTTTCTCCCGGGTTTCCACCGCAACGCGGATAGAAGACGGCAGACCAAAGGAGGTACAGTCCCGGACAAGGATGGACTTCCGCATCAGTGCTTCGCAGAAGACTGATGCGTCCCGCCCAAGATCAATGAGAATATAGTTCACCGCAGACGCGCTGTGAGCAAGACCGAGTTCCTCCAGCTGGGAGAAATACCATTCGCGCTCCCGGGCAATCCTTCGCGCAGACTCCCGCAGTTCATGATAGTGGGAAAATGCCGTTACCGCATAATACTCCGCGAATGCGTTCACCGTCCACGGCGTGCGGGCCGTTTCCAGTCTGGCAATCAGATCCGGGTCACCGAATCCATACCCGAAACGCAGTCCCGGAACACTGAAACATTTGGTTAAGGACCGCAGAACAAACAGGGAATCCGAGCGTATGTCCGTGAGAGAAGCCTCCGGCTCTGCCAGATCCATAAATGCCTCGTCGACAAACAGCTGCGTTCCCTCATCCGTACATGCATTAAGGATGGCGGACATCTCCGTCCGCGGCAGGAGGATACCCGTAGGATTGTTCGGATTACAGACAAAACGCAGCTGCGGGCGAACAGCCCCCGGTCCCGCGGTGACCGTGCCGCCGGCAAGTTCGGCGGAAAGCCCGTACTCCGCAAAGGTTGGCGGGTCAATCCGGACGGTGTCACCTTTCGCAAGGACGGTGTGGCAGTAGACGCGGATAAGCTCTGCGGAGCCGTTTCCGACACATATCTCATCAGGACTGCGGGAAAATATTTTGCCGATGGTTTCCTTCAGAACCGCGTAGGTATCGTCAGGATAGATGCTGAGGTCAGCGCAGGAAAAATCACAGAAAAAGTCGGGGACAAACGGGTTCATGCTTGCGCTCACGTCAAGGAACTCGTGTCCCGCACGACGGCGGAACTCCTGTATTTTACCGCCGTGTACTGCTCTTTTCGGAAAATGTCCGTTCATATTCAGATATTCCTGCAGTACTATGTTCAACCCGAGGGCATAAATAGGCAGCAGAATAGGTGGGAATGTTTGTTTTACTTCGGCTGGTCATGGTCGATACCTATTTATACAAACGGGTGCAATTTTATTCTTGTCCAAAACTGGATGTCAGTCGAATGTCTTACAATTGTCAGACAACTAGCAGACATGGGACTGACAATTGTCTGAATGGAGTTACGATGGACAGAATCACTATCCGCCTGCCGCAGCAGCAGATTGAAATGCTTGAGAAACTTGTGGAGGCTGGGGAGTTTCCCACAGTGTCTGAAGCAGTCAGATATGCCGTCAGAGAATTCGTGTCTCTGAGAAGTGAGCGGATTCTCCGTGAAAGTGAACAGGTATCCACATTCGACGTACGACTCTAAACGTAAAAAATTCATGGGGTGTGAACAATGCAGAGTATTATCAACGAAGCTTTAAAAAATTCTGAACTCGAGAAAGGCATACAGAAGACCTCCATCATTGATGATGATGATATGCTTGGACAGCCGAGAATTGTGATTGTCGGTTGTGGAGGCGCAGGAAACAACACGATCAACCGTCTTCACAACATGAAAGTGGCCGGTTCTGAAACGATTGCAATCAACACGGATAAACAGCACCTGGACATGATTCAGGCTGACAAACGTGTTCTGATCGGTAAATCCCTGACCCGCGGTCTTGGCGCAGGCGGTTTCCCGGATGTCGGACGCCGTGCCGCTGAGATGGCCCGCCCGACGCTTGAGGAGATTTTAAAGGACGCAGACCTTGTGTTCGTCACGGCAGGTATGGGTGGAGGAACCGGTACCGGTTCAGCCCCGGTTGTCGCCCAGATTGCAAAGGAGCACGGCGCAATTGTCGTTGCCATGGTCAGCTATCCGTTCCAGGTTGAGCGTGCAAGAATGCTCAAAGCCGAAGATGGTCTTGAATCCATGCGCCAGGCAGCAGATTCCGTGATCGTGCTGGACAACAACAGACTCAAGAATTTTGTTCCGAATCTGCCGCTCGGTCAGGCCTTCTCTGTTATGGACCAGATCATTGCAGAAACCGTGAAAGGTATCAGCGAGACGATCACCGAGCCGTCTTTAATCAACATTGATTATGCAGATGTCCGGGCAATCATGGGCAAGGGAGGCCTTGCAGTGATGCTCGTTGGTGAATCCAAGCAGCAGAACAAAGCTGAAAGCGTTATTCGCGACTGTCTTGCCCACCCGCTTCTGGACATTGACTTCAGAGGCGCAACCGGCGGTCTGATTCACATTACCGGCGGCAACGATCTCACGCTTCATGATGCCGAGGAGATTGCCCAGCAGCTTACGTATGAGCTTGACCCGCATGCAGATGTCATCTGGGGAGCCCGTGTCCGCAAAGACTTTGAGGGCAAGGTCTCCGTGATGGCTATCATGACCGGTATCCAGAGCCCCCAGATTCTTGGCGGCCACCCGGTTGGCGGGAACAGCAGATCTTCTGCTCCGTCATCGTCCGGCAGCAGCGGATTCGGATTCGCTCCGAGTTCCCCATCCAGTATGAACCAGTCGTCGGGCAACACTGCAACCGCCCGCAGTGGTTCCAGCTTTGACTGGATTATGTAATTCGTGCATCACAACAGGTTTCATCACTACACCAACACCATACAGTTCGGGATGTCACACCAACACCATACCATCCCGGACCCTCAGAAAATAGCAATACAATACGATATTGGAACAGACATTCACACTCAGTCTGTTCCCCCCAACCCCAGCCGGGTTGGACTCCGCATCTCTGATTTTCCGGTGATCCGTTTTTGTCTGTAAGGTATTTTCGCAGATTTTGTTCCTGGGTACCGCTTTGGCTGAAGTCCGTACCTGATACCGGGACTGTACGAAAGATACTGTTTACTTCTCATCCCTGTCGCAGACATGATCCAGATCCTCCGGCATATGTCTGCATCCCCAAAGGCACAGCTCATCTAAAATCGGCATGATCGACTCTCCTTTCTCCGTGAGTGTGTACTCAACCTTTGGCGGAACCTCCGGGTACACTGTCCGGATGATGAAACCGTTTGCCTCCAGTTCACGTAACTCCTTTGTGAGCATTCGCTGGGTAATCTTATACCGTTCCATCCCTTTCAGAATCTGGTTGTAACGCCTGGTACCATCCACAAGCTCGTACATTATCAGAGCCCTCCACTTTCCGCCGATAACATCCAGTGCAGCATCAATTCCACTCAGATATTTTGGTTTTTTTGTAATTTCCTCAGTATCGGCCATAGGTATCATGTATGTGAGAATCTATCAAAAATGTTTCTACCCACTATAAGTCATATACCTGCAAATAATATCCCAAAAGAAAGACCTGGGAATTTCCGGAAATGTACCCCGGAGAGCCGGTTTGAAGAGGCATATCAATTATGAAAAAAATCATTTCCGCTGTACTGCTGATTTGTGCAGTCACACTTATTCTCACTGCCGGCTGTATCGGCAGTGAAACCCAGACCGGGACCGCAACGCCCCCCAGTACAACCCCGACAACAGAGATAACCCCGGCAGCCGGAAATGAAACTGCGGCCCAGACCAACAGTTCCCGGACGCTTATTGCCTACTTCTCCCGTACCGGCAATACCGAAACGATCGCCAAGATGATCGCCGCCGAGACCGGCGGAACACTGTTCCGCATCACCACCGTGGCATCCTACCCATCGGACTACACAGAAACCACCGAGGTTGCCAGTGACGAACAGAAAAACAACGCCCGGCCCGAACTCGCCACCCATGTGGAAAACATCGACCAGTATGACGTAATCTATCTCGGCTACCCCATCTGGTGGGGAACCATGCCCATGGCAATGTTTACCTTCCTCGAAGAGTACAACTTTTCCGGAAAAACCATTGTTCCGTTCTGTACCCACGGAGGCAGCAGTTTCGGCCGCAGTATCACCGACATTACCTCACTTGCCCCCTCGGCAACACTGCTCGACGGCTTTGAGGTTCGCGGCAGCAGTGCCGCAAATGCCGGAAACGACGTGAAAAACTGGATTGCAGGCCTCAACCTGCAGTAACCCCACAACTTCTTTGAAAAGGACAAAGACCATGAAAAATATACTTGTAATCTCAGCAAGCCCGCGGAAAGGCGGCAACTCAGACACACTCTGCGATGAATTTATTCGCGGAGCACAGGACGCAGGACACAAAGCAGAAAAAATCGTGCTCGCCGACAAAAAAATCGGATACTGTAACGCATGCGACTACTGCCAGGCAAACGGCGGCGAATGCATTCAGGATGACGACATGGCAGACATTCTGCAGAAATTCCTCGACGCAGACGTACTCGTTCTGGCAACGCCGGTGTACTTCTACACACTGGACGCCCAGATGAAAACACTGATCGACCGCGTCTACCCCCGGTGCACAGAAGTTCGCGGTAAAGAACTCTACTTCATCGTAACCGCCGCGGACACCTCGATTCCGAACATGCAGAGAACGATTGAATGCTTCCGCGGCTTTGCCGACTGCCTGCCGGAATCCGTTGAAAAAGGAATCATCTACGGCACAGGCGCATGGGCAAAAGGGGACATAAAAACTCATCCGGCCATGCAGCAGGCATTCGAGATGGGGAAATCCGTCTGACCGGAACAGTTCCATGAAAGGCATACTGGTCCTGCTGTTCACGGTCGGAATTCTCTCTCTTGCAGCAGGATGCGTCATGCCGGAGCAGCAGATGGTACCTCCGTCTCCGGAGAACGAAACATTCGCCCCTGCAACGATCCGGATACATTTCAATGATCAGGAACTCATCGCAGAACTGTATGACAACCCGACCGCAGAGGATCTCGCTTCTCTGCTGCCGCTGACACTCACATTCCGTGACTACAGCGGAACCGAAAAGATCAGTTATCCGCCGCGGGATCTCAACACGACTGACGTTCCTGCAGGACATGACCCGGCAGCAGGAGACATTACCCTCTATGCCCCATGGGAAAACATCGCGATATTCTATCGAGACTTTTCCTATTCACCGGGTCTGGTTCCGATCGGACACATAACCTCGGGGCTTGAACACCTGTCTGCAGTGGACGGGGAGTTCACTGCAACGATTGAAGCCGCCATACCGCAGAACATGTCCTGAAAAATACGGGTAGCCGTGTTGCGCTTCCTGATGTCTCTCTGCTGCTGAAAGGGTGTAATGAAGTGTGTGTCAGGGCTTTGCGGAGGTGAAACGGTGTCCGCAAACATTCTGTCATGTTTACTTCGCTGCGGGCAGGAGACTCAACTGGTGAAATATGACTGAAGATGATATATTTGTGCGGGACCGGTCCGGAGACCGGATCGGAACGGATGATCCTGAGTATTTCCGGATTCATGAGGTAATTGCTGCGGCCCAGCAGCTCTGTGCGGAGCTGAACGGAACGTATCATACGGAGGATGAGGTCAGGCGGCTGTTCAGCCGCCTGACCGGGACTGAGACGGATGCGACTTTTCGTCTTTTGCCGCCGTTTTATACGGATTTCGGCAGAAACACCCGGGTCGGCCAGAATGTGTTCGCGAATCATGCCTGTACGTTTATGGACCGGGGCGGGATTACGATTGAGGATGAGGTGCTGATCGGGCCGAAGGTGAATCTGATTACGACGAATCATCCGCTGAATCCTGCGGAGCGGCACTCGACCGTCTCCCGGCCTATTGTGATCCGGAAAAATGCCTGGATTGGTGCGGCGGCAACGATTCTTCCCGGGGTGACAATCGGAGAGAATGCAGTGGTGGCCGCGGGAGCCGTGGTGACGAAAGATGTTCCGGCAGGAACTGTTGCGGCCGGCGTTCCGGCACGGATCGTCGGCAGCTCTGAAAGAGTGAAGCAAAGCAAATGAGGAGTTCATGATGAAATATTTTGACAAGGAGATCAAGAAACTGGGATTCGGCCTGATGCGCCTTCCCATGACCGGCGAACGTATCGATGTGGAACAGGTAAAGCAGATGGTGGACCGGTTTATGGAAGAGGGGTTCACGTACTTTGATACCGCGTGGGCGTATCCGGGGAGTGAGGATGCGATCCGGGAGGCACTGGTTGAGCGGTATCCGCGGGAAAAATTCCTGCTGGCAACAAAGAATGCCGCATGGATTAACTGTTCCACGCGGGAGGAGGCGATTGTACAGTTTGAGACGTCGCTGAAACAGACCGGGGCAGGGTATTTTGATTTTTACCTGCTGCATAATCTTGGCGAGACCCGGACCCGTTTCTTCGATGATTTTTCGATGTGGGATTTTGTGCAGGAGAAGAAGGCGGAAGGGCTGATCCGTCATGTAGGTCTGTCGTTCCATTCCACGCCGGAGGAGCTGGAGGAGATTTTACAGGCTCATCCGGAGATGGAGTTTGTGCTGCTGCAGATTAATTATGCGGACTGGGAGAATCCTGCGATTCAGGCGAGAGGATGCTATGAGGTGGCACGGAAATACCATAAACCCGTGATTGTGATGGAGCCGGTAAAGGGAGGTATGCTTGCGACTCCTCCGGATTCGGTGCAGGAGCTGTTCCGGCAGGCGAATCCTGATGCATCGTTTGCGTCGTGGGCTATCCGGTTTGCGGCCGGACTGGACGGGGTGGTGACGGTTCTCTCCGGTATGAGCAGTATTGAACAGATGGAGGATAATCTTTCGTATATGAAGGAGTTTACCCCGCTGTCCGCAGCAGAGATGGCGGTTCTGCACAAGGCACAGGAAGCGCTTTCCCGGATTCCGCTTATTCCCTGTACGACCTGTAACTACTGTTCCAAGGTGTGTCCGAATGATATCGGGATTTCTGGTTCGTTTGTGGCGATGAATTATCTGACGCTGTACCGGAATCTGACAGAGGCGAGGTTTCAGGAGGGATGGCTGGTTGGTATGCACGGGAAGAAAAGTGCCCGGGAGTGTCTGGAATGCGGAATGTGTGAGGAGGTTTGTCCCCAGCATATTGCAATCGTTGCGGAGCTGAAGAGGGTTGCCGAGACGTTCGGGGAGTAAGACCTCTTACTTTTTTATCCTCACTCTCTGACCCTGCGAATACTCAATACCCTCCTCTGCGAATACTGAATACATGGAGAGCGAGGGAAAAACTCCCGGTAAACTTGGGTTCGGCGGTCTGCGGCTGCCGCTTACGGATGCGGGGGATCAGAAGTCCGTCGATTTTGCGGAGCTGTGTTCGATGGTGGATCTGTTTCTTGCCCGGGGTTGTACGCATTTTGATACTGCGTATACGTATCACGGATACCGAAGCGAGGCGGCAATCCGGGAGGCGCTTGTCCGGCGGCATCGCCGCGAGGAGTTTAGTCTGACGACGAAGCTTGCGATGCATCATGTGAAGTGTTCTGCGGATCAGGAGAAACTGTTTGTCGAGCAGCTGGAAAACTGCGGGGTTTCGTATTTTGATTACTATTTTCTGCATAACATCGGGGCGCCTGCATACAGGACGGCCTGTGCGGTGGACAGTTTCGGGTTCGGGCAGCGGCTGAAGCGGGAGGGACGAATACACTATTTCGGGATCTCGTTTCATGATACGCCGGAGCTGCTGGACGAAATTCTGACTGCTCATCCGGAGCTGGATGTGGTGATGCTGCAGATAAATTATCTGGACTGGGAGAATCCGGGAATTCAGTCGAGGCGGTGTTATGAGGTTGCCCGAAAGCATTCCATACCGGTTTTTGTGATGGAGCCCTGTAAGGGGGGATTGCTGGCAAATCTGCCGGAGAAGGCGGAACGGCTGCTGAAATCGTTTGCGCCGGATGCAACTGCAGCGTCATGGGCTGTCCGGTTTGCGGCGGGGCTGCCGGGCGTGTCACGGGTTCTGTCCGGAATGTCAACGGTGGAGCAGGTACTGGATAATACGTCGTATATGGCGGAGTTTGTTCCGCTTGGTGAGGAGGAACTGCGTATTTTGGATGAGGTGGTGTCCATTCTGCAGGAGGAGCGGGAGATTTCCTGTACAGCCTGCCGGTACTGTGAGGAGGTGTGCCCGAAGCAGATTGCAATTCCGGATTATTTTGGCTTATATAATAGTGCGAAACGCGACGCGGCCTGCGGGTTTTCGAGTCAGTTTGTGTATTATCTGAATATTGCAGGGGCACGGGGGAGGGCGTCAGAGTGTCTGGAATGCGGGAGATGTGAGGCGGCCTGTCCGCAGCATCTGAAAATTTCCGGGTATCTGAAGGAGGTGTCGGCGGCTTTTGATGTTACGCCGGCATTTTTCCGGGGAGGGGGTACGAGGGAGTAAGGGATTTTCCGGAGTATCTGTCAGCCGGTATGTGCGGCGTTGTCTGCTGAGAGGCCGGATTCCGGCCGGGTCAGTGCGATGTAGAGGAGAATGCATGCGGCAAGGATACCTGCGGCAGCGGAGAGACTTCTGAGAAGACTGAGGCAGGGTTCAAGGGGACCGATGTTTATTCCAAGGATACCGAGGATGAGGAAATAACTTATCATCAGTGCCGGGGCGAGGAGTGCGGGAATCTGCGGGAGGTTCTGCGGTTTGTCCGCATCGGGGATGATGAACCAGACGGGCAGGTAGAGAAGCAGCAGAACCGGCCAGAGATTGAAGCAGATAAGATGTGTTACGGCATCGAATCCGGACAGGCCGATGCCGAACAGCGGGGTGAGGAATACGAGTCCGGCCGCAACCGGGAGGGAAAGTATGCCAAGCAGCAGGAATGGTTTCTTCGGACGAACGGTTTGTGCGTAGAGCAGGCAGCCTCCGGCCGGGAGGATGAGAAACAGCAGGGCGAGGAGGTAGAGGAGGACGGTGAGAGCCGGGCTTTTGTCAGGAGTGACGGTACTGACTGCCATGATGAGCGGCAGGAGATATATGAGTGAGATGAGGCAGAGGCCAAGCCGTGCGGTTTGTGGTGTGTTCATGTTTTTTCCGGGTCAGGTGACGACTCTGGTCAGATGGTAGTAGGTTTTGTTCCAGTAAAGGTAGCCGTTACCAAAGGAGGAGAGCAGTTCTGCTGCGTCCGATTTGCTGATGCAGGGAACGTCTGATCTCATGATAAGAAAGGGGTCTTCGGTGATTGGGACATCCCGGCCGTCTTCGATGAGAGCATGCAGAGCCGGGTAGCGGGTGAAGTCTTCGTTGGTCAGGGTGATGAGGAGGACGGATAGGTGGTACGGCGGGTTTTGTTCGGTGTAGCCGGTTGGCATTGCGGCGATCCATTCGTCTGTGTGAGCAAAGAGGTACTGGCCGCCGAGGTAGCAGCCGAGAAAGAGGAGGATGACTGCGACGATGAGGGCGATGCTTTTCTTTTCCATGATTGTTTTCTCAGATTCTCCGCCGGGCGACAGAGAGAATAGTGGAGTATCGACGGGATGACTATATATGAATATTGGCCAAAATATCGTTTTGGAAGATATCAGTATCATTGTCCGGGAAGAGGACACACAGGCACCGAAATCCTACGTCCTTACCGAAACGGCAGAGGAAGCCTGCCGGAGTCTGGCACGAAATACTGCTCATTTTGGGCAATAAAAGGAAATCCGGTGAGGAATTCAGCTTAAATTTATTAAGGCTCAAAACGGTATTTTAGAGGGGCTGTAATTTTTTATGATGAATTCCTCCTCCCCACATGGAAAACCTGCCTTATTCGCATTTTATGTGTGTATCAAACGGGCTAATATTCTTTGGGTTTCCTGGGTGAATTTTGTGTTAAAATTCGGGTGATCCTGTATTTTATGAGTATTGGTACTCCGCAGGGGATGCATATCCGGAGGGGATACATTCAGAGGGTATGGGAAACAGGCACAAAGCTGCTTCCTTGAATATGGATTTAGACCCCGCTGCGTAGGTAAATTCTGGGTTGTACTACATTCCCGGCGCCGGGGTTTTGGTTCACGGATAGGTCGATATTTTTTCGTGGGATCTTTCAGTCGTATGACTATCCTTTTTCTCGTGGGGCTTTGGACGCATGTGGTTGCCCACATGCGTCCAAAGCCCCACGAGAAAAAGTATCGACAGACAAACGGCACGTCTCAAGAAAAATAGAGACAGTCGCAAACCAAAGTCCCTCGAGCAAACCTTCGGCTTCCCCGCAGAAATAATGCCGACCGCATCATAATGTGCCTCGCAAGCCGAAATTTTTTGAGGACAGCTCGTTCAGCGATAGACGACCTCCGAACGACAAATTCCGGAAAAATACGTACCTGCATCCACAGTAAAACCCCCTTTCAGCTCCATGGATCTGAAAGGGGAATCCGGTCTGTTTTATGACGATGATATCTCCGGGTGATGCAGACCGGTGAGGAGCAGGAGAATACCGGCAAGGGTGCTGATGAAAACACCAAATGAGAGAAGAACGGCTGCAAGCCCCGGGATCTGCAGATGAAGGGAGAACGAGAGCATATTTCCGAGAAGCGGGGTGAGCAGGGCAAACGGGGTGAGAACTCCGAGAACCTGCGGGATACGGTGATGTTCTGCGAGTCCGGGGACCGTGAACCAGACGGGAATATAGAGGAACAGGACGAACGGCAGGACAGCATACACGACTGTGGAAAGACCGGATACGACATTAGGATAGAGAAATCCTCCTGCGGCACCCCAGAACAAAAAAAGGACCATCGGAACAAACGAAAAAGTAGCTGCAAGAATATATTTTTTCCGCGGTTTTACCACATGATTATACCGGGCGGCTCCGGCAATGGACAGGAGAAAGAGGAGCATGACGATGCAGAACGTGATGACGCTGGGGAGGGGAGAGCTGCGTGCGATCATGATATCACCACCGCCTGAAACGGAGAGTGCAATCCATCCTGCGGCAAGGTGTGTTGAGACGAGGGAAATGAGCGGAATAAAGTAGATGAGCGAGAGTTCAAGGACGCTAAGTCTGGCCAGCTGTGTTGGGGTTGTCGGTTGTGTGTTCATGTAAGGACGCTTGATGAGGAAACGGGTTCCGCAACCTCCGGGTGATGCAGACCGCGATGGATGAGGATCAGTCCGGAAAGGATGCCGGTTATCGTGAGGGCCGTCATCCAGACGGCGAAGAGGCTGTTTAGCTCACCGGGTGTGAGGCTGCCCTGGAAGATGAGGAGGACAAAGAATGAACCGACCGCCATGAGGGTGGTGATGAGGGCGAGGATCTGTGGGATGTGATGCGGCGTTTTGACACCGGGAATTGCAAACCATGCAGGGATGAGGAGTATGAGGTTGACCGGGTAGAGGAAGTAGAGGTAGATGGTGAGGGCACCAGAGATTCCGTACGGCGTCATGCCGAACATGGGGACGAGCAGGAGGAGAAGGATGGCAAAGAAGAGGTTGCCGACGGCAGGAATGAGATATTTCTGCCGGCAGGTCCGGGCGTAGAGATATCCGCCGGCTACAGAGAGGAAGAGGGCTGCGACGACAAGGATGTACTGCAGGTAGGTGAGAGCCGGGAATGTGCCCGGCTGGAGGTTGACTGAGCCAGGGATGAGGTAGGATATCGGCAGGAAATAGAGAAGGGAGAGGCAGATGACACTCTTTTGTGCGATGGATGTACGGTTCATGGAGTAACCTCAGGAGACGAGATGCAGGAAGTGATAGTAGGAGCCGTTGTACTCAACGGTGTGACCGCCGAATTTGCCCAGGATAATACCGGCATCGGCACTGCTGAGAACAGGCTGCGCTGCGAACGGGTTGTCGGTGATGGTGATGCGGCCGGGAAGTCCGGCGAGGGCCGGGTATGCGGCGATGTCCTCTTCGGTAAGCCGGATGACCTCCTGATTTTCGGGTGCGGTGTCGGAGATGTGATGGATCTCCAGTGCATTTACGCCGCCGTCAAGGCATCCGGCAGATGCGGTGACGAGGAGGAGGAGAACAGCGAGAGTCAGGATAAGGGGTTGTGTGTTCATGAGATACCTTTTGAATGATGCTTTTAGGGAAGTATTGTGCTATACAGTATTTATGTATATTGACCATTTCATTGCAGGTTCCGGGGAGTTGGGGTTCCCTCTGTGTGTTATTGCAGGGATACTATGACGATTCCGAAAAGAAATGAGAGATTGGCCAATTTTATTATATAGTCTCCGGCTCTATATTCCCCATAGTGAGGTCTATGAAAATCTCAGGTGTACGATATTTCCTGGTACTTTTTGTTGTGGTCTGTTTCTGCTGTCCGGTGTCTGCGGCGGCGGATGCGGGATACTTTTCCGGCGGGGCCGGGACGGCGGATGATCCGTATCTGATTGCAACCCCGTCCGATCTGCTGAATCTGAGCCGGGCGGTGAACGGATGGGAGGATGGCGGCCGGTATGCCGGGTGTGCCTACCGGGTGACAGCCCCGCTGAATCTTTCGGGGATCTCAGGCTGGGTGCCGGTCGGGACGCGGGATTCTTATTTTCCGACGGACAATGCAACGCTGTTTTGGTTCCGAGGGGTGTTTGACGGAGGGTTTCAGCCGATTACCGGTCTGACCGGTTCACACGGGGAACGGGTCGGGCTGCTGGGTCATGCGGAGGGGGCGGTTCTGAAAAATATCTGTCTGGAGCAGGTCACGGCGGAGTCCGGAGGGCTTGTCCGGTCGGCTTCGTCGACGCGGGTGGAAAACTGTTCGGTGTCCGGGACTGTTTCGGGGTATCCTGCGGGGATGCTGATCGGGTGGGGGAGAGCGTGTGACGTCCGGAACTGTTCGGTGTCCGGGTCGGTTACCGGTGTTATGACGGGCGGCGGGATTGCCGGACGGCTGGAGAACTCGACGGTTCAGTACTGTACGGCGGCGGTGTCGGTGACCGGTGACGGGTTTGAGGAGGTGGCGATGATCGGGGGACTGACCGGATTTTCCGAAGGGTGTGTGATAACGGACAGTTTTTTCACCGGTGATCTGGTGAATGAGGACGGGTTTGCCGGGGGGCTGGCAGGGTTTTCGTCGGATGACCGGTATCTGCGCTGCGGTGCGACCGGTAATATGACGGGGTCTGCCCGTGTGGGGGGACTTGCGGGTGAGGCGGGCGGTTCGGTGTTTACGGACTGCTTTGCGGCAGGGAATGTGTCGGCGGTGAAGGGATATGCCGGAGGGCTGGCCGGTACGGGTATGCAGGTGAATCTGTCCTGCTGTTATGCGGCGATGGGGAGTATCAGCGGGTTTTCAGGTATTGGTGCGGTTGCGGGGGAGTTCTACGGCGGGTCGGTTACCGACTGTGTTGTGCTGTCGTCACAGGTGACGGGGTCGCAGAATGTGTCTGCGTTGTTCGGGACGGAGGATCCGCAGTTTTCCGGGTGGCCGGTAACGCTCTCGAATGTGTCGGTCTGGGACGAGATGCAGGCTGGAGATATGCAAAGCCTGCCGGACAGTGTTTCGCGGGTTTCTTCGGCTGATGTCTGGGAGACGGCCCCCGGTTCCGGAGTATGGCGGGCGTTTTCGGCTGAGGTGTGGACGCTGCCGACTGCGGCGGACTACCGGCTTCCGGTGCTGCTCGGGACTCCGGCTGCGGCTCTGCCTGATGTGTCATTTCTGCGTTCCGGACCGGCGGTGCCCGGGAAGACGGAGTCGCCGGTTCCTCTTGCGGGAGTTGTACTTGGGTGTGCGGCGGCGGTTTTGCTCCGGAGACGGTTTGCATAAAGGGATGCCGGTCTCTCTTTTTCGGAGAGGATACGGGAAAATTTCTTTTTTCAGGGTGTGTATGAAATGAATGTGCGGGAAAAACGGGGATGAACGGGAGGATGCCGAAAACTCCCGTTTCTGTGTGGTTCAGTTCTCCGGACTACAGGGAGTAATCTCTTCCCCCTTCATAGGATATGACGGATGCCCGGTTCAGGGAGTCAAGGTATTTCCTGATCTGGTAATCAGTTTGTCCGAATGCCCGCCCGATGGAGATATGGAACTCGTTCCAGTTTATCCCGTACCATCCGCTTGCTGCATCATAGGTGTTTTTATACTTTTTTTCCAGATCCTGTGCAATGGCAGCGATCTCCGCGTCAGAGAGGTTCTGGTCCCATTGCGTGCTTGAGGAAATTACATACTCTGAAATGTTTTGTACATAGATATTGCCCCGGTCAGATAAGATTTCCTCAAGGGGAATGATGTCCGAATCTGCATCTTTTTCCGGCTCTGCCTGTGTCTGAATACACCCGGTGGTGAACGTGAGACTGAGAATCAGCAGGAGAAAAACGGTAATCCATAGAAAATGTTGTCGTGATGCCATTGTACGTTCCTGAGATAACCAATCATATGGAGGTAATAGGTATATATAATAATTGACCAAAGTCTCATAAATCACACATAGGTCAATTTCTTTATATGTCCCGATAAACAGACAGATAATCATGAGACTGGGTAAAACCGTATTGATTGCGGTGATTCTTCTGTTTGCGTGTATGTTGCCTGCCGGCGCTGCCCATGCAGAACCACAGATTCAGTTTGAAATTCTGACCCTTGACAAGCTCACCGACGTGTCACGTACACCTTGGTGAACGAGAACGTTCGACAGGACCCTGTTGACCAATGTCTGTTGGTCATCAGTGTTAATGGGGCAAGAGTGGCAGGAACACAACCATATACTCTCACAATGGATTCATAGTAATGTCCTCACGCAGACGAATCAGGAATGCAATATTCATTATCATTCTCCTGCTTGCATTCCTTGTACCCTCACTATTTCTCTTTTTCGCAGATGGCGGACAACTGAAAGGTATTAATGAAAACCATACGGCACCGGGGAACTTTCATCTGGACCAGCCGGTGGAAATAGACGGACTGACAATTGTCGTAATCGACGAAGATATTGTTCCGCTTGAGGATGGAACAGAAATAATCCCCATTGATATTTGGCAACTACCTCCGCGGGAAATGATAATTCATATTATCACCTCTCCAATGGCCCATATTCCGCTTTCTACCGGAAAACTCATCTCTATCCTCTATCTCCTTTCCGGATTTGCCTTCATCATTGCTTTCTCCACCCGCGAGGACATTAAACGCAATCAGGAGCCGGGTGCCCGCCCGGAACAGATCCTGACCTACATCACCGACCATCCGTGCCGGTCACAGCAGCAGATAGCAGACGGAACCGGCATACCCCGAAGCACACTCAGGCACTATCTCCGGCGGCTGCAGGACAACAAAAAGATCAAGGCGGTCACCTACAACAGAACACCCTACTATCTCCCGTATGCAGACCCATACACCAGTACCGAAAAACTTGTACTCGTGATTCTTTCCCGGGAGAAAGAACACCGTTTCTTTGCCACTCTCGCAGAAAATCCGGGTATTGAGAAAACAGCCCTCGCAGACATGCTCTGGATGAATGCCCGTACCACTCAGTGGTATCTCTCCCGGCTGAAAAAAGCAGGACTGCTGATGAACGTTCCAAGGGAAGATTCACACTGCTTCCTCACTCCGGACGCCGCAGAAGCATACCGGAAACTGGGAAGAGAAACATGATCCATCACGAAACATAGAATCATAGTGCAGTGGCCATATCACAGATGATACATATGACCCATTAGACATAATAAAGAAATAGACCAAGGGGTGCAATGATCAAAAGAAAACTGTTGCGGAATATTGGACTCGTACTCCTCGTGGTGTTCATTCTCTTCAGCGCAGCAGTATTTCTCTTTTTTGCTGAAGGAGGAGAGATTTACGGCTTCAACCATGATCCGGACAACCCGGGACCCAACATCTTGACACGGGGAGATCTTGTATTTGTACCTGTGGAAGAGGAAATTGTTCCGATCTATGATGGTAAAGAAATTGTCAAAGTCGAGTTGTGGGAACTGCCGCCGCGTGATATCCTTGTACGACTAATTACCGCACCCATGGCAATCATTCCCCCGACAACATCACACATCATCTCTATCCTCTATCTCCTTTCCGGATTCGTCTTCATCATTGCTATCTCCGCCCGCAAGGACATCAAACGCAATCAGGAGCCGGGCGCCCGTCCGGAACAGATCCTGACCTACATCACCGACCATCCCTGCCACTCCCAGCAGCAGATAGCAGACGGAACCGGCATACCCCGAAGTTCACTCCGGCATTATCTCCGGCGGCTGCAGGACAACAAAAAAATCAAGGTAATCACCTACAACAGAACACCCTACTATCTCCCGTACGCAGACTCATACACCAGTACCGAAAAACTTGTACTCGTGATTCTTTCCCGGGAAAAAGAACACCGTTTCTTTGCCGCTCTCGCAGAAAATCCGGGCATTGAGAAAACAGACCTCGCAGACATGCTCACAATGAATGCCCGCACCACCCAGTGGTATCTCTCCCGACTGAAAAAAGCAGGACTGCTGACGAAAACTCCAAAAGGAGACCTCCGCTGTTTTCTCACCATGGACGCTGCGAACGCGTACCAAAAACTGGGGGGAGATGCGTGATCCCTCACGATATCGTATAGCTCACCTTGTAGTAGGAATGATTCCACTTCAGTACTTTTCCAAACGGCTCACCGTATTTTGCAAATATTTCATTGGCGTCAGCCTTCGTAAGATGAGAACTGCCGGAGATATGCAGAAGAGGATTATCTGAAATCGAAACCCGGTACGGCATACCCTCCATCGCCGGATACCGGAGAAGGTCCTCACTGGTGAACGGCACGATCTCTCCCTTAGCCGGAGGAGTATCGGAAACATGATTTATGGTCAGATATTCCACACTGTCCAGACATCCCGCCGACAGCATGATCAGGAAAAACATCCCGAAGGTCAGAGCAGGAAACAGCCATTTCCTTTTGATGTGTACGTGTTTCATGAGGGGACCCAGCATAGTAGTTTCCCTCTCCGGGATACTATATAAAGATATTGATCCAAACATCCATAGCTCTGTTTTTCCTCATAAATTTCCAGAATTTTCGTTGACAAAAAACGGAATCTCCTTTACCAATTTCTGAAAACAAACCATTTCCTTGGAAATCACCAAAATGTGAATTCATGGTTAAGAAAGTATTCTTAAATTATGGATATATTTCTGTAGGTAAAATTGAAAACAGCTGATCTGTTCATCTGACAAGATGACCCAACCCGGAGATGGAATCCTGAAATATAAATGGTCATCTCTTGTACGGACCTGCATATTTGGGAAGATAAGAGGGATTATGCGAGGGTACATACCGGAGTCATACCTGAGGATTCGTTTTTCTGAACACAACCTGATACGTACGGCACAAAGGAAAAACAGAGGATGAGGATAAAGAGAATGTTGAGATATTTATTCACGATCACGGCGTATTCCTGCTGAACCTGCCGCAACCCCAACTCCCGCGAACAATCCTGCAAGCGGCACAGAGGTCTGTGTCGGTACAGGTACTGCGGTCTCTGCCGCAGAACTGCCGTTCAGACTTCCGTTATCCATGAACCACGGATCCGGTTCGACCACCGCGGTTAAGGAAATGTTCACAAACCGGACCGGAATGGTTTTTTCATACCCGCCGCGCTTCGCCATCGCCTGAATAAAATAATACGCGTTCTTCAAATCTGCCTTCCGGGCGGAATCCCCGACAGCATACTCAAGATATGCATGGGTATCAACACTGGTCAGCCACCCGTAGGCAGTAATGGTGATGTTCATGCCGGAAAGCAGCTCGGAAACGGTGATGTCACGTACAACCAGCTCATCATCTGCCGGAGAATACGGAAAGTCCCGCAAAAGAATCGACCCGGTTTCATTTGGAACACTGCCCGGATTTTCCTTTTCCGTCAGACAGGCAGTTACGAGATCAAAGGTCGGTGACCAGAGAAACGCCTCCGCGGTCTCTCTGTCCGGCAAACTTGCATCAATCTCCTCACTCACAGAAAGAACAACGGATGAAGACAGGGTCTGCGGCTCCTCTGCAGCCGCAGAAACTCCTGCGACACAGAAAATCGTAAGCATCATCACTGCAAGGAAACAGGGTAAAAAGGATTTCATAGGTATCTCACTGAATGATCAACTCTTTCCCGGGAATACTATATAATAATATTGACCAAAACGTAGTCGGCAGCAAATATTATCCGGAAATGGTTACCGAATAATATCTGCCGCCGCACTCAATGAGAGTAATATTCGACTGCATCAGCCATTGAATCTCAGACTCCGCCGCAGGAACATAGGCTGCCGTACACCCGGTCTCCAGAAACCGCGTGAATGCCGGAACGTCCAGAGAGGCCGGACCCGGAACCTCCGCCGCAAAAGAATCCCCGCCGTTCACCGGCTGGAAACAGATCCGATACTCACACTGCTCAATCCTCCACTGATCCAGATCCTCCGCAGAAACCGCAATGAGTGCGGCACACGGAATCACCTGTCTTGGCGATGCAGACAAACGCTGATGCATGTTCCGGGTATGTGCGGGAACAGAAACAGTTTTCACCGCAACACCCTCAGCAGTGTACAGCGTCACCGTAACCGGAGAGTTCCCCGCATTGGAAAACGACAGCTCCTGATTGTGTACATCCGAAAACGCATACAACGCAGAAACATACCTCCCGGTTCCGGAAACTGCATCAAACCGCAGCGGATGTTCCGGTACCGGCTGCGTAATTTCGAGTACCCACCCGGTATCAGCAGTAATATTCAAGGAACAGGAATCACTGGAAGAAAGCGGATACGCCGCCTGTATCCCGGAACCTCCCGGCAGATCTGCATGAAGACGGCGAATGACACTCTCATTCACACCGACGTCCACCGAAAGATTTCCCGGCACAGGGCAGTACCCCCTCAGAACCGTAATACCGTCTGACATCTGCGGAAGTTCAACCATCTGTGACCCCGTACCGGTCAGAACAAACACCTCACTGCGCAAAGAAAAGAACGCCTTCTCCCCGGGACCGGCAGAAACATTCCATGAACCGGGAGAAACAACACTGAACATGTAATTCTCTGCCGGAATCTCCAGAGAGACAACAAAGTACCGCGGGGATTCCCCGAAAGGTCCGGGCTCATCGAAGAGAACCCGTTCCAGCCCGTCAGAACTTTGGAGGGACAAAATAAACGGTCCGTCACCTGACGTCTCTGCAAGAACAGTCACAACACCCGAAAGATACACCGCTTCTGTCTGATAATTTCCGATTCCGGAAAAGTTCAAAACACCAGTCATCCCCGGCCCGGACACCTCCGAAAGGGAAAGGGACATATTGTCAGGCACGGATGAAACACCAAAACATCCGGCGGAAAAAACACAACCGCAGAGCATCAGCAGAACAGCACAACTCAGAATCCATCGGGAGTTGCCACGCAAAAAAGAACAAAAACCGGCATGCCTTCGTTCACGGTTCATAATCCATCCTCTCATGTATCATCATCTCATGATCGTCCCTTTCGATACCCGGGTTTCTCACCCACCGTCGTGAATCAGATCATCGGTGAGATACTCTTTCCCGGGATCACTATATATAGATATTGACCATTCCCTCATCACATCATCAGCCGTTCCAACTCCCCAACCGTTGCAACCGGCAGGGAACACGCCCCCTCTCGGCAGAAATACAACCGCATCCCCTCCCCGGGAACAGGATACACCGCAGAAAACGGAGCAGCCTCCGCCAGAACCTCCGCATTCTCCCGCGTCTTCACCAGAACCGCCGCACGGTACAAAGACCCCAGCCGCAGAACCGCATCCGGACTCTCCCCCTCCGCCAGACAGCACACAACCTCCCCGCCCGGATACAGCACCTCAGCCAGTGCCAGCAGAGCAGCAGAACTCCCCGTCGGAGACCGCCGGGCACCCCCCGCCAGAAACGAACACTGCCGGTCAGCCAGACTCCGCCATCGCTCCTCACCCGTCAGCCGGGCGAGACGGACCAGCACCAGCCCCGCAACCGAATTCCCCGACGGAACCGCCCCGTCGAACACCTCCTTCGGTCGTGCAATCAGCTGCTCCGCATCCGACGCATACAGGAAAAATCCCCCGTTCTCCTCATCCCAAAAGAGATCCGCCATCACATCCGCAAACCGTGCCGCATCCCGGACACACGATGCGTCCCCAGAAACCGCATACAGCTCCAAAAGTCCCCAGGCAAAAAACGCATAATCCGCAAGCTGTCCCGCATGGGCAGCCTCGCCCTCACGCCACCGCACCTGTAGGCGGCAGGCCTCATCACACAACTCCTCCATCAAAAACCTGCGGCACCGTTCAGCCGCACACAGATACCGCCTCTCACCCAGAACCCAAAACCCCTTCGCCAGAGCCGCAATCATCAACCCGTTCCAGGCCGTCAGCACCTTATCATCCGTAAGTAACGACGCCCGCTCACCCCGGAACTCCCGAACCCTCCGGCACCACTCCTCCATCCGGGCATCCGGCGTTGCAAACCGGGAATTCTGCAAAAGATTCAGCACACTCTTTCCCGAAAAATTTCCCTGCTTTGTCACATCAAACCACTCGCAAAACAACCGTCCCTCCTCCTCACCCAGCACACCCCGCAGCTCCTCCGGCGAAAACACATAGTACCTCCCCTCAACCCCCTCACTATCCGCATCCTGTCCAGAGAAAAACCCGCCGGCCGGATCCGCCAGCTCCCGCAGAACATACCCAAGCGTCCGGTCCGCCACCGTCCGGAAAAACAAAATCCCCGAACACTCAAACGCCGTCAGATACGTATACGCAAGCAGAGCATTATCATACAGCATCTTCTCAAAATGCGGAACCAGCCACATCGCATCCGTCGAATACCGGGAAAACCCCCCGTCAGCCTGATCAAAAATACCCCCGCGTCCCATCTGCATCAGCGTATACTCAGCCATCACCCGGGCATCATCATCACCCTCCAGTTTGGAATACGCAAACAGAAACAACAGATTGTGCGGCATCGGAAACTTCGGTGCCGGACCAAACCCTCCGTACCTCACATCAAAACTCTCCCGGAACAACCCTGCCGCCCGCCGCAGAACATCCTTACCGGGCGCCTCTCCCGGCCCTGACCGGTCTCGTGCCGCAAACGCCGCAATCTCCCGGGCTGCCGCGAAAATCCGTTCCCGGTCCGACTCCCACAACCGTGAAACTTCGGTCAGCACCTCCAGAAGCCCCGGCTTCCCAAGGTTGGCCCTCTTTGGAAAATACGTCCCCGCAAAAAACGGCTCCTGATCAGGCGTCATCACAACCGTCAGCGGCCAGCCTCCCGACCCCGTCATCGCCTGACACACATCCATATACACCGCATCCACATCCGGCCGCTCCTCACGATCCACCTTCACCGCCACAAAATCCCGGTTCAGCAGCTCCGCAACCTCCCAATCCTCAAACGACTCCCGTTCCATCACATGACACCAGTGGCACGTCGAGTACCCGATACTCACAAAAACCGGTTTGTTCTCAGCCTTCGCCTTCAAAAACGCCTCCGCTCCCCAGGGATACCAGTCCACGGGATTTTCGGAATGCTGCAAAAGATACGGTGACTTCTCATGGATCAGATGGTTCCCGGACACAAACATCACTCATACAACATAGACCTCCGGCCTAATCAACATACACAAAGAGGAAAAAAGAGAAACCAATTGACAATTCAGAAATCGTCAAAGTCCTCATCGTCCGTTTCCGCCACCACGAACGCCGTATCATACACATTCGAAAGATACCGGACAAAGAAAACGGTAATCGGCACCAGCACAAAAATATACAGAATCGTAAAGATCGCCGACGCGAAAATATTATGACTGAACAGCTGCGTCAGGAACAGCAGCACAAACGTCACCATCAGATACAGAATCGACATAATCACCAGCGACAGAATATAATCATACCAGCCGATTTTCCGGATAATCCCCGAAATCGTCCGGAAACTCACCGCATCACGGATCGAACCGGTTCGTGCAAGATGCGTAATCCCGACAAACGCAAACAGTGCAACACAAATAATCGTCACAAACTGCAGCGCAGCATAGGAAAAAACCGTCCCCACATACAACAGCCCCTCCTGATTCACCAGCTCCGCCGGTGCATACATTCCCGTATCCGGGAAGAAATAGAAAAACACCAGCATATACACAAACGAAATCACGAACAGCGGAATCATATAGATAATAATCGTCAGATTCACTCTCCAGCCGTTAAAGAACAGACCCCAGAGATTTCCCGTCTGGGGAAGCGCATCGTTGCTCCGGAAAACCCGGACACAATACCCCTGCATCAGCGGTATCAGAAACACACACCCGACACCAATCAGCCCTGCAAAAAACTGCAGAATATACGAAAGATTTTCCGGCGTAAACCCAAACGAATCATTCACCAGAAGCGTAGTCAGAACTGGCAGGGCCAGCAGCTGGAAAACAACCGTTGCCGCAATATATCCTGCAATAATCGGACCGACAATATAGAAAAACAGCACAATCCACCGGGGAAGAGTGGACAGACTGAAAAATGCCTGCTTCGTATACGCATAGGCTTCTGAAATGATCTCTGCATGTTCCATGGAACGCTTCTCTCTGTAGTAACTATTACGTGGGTGAATATATAAGTAATTGGCAACGAACCCACCCGCGTTTTTATGAACCTGAAAAACCAATCTGTAATAAATGGGAATTCTCGGACAGCTTGAACGTGCCCTCGGCGTCTGGTATCCTGACCCGGATCAGGACCCGGACGACACCAACCCGGTCGTGGGTATCGCATTCCGCCAGTATATCCTCAACCGGCTCGGTGACACTTTTTCCGCGACGGATCGCGAGGACCGTGAGACAGGCGTTCCGGACATTGTCGCAGTCCGGAACGCCGACAACTGCCGCTTTGACATCATCACCTGTTTTCGGAGCAGAATGTTTGTCGGCGAGGACGGAGATGCCTACCTACCCTGGATAACCGACGAAACATACGCCGCCGCAGTTGCCTATGCAGAATGTGAGGGGAATCCTGGCTTTGTCATCATCGGCCTTCACGGATTTGCAGACGAGCCGAAGTTCGTCTTCGTCGTCCCTCTGGCGGAAGCTGTCCCGCATCTGCCGCGTGCCGTTCTGCAAAAATATGAAATACCCAAAGGCGGCGAACTTCTGGAATCACATTGCCGGAATCAGCACACCTAAACATCTGCACAGAGATATAACAACACATTATGCAGATGTTTCTCGGCGGCAGCCCGGCAGACAGTATCTCCGGCAAAACCCTCACCGTATACAACCCGGCAACCGGAAAGCCGGTTGACACCATCCCCGACGGCAGCGCAGACGACGTAGCAGCAGCAGTTGAACAGGCATCCCTCCTCCTCCCCAAATGGGAGCGTGTCAGCTCCGCGGACCGGGCCCGGATACTCATTCGTGCGGCCTCCCTCATCCGGGACCGTGCCGCAGAACTTGCAGCGCTTCTCACCACCGAACAGGGAAAACCCCTGCGGGAAGCGAAGGATGAAATCCTTGGAACCGCCCACGTTTTTGAGTATTATGCATCCATGACCGGGAGCATTCGCGGGGACGCAGCCGTTCTCCCCCGGTACGGCTATATGAATGTGGTCAGAAAGCCGCTGGGTATCTGCGGTTCCATCGTTCCCTGGAACATGCCGGCCATCATCTTCGGATGGAAAGCGGGTGCGGCCCTTGCCTGCGGAAACGCCGTAATCGCCAAACCGTCCGAGACTGCGCCGCTCACTGTCCTCAGACTTGCGCAGCTCCTCGTGGATGCCGGAGTTCCCGGCGGGGCGATGAACGTTGTTACCGGCAGTGGCCGGACCGCCGGGGATGCGATCGTCAGAAACCCTGACATCCGTCACCTCTCTTTTACCGGCTCGGTTGCCACCGGAAAGGCCGTATCCCTGGCGGCTGCGCCGACCCTCAAAAAACTCACGTTGGAACTGGGCGGAAACGATGCGTTCATCGTGTGTGAAGACGCGGATATTGATGCAGCCGTTGCGGGCGCAGTCCGGAACAGATTTTACAACTGCGGTCAGGTCTGTACTTCGGCCAAACGGATTCTCGTCTCCGAGAACATCACCGACCAGTTCCTTGCAAAGGCCCGCGCCGCCGTGGATAATCTCACCGTCGGCAACGGTCTTGAGAAGGTAACCATGGGGCCGCTGAACAATCCGGGTCAGCGGAATGCCGTTGCAGGCGCAGTTGAGACAATCCTTGATCACGACTGCGGCACTCTTATCTGCGGCGGAAAATCGCTTGCTGGTGACGGGAACTTTTATGCGCCGACCCTGCTTTCCGACGTGGCTCCTGATGCGGTCCGGGAGGAGATCTTCGGTCCGGTCATGTCGGTGATTCCGTATCATACCCTGGATGAAGCGGTGGAAATTGCCAACGGAACACCGTATGGTCTCGGCGCTTCGGTCTGGACCCGTGACCTGCAGACCGCATACACCTGCGCCGAACAGATACGGGCCGGTGTTGTCTGGGTGAACAAACATCTTATCCTCCCACCCGAACTGCCGTTCGGCGGAACCGGCAGTTCCGGATACGGACGAGAGAACGGTACAGAATTCATCTACGAGTACACCGAGCCGAAGAGTATCCTCCTCACGGTCTAACTCACCTTTTTTTGTATTGGGGAAAATCATCATAACTTCCGGACACCAATATACTACCAATGGATCCACTCCCGGCTAATGCCACCCACTGCAAGCGCCTCACCATGAAAGAAGAGGATTATCTTGAAGCGATTCTCAATGTATCCCGGGAAAAAGGATATGCCAAAACCCGGGACGTTGCCGATGAACTGGGGCTCAGTGCTCCGTCCGTTGTGGAGATGTTTGTCAAACTCGACAGAAAAAAACTCGTTGTCTATCGAAAGTATGAGGGCGTGACCCTGACGGATGCCGGACGGATCATTGCCGAACAGATCAAATACCGCCACGACGTACTGGTCGGATTTCTCCGGCTGATCAATGTCCCGGATCCGGTCGCAACGAAAGATGCCTGTTTCATGGAACATGAACTGAATGCTGCAACGATTCAGCAGATCAAACAGTTCGTTGAGTTCGTTGAAACCACAAAATCCGCACAGCTGGAACTGAAACGGTTCGGCACCTACTGCATAAAAGAATAATTCCCTGTTTTTGAAAAATTTAGAGAAGGGAAACCAGTTCCCGCAGAACTGCTTCCGGGTCTTTTGCTTTTACCACGCTTGAAGCAAGTAAGACACCGTCCGCGCCGAGATCCACAGCCGTCTTCACGCACTCACCCGACTGAATCCCTGCTCCGCAGAGAACTTTCACGTCGGGACGTATCCGGTGAACTGCTTCGACAGCGTTTCGGACGATCTCAGGATCTGCTTTTGCAACCGAGATGCCTGATCCTATCAGCTCCGGCGGTTCAATGGCAATATATGTCGGCTCAAATGCCGCCGCCGCTGCAGACACCGCCACATTATTTGTGCAGACCACCGACTCCAGATGATTGAACTTCGCTGCCGCAACCGTTGCCTCAATTGCGGCGATGGTAAGCCGGCGCTCGGAATGGTTGATCAATGCACCCGTACAGCCGGCTGCCCGGACGGTGAACGCCGGAACATGTCCGGTGAACGCCCCTTCGACCGGATCAATATGCTGGGCATAGACCGGAATCTCATAATGTTTACAGAATGGGTGCAGTTCCGTGAACTGCGGCGCAACGCCGATGGGAATCCCGGACTCCTGCATCACCAGTTCCGCGGCAGAACCGATCTGTCCTGCATTATTTCCCGCACCCTCCCGGTATGATTTGAAGTTGATCAGAATCAGCGGAGCGGTCATTTATTTCCTCTTTACCTGCAGCACATCGCCAAGCGTAGTTGCCGCAACGCCGCCTTTCTGCAGCGTATCACTTCCGTCTCCGGCATCCAGCAGCACGATATCCAGCTCCTTTTCCAGCTTCACCCGTTCAGCCTCGGTCGGGGCACGGTCTCCGCGTTCCAGCTTTTTGATATCGCCCTCCTGCATCTTCAGAACAAATGCAAGATCTTTCTGGGAAAATCCCTTTGCCTGCCGGGCCGCGGCAATCCGTTTCGCATAGTCCTCTACGACATCGCCCTCGATATAATCAAACATATCCCGTTTTCTTGCGGCTGATGCGGAGGGGGTCGACGGCCGTCTTGCTGCCGCCGGTGCTGAATATCCGGCAGACACACTTTTCGGGGCCTGAACTTCAGTGCCAAGTTTGGCACATTTCTCGCAAACTTTCATGGGTTTGGCGCCCTCAATCTGAACCAGTTTTGGCTTTTTGGTGAGAGGTGCGCCACATAACTCACAGTATTCTGTCTGCATGATAATTCACCTGCATTACTATTTGAAATTCGGGAACATTAACCCTTTTCATAGCGGCTGATTCTTTCGCTTTTTGGGATCGGGCAGGGACTCACGGAGAAACAGAAAGCTACTTTAGCGATTGCATACTTGTATATTCCTTAAAGGTGGCTCATGCCGGAAACTCCCCACGATCCCTGTCCTGATGTCGCAACCCCGCCGATTGCCGTAGATACTCTTGTGTCATCCGATGAGATTACCCAGCTGCGGAAGACGAATATTGCACTGGAAGGCAGGAACTACGAGCTTCGCGAACAGCTGAGACAGATGAAACTGATGATTGCCGGCGCCGAATCGGAACGGGATCAGTACAAGCGTGAGATAAAAAAGCTGAAAGGCGAACTTGATCTCTTTCGCAGTCCGCCGCTGGTGATCGGTACCATCGAATCAGTACAGGAAGACGGAAAAGTAGTGGTTCGGAGTACGACCGGACCGCAGTTTCTCTCGAGGGTGAGTGAGGTGGTGCGGCCGGCAGATCTCCATCCCGGGGTTGTCTGCGCAATGCATTCCCAGTCATATGTAATCGTAGAACTGCTGCCGGCCCAATATGATGCGAGTGTCGCAGGAATGGAGGTTGAAGATGCGCCAAACGTTACCTATACGGACATTGGCGGTCTGGAACCGCAAAAGAAACTGCTTCGGGAGGCAGTGGAACTTCCGCTTCTGCAGCCTGAGCTGTTTGTGAAGGTGGGTATTGAGCCGCCGAAAGGTGTCCTCCTGTTTGGTCCGCCGGGAACCGGAAAGACGCTGCTGGCAAAGGCCGTGGCACATGAAACCAATGCCGCATTTATTCATGTGGTGGGTTCCGAGCTGGTGCAGAAGTATATCGGAGAAGGTGCCCGGATGGTCCGCGAACTGTTCATGATGGCACGCAAGAAAGCACCGGCGATCATCTTTATCGATGAGATTGATGCGATTGGTGCGTCGAGAGGAAATGATCTGTACTCTGCCGGAGATCATGAGGTAAACCGGACGCTGATGCAGCTGCTCGCCGAGCTGGACGGGTTTGACACCCGGGGCGACGTGAAGATAATTGCTGCAACGAACCGTCCTGATATTCTGGATAAGGCACTGCTGCGGCCGGGGCGGTTTGACCGGATTATTGAGTTCCCTCTGCCGGACAGAACCGGACGGGAGAGAATTCTTGCCATTCACGCCGCAAAGATGCAGCTGGCCTCATCCGTTTCTCTTGCGGATGTTGCAAATAGGACGGAGGGCATGAACGGATCGGATCTGATGGCGATCACGGTTGAGGCAGGCATGAATGCGGTCCGGAACCATCGATCAACGATCACAGCCGAGGATTTTTCGGCGGCGGTCAAAGCGGTTGCAGCCGGCCGGTATGCCGGGACGTCCCGTCAGGCGGATCTGATGTATTCCTAATTTTACGTCCCTCATCTCCGCAAATCCTCTCTCACGAACATATCATGATATCTCATGCTGAAACAGAGAAAAAACGATACAAATCTCATCCCACATTTCCCTTCGGCAGTCGCCCTCTGTTGACCTCAATAAACCGGAAATAAGGCAACATAATCCTGAAAATGACCTGCACTACCTCCGAAATACCCCCTGATTCTCAAGGTAATTGCCTGAATTTTGAATTTGACATGATATAATGGGTATTTCGAAA
This sequence comes from Methanobacteriota archaeon, assembly GCA_023396065.1. Lineage (GTDB taxonomy): Archaea > Halobacteriota > Methanomicrobia > Methanomicrobiales > Methanocorpusculaceae > Methanocorpusculum. The sequence continues at coordinate 39,094 of JAEWXF010000028.1, forward strand.
AAGCTATCCGCATCCGGACAGGATGGGGCAAAGGTTCATGGGTGTTTTTAGAGGTCTGTCCGGGAGATAAACTTCTCTTCGGGTATCTGTTTTCCGTACCGGTTGATCTCGCCCCGGTAAATCCGGGTGGAGGATACAGCTTTGCCATCCTCGGCAAGCACGCACTGAATCTGGTACAGGTCAACCATTGGTCTTCCGAGCTCCTTTCGTTTCCGGTTGATCTCATTGCCGACCGGGAAGGTTTCATAGCTGACAACGAGCGCGTCGAAGTCCTGGGTTAAGGCACTGCCGTACTGATCATAGAGTGGTTCAATCTCATAGGTTGCCGGAAAGTTTCTGGATTGTATCCATGCGGTCAGCTCGGCAAATCTGACAGCGTAGGTCCGGACCGGATGCTGTTTGCGGGAAGCAAACGGATCTGCGGATAGACCGATGACCACATGGCCTCCCGGCCCGGCGGTGGTAAAGGCACGGGTCAGCAGCAGCTGATGCCCGATATGCAGAGGGTCAAATGTACCCCCGACCATGACTTTCATCTGCGGGTTGATTGGACGCATGGAAAGAAAAGGATACCTATCGAACCCGCAGAGGGGAAATGTGCGGGTTCAATTCACCTGTGGACATCTGCCGGGGGCGGCGGCAGACCGATATTCAGGGTAATGTTGACCGGAAGCACGACAGTATTTCCTTTCAGGTCGGTGGCAGTGACGGTATAGGTGAGAGGTCCTTCAAGTACCGGAACCGGGTGCGTATACCCTGCCATATTTTCAATATCCCGGGTCTGGATGGATATTTCGTAATCCGGATAGGCACCGTAGCCGGTGCTCGCAATCTGTGCTGATGCAATACCGTTCGGCGACAGAATGTTTGCACGAACCGACAGACTCACTGGTACTACGTCAATAAAGAGAGCCGCCCCTTCCGCAGGGGACACGACATCGATGAACACCGGACAGCCAGCGGTCAGATCCTTTGGCATATGAATGTCCAAAAACCTGACCGGAACCGCGGGGAGACCGGCATCCTTCAGGGTCTCCGCCCAGAGGCCCGCAAAGGTCGTCATCTCCTCCTGAGTCGGAAGGGATTCATGGGAGCAGTACACCTCCAGACATCCGTCCTCACTGGTATAATACCAGCCGCTCAGGTATCCTCCCGCGCCGGACACCTCTGCAATCAGCTCCCGGAACGGGAGGGTCCGGGGATTATCATGGATCGAGGTTATCCATGCAGCAATTGTCTGCCGGTCGGTTTCCGGGAATGTGATCCCCGGGTCCCCGAAGGTCTGCAGGACTTCCGGCAGCAGATACCTTGGGTCCGGACGGACCGGGTCTGCAATCAGCTCCGGCATCAGGTACTCAATCAGTTTTCGCTCCTGTGCTTCGGACAGAGGAAACGCATACACGATCTGCGACATATACGCTGACATTCCGGGTATCCGGTAGATACCCGATGCTGCATCATACTCTTCGGCATACCGTTCCTCCAGTTTTCCGGCGGCTGCGGCAATCTCTGCTGCGGTAAAATTCCAGCCGGTTTTTTCATTGATCTGGGTCAGGTTCCCGGTAAAATTCTCCAGAAAAATATAGTCCATACCCGGAACCGGGTGTGAGGGGACCACTGTTGGGAGCGGTACGGCAGGGAGTCCGGAGTTGTCCGAAAGAGTAACACATCCTGCGGCACTCAAAAGGAGAATCAGGAGAGATACGACAGGAACTATTTTTCGGATCATTATCGGAAAACTCCGGGGCGGTCCATGCTTCTCTTTTGTCGTTTGGACCGATATATGTTTGTGCGGGTCTGCTCCGGATACACAACGCTTTTACAGAATCTCTCCACAGCAGCTATGGGAAATCTGCAGACAAAAATTTTTTGGAGAAATATGGTTAGTCTCTGGTTGCAGAGACCGTCCATGCCCCGTCCGCAGTTACGGCCACAAGACAGGTGATTGTTTTATATCCGTTCGGATTCTGCAGCAGATACTCAAAGCCCACGGATCCTGCCGGAACCACCACATCTCCGGCAACGGTTCCGTCCGCAGTATAGAAGACCAGCGTCACCGGGTTTTTGCCGCTGTTGGATAGGGACAGCATCAGATCACCGGTAATCGCATAATACTGCGTCACCTCATCTCCTGTCCCGTGGAGATATGTCAGCGGTCCCGGATTTACCGGGATCGGCTGGGTTATCTCAAAACCCCAGGAGCCTGCGGTGTTCACATTGAGTGTATAGGAGCCGTTTACCGCTACCGGATAGGCAATCTGCGTCTTGGCCGGTCCCTGATCCGAGTCAAGTGTTCCGGCACTCACCCCGTTTGCATACAGGGTGGCCGAGACCTGATCCGTCCCCAGATAGTATCCGTTGAAGACAGCAATACCCTTTTCCAGAGTAAACGACTGCGTCGTCATGGAATTTGCTCCTGTGATAAACATAATTCCGTTCGACCGGTACCGGGTAAACGAGGCACTGTCGGCTGCATAGGGTCCGTCCACGGTCAGTGTCCAGGTACCTGACGCAATGACATCAAACGTGTAGTATCCCGGTTCACGGACCTCAAACGCGGTTGAGCCCTCCCAGGCATTCAGTTCGTTGAACAGCAGATCCTGATGGATCCCTCCTTTGGTAAGCCAGACAATAAAGTTCCCGTTCTCATAATTGTGCGCCTGAACTGTGGATACTCCGGTGTCCAGCCAGATCTCCCAGGTCTGGGAGGTACCCGACCCGTCAATCTGGTGAGACGGCATCTGCGTCTGTGCCGGTTTCGGCGTTACAGTTGCAGCAGCCGACGGGACGACGGTTGCGGTCACTGTGGCGGGTGCCTCTGTCGGAGAAACGGTCTCGTTTGAAACAGATGTCTCCGGGGTTCCGGTATAGTGAATGCATCCCGCACTGCAGAACAGAATACAGAGTATGAGGAGGACTCCGGCAAAACGTAGTGGATGGTTCATAAACAGCTGTATCTATGTTTCGGATACTGATAACTGTTCGGGATGAGGTACCGGTGCCCAAATGAGATAGCATATATGTGCTGAAAACCCACCTAACAAATAAGTTATGGACGAAGAAGTTCACACAATCAATACCAATACGAAATCCCGGAATGGCTCATCCAAAATTGCCGAACTCGCACCTGAGGCAATGGATTACGGTGAGCTGATCGGGAAATATACGAAACTTATGGAGGAGCTGTCTCTCTATCAGAAAGAAAATGATATGCTGAACAAACATCTGCGTTCAGCTAAATCGGAAAATGAGTCTCTCAGGACCGATAATAATCAGATTCGGATGGATAATGCTCAGTTGAAGAAAGAGAACTCTCAGCTGAAACGTCTGCCGTTGTTTGTTGCGGTGGTTCTGGAAAAACTGCCTGGTCGCGAACTGTATCTGCGTCAGCAGGGAAATAATCAGGAGTATGTGACAACGGCGTCTGAGGATATCTATAAAGAGGTAAAAGCGGGCACAAAAGTCGCAGTGAATAATACCCTCTCGGTTGTGAAGATATTAGGAAGCACGGTGGACTCCCGGGTGAAAGTGATGGAGCTTGAGACCAAGCCCAACATTACGTTCGAGGACATCGGCGGCCTGAAAGAGGAGATTCTGGAGGTCAGAGAGGCAGTAGAGTTCCCGCTTACCCGTCCTGAGTCGTTTGAGCGGTTCGGTGTGGTTCCGCCGAAAGGTGTACTGCTGTTCGGCCCCCCCGGAACCGGCAAAACACTGATTGCAAAGGCAGTGGCGAATAATGCCGGTGTTCCGTTCCTGCGGATGGCAGGGTCTGAGCTGGTTCACAAATATATCGGTGAGGGTGCCCAGCTGGTCCGTGATCTGTTCCAGATGGCACGGGATATGGCAGCATCCAACGGCGGTGTCGTAGTGTTTATTGATGAGATCGACGCTGTCGGCAGTATGCGTACCAATGACGGGACGTCGGGTTCTGCTGAGGTGCAGCGGACGCTGATGCAGCTGCTTGCGGAGATGGACGGGTTTAACAACCGGGGCAATATCCGGATTATGGCAGCAACGAACCGGCCTGACATGCTGGATGCGGCACTGCTGCGGCCGGGACGGTTTGACCGTCTGATTCAGATTCCGGCACCGGATACGGATGCAAGAATGCAGATTTTCAAGGTGCATACCCGCAAAATGGCGGAAGCAGGTTCACTGGCTGACATCAATTACGATGAACTGGTGCATCTGACCGAAGGTCTGACAGGCGCTGAGATTGAAGCGATTACCCGTGAAGCGGGTATGCTTGCAATCCGGGAGAATGCTCATGTGGTGGATCAGGACAGGTTCATTGCAGCCATCAGGAAAGTGCGTCATCAGGACAAAGATGATGAACATGCAGATATAATGTATCTGTAAGATGCTGCTGGTATGTCTACAGAAGCCGGGCGTTGATCTGTACCGGACATTGTCCGAGTCGGAGACGAGCCGGCACATTCTTCGTTTTTATCATCCAAAGGAGGAACCGTTTGGTATTTCTCTGGATGTCTCGACGGTGTCGAGTGCATTGTCGCTTACGGGAGAGCTCCGGTGGTATATTATGCGGTATATCCGGGAGGTGCTGATCGAGGATGAGGAGCACGGGGTATTTTTGACGCAGGCCCTGGCCCGTGAGGCGTATGATCTTCGGTCGGTAAATCTGGTGGACGGATGGGATGTGCGGTTCCGTGTGTGTGTAACTGAGGATGGCGGGATTCTGCGGGTACCTGAGGCGGTGCCGGAGCCGGACGGTGTCGTAACATCGTTTGATGTGTGGGGGCTTGCCGAGGAACATCCGTAAAGTGGGAGTTCGTTTCGGTATCAGCACACATCAGCTGAAAAAAGAGAAGGTACCGATCTCTGTTCCGGAGAACACAAACCAGGAATCATCTACCGTCATCACGTACAACAGGCTGACCTGCAGATTATCCAGCGTACCGTTTGCATAGTAAACCGGGCCGCCTCCGTCTCGGACGAGAGATACAATGCCTCTGCCGACGGAGGCGCCCTGACAGTCTACGAGGGAGAGGAGATCCTTAGAATCAATGCCCAGATCTCCGTTCAACGCCAGAATATTTCCATTCATATCCACTGCGGCAAAAATTTTTTTGCCGGAAACAGTAGAATTGTTCAGAAATGTCGAATTATTTCTGGAAATCTCTGCGCAGGTCGCATCTTTTCCGTACTTCCAGGTATATCCGAGCACATTTTGTGTCATCACAACAACATCGCGGATCACACGGGGGGTCACCGTAAGGGGAACGGTGTCCAGCGTTGCCTGGGCACCGACAAACCAGTCGGAAGTAACCGGCAGCAGATAGGAATGCGCCGGAATTGCGAATCCTCCATCCTGCGCACTGGTAATCGGAATCATATCATAGGTATGACCCCCGCCCTGCATCGAACGGATAATCATTTTGTTTATTGTCCGGACACCATAGGCGTCATGATAGTTCAGCAGATTCTGTTTCTCATACCGGTTGTCTGACCGTGCCAGAACAGTACCGTTTGTATCATATGCAAACAGGACGGTGTCGTTCACGAATCCTGCATGGGAAATATAGGAAAGTGTCTCCTCCCGGGAATGCGTAGTCGCATATACATACAGATGCTGGGCCTCGGCAGCGAGAACCGGATCAGTTACGGTGGCCTCCCAGATCACCGGTGTTTTGTTGAAAATATCGGAGATGAGACAGACGCGCTCCGGAAGTCCGAAGATCGACACTTCGCCACACTGGTAGGAGGTGATGGAATCAGACGGGGCGGTTGGGGATGAAAGGATCCATTTCAGATTCTCATCTACATAGTCTGGTGTAGAGCTGTAGATCGTCGTATAGTTCTCTGTTCCAACCCACAGCCCGTACTGATCCATTCTGTCGGTATCCAGAAGAAGTTCTGTGAAGAAGTTATGCGGATCATATGACACGACAAGCGTGCCTGCTTTTGTTCCATCTTCCAGGCAGACAGGAACCAGTACCACCATCATGTATCCGCGGGTGGGAGTGTAGTGCGGACCGGAATGCAGGATGCTCCCTGCGGTCAGATTCTGTGAATCTGCTGACTGGATCACGTTTTGAAGGATAGAATTTGGAGATAGGGGAGCGAATGCCGTTGCATTTTCGGCGTTGACCGGTACGTAGGCAACTGTGCGGACCCAGGGATTTTCCAGATAATAGTTCTGCACAATCCGGGTGATACCTTCGGTATCCGACGTGTTCCCGATCTTCGCCGCAACCGTAAACAGATCTGCTTCAACTGCAGCAGTGCCGGTATTCAGATCCGAGATGACCGCATCGAACGTTTCGCGCATTTCCGGGGTCACCGGACCGGGATCTGGAGACGCCAGGCATCCCGCCGAGATCAGAATCAAACCCAGAAATATCAGTGCTCCCGCAGTATATATGCATCGGGAAAGGTTTGAGCCGGTTATGTTAGGAGTCCTCCATACTTTCTATATGTATCTGGTTCTGAAAGATGAACATACGACATCTAAAGTTAGCATATCTCTGTAGGAGATGAAAAAGGTATGGATAAATTCGGTGCCGATGCCGATTTTTCCTGTGTACGACGATTGATATAGGTTCGCAGGTAAATCTGTAGGTAATGACAGATGTTCTATTAGTATCCGGAAGTCCCCGTGCAAATGGCAATACTGAGTATATGCTGAATGTGTGTAAGGAAGCACTGGAAGCCAAAGGGCTGACAGCCGAAATCCTGACGCTTCGCGGAAAAAAGATTCATGGATGCATTGCCTGCGGTCAGTGCAGCAAACTCGGCAGATGCGCCCTTGATGACGATCTCAACGCCATGCTTCCGGCAATCCGGGAAGCAGACGGATTTATCATCGGTGCTCCGGTCTACTTCGGCACGGCACGCGGTGACGTGATGAACCTCCTGCAGCGGGTTGCGATGGTTGCACGGGTAAACGGAAACTGGCTTTCCCATAAGGTGGGCGGGCCTGTGGTTGTGGCACGCCGCGGCGGTCATACGGCAACACTGCAGGAGATGCTGATGATGTTTTTCATCTCTGATATGATTGTGCCGGGATCGTCATACTGGAATATTGCATTCGGTCACGCGCCGGGAACGGTTGAATCTGATGAGGAGGGGATTGCAACTGCACGGAAGTTTGCCGAAAACGTTGCCCTGGTCCTTACCAAGATGCGGGCATAATGGGCGGAGTTTATAAATTGGTTTTGCAGCGGCACATGAAAAAATTTGCCGCTGTTTTCATTTCATTGCATGCCACCGCGGCAGCGAGGTATACGTGTGTACGTGCGGCACTGAAATGCAGGGATTCTATTGAGAAAGAAAATGCGGATTGCCTTTCATCTCCAATACGTAATAAACCGGAATCGATTGGGAAAAAGACACGACGATTAATGGTTACGCCGATTACAATCGGTTCAAAGGACTATCAGCTGGGAAAGAAATTGTTGTATTCTGCTTTTCCGGAAAATGAACGTATACCAGCTTGGTGTTTAGCAATTTTTTCCCTTGGGAAGAAGGCTGATTTTCTCTCTATTTATGACGGAACTACGTTCTGCGGATTCATGTATCTTGTTTACGAAGAAGAAATCATGTTTTTGTTGTATTTTGCCATTGACGCAAAGTTACGCTCACAAGGTTATGGAAAGGAAGTACTTGCTTTATTAAAGGATGCGGCCGGTGAAAAAACGGTAGTTCTCAATGTGGAGGTGTTGGATCCAAATGCGCCAAACTATGATCAACGGGCAAAGAGAGTGAATTTTTATAAAAGAAACGGATTTTATCTGACGGATTATATTTTGACGAAGGATGAGGATGAATATCATATTTTGTCAAGTAGTCCCGCATTTCCTTTGGCTGAATTATCTGATATTGTTGAACGATACCGAATGGGCAGCATCACGAAACAAAAAAACTGCTTCTAACGTATGTTTTATCAGGGCCAGGTTCTGCGTATACTCTTCATACCTGCACCCACAAATATACCTTACAGGAAAATTCCAGAACCGCCATCCAACCCGTTTAATGGTTTTTCACTGTTTTACAGATTTTCAGCAAATTCCCGGATGTCTTTTTTGTCCTCTCAGTCAGGATAATATTGTTGCAGAACGAAGAGGTAGTAGTATCAGGAGTGTGCAGTCAGGATGGTCTCGGAAAAATCCAAAGGAGATAACAGCGTTATCAAACTCAACGGCGAAAAAAGAATCGTAATTGTAACTGCTCCACCCAAAGGCAAGGGAAAAGCTCCCAAAAAAGCCGTTGACTCCCATAAAAAACTGCAGAAACAGACAAAGGTCGCCAAGAAAACACTCAAAGAACTCAAAAAAGAAAAACAGGCAGCAGAAACTCTGATGAACTACTGCATGTCCATGGGAAAATACTTCTCTGATCAGGCGGCAATTGAACAGCTGATGGACGTGGCGGTCGACTCCCAGAACAGCGTCGATGAACTGGCAGCAGAGATCATTCCGGACCTTGCCAAGGAGGCAAGTACGGCGATAGGGGAGACAACGGATGAGTTCCTGCAGGGTTTCCACGAATCCGAGGAGTACGCCGCGGCACTCGTTGCCTACCGCAACCGGCTTGAGGCAGAAAGCCTGATCTCCGGGGACGCCGAAGACGGAAACTGAATACTTTTTTTCCCGGCCGCATTTCGCTGAAGCGAAGCCTCATCATCCTCCGGAACCAATATATTCGTATTGTGCCGCACGAATACCGGAAATATCCCCATACGAAAAAAACCGGCAGAAAATCCGCCGGAAAGCCTGCTGTGAAACCAAAAACCGTAAAGATTAAACCGGGACTTGCGGTAACGACCTCCGGCGATGATTTCCTCACCAAACATCTTTTCTGGTGTCCGCACTGTAATGTGCCGCTGGTCGCAAAAACCTGTTCCTGCGGTGCGGAATCGTATAAGATTCCGTTACAGCAGCCGTATGACGTCCGACCTGCCCTGAAGGCGGACCGTGACCTTGCGGAACGGCTGATCCGGGAACGGTTCGGTGATGCAGTAACCCTCCCGCAGGTTCTGATATTTAACAAAGCCGGAGGGCTGGACAGAAATGATCTGGTGATTGCCAACGGCGTGCGGTTCGGCTGGTTGTGGTTTGATCCGGTAACCCGGACGTTCCGGTTTGATATTGAAGCGGAAGCGCTTCCCTGGCTGGTCGGCAAGGCGGACCGGGGTATTCTTGATCTGGAAACGGATGCAGTACAACTCCCGGACGGGGGGCGTCTGGGCGGAAAAAAGGTGCAGGTCCGGCGGCCTGCGGGAATGGCGGACGGTGTGGTCATGCTGAAGTACCGGTCACGCTACGGGACCGGCATTCTGAAAGGTGACGCTGTCCGGGTAAAGGAGCTGAAACAGATTACCCCTGCGGCCACGATGCCGAATCCGTCGTGGCAGGATGTGGTTGTGCGGAATGCATTCCCGCTGAAAAACATGGAACGAACAGCTGTCCGGGAGATCCGGCAGAATATGGGCCTGCGGCCTACGGTCAACTGTTCGTTTTCCGGCGGAAAGGACAGTACGGCGGTCTGGCATATTGCAAAGAAGGCGGGCGTTCAGTCGGCATTTTTCATCGATACCGGTCTTGAGTTTCCGGAGACGATCGCATTTGTCCGGTCACAGGATGTGGAGTTTATTCAGAAGGCGGGAGATTTCTGGCGGGCGGTTGAGAAGGCCGGACCTCCGGGTAAGGATCACCGCTGGTGCTGTAAACTGCTGAAACTGAATCCGCTGAAGGTCCATCTGAACGAGACCGGACCCTGCGTCACGGTCCAGGGAAACCGCTGGTATGAGTCGTGGAACAGGGCGTCGCTGGATGCAGTGAGCCAGAATCCGGCAAATCCCCTGCAGGTGAATCTGTCGCCGCTCCGCAGCTGGCGGGCGCTGGATGTATTTTTGTATCTGTGGCTGCGGGAGATTCCCTATAACCCGCTGTATGAACGGGGGTATGAGCGGATCGGCTGTTATCTGTGTCCGGCGATGCTGGAGTCGGAACTTGCAACGATGCATGCGACGCATCCGGAGATGGCAGACCGCTGGGACGCTTTCCTGAACCGCTGGGCTGCGGAGCGGGGCCTGCCGCCGGAGTTTGTGTCGTGGGGTTTGTGGCGGTGGAAGGAACTCCCGCCGAAGATGCTGGAGCTGGTGCGTGATGCTGGCCTGGATCTGTCGGAGAAGCAGGTGTTGCGGAGTACGCCTGCGTCGGTTGCGTCTTTGATGCCGGCAGGAAAGGCCGGGGAGCTGGTGGATGATTCTCCGGATGATTCCCGGTGGGAACAGATTCGCGGGGAGTTTCCAATGATCGGGGATCTGATGTATCTGGATAATGCGGCGACGTCGTTTTGTCCGGAACCGGTTCTGGCTGCGATGGATATGTTTGAACGGACGTACCGGGCGAATGTGGGACGCGGGGTTCACCGGCTGACCCGGATTGCGACGCAGAAGTACTGGCATGCCCATGAACGGGTTTCTGCGTTTATCGGCGGGGATGCGGGTACGACGGTGTTTGTCCGGAATACGACCGAGGCGGTGACGATGATTGCCCGCGGTCTGTCCTGGAAACCAGGTGATGTCATTGTGACGACGGTTCTGGAACATCATTCGAATCTTCTGCCGTGGCGGGCGCTGGCGGCTCAGGGTGTGGAGGTCCGTGTTGTGGGTCTGACTCCGGAGCTGACACTGGATATGGATGCGTTCCGGGCGGCGATGGATGCGTCTGTCCGGCTGGTTGCGGTGACGCAGGCGTCGAATGTGACCGGAACTGTTGTGCCGGTTGCGGAGATTTCCCGGATATGTCAGCAGTCCGGGGCGCTGCTTTCGGTGGATGCGGCCCAGTCGGTTCCGCATATGCCGGTGAATGCTGCGGAGCTGGGGGCGGATTTCCTCTGTTTTTCCGGCCATAAGATGTGCGGGCCGATGGGTACGGGTGTTTTGTGGATGAAACATCCGGTTCTGGAGCCGTTGTTCCTTGGCGGGGGAATGGTGGAGCAGGTGACGGATGAAGGGTTTGTGCCTGCGGAAGGGTTCCACCGGTATGAGGCGGGGACACCGAATGTTTCCGGCGGTATCGGACTCGGGGAAGCGGCTGAATATCTGTCCCGGATTGGTATGCGGGATATTGAGATGCGGGAACGGATGCTTGGAACCCGGCTGATTGCGGGGCTTTCGGCCATTCCGGGGGTCCGGGTGTATGCGCCGGAGAATCCTGCTGAGCGGATTGCGGTGGTGTCGTTTACGGTTCCGGGGATGTCGCCTCATGAGGTTGCGGCGTATCTGGATGATGAGGCCGGGATTCTGGTGCGGTCGGGGATGCACTGCGCCGAGCCGCTGATGCGGTTCCTCGGGTGTCCGGAAGGGACGGTACGGGCGAGTCTGGCGTTTTACAACACGGAGAGTGAGGTGGATACGCTGGTGGCGATGGTCCGGGAGCTTGCGGGATGACGCTGTTGGTGACGGTGATTGCGGATTGTGCCGGGGTGTTTGAAGGCGGCCGGGTTTCTGCGGCGAACGGGCCGGTGAGAAAGCTGGTGGAGGGTCTGCCTGGCGATACGCTGGTGCGGATTCTCCGATATTCTGATACGGCAATGTGGCATGTGGGACCGGAACCTGTTCTGCGAAGAGAGCTGGAGTGGGTGGATCTGCCGTCCGGGGGGTATCTTTCGTCGCTTGCTCATGCGGTGAATCTGGCGGGGCAGACGCTGTCTCTGGAGACGCGGGATGTACGTTCGGTTGCGGTTCTGGTTTCAGGCGGGGCGCTGTCGGATCCTGAGGAGGTTGTGTCTGTGGTGATGAAACGGTATTTTGCCGGGGATGCTGTGGACCGGTTTGCGGTTCCGCTGACACCTGAGGCGGACGGTGAGGTTCTGAAGCTGTTTGCGGGGGAGGAGAGTCGTGTTCTGCCGTATGAGGCTTTGCTGCGTCCTGAGATGGTACTGGCGGCGTTTGGGGAAGATGTGGTGTTGTCCAAGGGCGTAGTGACGCTTTCCTGTACGATTGGTCTGGGTGAGGGGGATGCGGTGACGGTTTCTGTTTCGGGTGCTGATATGCCGGCGGCGAGAGCGGCGATGCGGGAGGCTCTCCGGTCGTTTGATGCCCGGGATGCGGATGTCCGGGAGCGGGTTGACCGGTATCTGCGGCGTGTGCTCTGATCAGTTAGTCGTGGTGGTTTTTGGGGTTGAAGTGGATCGGGCAGCCGTCTTCTTCGTGTCCGCCGTTTTTCATGACCCAGATGAGGATGGGGACAAGGAGCTCACGCAGTTCCCATCCTGAGACGGTGAGGTAGTATTTGACCTGAGGGGGGTTTTGGTCGATGACCTGCCGGGTTATGAGGCCCTGTTCTTCCAGGTCATGCAGCGTGGTGGAGAGTGTTTTGGAGCTGACGTTGCAGAGGGAGCGTTTGAGTTCGTTAAAGCCTGCGGAGCCGCGGTTGCCGATGACGGCGATGATCATGAGGGCCCATTTTTTACTGATTGTGTCGAGGATACCGTTCAGCGGACAGAAGCATATTTCGGTGTGGTCGGGAACCTCCGGGGTATTCATGAGTATGTGATTGGGTTTTTTCCCTGATAAAGCGGCGCTCTGCGTCTCTGGTTTCAGGCGAAGGGGTTTATATTTCATCCTCAGGTGTATGAGGAAATTGTGACGGTTCACGGTTTTTCTCATCACTGTGCGGCTGAAGAGAGTTTTTGTATAAAGTTCCCTCTGGCGGGTTTCGGTGTCGGCGAGTTTTTTGAGATGTGCTTCTGTCGGGTTCCGGGGATCCAGGTTGCCCTGCGGTAATCAATGGTTTCTGTTTGGGATATTTAGTTGTTTTTCAGTCTGGAAAAGAGAATATTTTCGCGTGTTTTTACGCAAAATCATTCAATATGCGTTATGGATACGTATAGATAATGTCAATATTAAGTAATTTTTCGATTTTTTTGCGATTGTACTGAAACATGTACTGCGCGCAGATTTTAGGGATTGTACACCTGTCCTCTCAGGTACTAAATCCTCTGGTATTAGTATATAGTGACAGTATCAATATTAAATCTACCCCAAAAAACCGATTGGTACAGTCTAATTTCCTGCATCTCAAATATGTACGATCATTTCAAATTCCGCAACATTTATATTCCCCAGACATAGTTCCTTTTTTCACAGCATGTTTTTTGAATGATTTCACACGTTTTTGTGGGGTGATTTCAGAAAATTCATGAAAATATTGCAAATATTTCTCGACTGTTCTAAATCCTCATACCATAGGAAATCAGGTTAGTCTGAGATTTATGTCCTCTGTAAATCTCCTGAAATCCTTTGTGAATTCTCCAAAATTCTTGTATTATATCCTCAATCCCTAATTGGGACGTTGTGGGTTGGTGTAATGGTATGATGAAACATGTATTGCCGGATACTATATCCGACAGAAAACGCCGTATGGGAACATACCGTGCGGCGCTGATATGTGCCGTACTGCTGTGTCTGATATGCAGTATTGGTACTGTATCTGCGGGAACTGCCCCGGAAATTGCAGTGATAACACCCGATTCTGCAGTAAAGGCTGGAGAGGTACTTACCGTTCCGGTTGTGTTTTACAACATGAACGATATTGCATCTTTTACCATAGAAATTCCCAAAGATGTTACGGGAGTGACAATTGCACTCAACAGCAGCGAACCATTAGGAAATGTGTACACGTCTAACGAAGAGGCAGATCAATGGCTGCTGAGTTGGTTTTCCGTGAAGAGCGGTATTACCGGAGATAAGGTAACTCTGTTCTCAATTGACCTTACTCCAACAGAAGATGCTCCTCAGTCTTTTGAGATACGTGTTGTACCAACCACAATTGGTACGGCGTCTCTTGAAACAATCACTGCGTCAGTTACGGTAACCCCGGGAACCGTTACTCTTGCAAAACCCCCTGTTGTCGGTGAACCGACGGTGAACAACATCACCGACTCGTCTGCAACCGTTACCTTTACTGTTTCTGCCAACCCGGCAGCTACCGAAGTGAAAGCCGTTTTATCTGATGGAACAACGTTCCCGGTAACCGAAAGCGCCGGCACGTACACCGCAGAGCTTACCGGTCTTACTCAGGAAACCGTGTACACCGTCTCAGGATGGGCAATAAACGACGTCGGTGAAATAACCGGCGATCCCGTAACGTTCGAAACTGTGTACAAACCAGAAGTTTCTGAAATCATTCTCTCCGGTGAACCGGCGTCATTGATTCGTATCGGGACTACCGGTAAACTCATGGCAGAGGTACGGGATCAGAAACAGGTTTCGATGAGTGTTGCGGTCAACTGGACGAGCAGCAACAAGTCAGTCATCAGTATTGATGCTGATGGAAACTACGAAGCGCTTGTCAAAGGCACGGCAACCCTGAAAGCCGAACTTGATGGTGAAGCCAATGAAACTGCTGAAATCACTGTGATCGGTACACCGGTCGTTTCGATTACCGCTCCGACAGACACCAGCGCTGATATGCAGTCTGAGATCACCTTCACTGCAGAGCTCACCGATTTTGAATCAGGAGCAACCGTTAACTGGGAGTTCGGTGAGGGAAATACCTCAACCGGAGAATCTGTATCATACAGGTATGAGAAAGCCGGGACCTACACAGTGAAAGTCACCGCCACCGGTACGGATCTTCTCGGGGATTCCGCAACTGCGGATGATACCATCACCATGAACATTATCCGTCCCGGTGCTGTTGCTACATCTCTGGTAATTACCGGAACTCCTGAGGAGCAGCCGCTTGTCTTCGGAACAGAGGGCACTCTTGGTACGATCATCTATGATCAGTTTGGCGATCCGATGACCACCACGGTTACGTGGACCACCAGTGACGATAAGATTGTCACCATTACCAGTGCCGGTGTTTACAAAGGTGTTGGTGAAGGTCCCGCGACCATTACGGCAACCGCAGGCACGGCAACCAACACAACAACGATCAGCGTTCTGGCTGAAGTCATGGTGCCGACGACCATCTCCATCACCGCACCTGAAGCAAAGGTGGAGTTCGATGCAGCAGATTGGGCCAAAGCACTGGTTCTCGATCAGCATGGTAAGGAAATGTCCGGTGAAACCGTCACATGGTCCGGCGACAATGATACAGTTCTCAGCATTGGTGCCGATGGAACCTATACTGCACACAGAGTTGCCGGTACAGTAAACCTGACTGCAACATCAGTGACTGACAAAAATGTTTCCGCGTCCCGTATGGTGACCAACGTCCGGCCCGCATCCATTGCAACGAATCTGACGATCACGAATGTTCCAACGGAACCGATTGCATTCAACGCAACCGGAAACCTCAGCACAGTCATCCTCGATCAGTTCGGTGAGGAGATGACTGCGCCGGTGACATGGACAAGCGACAATCTCTCCCTCCTGACGATCAATGGAACCGGTTTCTACAAAGGTATCGGTGCGGGCATCGTCAATGTGACCGCCGCCGCAGGCAGTGCCTCCAACACGACGATGATTACTGTCCTGCCCGAGGTTCTCGTTCCCACGTCTGTAAAGATTACCGAGCCGGTCTTTGGCACACAGTATAAGATAGGCAAGACAGGAAATCTCTCTGCGATCGTCTACGATCAGCACATGAGTGAGTTATCTTCTGAAACCGTGAGCTGGGTATCGTCCAACAGTTCCCTTGTATCGGTTACCGGAACACAGTTTACCGCGGTGAATGCCGGGAATGTTGTGCTGACGGCAACGTGTGTGAACACCACACTGAATGTGACGGTCTCCTCAAATGTTACGATAACCGTTCTGCCGGGTGAGCTGAAACCCAGTCTCCCGTTGGACAGCGGGGATATCAACGTTAACAACGGTACGACGACTGTTTCAAACACCGAAAAAGCTGGAATTGAGGTAAATGAGATCGATAAGCAGCTGAATATCACGGATAGTACAAATAATGTTGTACTTACCGTCACGTTTGCGGACATGGACTATGATCGTGTAAACCAGACGGTTTCCGGAAATCTGTCTGTGGTAACCGCTGCATATCCGGCAATTGAGGCATTTCCTAATGTGAACTACACAAATCTCGATGGCAGTAAAGTCCGTGTGAGTATGAATCTTCAGGAGATCGTAACCGATCTGCCGACGTTCCTTGCAGCTATTGACCAGCAGGTACAGTCACAGATTGAGAATGCGGCACCTGAAGGAATGACCTATGATGTCGGCCTTATGCTGCAGGCAGACGCCCCGGCCGGTTTCAATGAAAAACTTTCCCCGGGTTCCTCCGTGACTCTGATCTTTGAGCTTCCCAAGGACTGGGTTGACCACTATGGTAGAGATAAGATTCTGGTGAAACATATCGGCAACACTGTCGATGATGTCAGCCGGACTCTGGTACTGGATCAGCAGAGAGGTGTTTACATTCTGACGATCCACAGCCCGTACGGATTCTCCAACTATGCGGTTGTCGGAGTGAGCGGTGAAGCTCCGGTCCCGCCGGCACCGTCTTACAGCGGTGACAACGGCGGTGCCGATGACGGCGCTGAACTGCTGGCCTCCGTGGGAGCTTCCGCAACGGCAAAGCCGACGACTGCTCCGACCACAAAACCGGTCACAGAACCGACCATTCCGGCAACGGTGATTCCAACGTCCGGTGACGGTACGGCAACGCCGGTCCCGACAGGATCGGGTGCAATCCCGACTACTCCTCCGCCGACTACAACACAGGGGCCTGTACCACTGTTCGGTATCCTTGCCGGACTCGGAGCAGCGATAGCTCTCGGACGAAAGTATCGGTAATCAGTGATTTGATTCGGTGTCACAGCCCGGCATGTTCTGTGACGCTATGTACGGCTGCTGCCGTACATTATCCCCCTTTATTTCCTCTTCAGAAATTTCATATCTCATCAGGTGACCCCAATGAAAAAAATTACACTTATTCTGTTATTTCTTCAGCTGTTTTGTGTACTGGAACCAGTTTCGGCAAATAATCGGGCTGGCATTTTTCAGATACCGGCTGGTAACTGTCATCGTACTCTGAAGAGGTGTTTATCATAAGGAATCAATTCATACAAGCCGGGTTTATCCTCTTCATTGCCATTCTCGTACTGAGCTCTGTTGTTTCGGCCGCAGTTGTTCAGATATCAAATGCCGGTGACTTACAAGAATTAGCTGACAGCACCTCAACATCCGGTGGAAATGAGTATATTCTCACATCCGATATTGATCTCAGCGGAATTTCATTCACCCCAATCGGGACATACGAGTATCCGTTTTCCGGAACGTTTGATGGAAAGGGTCACTCAATCATCGGTCTGTCCATTACTGATGCCACGAAATCCGGCAATATTGGTCTTTTTGGATATATCAGTAATGCTACAATCACAAATCTCGTTCTGGAGCAGGTGATAATTTCCAGCAACGGAAATAATGTAAGCGCACTCATTGGTTCCGCAGGTGGCAGTACAAATGTTATTCAGAAATGTGCTGCTTCCGGGTCAGTTCTCGGTTCTGACAATGTCGGTGGTCTTGTCGGCAGACTTGGTTCAGGTTCCGTTGAAAACTGTTATGCGACTGTCTCTGTTACGTCCACCAAATATTATGCGGGGGGTCTGATCGGTTTTGCACTGTCCGGGACAACTATTACTGATAGTTACGCAACCGGTCATGTGTCCGGCGGGGCTGCATTAGGGGGACTTCTCGGTCACTGTTCCGGTTCTGTTAAAAACTGTTACGCAACCGGGACTGTCACGGGTGTTGTGCTATCCTATGATGATCCAAACTATGGTCCAATTCGGGTAAATCCCGGTACTGCCGGTGGTTTAATTGGACACTCCCAAGGAAATATCTCTCACTCGTTTTCCTTCGGAAAATCTGTCACCTCTACTCGTGATGTTGGCAGTCTTATCGGTACCAAAATGTCAGGTACAGTAGATGACTGTGGTTCCTGGTCTGAGATGAATATTGCAGGAGCTGATGTTGCTGGAAAAACAGTGAACGGAACTCCAGTCAGGAATAATGATGTCTGGAACAGCCAGGACTTCTTTGCATCGCATGGATTCCTGTTCGATGATAGTCATTGGCAGATGAGCACAAATTCTGAGTATCTTTTGCCAGAACTTGCCGCTGTTCCGGTAATTCAACCGGACGTCAGAAATGCCTCACATCTTTCAGATGGCTCAGATCCGGATCCTGGAGACAATCCTGTCGTAACCACTGTGTTTATTCACGGAATTCCAACCGGAAGTATTGATCTCGCATCCGATGCCGTAACCGGTACTCTCACTGCCGATGTCATGGATGCAACCGGTGTCGTGATGTCCGGGGAATCTGTTCTCTGGTCCTCTTCGAACTCTTCGATTGTAACAGTTGATACTGCGGGTGGTTACACTGCTCTGAATGCCGGAACGTCCAATATCACTGCCACGTCTCTGAGTAACAGTTCCGTTGTTGCCGTTGTTACCCTCACGGTCATCGACAGTACTCCGATCCCATCTGATCCCGTTGCCACCAGCATTGTTTTGCGTGGTCTTCCATCTCAGAACCTCATTGATCTGTACACTGATGCTGCGACCGGTACTCTCACCGCCGATGTCATGGATGCAACCGGTGTCGTGATGTCCGGTGAATCTGTTCTTTGGTCCTCTTCGAACTCTTCGGTTGTAACAGTTGACACCGAAGGTGGATACACTGCTCTGAATGTTGGAACTTCCAATATCACTGCTACGTCTCTGAGTAACAGTTCCGTTGTTGCCGTTGTTACCCTCACGGTCATCGACAGTACTCCTACACCAGATCCGGGAGAGGAACCCGTTGCAACCACTGTAGTTCTCAACGGAATGCCGGCAGACAATCGTCTTGATCTCGCCTTCGATGTCGTATCTGGCACTCTCACCGCAATAGTCAGAGACGAAACCGGGACGATTATGCCTAGTGAGATGGTGAGCTGGACCTCATCCAACGTGTCTGTCATGACGGTTGCAGATGATGGTAGGTACACTGTTCTCTCGGTTGGTACTGCCAACATTACCGCAACTGCTGTGAACAACAGTTCAGCATCTGTTTCGACGACGATCATTGTCATCGACACCATGCCGTTGCCGGGTCCGGGAGATAACAAGTCAGTCACCCTCACGCCCGGATGGAACTTTATCTCAGTTCCGAAGGCCATTGCTTCGGGATGTAACACTGCGTCCTCTCTTTTTGGGAGAATTAATACCGGAGGCAGGACTCCGCTGAGCTATGATGCAAATGTTTCCGCATGGATCGCATTGAGTGGCTCCGACGTTATTCGCCCACTAACCGGTTACTGGATTTATGCGGCATCCCCTGACGTAATTCAGCTCACGTATCCTGTAGTTCCGACAGTTCCCGCAATGAAAACTCTGTATCCCGGGTGGAATGCCATCGGCCTTTCGTCTGATGCATCTCTCTCCGCAGCGAACGCCCTTTCAGGCACATCGTGGAGAACACTGCTCCCGTGGAACGTTGCCGCAGGAAAATGGGATGCTGCGGTCATCAATGGAGGCTCCGGTATGCATAGTCCGGAACGGCTCATGACCACCGGGAATGGATATTGGCTATATGTTACTGAAGGGGGTGCCCTTGCGGGACTTACTGCATAATCCGGTATCCTCGGAAAATGAGGGTAGAACTGGAAGGAACTCCCCTTCATCCGTACTGTTTGGTGAACACACGTATCTTTGAGAAAAAAATCATGAAACGAACTATACTTACGCTGACATTCACAGTATTTCTGCTGTTTACGGCATTCATTTGCCCGGTTGCGGCGGATGAGAGTGCCATGGCATCTGTTCCCGCAACTGTTGCGACGACTCATACTTCGGTATCTGAAGATTCCGGGGATCTGTTCTCCGGAGTTCTGACGAACGGGAATCAGGAATCTGATCCCGAACTCTCTGCATACCTGACGATCTCTCCGCAGAATGTTCGGGTGAACGTGGGTCAGATGATCACGTTCACTGCGTCTATGACAGATGTGGATGATGCCGTACCATTTGTGTGGAGCTGCTCCGACGAGAATGTAGGTTCCATAGAAAATGGTGTCTTTACTGGTCTGTGTGCCGGAACGGCAGTAGTGACCGTGACAGCCGGGGATGCCATGGCATCTGCGGATGTGGTTGTCTGTGAAGCGGCACCGATTGTGGAGCCTGATCTGAGTGTGATGTCTGAATCATCGGTCATGGCCTTGGAGCACGGGTGGTCCGGGAGCGGGACAGTGTCTGATCCGTATCTTATCAATAGTGCCGGGGATCTGGAGCTGCTTGCAACGAATGTCAATTCCGGAAATCCGTATTCCGGTGCGTACTTCCTTGTGACGGAGGATATCGATCTGAGCGGATACGCAAACTGGACATCGATAGGGAGCCGAAACGATTCACAGAATAGTCGAAACCCGTTTCAGGGTGTCTTTGATGGCGACGGTCGGACAATTTCCGGACTGACGATTACTGACGGAAGTTATCTCGGTCTGTTCGGGTATGTTTCGAACGGTGCTGTCCTCAGAGAAGTACATCTGAGTGTGGTGAATATCTCCTCCAGTTCCAGCAACTATATCGGCGGGCTTGCAGGATTGGTGGATGCTGCATCCGGTTCTGTTGTTATTGAGAGTTGTTCTGCGAGCGGTACTGTATCCGAAGGTTCCGGTTCCGGAACTAAGTATGTCGGCGGTCTCGTCGGGTTTGTGAATGCAGGGATCTCAGGTTCTGCTATCACCATTCGGGATTGTTACTCGGGCAGCGATGTCTCCGGCAGTTACTCTGTTGGCGGCCTTGTAGGATCGGTGGATGCGGGGAGTTCCAGTTCTGTTATTACCATTCAGGGGTGTTCTGCGAGTGGTGAGGTATCCGGCTCTCGGAGGGCAGGTGGTCTTGTAGGACATGTGAACGCATCCTCAGGCTCTGGTATTACCATTTTGGATTGTTGTGAACGTGGTGCAGTTTGCAGTTATCTCTCCTGTGACGTTGGCGGTCTCGTCGGGTATGCGTATGCCTCCTCGGGTTCTGATATCACTATCCAGGGTTGTTCTGCACGTGGTTCAGTTTCGGGCTATGAGAATGTCGGAGGCCTTGTAGGGTATGCGTATACATCCGGTTCTGAATCCAGTGTCATCGTTCGGGACTGTTCTGCGAGTAGTGAGGTGGATGGTCCCCGGACCGTTGGCGGCCTGGTAGGGTTAGCGGATGCAGAAACCTCAGGTTCTGTTGTTACTATTCAGAACTGTTCTTCGAGTGGAAAAGTCTCCCGTGGCCAACATGAAGGGGGAGGTCTTATTGGAAAGGTGTATGCACGTACCTCAGGTTCTGTTATCACTATTCAGGACTGTTTTTCGACTGGTGAAGTAACCGGCAGCGGTAGTGGCGGCCTTATAGGGTTGGTGGAGTCAGGGAACTCGGGTGCTGTTGTCACCATTCAGAACTGTTTTTCGACAGGTGATGTCTCCGACTCATATTCTGTTAGTGGTTTTGTACACTCTGTGTCTGTCGGGAGTTCCGGTTCTGTTGTCACCATTCAGAACTGTTATTCGAGTGGTACTGTATCCAGTAGCTTAGAGAATGCTGCTGGCCTCGTTACGTATGTATCTGTTGGAAGCTCCGGGTCTACAGTTAGTATTCTGGATTGTTACGCAAGTGGTCCGGTTTCCGGTTTAATATCCCGGGGGACCTACTCCGGCCTTGTCGGGTCTGTCCATGTGGATGGCTCCGGCTCTGTTGTCACTATCGCAAGGTCTGTCTCTCTGGCTCCATCTGTTACCGGTAATATCACCGGCAGAATCGTTGGGTCCTCGGATGGTTCCGGCACTCTCACCCTCGCAAACACGTATGCCCTCAGTACGATGGTTACCAGCACCAATGCCACCGACGGCATTGATGTTACCCCTTCGGATGCTGAGGCGCAGAGTTTCTATAAAGATACCCTTGGCTGGGACTTTGTCAACTTCTGGAAAATGGATGCAGCAGAGAGCAGATATCCGGTACTGTCCGTATCACCTTTGCCAACTCCTGTTCCGACACCGACCATAAGGCCGGTTCAGCCTCAGGATATAACCACACTGTCATTCAAACCCGGGTGGAACTTCATCTCGATTCCAAAGATGCTTTCCGCAGATCAGAACACCGCTGCGGTACTGTTTGCAAATGTCCAGACAGGCGGACGAAACATCATTGGATATGATGCAAATGTTTCCGGGTGGGTGAAACTGAGTGATACTGATGTCGTTCGTCCTCTGAACGGCTACTGGATTTTCTCGGATGCCGCAGTCTCCATCAAGTTGATCTTCTCTGAAAATCCGACCGTCCCCGCAGTCAAACCTCTGTATCCAGGATGGAATGCCATCGGCCTCTCCTCTGACGAACCTATCTCCACAGCGAACGCTCTCACCGGCGTCTCATGGAGAACACTGCTCCCGTGGAACGTTGCCGCAGGCAAGTGGGGTGCCGCAGTTATCAACGGCGGCAGCGGCGGTTACGGTGCTGAGCGGATGATGACCACCGGGAACGGCTACTGGCTGTATGTTACTGAGGAGGGTGTCCTTACGGGACTGACGGCGTGAGTCTCTTAAGCGGCCGGGACTCTCCCTGCCTTGTATTGCTGTTTGATCAACATCACCCCCTGAGAAAAAAATCATGAAACGCATTTCACGTATCCTGATGCTCGCAGCCGTTCTGCTGCTTGCGGTGCTCATCTGCCCGGTTGCGGCAGAGAACACAACAGATGTATCTTCCGGGAATTCTGTTCCCGATGAACTGTTCTCCGGCCCGGATACAGATCCGTCAGCTGAAAACAATGTGTTTGCGGATACAGAATCCACGAACATGTCTCCGGTCCTCATGACTGCCCGTTCTGCGGCTGCGGTTTCGTTTAGCGGCGGCAGTGGCACGGAGTCTGATCCGTACATTATTACCACCCCGGAACAGCTGGATGCAGTCCGCAATGATCTTGCAGCACACTATCGGCTTGGGGCAGCTATCGATCTCTCCGGTTATGACAACTGGGTGCCGATTGGTAACTACAATTATGGCCATCTGGCATTTACAGGCAGCCTCGACGGAGACGGACATATAATCAGTAATCTGTACAGTTGGCAACCAATGTCCTCTGACTCTGGAACTGGATTGTTTGCCTCGATTAAGGGTGCAACTCTCAGTGACATCACCCTGAGTAACGTAAATATCTCGGGGGGATATCATGTAGGAGCTCTCGTCGGCGGAGGGACGTCAAGATGGGTCTATGAGACTGAATCCTACATTCCAAATACGATTGAAAACTGTCATGTTTTGTATGGAACTGCTGCCGGCTATGGACGTGTTGGTGGGATTGCAGGATTATATGGCGGCATCATTCGTTCCTCATGTGCTGATGTCATTGTATCTGGTGTCTACAATGATTCCAGTGCAGCTGGGGGTTTGATTGGTTATGGTGCTGGAGACATTTATTCTCCGCTCATCGTTGACAACTGTTCCGTGTCTGGTATAGTGTCTGCTCCAGATCTCTCTGGTGTTGGCGGACTAATTGGACTGACCTATGAGGGCAGTTTTACCAACAGTTTCGCCACAGGGCAGGTTGATGGTGGTCAGGGTGTTGGCGGTCTCATCGGCATGGCCTACTCTGGAAATAACTCCATCAGTAACTGTTTTGCCACAGGTAATGTGTTTACCACAGGTGAGAATTCCGGAGGACTGTTGGGATATACTGATCATGTATCGGTGAACAACAGCTATGCCACCGGTGATGTTTTCGGAGGCAGAACTGTAGGAGGTCTTGTTGGTGGTGCTTCAAACTGTCAGGCAATGGAGTACTGTTACGTCCTTGGGAATGTTACCGGTTCAGATTTGATTGGTGGTCTTGTCGGATCGATCTCTTCGTGTCCCTCGCTTACTGGGTGTGTTGCGTTAAATCCGTATGTGAACACCACTGATTCATCCATCTATCAGATTGGCCGTATTTCGGGAAGTCAGTACAACGTCACCCCAGTGAACTGTTCTGCCTGGATTGATATCGGGACAAACCGTGAATATGGGCTTTCAGGTGGGGGTGGACTGATTGCTTATCAGCCTGAGATCTGGGATACCTTCGGCAGTACAGGTGTCTGGGAAAACTGGGACCCCGCCATCTGGAAACTCCCGGAGGACAATGCAGACTACCGGCTTCCGGTACTGCAGTGGCAGGAGTCAACCGAAGGGTTTGCGGCACCGCATCTTGCGGAATACTCCTATCCCGAACTCAGACTTCGTGCACTCACAGGGGATGAAACCAACCTGATATCTGTCGACGGAAAAGAAGTAAAAACCTCAGATCCCTTTGTTCTCATCATCGACTCGCAGGCTGGCGGATCTCCCATGGTGAATGTCATCTTCACCACGCCTTCCGGGGGTAAAACAACATCATTTGGAGAAATGTCCTGTTCGAACATCTCCCTGGATCGGAAAAGCACGCCTGTTCCCTGCATTTTGAATCAGGCCGAACCCGGAACCTATACCGCGACAGCGTACTACACCTATCCGGAAATTCTTGCACAGTACGCCCCGCAGTCCAATGAGATCAGTTTCACCGTCGTAGAATCCATAATCCCGGTTCCCGATTTTCAGGGATCAGGAACCGTCAGCAGTCCGTATCTGATTACCTCTCCCGAAGACCTCGCCCTCCTATCTGATGCCGTGGGCAATGGAACCTCGTTCCGTGATACCCACTTCCGTCTTGCAAATGACATCGATCTCTCCGGCTATGAAAACTGGAAACCGATCGGCACATTTTACTCAACACAGTACAACGACACGGACAGCTGGAACACAGAATGGTACAACCAATTCGTCTTCCTGCAAACAGAAACCCCCTTCTCCGGAATCTTTGACGGTGCCGGGCACAGCATCCGCAACCTTTCCCTCAACGTCTCCGGATATGGAAACACAACGTCTTTCGTATTCATGGAAAACGTGGGTCTCTTCGGTCTCGTCACAGACTCGGTACTCACCAACCTCTCCATAGAAAACATGCAGATCGTTGCATACTGGAGTGCCGGAGGTCTCGCTGGTAGTGCATCCGATTCAGTCATCGACAACTGCAGTACCACAGGCTATATCAAAGCCGGAAACGGACTTGGCGCACTGATCGGCAATGCGTTCAATACCACGATCAGCCGGTGCAGCATCGATGCAACCGTTGACGGCGGTCCCGGCTGCAACATTGGCGGTATGATCGGTCAGGCTATCGGAAACAGCACACTAACCCGGTGTTCTGCCGAAGGCAACGTTACCGGTCAGGCACAGGTAGGCGGTCTTGTCGGTCAGATCGGAGGATTCATGCAGGATGACGGAGTCTGCAGCATCACCGACTGTTACTTCGCAGGAAATCTTATCGGCACATCAGACGTCGGAGGTCCCACCATCGGCGGCATAGCCGGCAGTGTAGATGGCACGAACATCACCCGCTGCTACACGGTAGGTACCATCAGCACCCTCATCTCCGGGACTCAGCCGCTGTCGGCCAACTACGGCGGTCTTGTTGGGCCGCAGTACTCAGGGTCCGTTGAAGACTCAGTTGCTCTCATCCAGTACATCCAGTTCCCGGGTGACATCTCAGAGCTTCACCGGGTTGCCGCATACAGCCGGGGTCTCCTTGACAACAACCATGCCTGGGACGGAATGCATGACACCCACAATCCGCTCCCGGCAGGAAATACCAGCAGCATTGACGGTGCCTCGGTCACCTCAGAAGAAATCTGGAACAATCCGGCATTCTACACCAAACTTGGCTGGAACTTCGGCACTGTATGGACCATGGGAACTTCGGCTGATTATCGTCTCCCGGTTCTCAGAAACCAGCCGGAACCGGCCGTTGATGCTTCATATCTGGCTCCCGAAAACTGGCTTCCGGAAAACAGCATCACCCTGATTCCCCGCTGGAACTTCATCTCGGTTTCAAAAACACTTGCCCCCGGAAACAACACCGCAGAAGTACTGTTCGGTGGCCTTGACACCGGCGGTCGTGCCCCGCTTGCCTATGATGCGAACACCTCTCAGTGGTATTCCGTTTCCGGCAGTGAGATCATCCGCCCGCAGAACGGCTACTGGATTTACACCACTGCCCCCTCCGAGATTCAGCTTGTTTTCCCGGACACTCCGGGACTCCCTGCCGCAAAAATTCTCTATCCCGGATGGAATGCGATCGGTCTCGCCTCTGCCTACCCGACACCGGCAGCGAATGCTCTCGCGGGAACCTCGTGGAGAACACTTCTGCCGTGGAACGTCGCCGCAGGTGTCTGGGATCCTGCGATCATCAACGGAGGTACCGGAGGAAACAGCGCTGAGCGGATGATGACCACCGGCAACGGTTACTGGCTCTACGTAACAGAAGGGGGTGTCTTTCCGGGACTCACCGCATAGCCCCGGAAAACACCGGTGGGAACGGTGTTCAGCATTGCTCCCCGTTCCCCCTGCACAAATCCCGGAACATTCATTTCCGAAAAAACTTTGAGGAAAAAATCATGAAACGATCAACACTAACCCTGATAATCGCCGCACTCCTGTTGCTTGCGGCGTTCATCTGCCCGGTATCGGCAGCTCGTACCGTCATGTCAGGCGGTGACGCCTTCGTCTATGAGATCATTGTAATTCCCGACGCCAACGGTTCACCGCTGATAAAATATTCCGGAGATGCAACTCCTGTTGTACTCAACACCATTAGTGGAACCTCTTACGGATCCTACGACCTGCTGGAAGAAGCTGTCGGGACCTATACCGGCACGTATTACTATAACGGTGATCCGAGGACTGGTGGTAACACCATTAACATCTGGTACCCTGAGATGTCCCTGAAGGCATACCTAGGTGCATTCTCGTTTGATACCATTGATGGTAAGACGATTACCAAGAGTAGTGATGTCCGCTTCGTTGTTGAGTCCCCGAAAGTCGGTGCTGCCAGCACTGCCACTGCAGCTGGTGGCCTGAACCCCGTCGTCCGGATACTCTTCACGACCCCTGTTGGTGGTAAGACCACTGATTTCGGTGTTAACATAAATGGTGCCACAGTAAGCTTTGACAACCTGTACTTCAACGGAAGCGTTCAGATCATCTCTCCTGTTGCAAAACCTGGAGACGATACAAACGCAGGAACCTACGTTGCACAGGCTGAATTCAAGGGTGCAGACTCCTCAACCGGAACATTCCCCGGAATTCCGGACAAATACAAAAAATCCAACACGATATCCTTTACCATTCAAAGCGACACAGTAACGCTGACTGCAAACAAAGACACCGTTATCCGCAGCAATCCCTTTACGGTTGTAATTCAGGGAACTGCACAGACACTCTACTTTGTCCACCTTGAAAATAACGCCGCATCTCGCACCCCGGAACTTCAGCCGGGACAGAACGGCATGCGGTCCGGTCCCAACTTCATGACCATCCCGGAAGACATCTATGATCTGCATAATGATCCGGCAACATGGGCATACTTTAGTACTGATGCATCAGGTAGACGAACTGTCCAGTACAACACCTACCCGGATACAGAACCCATTACCTACACCATCAAAGCAATCAAAGTCTCCACACAGGATGGCGTAACATATTCCACAGAGCCGTGGTATGACACAACAGAAGTCACCGTTGAACGTGGTGAAGTAACCATCACCGCATCGGAGGACCGCAACTACTACCTCGGTGATAAAATCAAGCTCACCGGAACCAACACTGACAGTACTGATATTTTCCTGTTCATCACCGGCCCGCAGATGCTTTCCGACGGTCAGATGCTGACCGTACTCCCGGACAACAGAGAGGCAGGAACCCTCCGGTATGGCGACGTCCTCGTCAAAACAGACAACACCTGGGAATACACCTGGGACACCGCAGGTCTCCCGCTTGAAACAGACATCTACACAATCTATGCAACCTCCGTTCTCACCAACGGAAAATCCTTCGCCCCGGCCTACAACGAAACGACTGGAGAATCCAGTGCAGCATTGCAGGACTCAACCTATGCAACCCTTGCGCTGAACTTCAACGACCCCTACCTCACCGCAACAGCATCAGGGACCGCCCTCTCTCAGGGAGGAAAGATCACCGTCACCGGGGAAGCAACCGGCAGTCCGCAGGTACTCAAAATGTACATCTTCGGCCCGGACTACTATGCATCCCAGCTGCTGAACCTCAAAAAAGACGGCACCTATGAGAGCAACCTCTATATCAGTTCCAACCTTTCTGATGAGTACTCCATCGTCATAGAGCATCCGGGTCTGAACGGCCTTTTCGGCGTCATCGAAAACAGAACCCCTGATAATCAGATAACTCTCGCCACTCTCTCCCCAATGGGAAGCACATCACATTCATTCATTGTCTGGGGCAGTAACAAACTCTCCGGAGCAAATGCAGCTGATGCTCTCTCCAAAATGATCGACGGTGCTGAAATCGACGACATCTACCAGAACATCCTCGTCACCATTGAACAGCCCTGGGTCCTGATCAACAACCCGGGAACCCACGTCCCCGGGACAGCAGTCACCCTTGACGGAACCACCAATCTCGGTGCCGGAGAACAGATGCTGATCAAAGTCATACCTCCCGCGACCGCGACTGGAAAATCCGGAACCTCACAGTTCGTCACCGTTGCAAAGGGTGATGACACCTCCAACAGCTGGTCACTTACCGTCAGCACCACCGGATGGGACCTCGGAGAGTACCAGATCAACGCAACCGGCATTGAGAATGAATGTTTTGCATCTGCATCACTCTCCCTCGTGTCTCGTGTCAGCTCACCCGATACACTCATTCTAACCCCCGGCTGGAACTTCATCTCAGTTCCAAAAACCCTTGCTCCGGGCAGCAACACCGCTGCAACACTCTTCAAAGATGTAGACACTGACAATCACGCCCCGCTTGCCTACGACGCCGAAAAATCATCATGGGTTACCCTCGCGGGAACTGACATCATCAAACCCATGACCGGTATCTGGGTATATGCAGCCGCATCTGCGGCAGTACCGCTCAGCTACCCGGACCCGTTCACCGTTGTTCCGGCAGTAAAGAATGTCTACCCCGGCTGGAACGCAGTCGGTCTCTCCGCTGACTACGCCACTGCCGCAGAAAATGCCCTCGCCGGAACATCCTGGAGAACACTTCTCCCGTGGAACGTTCCCGCAGGCAAATGGGATGCCGCAATCATCAATGGCGGAACAGGTGCAAACAGCCCGGAAAGACTCATGACCACCGGCAACGGTTACTGGCTCTACATCAGTGAAGCCGGAACCCTCACAGGATTCACCGCATGAACCACGCACACATCATCAAAACACTGGCAGGATGTCTCATCCTCGCCCTCCTCTTCATAGGAACAGCAGCAGCAGCCGAGGAAATCCCGCCGCTGCCTGCCCAGTATTACGGAACCGTAGCAATTGATAAAACTCCTGCCCCTGTGGGAACCGTCATCACCGCAAAAATCGGAGATACGGTCATAGGCACACTCACCCTGACAGAAGCAGGAAAACTTGGCAGCTCCGGAACATTCGGAGAAAAACTTCTGGCCGGTCCCGCCTCTCAGGATGTCGAAGGTAAGACAATCACATTCTGGATCGGGGATGTTGCAGCCACAGAAACAACCACCTTCAAAGCAGGGGATGCAGCAGAAATCACCTTAACGTTCAGCGGAGCCATCGTATCCCCGCAGCCGTCCGCCTCTGTTGCTCCATCACAGACCACCGGTACAACCGCTCCTGCCAGCAGCTCCGGAGGCAGTACCTCTGACTCGTCCTCCGCATCTCAGGGTTCCGCAGCTCTCCCTGAACAGACGGGAATCAGCGCACCGGTAGAAACATCAGACAAGCAGGGGACCACAAATCCTGAATCTCCGCCCTCCTCCGGCAACACACCGGTTGTCACAGTCGGTACAACAAACATCCCGACAGAAACTGCCACCAAAGAAACACCATCTGCACCACAGACCACACAGGCTCCGGTACCTCTGCTTGGTATCTTCGCCGGGTTTGCGGCTGCATTGTATCTCAGAAATCGCACACGGAGTGTAACAGAATCATGAACTACAAACTACTCATAGGAGTCCTTCTCCTAATTACCGTTCTGTTTACCGGAACAGCAGCAGCGGATGCCACAGAGATCCCGCCGCTGCCTGCCCAGTATTACGGAACCATACTCATTGACGGGAAGCCGGCCACTGTCGGCACCACAATTACTGCACAGATCGGAAACGAAACCGTTGGAACCATCACAACCACCGAACCGGGAGTGTTTGGAAGTTCCGGCACCTTCGGGGCAAAACTACTCGTTGCTCCCGCATCCTCCGATGCCGAGGGAAAAGAGGTCATATTCAAAACAGGAAAATCTCTCGCTCAGGAAACCATCAACTTCTCCGCGGGTGACGCCCGGAAAATCTCCCTGAATTTCCTCTCCGAAAACTCCCTCCTCATCTCACTGCGCATGCCTGACACCATCCTTGCAGATCGGCCCGCAAATGCATCCGTTCAGATCACCAGTATGGTTCCGCTCACCGCATGTATTCTCACGCTGACGGATCAAAACAATAAAACTCTCTGGGAAGAAACCATCAACGACGGCAGCCTTCGTTGGAGCTCAACCGGCATACCGGTAACCCTGATTGAAGGGACACACACCCTGACACTTACCGCTCAAAACAGTGACATAACTGCTACCTCCTCCTTACAGGTTAAAGCAATCGCCTATCTACTCGAGATTACCTTGGACAACAAAGCAGCATGGAACGCCCTGTATCCACCGGACGGATACAACCTGACCGCATACAAAGGAAGTTCTGCGGTCTTTGGAACCTACTACACCTCCAACACTGAAAATGTCATCGACTACACCATCGACTTTGGAGAAAACATCACTAAAATCTTTGGAGCCGGCACCGAAAACCCGATCTCCGGTTCCATCCTTGCGGCAAACTCCAGCAGCAATCTTCTCTCCTGTCAGTCTCCCACAGTATCTGATGTAGGAACCTACCCGTATACCATCACTCTCTCTTATGCTGAGACCACCGCATCTGTATCCGGGAATCTTGCAATCGTAGACACCATGCTTGACATCAAAGTCCTGGAATCCGGAACTCTCAGCCGGGATGAAACTTCGAAAACCATCGGAAATCTTGCGGTTTACAACCGTGCCGACTCTGACAAAACATCCCGGAAACTTGACATTGCTGTATCTGCCGGACCCGAAGGTAGAGTACTTCAGGGACTGGAGTATCTGCTCGGCTATCCCCATGAATGCCCGGAACAGGTATCAAGTCCTCTGCTTGCCGGTCTCTATACCAAACAGCATTATCAGGTAAACGGCCTGCTCAATAACAACCTGAACACCACTGTTCGCAGTGCTGCCAAAACTGCCATCAACGATTATCTTGCCTCACCAAACGGATATGACGCCCAGCACATCAACGGTGTCGGCACAAACAGCGGAGGCTGGGCCTGGAAAACATCCTCGATGCCATCTGTTCTGTACACCGCATATCCCATGTACTCCATCGCAGTCCTGATGAAAGACATGAACACTGATCCAGACTTCTGGACCAATAAAAATGAAATCAACCTTGCGGGAATCGATCTGAACAAATCCACCGAATGGCTGCATGATCATCAGATTCGGTGGAACAGTGCGTCTGGATATCTCAGTATGAACCAGTATCTCGCAGTTCAGGCACTGAACGAAGCATATCCGTATCTTTCTGACGATGCAAAAACAACCGCACGTACTCTGTTATCTGACACTGCAGAGAAATTGAGTGCATCCCGCCCATCCTCATCAGACACTTGGAGTAGTGTTTATCATCTGATCAGCCTGTCTCTCGCGAACGAAATACTGCAGGATAGTTCACTGAACACAAAAATCACCGAATATGCCGAAGCTGTCAACTCCACAGCCATGGAAGAGGGGTCACTCCTCTTCGATAATGAATACACTGCCCTTGCAGTATACGGTCTGACTCTCGCTGACGACAACGTGGCACCCCGTTACACCGATACCGTCAATGCAGGAGTTTCTGCCCTTGTCGATAGTTATGGTACAGGCGGACGCTGGTATTCCACTTACACCACAGCTCTGGCCGTCCGTGCTCTGAACACTGCGGCTGATGCAGAAAATCTGGATGGAAACTGGCAAATTACCGTGAAGATTGGTGACTTGGAACAAACCCTGATAGTGAACGCAACCAACCCAGCAAACAAAATTACCCTGTCCGGAGTCATACTCAATGACCTGTATGGTGACACCCCCGCCAATTTGTACCTCCCGATCACTGTATCCAAACAGCCCGGACTGAAAACGATCGTCTCCATAGACAGTATGGAGAAGGTTCCCAAGAGTACTGTTCTAGGATATGGTTCCTTTATGACTGAAATCCCAGCCGAACATATTGATCCACTTGCTCCGGAGAATGAACTCCTTCTCACTGTCCCTGCCCAGGGTCCATTCCCGGTAGGAGAACAGTTCGTTAAATTCACTGCCCTAAGTAAAGAGAATCAGGATGTTATGATTCTGACTATCTTTACCGGAGAAGAAAAAAAAGTGAAATTCAATACCACTAAGTACGGAACCAACGGGTCCGCAGCATACTATGAGGAGGACTCTCATATTGTCCACAAGTATGACCCGAACACAGGTACTCTCTATGTCTATCCGGGTTCTGACAATCAGGACGAACCTTCGCTTATCGGTGGCACAGAAAATACCTTCTATGTACCGCTTGAGTTCACTGGTGTTGGCAGCGCAAACATCGAAGCGCGGCTTGCCCCGATGAGTAACGATATGTGGATGGCCGAAACCAGTGCCGATATTCGAATTGTAGGTACCGGTAACCTTACCCTGCATATCTATTCCGCAGCAGGGACCGAGTACCTTCCGGGAACCCAGGAGCCGAAGATTATCATTACCAATGAAAATGGTGATACTGTTGATTCAAACCGCTTGTCAGAGATCCCTGAAGGTACCTATGACATTACCATCATCTGTGACGGCGTCTCCGCAGAAATTCCGGATTTGGACATACAGGCAGGCAGTATCCAGACGTACAGTATCTACTTTGTACAGCCGGAACCGGTGATTCTCACGGGAGACACAAAGTACACGTCTGCCCAGTCTTCATCAGAACCGGAAATAACCCTTATCGCAAATACGGTAGAAGACGGAACATGGAGTGCAATCGTACCCGCCAACGTCACGTATCAGCTGTCTCCGTCCTCACTTGCGGAACTTCGCGCGCCTGAAATCTCCCATGCCAACAAAACCATCACTCTGACCGAAAAGGTCAATGTGACAAAGTATGCAGGAGGGACTGCATCCTTTGTTGCGGCTTCTGTTGCTCAGGATGGAACAGTCACCGTATCCGGTGACGTCAGTGATGCGTCCCTGCTGCAGGTCAGCTTTATCGGCAGACCGCTTGGAGATGTAACCGGTGATGGAACAGCAAATATCATTGATGCATCTGCCATTGCTCAGTACACAGTACATCTAAAATCATTTGATGATGTTTCTTTGTTCTATGCAGATTGTATTGGAACTGGAGTAAACATCATTGATGCATCCGCTATTGCCCAGTATACAGTACATCTGGTAGATGAACACTATCGCAAAATTTAATAAAACAGTGAAGAGAACATGACTTTCCTCTTCCGTATTTTTTCTGGAATCATGCTATTGATGTTTTTCAGCATCATCCCCGTATCTGCTGAGATTACATCAACAGAACTGAAGTTTCAACTTCCTGCACACCCACTCCAACCGGATCAGACAACCACAGTTCCGGTTATGATATCACATACAGAGGAACTTCTCGCATTCACTATGGAGATTCCAAATAATATCTCTGGTGTAACCATTCTCATCAACAGATCCATGGAACCTCTCGATGGATTCTACACCATAAACAGTCAATTTGATAATCAGATTCAATATCTCAGCTGGTTTACCACAGTTCCAATAACACAGGACAATGTTGTCCTGTTTTATCTGGACATTATTCCTACACCTGATGCTCAGTCTCCCATCACATTGACGGTAACTCCCTCGGTCGTTGGAAATGACGACGGAGTGGATATTTCAAGTACCTTTTTTGTCTCTCCTGCTACAGTTTTTATCTTAACGGAGAATGCGGCAATTCCATCCGGACAATTCGAAAGTTCCCCGAAAAGTACAGTTATCCCAGAAAAAGAAATCGATACTCAGACAATCATTCCTGAACATCCCACAGGTGACACCGTGTCACCGGTATCAACTGCCGGGAATACACCGCAAACCACTAAAATCCCAACTCTGGAAACAGCTGCCGAAACCACTGATCACCAGCCTGTTACAATCCCGGTATCCGTTTCAGTCCTCGGGATTCTCACAGGACTCGGTACAGCAGTAATTCTCGGACACAGATTCACGTAAACATGTGAGGCACTGCCGGATGAAACAGCAGGTGAGGAAGAAGCACCCGCGTCTGTCCGCATCTATTTTTTGGCCAGACTAGTTGCCCGGCGAAATGCTTACACTCATTTCACCCTCCACTATATTTAGAGAAAAAGAAATATCCCGCAATACAATTTAGCCATCATCCTCAGATGACGTGGAATCCGTCCATTACTCCCGGCTCTCAGACCACCGGAGAGACAAAAGACTGTCTCAATCTTCAAATCTATATAGCAGGCAGACGGATTACTCAGGAATGTCTAAGGAAAACACGAATGACCACATCCTGAATGAACTGCAACGGCTGTCCCGGGAGATTGACCGGCTGGATGCAGAAAATGGCCAGCTCCGCCAACGCGTATCGGATCTGGAACTCCAGACCGGGCAACTGACCGAACGGGTTATGCGAAACGGCAGCTGTTCATCCTGCGGTATCTGAAAAAAGATCCTCGTTTCCCGCAGTTATTTGCGGGAACAGGGGATACAGATGTACTGTCCGTCTTTTTGAACCGCAAGTCCGTCGGCAACCGTCTCCCCGCAGCAGGAACAGGTAACATTATTGTAGAGCATCGCCGGTTTCGGGAGCGGGACATCAGCTTTTTTCACGATAAACATATCTTCAGCAGGGATAGCGAGGATCTGGTCAACATAGACATGGGCCAGCCGGTGGAACTCCGCTTCCTCCTCCGGGGTCGCGGCTCCCGACATGATCTTCGGACGAAGGGCGACCATCTCTGGATTTGCCGGCATGGCACTCTGGTTTATCACAAGACGAATGGATGAAGCATTGTCCCGGCGGTAGAAAGAAAACGCAGTTTTGCCCCAGTTGTTTACAAAAAGGTTACCCTTTCCTGCAGTGCATCCAAGCACCACCTGAATCGCATCCACCGTACAGGAATCCGTCTCCGTAACCGCAACAATCTCCTCATCCGCAGAAAACGTCAATCCCAGTTCCTGAATTGCAAGCTCACAGGCTTTGTATCCGATTGCCAGGCCTCCGCAGGAATGGCCGTGAAACGCAACCACATCGGCAAAATCTTTCATAGCAATACCATGGTTCTCCTCCCATATTAATGATACCCATTCAAAATTTGGTATTCAGTGATGGCCTTACAAATCACAAATACTTATTACTCAGTATGAGGATAATGTAAGTTGATAATATGATTTTGTGCCGACATACTCTGACAGCAGGTCTGGCCTGTCTTCTTGTACTCCTTTTCTGTCTGTCAGCTGGGTGTATCACCTCTCCATCGGAGGATTCTGCGAAAGATACCATAACGATAACCGACGCATTCGACCGGGAAATCACCATTCCCGATAACCCGCAGAAAATTGCGATAAGCGGCTCAGGGTCCATGCGGTACTTCGTGTATCTGAATGTTGACCTGGACCGCATCGTCGCCGTCGATTATCAGGACAGCAGCCTCTTTACCCGTTCCAACGAACTGCGGCCGTACCTCCTGGCAAATCCTGAGATCAAAAACCACTCAGCCCTCGGTTCTGCAATGGCAGTCGTCGACACCGAACGCCTGCTTGCCTCAGGTGCCGAAGTCCTCTTTATGGGAGGCGCCAGCAGTTCACGCGTAGAAGTCGCAGACGAAATCACTGCCAAAACCGGTATCCCGGTGGTAATGTTCTACGTCGGAGACTACGTCACCAAAGGAGATCAGATACGTGACACCTTCAGAATGCTGGGAAAAATCCTGCACGAAGACACACGGGCCGAGGAACTGATCCGGTACTTCAGCACCATCGAAGAGGATCTCAAATCCCGGGTTGCAGGTGTCGCTGACGAAGGGAAACCGACCGTGTATGTCTGCGGCATCTCCTACAACGGGGCACACGGTGCCGACGGCACAGATCCCGCATATCTGCCCTTCGTTCTCCTGAACGTTAAGAATGCTGCCTCCGGCATCACCGAAACCAGCCAGACCGGCTATGCCAAAGTTGCCAAGGAACAGATTCTTGCCTGGGATCCCGACATCATCTTCGTCGACCTCGGCACCCTCACTGCAGCCGAAGGCGGCGCAATCTACGAGTTCCAAAATGATGCATCCTATCAGGGTCTCACCGCCGTGGAAAAGAATCAGGTCTACACCGTAAACCCGCATACATCCATGAACGTGAACCATGAAACAAGTCTCGCAAACGCCTACTACATCGGCAAAGTCTTATATCCGGAACAGTTTGCCGACATCGATCCGGCAAAAAAGGCTGACGAAATCTACACCTATGTGGTTGGCGGGCCGGTCTACGACCAGCTGAAAGCAAACGTTCAGAACCTCTCATACCAGAAGCTCACGATGTGATTTTCATGAAAAAATATATCTTCATTTTTTGTATTCTCACCCTCATGGCAGGCATCTGTTTCTCCGCAGGCTGCGTGGGGACCCCGGACAGTTCCGGGACCAGCGCAACCGTCACGGTGACCGACGTCGCCGGTCGTGAAGTTATTATCCCTGCCGACCCGCAGCGGATTGCGGTCAGCGGCTCAGGCTCCACCCGGCTGGTGGCATATCTTGGAGCCCTTGACAGGGTTGTTGCCGTCGACAGTCAGGACGGAAAAACAAACCAGACCACCGACGTCAGACCCTACGGTCTTGCAAACCCCAACCTCCGGACCCTCCCGACGCTTGGTACTGCAAAAGGCCAGGTCGATCCCGAACGGCTTCTTGCCGCAAGCCCGGACCTTATCCTGAAAAGTGCCAGCGGCACGGATCTCGCCGGTGAAGCCGATGAACTTACGGAAAAGACCGGCATCCCGGTTGTCCTGTATTCCCAGTATGATCCCGGAACAAAACCGGATGAGTTCGCTTCAAACCTCCGGCTACTGGGAACCGTCCTTGGAAAGGAGCAGCGTGCCGAAGAGATCCTGCAGTACTTCGCAGAGATCAAACAGGATCTGGACACCCGGACAAAGGACATTCCGAACGCAGGAAAACCGACACTCTATGTTGGTGGTGTCTCCTACTCCGGAGCACACGGATTCTACTCGACACAGCCGAACTATCTCCCGTTCCGCTATCTCCATGCAGTGAACGCTGCCGCAGGGATGGACACGGGAACAGGAACAACTGAAAATGCAAAAGTTGCCAAGGAACAGATCCTTGCATGGGATCCTGACATCCTCTTCGTGGACCTTGGAACCCTGACAGCTGCAAACGGCGGTTCGATCACCGAACTCTCCACCGATCCCTCCTACAATGCCATGAAGGCAGTCCGGAACGGTCAGGTGTATGCTGTACTTCCGCATACTTCCATGGGGGCGAACTATGAAACAATTCTTTCCGATGCCTACTATATTGGTAAAGTCCTGTATCCTGAACAGTTCTCCGACATTGATCCCGCGAAAAAGGCTGATGAAATATACCGGTTTGTTGTCGGTGAACCCGTCTTTACCCAGCTGAACGAAAACGTCCAAAATCTTGCATTTACAAAACTGGAGATCCCGCTCCTGTAATGCCATGACTTCCGCAGACGTACAGAAATCCGGGCAGTACCGCTCCTATGTCGGCAGAAAAATTGCTCTGATCCTCGCTGGTGTGGTGCTGACGGTCATCATGTTTTTTGTGTCGGTGTCGGTCGGCGCGGTGAGTATTCCCATCCCTGATATCATCGCCACCCTGATCGGCGGTCAGGGAACCGGTTTGTATGAACGGATCATCTGGAACATCCGTATCCCTCAGGCACTGACGGCGGTGGTTGCCGGAGCCGGGCTTGCCATTGCAGGAGTTGCCATGCAGTCGATTCTCCGCAATCCCCTTGCTTCCCCCTTCACCCTCGGACTGTCCAATGCCGCTGCGTTCGGTGCTGCAATTGGTATCCTGATGTTTGGTGCCGGAACGACCGGCAGCAGCATTGCTGATGCTGTTGTCGTCAACAATCCGTATCTGACCACAATGTGTGCGTTTGTGTTCAGTATGCTGACCATCGTCATCATTCTGCTGATTGCAAAGATGCGGTCGGCAACGCCGGAGACCATGATTCTTGCCGGGGTTGCCATCAGCTCCCTCTTCAGTGCCGGACTCATGGCAATCCAGTACTTTGTGGATGACACAAAGCTTGCATCAATTGTGTTCTGGCAGTTCGGGGACGTTTCGCGTGCTAGCTGGACGGAGCTCGGAATTATTACCGTAATCGTTGCGGCAGCGTTTGCCTATGTCCTGTTCAAGCGCTGGGACTACAATGCGATCGATGCGGGTGACGAGACAGCCCGTGGTCTTGGAATAAACGTGGAACGAACCCGGCTTCTCGGCATGATTGCAGCATCCGTGATCAGTGCCGTAGTGGTTGCGTTTCTGGGGGTCATCGGTTTTGTCGGACTTGTCTGTCCGCATATGGTCCGCAGGCTTATCGGTGACGACCACCGGTTCCTTATTCCGGGAAGTTTCGTCTGCGGTGCCGTGTTACTTTTGGTATCCGACACGGTTGCCCGGACGATGATCGCGCCGCATGTCCTGCCGGTCGCGGTGCTGACGGCGTTTCTCGGAGCGCCGGTCTTTTTGTATCTGATTATCCGGGGGAGGAGAATGTGAACGATCAGTTTCCGGAACACACGGAGTCTCACGTCCATGAGCATTCCCACATTGCAGGGTATACCCATACCCATGAACATTCCCATGATGTGCCGCACGAACATCATGGGAGTGTGCCGGGTACGGCAATTCTGCATGTGGATGACGTGACCTTTGAATACCAGAGTGCCTCGGTTCTGCATGATATCAATGTAGCTGTGGCACGCGGTGAAATTCTCGCAATTCTCGGACCGAACGGTGTCGGAAAGTCGACGCTGCTGAAGTGTATGAATCTGATTCTCCGGCCGAAGACCGGGACGGTGATGCTGGACGGACGGGATCTAACAAGGATGAGCGGGAACGAGATTGCGCAGAATGTCGGGTATGTGGCCCAGCGGAATGAGGCCGCCCGGATGACGGTGTTTGATACCGTGCTTCTGGGCCGCAAGCCGCATATGGGCTGGCGGGTGTCGGAGACGGATTATGCAATTGTGGATACGGCGCTTGTACAGTTCGGGCTTGCAGAGATGCAGCTCCGCTACATCGATGAGTTGTCGGGCGGCGAACTGCAGCGGGTGTGTATCTGCCGGGCGATTGTACAGGATCCTTCGATTCTTTTACTGGATGAGCCGACGAGTGCTCTGGATCTGTGCCGTCAGATGGAGATTCTCCGGGTGATTCGTGGTGTGGTGGATCATCATGATGTGGCGGTTGTGATGACGATGCATGATCTGAATCTGGCACTGCGGTTTGCTGACCGGTTTGTGTTTATGAAGGAGGGAAAGATTTATGCGGCGTGTGACCGGTCTGGTGTTACGGCTGATATGATTGAGGCGGTGTACGGGATCGCGGTGGATGTGGAACAGCATAAGGGACTGCCGATCGTGATTCCGGTGTGATCAGGGTTCGAGGTTTTCTTCCTCTTCGCTGAAGAGGAAGATATCCTCGATGGGTCTGTTGAAGACGAGTGCTATTTTATGCGCGAGGAGGACGGACGGGTTGTACTGACCTTTTTCGAGGGAGATCACGGTCCGGGAGGATACAGAGATGCGGTCGGCAAGCTCCTGCTGTGTCATGCCGCGTTCGTTTCTGAGTTCCCGGATGCGATTGTCCATGGCAGTTTTCGTGATTTAGTAGGATGTCGGAGTGATTTATGGTTACGGTTTTCGGATTTGTCAGACATGCCGGTTGAAGTAGCTGTGAAAACCGAGGTATGCGATGAGCTGAATGAGAAAAATCAGCATCAGGAGACTTTTTGCTGCGGATGTTATCGTTTCGGATACGGGTGTTCCGGCGATTAGTCCGAGGAGCGTCCCTGCATTTATCGCGCAAAATATGGTGAGAACGAGGGATACTTCATAGGTCGCCCATGCTGCTTTGAAGTTGACGATTTCGTCGCGTTCGTCGAGCTTCGGGGAAAAATTCCGGTTATCACGCCGTTTTTTGAGAACGTAGACTCCGCCGAGAACTCCTGCTCCCAGAAATATTCCCGCTGTTATGAGGGTTGAGGTTGCAGGGTAACCCAGCCAGAAAAGGATACCAAGTACTCCGGCGATGCAGAACGCTGCGGTGAGTACAGTGTAGCGTTCGAAGTGATAGGTGTCGGATGTCATGATGAGGACCTGCTGGTTTCTGAGGGTCAGAGGGTACCAAAGTAGTAGTAGTAGATGACAGAGAGCAGGAGGAAGCCGAATTCCCCGAAAACGAAGAGATGAAGGGCGGAGGTGGCCGCCTGTATCTGCAGAGGGTCGGTGATGCCGAACAGGATGTCAAGGACGGGTGCAAGGTTCAAAGAGAGAAAGAAGCAGAACCAGAATGTACAGATCAGGGTGAGAGCACATGCTTTGTCCTGAACACGGAGCCAGCGTTCGTCCTGACGTTTTGTGTACTCCATGTCCTGTGCGAAAAATTCGGGATGTTTCGCATAGTTTCGGGCACGGTGGAGTGCAATGAGGATACCGCCTGCGCCAATGAGGAGAAACGTTACGCCGAGGCGTTCATCTACGTATGCAGGCCGGAGAAGATACATTCCGATGTTTGCGATGCCGAAGAGGAACACCATGGTTCCATAGATGATGAACCATCTGAGTTTGGGGGTAAGCTGCATAGTTCTCTTTGTATTCATATGAAGTTCATTTCATATGAAGTTATCTTCACATCGGTCTGCGGAAGTATTTAGAAAAATATCTAAATAGCATCCCGCAGAATATGTATGTCACACCAGGCCTGAAACATGGGATTCCCTGATACCTTCAAAGCACTCTCGGACCCTGTCCGCCGGGAGGTTCTGCTGATGCTCAAAGACGGCAAGATGTCCGCCGGAGAGATCGCCGGTCATTTCTCCATGACGAATGCTACCATCTCCTATCATCTCTCCCAGTTGAAAAAAGCAGACCTTGTCTTGGAAAGCAAACAGAAAAATTTCGTGTACTATGAACTCAACTTCTCCGTCTTTGAGGAGCTGGTGTTCTGGATCTCACAGTTCAAAGAGGACTCCTCTCATGAAAAAACCTGACACAAACCTTGTCCTGCCCTCAATCGCCTGTCTTCTCCCGATCATTCCCGGTGTTCTGCTCTGGGATCAGCTGCCGGACCAGCTCGTCATCCACTGGAACGCTGCCGGTGAACCGGATAACTATGGACCAAAAGCCCTGGTCGTCTTTGGTCTCCCGCTGCTGATGTGCGGCCTGAACCTGTTTCTCCAGTTCATGCAGAAAGCTGATCCGAGAGTCGGGAACGCATCCCGTACGTTGCGTCTCCTCAGCACATGGATCATTCCGGTGCTGTCTCTCATTCTCGTCCCGGTTACACTGCTTTCCGGAATGGGAATGGCGATTCCGATCACCGTGATTATCTCTCTCCTCCTTGGGATTCTCCTTATCGGTATCGGAAATTATCTGCCGAAATCAAAACAGAACAGCACCTTTGGTATCCGTCTGCCCTGGACCCTTGCCAGCGAGGATAACTGGAACAAAACCCATCACCTGACCGGGTACCTCTGGATCCTTGGGGGTATTCTTCTGATACTCGGTGCATTTCTTCCGTCCCTTGGATTCCTGCCGGTTCTGGAGATCGTTCTGATTTTCGTGATCGGCGTTCCGTTTGTCTACTCATATATTCTGTATAAAAAAGGTGTATGAGAAGACTCAGCCTCTCTTCACAAAATATTTTTTGGGAGCTCCGCACATAGGACAGACCCACGAATCCGGAATCCTGTCAAATGAGGTTCCGGCAGGAACAGCAGGTGCCGCCCCTTTTTCTTCATCATACACGTAGCCGCAGGTTACACAGACATATTTTGCCATGCCACAACATTTACCGCTGAAGATAGTAAGTGTTTGCCTCACGGCAGCCATATTGGAGAAACAGTTATACAGAGGGGCGGCTGATATTCTGCATACAATGGGTCTACCGCAAAAACCACTCATCTATCTGAACAACGCAGCAACCAGCTGGCCAAAACCCCCCGAAGTTCTGGAAGCGCTGACCGCGTCCCTCGCCCTCCCGGTTTTCGGTTCCGGGAGAACCACCGGAACGCATGGAGAAGACTATGTCCTGCTGGCACGGGAACGACTTGCCGCATTTTTTGGCGTGGACCTCCCCGAACATATCATCTTCACCCATAATGCGACCGACTCCCTGAACATCCTGATATCCGGATTCCTTGCAAACATACCGGATCACTGCCATGTTCTGACCACCGCACTGGACCACAACTCCGTTCTTCGGCCGCTTCATGAATATGAACGGGCCGGCCGTATCCGGCTTGGCATCGTGCCCTTTGAAAACGCCATCGTCAGCCCCGAATCGGTTGAGGCCGCCATTCAGCCGGACACCCGGCTCATGGTCATGGCGCACGGCAGCAATGTTCTCGGCTCGGTTCAGAATATCCGTGCCGTCAGCGAAATCCTGCATGACCATGGGATTTTTTTTATCGTGGACGGAGCACAGACCGCCGGACACCTGGCGGTCACCCTGCGTGACCTGCCGGTCGACGCCTTCGTATTCACCGGCCATAAAGGTCTTCTCGGCGTTCCCGGGACCGGAGGATTTTATCTGCAGAATCCTGAGGCTGTAGCTCCGGTCCGGTTTGGCGGAACCGGCACGAACTCCCTGTCACTTTTCCAGCCCCGGGAGATGCCGGACCGCTTTGAGGTGGGAACCCACAATTATCCGGGACTTGCCGCCCTCGCAGCCGGCGTCCGGTACCTCGAAGACCGGGGTATTGCATCCATTGCGAAAAAAGCCGAAGATCAGACCGCATACCTCATCCGGGAACTGCAGCGCGAAGAAAATATCATTCTCTACAACACCCGTCCCGGACTCCCGGTTATCTCCTTGAACATCCGGGGTCTGGACAATGATGATGTCGGATTCATCCTTGCACGGGCGTACAATATCATCGTGAGAACAGGACTTCACTGTTCCCCGCTGGTTCACCAGGTCATCGATAACGGACAGGGATGTATCCGTCTGAGTCTTTCCTGTCTCACCACCGATGAAGAGTGCCGGACGGCAGCCGAAGCCATACGGGAGGTCGCACGGAATGCGGATTCAAAGGTCAGTTCAGCATAAATACTGTGCGGACGGATCGTTTATGAAGGAATACCTTCTGGATGCTCCGGTTACCGCGGAGTTTTTCCGGTATCTGGCAAACTTCGGAAAAGTCGAGCAGCTCCCCAACCTTGGCGAGGGCTTCTTTACCTTTACCAGACCGGACTGGTTTTCCATTAAAGGATTTGCCGGGGATACCGCGGTTGAGGTGCGGTTCAAAACCGCATCGATGGAGATGACCAGTGAGTTTCTGTATTTTCTCTTCTCCGCCTATCGCGGGGAGGAAACGGATCTCACCGTTCTGAAACGAAGAGAAGCGTCACTTGCCGAGCGGGTCCGGGTCCATCTTTACGGGAAATGACCGTCTCCGGTGACCACCCGGTCCGCATATGCGCCGATATCAGAACAGCCGTTCTTTTTTGCAATTATTCGAACATACCACTTCCTAATGTGGGGGGGCGCGGCCCCGGGGCGGGGCAGCGACCCGCACATGAACTGATATCTTCGACGCACTCGCCC
Organism: Methanobacteriota archaeon; assembly: GCA_023396065.1. Lineage (GTDB taxonomy): Archaea > Halobacteriota > Methanomicrobia > Methanomicrobiales > Methanocorpusculaceae > Methanocorpusculum. Next base: position 83,049 of record JAEWXF010000028.1, read on the forward strand.
TCCGGGCTCGGAGAGGGCTACCCCTAGTGGGTTCCTCCCACTACCAGTGAATAGAGGAACACCCGTACGAGGGAGGCACCGTAGCCCGGAGGGCGAGTGCGTCGAAGACGTGCTTTTCTGTGAGGTATGCTGCTGCCCGCCCGGGGCAGCATACCCCACATTAGAAAAGTGCGTGTTCGATTGTCACTTGCCAGCGGGTCCGGGTCCATCTTTACGGGAAATGACCGTCTCCGGTGACCACCCGGTCCGCATACGCGCCGATATCAGAACAGCCATTCTTTTTTGCAATTTTTCTGAGTGCCGCGGATATCCCGCTTCCATACTGCATGGCTTTCTTCGCTTTCCATGCGATATCTGCCGGCAAGTACATCTCTGCCACCTTTCTCAGCGCAATTTTGCGGAGATCTCCCGCCACCAGCTCCTCCTCGCCGAACCTCCGGGATGCGGCCACCACCCGTTCATCCATGTAGGGCATTGAGTACCAGACGCCGGAGACAGCCACAGCCGCGGCGTCCCGTTCCCGCTGAGCGGCAAGGCCATGGAAATCCCGGGTGAGTTCCGCCCGCAGGTCCGTACTGCGGCCGTACCGGGCGTATCCGCCGAAGAGTTCATCCGCTGCCTGACCGGTGAGAATCCGATCGGCGCCTGCGTCCCGGGCTGCCTGACCGACAAAGTATCCGGTCAGCCCTATCTCAATGTCCATCGGTGTTCTCCGCGGAATCACTCGGAGGAGGCTGGGCAGTGCATCGATGAGATCATCCTCGGTAATCGTCCGGGTCCGGAGCGTGAGACCGAGCCGGTCGGCGGCGGAAACTGCGGCGGTAAGATCATGCGAGTCTTCCATGCCGACGGCGATGCAGGGAAGCCCGGCAAGTACCGCAATGAGTGTCGAGTCTACGCCGCCGGAAAGGGTAACGACGGCGTTTGCGTCTGAAGCTGCTTCCACCCTGAGCCGGACAGCCTCCCGGACCGCATCGTTGAGGGAAAGCTCCGGGACTTCCGGGTTTATGGGGAAATCCCCGGTTTTTGTGAGAACCCGGCCTGCCGGGATGCTGCCCGGTATGATTCCGTACCGGTCGCGGGCGCTGAAAGTATCGGTACACAGGGTAAACTCACCGCCGCAGACTGCAAGCTTTTCGGGAGAGATATCTGCAATTTCTGTCCCGGTAAGAATCCTGCCGGCAGACTCGATCCATCCGTGGAGTTCCATCAGTAGCCCCGGGTGAGTGTTTCCAGTTCGTCCTGAATACAGTTGCGAATCATCCGTTCGAGAGCTTTCATGTCCGGCGGGGCGGAAGTTTTCTTCTGTTCCTGCAGTTTTGCTTCCATGATGCGGATACCTTCGCTGATGGTTTTGCCGTACTGCAGACAGATGGCTTCGGCATCTTCCGAGATGCGGACGACTTTCGTGGACATAGCAGTGATATATTGGTGTTTCTGGTATTTGTAACATATTGTAACAATGGGATTTCAGGCTCTTTTTGGGAATCCCTTACGTATTTGCAGAAATACGTGTTTTCCGTACAACCCATTATAACAAATTGTTACACCTGCGGTATTTCTGTTACAAAATGTAACAAACCTGTTTCTGCACCTTATTTATATTTGAACATCCTGTATCAAAATATAGAGGGCATATTGTGGGTCAGGAAAGTACGCGAACCTCATTTCAGAAAAGTATCCTGATCGGTGTCTCGCTCGGTATAATCTCCGGCATCGGGGCACTTCTGTTTTTCTGGGGACTGGAGTACGGAACTGCCTTTGTGATGGAGATTCTGTTCGGCGCTCATCTTCCGCTGGAGGGTCAGTCCCCTGCCGACATCAGCGGCTGGACGCCGCCGGCGTTTATCTGGCTGATTCTTCCCATCATCTGCGGCGGAGCGTTGCTGTCCGGTCTGATAGTTTATTTCTTCGCCCCCGAAGCCGAGGGACACGGAACAGACGCCGCAATTAAGGCCTATCACGGTGACGGCCGGATTCGCTGGCGTGTTCCGCTGGTGAAGGCGGTTGCATCCATCATTACCATCTCAACCGGCGGGAGCGCCGGACGGGAGGGGCCGACTGCCCAGATCGCCGCAGGGTTTGGCTCGATTGTATCAGACCTCCTGCATCTGTCGGACCGGGAACGAAAAATTGCCATCGCAACAGGTATCGGTGCCGGAATCGGCACGATCTTCAAAGCGCCGCTCGGCGGGGCAATTCTTGCGGCTGAAATATTATACCTGCGTGATTTTGAATCGGATGCGATTATGCCGTCGTTTCTCGCCTCGATCATCGGCTACTCCATCTTCGGATTTTTTGAAGGGTATGATTCCATCTTCGGTACAATGCCTATGACCTGGACTGTTATCCAGCTGCCCCTTTTCCTGATGCTGGGCGTTGTAGCTGCGGTGGTCGGCCTGTTTTACATTAAAACATTTTACGGTACAAAAGAGGTGTTCGACCGGCTGTTTACCCGGTATCATCTGCCGAAGTATCTGAAACCGGTCTGCGGTGCGTTTCTGATCGGAGTGTTTGTGATTGCCGCGGCATATATCTCTCCGGAGACGATGATGGTCGGGCTGGCAAGTCTTGGAAGCGGCTACGGATTTCTCCAGATGGCACTTTACAATATGCTGCCTCTGAGTGTCCTGATTCTCATACCGATCACCAAAACGCTGACGACCGCACTGACGATCGGATCCGGAGGGAGCGGCGGGGTGTTTGCTCCGGGACTTGCCGTTGGCGGGTTTGCCGGCGGGGCGCTGGGCATGGCTCTGCATATGGTGGTTCCGGGACTGGTTCCGCTTGCCAGTGTGCCTGTGTTTGCCATCGTGGGCATGCTTGCCCTGTTCGGCGGGATATCCCATGCGCCGATCGCGATTATGATAATGGTACTGGAGATGACCGGGAACTTTTCCCTGTTTGTTCCCGCAATGGGAGCTGTGGTGATCTCCTGTCTGCTGATGGGCAAGGAGACCATCTTCCGGCAGCAGCTGATCAGTAAAGAGGAGCCTGTGTGCTATAATGACACTTTGGGAGAACCGAAATAAGGTATGAATGTGGAGGATACGCGAAGTGGGGGAGATATTTCAATCCACGTACCTGCGAGAGGTATGACTTGAAGCATGCGGTCTTGGATCTGACACATACATTTCAATCCACGTACCTCTGTGAGGTACGACCTGGAGCTGCTGCGGCGCGTGGTACGGCTGGAAACATTTCAATCCACGTACCTCTGTGAGGTACGACGTCTTCGAACGATACACGCAGGACGATACAGAGATTTCAATCCACGTACCTCTGTGAGGTACGACTCCCTATGGTGCCGTCACATTCGCCATGTTCCAGGATTTCAATCCACGTACCTCTGTGAGGTACGACATCCCGCTTGTTTGCACACAGAGAGGCTCTGAGAATTTCAATCCACGTACCTCTGTGAGGTACGACTCCCGAAGGAAATCCACGAGATCGACGGTCGCCTTATTTCAATCCACGTACCTCTGTGAGGTACGACTTCCCCGAAAGGTGACGGTTCATGATGAGGCAATTTCAATCCACGTACCTCTGTGAGGTACGACGTCCAAGTGCTAACGGGAACACCTTGGTTGTAAATTTCAATCCACGTACCTCTGTGAGGTACGACGATATTCCGTTGGGAACAATCCCGGGTACTCAGAATTTCAATCCACGTACCTCTGTGAGGTACGACATACTCATAAATGTCAGTGATGGGTTTTCGATAATTTCAATCCACGTACCTCTGTGAGGTACGACTGATTTTTGACGCCTTGCCCTTGGGTATCATTTCCAATTTCAATCCACGTACCTCTGTGAGGTACGACTTACATCTCACAGTATGTTATCATGGGATGGATATTTCAATCCACGTACCTCTGTGAGGTACGACCAACCACGAGGATGTGGATGTACCCTCGTGTTCATTTCAATCCACGTACCTCTGTGAGGTACGACTTAGGCCTCCTCAGGACACGGGTATTCCGCCGGATTTCAATCCACGTACCTCTGTGAGGTACGACTCCACCTGCGGCGGGCGATTTCGGAATATGCGGTGAATTTCAATCCACGTACCTCTGTGAGGTACGACCACCTACATCCACGAAAATCACGCTCTAGTGTACATTTCAATCCACGTACCTCTGTGAGGTACGACCCGCACCGTAGGCGACGTAACAAAATACTGGGTATTTCAATCCACGTACCTCTGTGAGGTACGACAAAATGATCATGGACCTTTGATCGACAAGAGGTAATTTCAATCCACGTACCTCTGTGAGGTACGACCGACGACGGCGAAAGAAGCCGCGTGACGCTGCGATTTCAATCCACGTACCTCTGTGAGGTACGACTCATCTTTGCGGCCTCTCTGCAGTGCGGCCGGTATTTCAATCCACGTACCTCTGTGAGGTACGACCTCCCTGTTCCTCTTCGATTCGTGCTTTGTTGTAATTTCAATCCACGTACCTCTGTGAGGTACGACTAGACCAAATCCAGTTGAAACCCTCATAGTCCACATTTCAATCCACGTACCTCTGTGAGGTACGACGGGAATACGTTGAACCCCTACATCCAATTCATGAATTTCAATCCACGTACCTCTGTGAGGTACGACGATATCACCTTTGATTAGTCCAAAAGCTACTGAATTTCAATCCACGTACCTCTGTGAGGTACGACACACCCGGGAATTCTCACAGCCCGCAGAGCATATTTCAATCCACGTACCTCTGTGAGGTACGACTCTGGAACAGCACAACGAATTCCCCCACCATGGTAATTTCAATCCACGTACCTCTGTGAGGTACGACAGACCACTGGCCCGGAGACCGAGGACGAGGGGGATTTCAATCCACGTACCTCTGTGAGGTACGACAGAATATGACAAATGCGCTTATTGGGCATTTTGAATTTCAATCCACGTACCTCTGTGAGGTACGACCGGTTTCCCGTTCGTGTATGAACGGATTCTGCAATTTCAATCCACGTACCTCTGTGAGGTACGACTCTGTGGCCTACGACGCCTGCATGATCTATGCAATTTCAATCCACGTACCTCTGTGAGGTACGACGTCCAAGAGCTAACGGGAACACTTTGGTTGTAAATTTCAATCCACGTACCTCTGTGAGGTACGACGGAAGGCAGAAAAGAAGATCAGCGTATTAAAGGATTTCAATCCACGTACCTCTGTGAGGTACGACCAAATGTACCATAGGCACACTGATAAAAAGCGAGATTTCAATCCACGTACCTCTGTGAGGTACGACAATCCAGACTCGGACATTCCCGCAAGGGATAGGAATTTCAATCCACGTACCTCTGTGAGGTACGACCCGGACATGGGTATTCACCCGGATACATACCCGGATTTCAATCCACGTACCTCTGTGAGGTACGACCTATACCAGTTTGACCCATGCCCAAATATATCTATTTCAATCCACGTACCTCTGTGAGGTACGACCCGTTGTCCCGGATGTGCTGCACGAGTCCGGCATTTCAATCCACGTACCTCTGTGAGGTACGACGTAAACAATGACAATGGCAGACATGATCTGAAAATTTCAATCCACGTACCTCTGTGAGGTACGACCCCAAACCCGGATCGTGTAGGCGTTCGCAGGTTCATTTCAATCCACGTACCTCTGTGAGGTACGACCCTTCCTGAATTATTTTATCACCGAAAAACTCACATTTCAATCCACGTACCTCTGTGAGGTACGACTCATCAAGTGCCCGGACACGCTGGCGCTCCTCGATATTTCAATCCACGTACCTCTGTGAGGTACGACTACCTAAATGTCCAGATGGACAGGTCCCTGGACATTTCAATCCACGTACCTCTGTGAGGTACGACGAATACACAGAAAACACATTCAATTCCATCTGATTTCAATCCACGTACCTCTGTGAGGTACGACTGCCACCGTCATCTTCTCTATACGAATCACTCCAATTTCAATCCACGTACCTCTGTGAGGTACGACACTGCAAAAGATGTAATGTTCATGGTACAGCTATTTCAATCCACGTACCTCTGTGAGGTACGACGATATCAGGAGGTAAAAGCATGACCCTTGTTGATATTTCAATCCACGTACCTCTGTGAGGTACGACACTCGGATACAACCGCCGCAGTACATCATCATGATTTCAATCCACGTACCTCTGTGAGGTACGACATGGGTGGATCTCAACAACCCCTCCACGGGATATTTCAATCCACGTACCTCTGTGAGGTACGACTCGCCGAAGTGCAGCAAAACCTCGCAGGGGATATTTCAATCCACGTACCTCTGTGAGGTACGACCCGCCTCTTAGCCGAAGAGGAACGACTCAGGCAGATTTCAATCCACGTACCTCTGTGAGGTACGACTCCGACCAGAGTACAACTCCTCGCAAATAGTGATTTCAATCCACGTACCTCTGTGAGGTACGACAAAAGAAACCCAAAACCCCTTCCGTCTCCCCCAAGATTTCAATCCACGTACCTCTGTGAGGTACGACACAAATTCTTACAATTTCAAGCTGTTCAAGCTCAATTTCAATCCACGTACCTCTGTGAGGTACGACTCTTTTTGGGCAGATAAATCCAACCCGCCGCGTATTTCAATCCACGTACCTCTGTGAGGTACGACGATATCTCCCGCGGCGACGACGAACACCCAAAAATTTCAATCCACGTACCTCTGTGAGGTACGACGTGTTACGACTTCAACTACCCCGGACTTGTGCAATTTCAATCCACGTACCTCTGTGAGGTACGACCCGGGGCCTACTGCGGTCTGCATGTCGGTTGACTTATTTCAATCCACGTACCTCTGTGAGGTACGACGTTTGTTTGGGTTTGCGCCGTTGGCAGCGCTGGAATTTCAATCCACGTACCTCTGTGAGGTACGACTCGGATTATCTCCCTAGGCCCTCCTTTTCATCATATTTCAATCCACGTACCTCTGTGAGGTACGACTTCTCAGTTTTCGGATCTTGCTTGGTTGGCTCAGATTTCAATCCACGTACCTCTGTGAGGTACGACTATGCGGCGATCCATACATCCCCGAGACCGAGACATTTCAATCCACGTACCTCTGTGAGGTACGACCAATGCGGCAGAAAGCGGAAAAACTTGCTAAAACATTTCAATCCACGTACCTCTGTGAGGTACGACTTAAAGCATTTAACGGTGATCAGTACCGGTTTATTTCAATCCACGTACCTCTGTGAGGTACGACAGCGCAGACAGCGAATTCTGGATGATCGCGCCAATTTCAATCCACGTACCTCTGTGAGGTACGACGCTGCGTGATGGTCTCCCTGTCCCGGAGTGGATATTTCAATCCACGTACCTCTGTGAGGTACGACAGCGATGGCGGCAGATCTCGCGGGAGCGATTCAATTTCAATCCACGTACCTCTGTGAGGTACGACACGGAAATATTCCTGTGGGGAACAACCCACTGAGATTTCAATCCACGTACCTCTGTGAGGTACGACTACGTCGTGTTACAAATTCTATGGGGACACATGTATTTCAATCCACGTACCTCTGTGAGGTACGACCATTCGATGTAACGGGATACATATTTGCAGACTATTTCAATCCACGTACCTCTGTGAGGTACGACGTTTTTCCTCATCCATTCTTTCAGAGACAACGAATTTCAATCCACGTACCTCTGTGAGGTACGACGAAAGATCGGGTAATTCACGCTGCACAAAATTTTATTTCAATCCACGTACCTCTGTGAGGTACGACGATTTCTACGCCGTTTTCCAGGGTGTATTTTGATTTCAATCCACGTACCTCTGTGAGGTACGACGTATCACCGATCCCGGGACATTTGCGGCATCAATTTCAATCCACGTACCTCTGTGAGGTACGACGCAGCCAATCCAGCAATACCAGCCCCAATTGCCAATTTCAATCCACGTACCTCTGTGAGGTACGACCCGGTTTTGCTGGGCGTGCTGCGGCTGCGTATGATTTCAATCCACGTACCTCTGTGAGGTACGACCCGAGCCGAACGGATACCCGATCGGCACGTATGAATTTCAATCCACGTACCTCTGTGAGGTACGACTATACAAGCCCATGCGGTACCGGCCGATCCGTGAGATTTCAATCCACGTACCTCTGTGAGGTACGACCAAAACTTCGACGCCAGAATGCATCAGATCAAAGATTTCAATCCACGTACCTCTGTGAGGTACGACCCCCTGCCCGGGCATCATCGAGGTGGACTAATGATTTCAATCCACGTACCTCTGTGAGGTACGACAAGCCGCCGTCCTCGAACAGATCGCCGCAGCAATTTCAATCCACGTACCTCTGTGAGGTACGACCTGCAGAAAGCTTTGCAGGGTCCAGAGCTGTTACCGATTTCAATCCACGTACCTCTGTGAGGTACGACATCCGGCACGTGATGAGGAGCTTGTTTCCGATTCAATTTCAATCCACGTACCTCTGTGAGGTACGACGCCGAATCGACTGCACCGACCACCCCAAACACGGGATTTCAATCCACGTACCTCTGTGAGGTACGACCTCATACTCCCCGGTTCCGTGATCGTATGCAAATTTCAATCCACGTACCTCTGTGAGGTACGACTGAAGCAGCCGGGACTGTCGCAGACATCCGGATATTTCAATCCACGTACCTCTGTGAGGTACGACTCGACCCGGATCACTGCGCCGAACCGGTCGAACATTTCAATCCACGTACCTCTGTGAGGTACGACTCGCAGTTCTGACCGATCCGAATTTATCAGATTTATTTCAATCCACGTACCTCTGTGAGGTACGACTTAAAGCATTTAACGGTGATCAGTACCGGTTTATTTCAATCCACGTACCTCTGTGAGGTACGACGCGGAGCCCACCTTGCGATCATCGACGACCCGGTATTTCAATCCACGTACCTCTGTGAGGTACGACCTCCGGGAACAGGTGAGGCAGTTAATCGCACAGCTATTTCAATCCACGTACCTCTGTGAGGTACGACATAACAGAAGCGACTGGATACCATACGGAGTAAATTTCAATCCACGTACCTCTGTGAGGTACGACAAAATCATATCGGACTGCAAGAACTGCCGAAAGTATTTCAATCCACGTACCTCTGTGAGGTACGACTACTGCAAACCTCCCGAAGATTTTCGACGCGGAATTTCAATCCACGTACCTCTGTGAGGTACGACAAACCCACGATCCGGAACCTCCGCCGGAAGAAATTTCAATCCACGTACCTCTGTGAGGTACGACCTGAAACTTCATTTCAGGCACCCTTAAATCTTCAATTTCAATCCACGTACCTCTGTGAGGTACGACCGGACAGATCATGGATGTAGGCGCCGTTGGCGACATTTCAATCCACGTACCTCTGTGAGGTACGACGATGAAAAGCTGTACTACATCGGTTATTTCGCTATTTCAATCCACGTACCTCTGTGAGGTACGACGGGCGTTCGATGTTGGCGAGATAGGTATCTCGGATTTCAATCCACGTACCTCTGTGAGGTACGACACGGTAACAAATTCACTGAGATTACCGGCGATGTATTTCAATCCACGTACCTCTGTGAGGTACGACCTACGAGGATGCCTGGCTGTCCGAGGATAAACAATTTCAATCCACGTACCTCTGTGAGGTACGACCGTACCTCACACTGGATTGTGCGGGGGAGTGTGTATTTCAATCCACGTACCTCTGTGAGGTACGACCAAACCCGGACATTCCCGTAAGGGATAGGAGATAATTTCAATCCACGTACCTCTGTGAGGTACGACACGGCCGGGCCTGCGACTCTTACAGTATGACGCTATTTCAATCCACGTACCTCTGTGAGGTACGACTTGAGTATTCGAATGTCCGCAAAATTTCGTGACATTTCAATCCACGTACCTCTGTGAGGTACGACCGCTGCAACCCTCTCCTCATCCACGAGGATGAATTTCAATCCACGTACCTCTGTGAGGTACGACTCGTCCAACCCTGCAGTGCGACCGTCAATTACCATTTCAATCCACGTACCTCTGTGAGGTACGACTTCAGGATGATGATAATGCATTGTGGTATAGGTATGATTTCAATCCACGTACCTCTGTGAGGTACGACACCATATCTGTTGTTATCGTGGTGATGCAATAGATTTCAATCCACGTACCTCTGTGAGGTACGACTCTCAATTGCGAGATGATAACTGAGTTCTGAGTAATTTCAATCCACGTACCTCTGTGAGGTACGACCAACAGCGGCTGTACAAGCCACTCAGAGAGGGAATTTCAATCCACGTACCTCTGTGAGGTACGACATGTATTTTTTTTCACATCGAAAGAGAGGATGAAATTTCAATCCACGTACCTCTGTGAGGTACGACAACCCGTAAGACCCCGCTACGAAACCGTGTTCGGCATTTCAATCCACGTACCTCTGTGAGGTACGACGCTACACTTCTTACGAGCTGACCTTCCCGGCCGGATTTCAATCCACGTACCTCTGTGAGGTACGACCCGAAACAATCTACCCGGTGTTATGCCAAGACTGTATTTCAATCCACGTACCTCTGTGAGGTACGACTCGCTAACCGTACGACATCGGTTGTTACTGAGAACATTTCAATCCACGTACCTCTGTGAGGTACGACGAATAATTCCGCCTTTGCGGCTTTGAATGAGTCATTTCAATCCACGTACCTCTGTGAGGTACGACGATCCTGTGCCACGATTGTGATGGGATCACGAAATTTCAATCCACGTACCTCTGTGAGGTACGACTTCGAGACCGGCATTGTCCACAATGATATGTGATTTCAATCCACGTACCTCTGTGAGGTACGACGGATGAAAAGCTGTTCTACGTCGGCTATTTTGCATTTCAATCCACGTACCTCTGTGAGGTACGACCCGTACGACCATCAACAACCGACACTTCCACGCCATTTCAATCCACGTACCTCTGTGAGGTACGACGCGATTTGTTTCAGGGCATCTGCCATCTCTTCAATTTCAATCCACGTACCTCTGTGAGGTACGACCCGCGATCGAGGGACAGGAGATCCTCGCACTCCCACTTCAATTTCAATCCACGTACCTCTGTGAGGTACGACATCCGCCGCATACCTACTGGTTTTCGACCAGTCGATTTCAATCCACGTACCTCTGTGAGGTACGACAGTGGTTACGGTCGTCCAAGAGGACGGCTTTTGATTTCAATCCACGTACCTCTGTGAGGTACGACCTTTGCCCGGTCTTTCCCGTTCGTCGCCTCGGTATTTCAATCCACGTACCTCTGTGAGGTACGACATACCACCCGCCGGAGAAATCATGACAGAAATTATTTCAATCCACGTACCTCTGTGAGGTACGACGAAAGCCGCACCGCACCCATACGCCCCGAACTGATTTCAATCCACGTACCTCTGTGAGGTACGACGGAAATGATCCGAAAAATCATACAGCATTGCAACATTTCAATCCACGTACCTCTGTGAGGTACGACTTGAGGAGCGGCGCTTTGGACGGCAGGTCCGGATTTCAATCCACGTACCTCTGTGAGGTACGACACGGGGCGGTATTATGAAACATCATGAGACGAGAATTTCAATCCACGTACCTCTGTGAGGTACGACCGATCACGTCGGGAGTGCCGTTCTGTATCGTATTTCAATCCACGTACCTCTGTGAGGTACGACGTTCCTCAGCAATCAGGACCTGCACGGACTCATATTTCAATCCACGTACCTCTGTGAGGTACGACTTCGTACTTTATGGACACATGCCCAGAACAAAGGATTTCAATCCACGTACCTCTGTGAGGTACGACCTACAACCATACCAACACGGCGTAAAATCTGGAATTTCAATCCACGTACCTCTGTGAGGTACGACCAGCGCATCCAAGGGTGGATTCGTGCCTCAGAAGATTTCAATCCACGTACCTCTGTGAGGTACGACCTCTGTACAGCAGGCCACCTCCAAAACCGCGCAATTTCAATCCACGTACCTCTGTGAGGTACGACTTTCCAATCCGCGCGGATACTCGAATCTACGAGGGATTTCAATCCACGTACCTCTGTGAGGTACGACGGCGGGCTGTTTGTAGGTTTTGAGCAAATATACGCATTTCAATCCACGTACCTCTGTGAGGTACGACTGTCAAGCACCAATAATAGAGTATGACAAAAACGATTTCAATCCACGTACCTCTGTGAGGTACGACGATGTACCATAGGCACACTCAAAACAGAGAGGAATTTCAATCCACGTACCTCTGTGAGGTACGACCTGCGCCCGAATCCCGATGCCGTCGGTGATCCGTAATTTCAATCCACGTACCTCTGTGAGGTACGACCCGGCGGGCACACCCCGGGACCCGGAGGGAGTCATTTCAATCCACGTACCTCTGTGAGGTACGACTCGCGGAAATAGACGCGTACCTCGCAGAGAACAAATTTCAATCCACGTACCTCTGTGAGGTACGACACTCTCCCGATACGACGACCAGGTCCACACCTGGATTTCAATCCACGTACCTCTGTGAGGTACGACGGAATACACAGAAAACACGTTCAATTCCGTATGATTTCAATCCACGTACCTCTGTGAGGTACGACCCTCACTGGGCCGGACGACACGGGGGAGGATGACATTTCAATCCACGTACCTCTGTGAGGTACGACTTCTGGATATGTAAAGCAAATCTCAACGGAGACATTTCAATCCACGTACCTCTGTGAGGTACGACTGTAAAAACGCTTGTAGCACGGAGTATCCACTAATTTCAATCCACGTACCTCTGTGAGGTACGACGCTGTATCAGCCGCCTTCTGTACGGTGTTCTGTATTTCAATCCACGTACCTCTGTGAGGTACGACCGTACCCGTAAATCTGGGGAGCGAGAGAGTCAACATTTCAATCCACGTACCTCTGTGAGGTACGACGCGGAGCATCCACAGAGGGCATTGCTCCGAGGAATTTCAATCCACGTACCTCTGTGAGGTACGACGGACCCGCGAGGGGAAAAATCAGGCATGGATAATTTCAATCCACGTACCTCTGTGAGGTACGACACGGTCGTACAGCGGCCGCACAACGTAGGACGATTTCAATCCACGTACCTCTGTGAGGTACGACCGGTTGAGGCGAGATACTGGACCGTGCAAAACGATTTCAATCCACGTACCTCTGTGAGGTACGACTCGCCGCAGCACACCGGCACGCCCGGAAAGACAAATTTCAATCCACGTACCTCTGTGAGGTACGACCCGGTTTTCCCGGACATATGTTTTGACTACCGCAATTTCAATCCACGTACCTCTGTGAGGTACGACCGATACACCTCCGCTCTCTCCGCGGCCGCGTCATTTCAATCCACGTACCTCTGTGAGGTACGACCGGCTGTATCAACCGCCTTCAAAGGTGTGTTCATCATTTCAATCCACGTACCTCTGTGAGGTACGACTATCGCATGTATCTGATGTTTAATCGATGACATATACATTTCAATCCACGTACCTCTGTGAGGTACGACCAGACGCGGGAGGGAATTTCCCTCCCGCTGAAAATTTCAATCCACGTACCTCTGTGAGGTACGACCTCATCGCGGTCTGTGACTCGAAGCAATACTTGTATATTTCAATCCACGTACCTCTGTGAGGTACGACTCCCTGATAGAGAAGCTCTTGAAGGGTAAGGAATTTCAATCCACGTACCTCTGTGAGGTACGACTCCCGCACTTTATCACAACCGCACCCATAACCAATTTCAATCCACGTACCTCTGTGAGGTACGACTCGTGGTCACAGTTCGGCGCACTCCTCAGTGCGCTATTTCAATCCACGTACCTCTGTGAGGTACGACTCCCATACTCTCACAGTATATCTCACTCTATACAGAATTTCAATCCACGTACCTCTGTGAGGTACGACGGACATCTCCATATCCCGGGTATCAGTTGCCTTAATTTCAATCCACGTACCTCTGTGAGGTACGACCATAGGACACTCCGTGATACAAGCGTTTTTGTAAATTTCAATCCACGTACCTCTGTGAGGTACGACACACCCGTGTTTTGATAATTGCACGAGTAGACAATTTCAATCCACGTACCTCTGTGAGGTACGACTATCGTATGGTAATGTGTGCATGTGTTCCGCTAGATTTCAATCCACGTACCTCTGTGAGGTACGACGGTAAACAATCCGGAGGATATCATGACACTATGATTTCAATCCACGTACCTCTGTGAGGTACGACTACCTGGTAGTATTCCATGACGTTGCTTCTCATATTTCAATCCACGTACCTCTGTGAGGTACGACTGGTATCTCCCAGAGCGAAGGCTTCCGGATTATTATTTCAATCCACGTACCTCTGTGAGGTACGACGTCCCGCATACTGGGACGGTGACTTGGTCTCGAAATTTCAATCCACGTACCTCTGTGAGGTACGACTTGCATTACATGCTGGGAATAGGTAGATAACGTCCATATTTCAATCCACGTACCTCTGTGAGGTACGACTTCTTTGCGGCCTCAAACGTATCATACCCGTATATTTCAATCCACGTACCTCTGTGAGGTACGACCATCCGTTCCGAGAACGTGAGCATATGCCTTAATTTCAATCCACGTACCTCTGTGAGGTACGACCGCTGTTTTGCTGGCGCTGCTGGCTCCATTCGGCATTTCAATCCACGTACCTCTGTGAGGTACGACATCCGACGTTGTATATGGAGGTATACGACGCGGTATTTCAATCCACGTACCTCTGTGAGGTACGACGCGGCAGCAGCACGCCGGATACGCGATCTATCAATTTCAATCCACGTACCTCTGTGAGGTACGACATGCGGGGGCGGTCATGCTGCACCCCCACGATAATTTCAATCCACGTACCTCTGTGAGGTACGACACGGCAGCCCACCAAAACATGGTGGGAACGGAATTTCAATCCACGTACCTCTGTGAGGTACGACCTGCTGCGGCATCAACCAGCCGCCGCCGTTCTATTTCAATCCACGTACCTCTGTGAGGTACGACCGTACTCTGCGGACACACTGATAGAACGGGAACAATTTCAATCCACGTACCTCTGTGAGGTACGACGTACATCGAAAAACATCCCGACACATCCCTGATATTTCAATCCACGTACCTCTGTGAGGTACGACTTGCAAAATACTGGCTTAGATAATTCCCGATGGATTTCAATCCACGTACCTCTGTGAGGTACGACTCGATATTCCGACGCCATTGATCTTGCACGGATTTCAATCCACGTACCTCTGTGAGGTACGACCCATTTTTTCAGCGCAGGGTTTCAGCACGCCGTTATTTCAATCCACGTACCTCTGTGAGGTACGACGCAAAACGTCCAAAAACTGGAGCAGCTAAAAGAAATTTCAATCCACGTACCTCTGTGAGGTACGACGTGGCACAAATGATGCATGCGTATGCCGCCGCAGAGAATTTCAATCCACGTACCTCTGTGAGGTACGACGGAGCGGTTTTGGTGTTGGCTTCGTAATTTTCTAATTTCAATCCACGTACCTCTGTGAGGTACGACTCCCATACGCTGTGGAGGTGCCCACGGTGTACGTATTTCAATCCACGTACCTCTGTGAGGTACGACTTGCGTACGTATCGGCCGGAATCGTGGCTGAGGGAATTTCAATCCACGTACCTCTGTGAGGTACGACTCGTAGTCGTCTGTTGCTTTGTGCTGTTTGCGATTTCAATCCACGTACCTCTGTGAGGTACGACGGACGAACAGCCTGAATGCAGGGGTTTCTCAGTTATTTCAATCCACGTACCTCTGTGAGGTACGACTGAGTACTGCCAGTACAATTCGTATTCCGGATGATTTCAATCCACGTACCTCTGTGAGGTACGACTATGGTCTCGGCTGGTCGACCGCGCTGCAAAACGATTTCAATCCACGTACCTCTGTGAGGTACGACCGATCGACCAGCGACAACGGGTACGATGTGCAATTTCAATCCACGTACCTCTGTGAGGTACGACACATTGAGATGTACGGGACGCCGATTCCGGTGACATTTCAATCCACGTACCTCTGTGAGGTACGACGGGCATTTGATGATGCGGCGGAACTGGTGCTTCAATTTCAATCCACGTACCTCTGTGAGGTACGACGGAGTAGTAGAGCTTGAGAAGCGATACCACTTCATTTCAATCCACGTACCTCTGTGAGGTACGACAGCGTCCCGCCTCCAGATTATGGCGGGTGGTATATTTCAATCCACGTACCTCTGTGAGGTACGACGAACGTGAACAACGCGGCGACGAATGCCAATACATTTCAATCCACGTACCTCTGTGAGGTACGACTTACCGCAACGAAGAATGTCAGGAATCCGGAAATTTCAATCCACGTACCTCTGTGAGGTACGACTTGTCTGAGCTGGCTGATGAGGGCGAGGTTCCATTTCAATCCACGTACCTCTGTGAGGTACGACTTGAAGGCAATTTCAAGCGCGATATCGTTCATCAATTTCAATCCACGTACCTCTGTGAGGTACGACGCTTTCACAGCATCCGGCGTGTCCATCTCATGAATTTCAATCCACGTACCTCTGTGAGGTACGACAAAGTGGATGCACTGCTTCTCGTGTAAGGGTGTTATTTCAATCCACGTACCTCTGTGAGGTACGACGCGAATGTCGTAAAATTTCGATACAAAATTCGCATTTCAATCCACGTACCTCTGTGAGGTACGACTTTCTCGCTCTGTGAGAGCCGTATTCCCGGCGAATTTCAATCCACGTACCTCTGTGAGGTACGACTTACAATTGTTTTAATCTTTTTTGGGTGAGAGAATTTCAATCCACGTACCTCTGTGAGGTACGACCAAACACCGTAATTTCTATGCCTATCACAACTAATTTCAATCCACGTACCTCTGTGAGGTACGACTATCACAACCAGAACTTACGCAACTGCAAGCGGGATTTCAATCCACGTACCTCTGTGAGGTACGACGAAACAGCAATCAAAGCAAGACAGAGAGTTTGTATTTCAATCCACGTACCTCTGTGAGGTACGACGGAACAGATTAAAGCTGGTCTGCCGGCGAATTGATTTCAATCCACGTACCTCTGTGAGGTACGACATGTGACGTGATGGCTGGAGCATCAAACACTACATTTCAATCCACGTACCTCTGTGAGGTACGACCGCCGCTTCTTGGTCTCGTCAAAGTAGATTCAGACGATTTCAATCCACGTACCTCTGTGAGGTACGACAGGAGGTATCACTACGGTTGATCACTTAGATGCATTTCAATCCACGTACCTCTGTGAGGTACGACCTAACCTTTGGAGGCTGAGCCCCGCTGCTATATATTTCAATCCACGTACCTCTGTGAGGTACGACAATCGTAGTGATATTGTTTCACTGCCAAATTCGAAATTTCAATCCACGTACCTCTGTGAGGTACGACTCTACATATAACGTTCGAATACCGTAAGCTTCGATTTCAATCCACGTACCTCTGTGAGGTACGACAATAGTTGTATCACCATACATAACTTTCAGTAAAATTTCAATCCACGTACCTCTGTGAGGTACGACGGGGCAGTGGAACCAATCAACCCGTACAACAATATTTCAATCCACGTACCTCTGTGAGGTACGACCTCCAGCTATCTTCCAGCCGGCAACTCCTACAACATTTCAATCCACGTACCTCTGTGAGGTACGACTGCCGAAGGGTATTTACCAGCTTACGCGCTGCGGATTTCAATCCACGTACCTCTGTGAGGTACGACGCTTTGCTGAGCTGTAATACACTACATCGCGAGTGACATTTCAATCCACGTACCTCTGTGAGGTACGACGCAAAGCAGGGTACCGCGTTCCGGAATATCACCATTTCAATCCACGTACCTCTGTGAGGTACGACATTTCCTACATTAATTTCAGTGATTTTTCCTTCCATTTCAATCCACGTACCTCTGTGAGGTACGACTCTGAGCCGCATCAGCAACTATGCCGGAATACGATTTCAATCCACGTACCTCTGTGAGGTACGACTCACATTGCCTACGACGCGCTTCGGATTAGCGACATTTCAATCCACGTACCTCTGTGAGGTACGACGTAGGTACGTTTACAGGTATCTGGACGTTGTTTATTTCAATCCACGTACCTCTGTGAGGTACGACATGTTGGGTCCACTGGGACACAGACGGACAAAATTTCAATCCACGTACCTCTGTGAGGTACGACGTAATTCGGCTCGTGATGGCACACCCTTATGCTTATTTCAATCCACGTACCTCTGTGAGGTACGACAACACATCGCGGCGAAGTGGGTTGTCCCTGCCGATTTCAATCCACGTACCTCTGTGAGGTACGACGGTGGTATACCGTGCTATTGTGATACTGATAGTGTATTTCAATCCACGTACCTCTGTGAGGTACGACGTTATTAACAGTATCGCGGGTAACAAAACCATTATTTCAATCCACGTACCTCTGTGAGGTACGACAGTTTCGCGTACATGCAACACAGCTTGGGGCGTGATTTCAATCCACGTACCTCTGTGAGGTACGACGGGGGGAGGATGAGCGGCGGCCTACCGCGCTTAATTTCAATCCACGTACCTCTGTGAGGTACGACGACCCCTCAGGGTTGAGATCAGCAAACGCTTTCATTTCAATCCACGTACCTCTGTGAGGTACGACACGAATGTCGTAAAATTTCGATACAAATTTCTTATTTCAATCCACGTACCTCTGTGAGGTACGACAATGGTAGGTGGTGCTGCCGGTACGATTGTACAATTTCAATCCACGTACCTCTGTGAGGTACGACGTGGTATACCGTGCTATTGTGATACTGATAGTCTATTTCAATCCACGTACCTCTGTGAGGTACGACCAATGCATCTCGTGTAAGGGCGTTGAACCGATCATTTCAATCCACGTACCTCTGTGAGGTACGACATACGATGGGCTGATTACGATCGTAAAAACCGGTATTTCAATCCACGTACCTCTGTGAGGTACGACATGGTAGGTGGTGCTGCCGGTACGATTGTACAATTTCAATCCACGTACCTCTGTGAGGTACGACTGCATCTGAGGCAGATCCGGCGAGAGATTTGATATTTCAATCCACGTACCTCTGTGAGGTACGACGGCGTCGTGATGATGATGATTTTGGAACACTGGAATTTCAATCCACGTACCTCTGTGAGGTACGACTGGCATTCGACGGGGCGTTGTTCACGTTCACGTTATTTCAATCCACGTACCTCTGTGAGGTACGACCTATGTGGTTCTGGCTTTTTGTGTCGAGGATTATATTTCAATCCACGTACCTCTGTGAGGTACGACTTTCTTCGTTGGTGATCTGCCGGGCTATGTTGGTATTTCAATCCACGTACCTCTGTGAGGTACGACCCCGTCCCGATTAATTCAATCAGCCCTAAAATATTTCAATCCACGTACCTCTGTGAGGTACGACCCCCATGACCGGGCGAGGTGGTAAATTAATACGGTATTTCAATCCACGTACCTCTGTGAGGTACGACCCATAACCGGGGAAAACGTCTGCAGCCCCATGAAAATTTCAATCCACGTACCTCTGTGAGGTACGACTTGTGTCTCCTGTTGTTTGTCGGTCGTCTCGGCAAATTTCAATCCACGTACCTCTGTGAGGTACGACAGCAATGGATTCAAGCGGCGCAATAGATATGCAGTATTTCAATCCACGTACCTCTGTGAGGTACGACCCGCATCAGCCGCGACAGAAGAGGAGAGTTTGGAATATTTCAATCCACGTACCTCTGTGAGGTACGACTGCAACCCGCATTCCGGGCTGACACTCTACGAAATTTCAATCCACGTACCTCTGTGAGGTACGACTCATCCGGCAATCAGCTATCGTACCGTCGGAGATTTCAATCCACGTACCTCTGTGAGGTACGACGTGATCGCGTGGGAAAAACTGAGCACGGAGGAATTTCAATCCACGTACCTCTGTGAGGTACGACAGGTTGCGGTACCACCAAATCCTGTTGCAATTATTTCAATCCACGTACCTCTGTGAGGTACGACTAGGTGTTCGGTTCGCTGGAGACGCTCTGGATATTTCAATCCACGTACCTCTGTGAGGTACGACTTGTTGTAGATGGTGCCGGTAGATGTGGGGGTATTTCAATCCACGTACCTCTGTGAGGTACGACGTCACCCTCGCCGGCGGAGGACACACCATCGCAGATTTCAATCCACGTACCTCTGTGAGGTACGACAAATGCTGCTGCATTCTGTGCTGCGACAACTGCAATTTCAATCCACGTACCTCTGTGAGGTACGACGTCCGCAACACCGCCACCAACCAGATCGTCTATATTTCAATCCACGTACCTCTGTGAGGTACGACGGGGAACCTCCCCCGGATGGTGATGGTGTTGGGATTTCAATCCACGTACCTCTGTGAGGTACGACGGCAAAGTAACAGTACCAGACGGGAGCAACGATATTTCAATCCACGTACCTCTGTGAGGTACGACGCAGGCTCCACGTTTGCCCTGCCAATTCACATATTTCAATCCACGTACCTCTGTGAGGTACGACTCACTGAGATCGTCTTCCCGGGGCGCTCCGAGATTTCAATCCACGTACCTCTGTGAGGTACGACATTCGGTGGCAGGAGGCCGGGAACGTCACCATTATTTCAATCCACGTACCTCTGTGAGGTACGACATCGATTTTTGTTGTATACTGAATCGTTTCAGGCGATTTCAATCCACGTACCTCTGTGAGGTACGACTTGGGGAACCTCTTCCGTATGGTGATGGTGTTGGGATTTCAATCCACGTACCTCTGTGAGGTACGACGAGGGTTCCGCCGGTGTCGAGGTAGTAGGTGGTATTTCAATCCACGTACCTCTGTGAGGTACGACTGCAACCATCTCCTCCCGGATCGGCTCATTCGTATTTCAATCCACGTACCTCTGTGAGGTACGACGCCCAGAAGTTCCGAGCGGCGGCGATGGCGTTATTTCAATCCACGTACCTCTGTGAGGTACGACAAACAGCTGGAAGAAGAATGGAGACTCATCGAAATTTCAATCCACGTACCTCTGTGAGGTACGACGGTATATCCCGGAGTTTTGGGAGATAATTTCCGTATTTCAATCCACGTACCTCTGTGAGGTACGACCTCATCGATAATGTAAATCTGATACATCATCCGGATTTCAATCCACGTACCTCTGTGAGGTACGACTGTGCTGCGACAACTGCAGCAGCTGCCTGCTGCTATTTCAATCCACGTACCTCTGTGAGGTACGACTGATCGCGTGGGAAAAACTGAGCACGGAGGATATTTCAATCCACGTACCTCTGTGAGGTACGACGTACGGATATCCACAGAGGGATGCCATACAGAATTTCAATCCACGTACCTCTGTGAGGTACGACTTCTGTTGCTGAGTCGGCTGAGTCGTATGCAAAATATTTCAATCCACGTACCTCTGTGAGGTACGACGTTTACAAACGCGTAATATGACTCACCGCTTGAATTTCAATCCACGTACCTCTGTGAGGTACGACACACCGTTTCCGGGGAGTACCTGATAGTAGAGATTTCAATCCACGTACCTCTGTGAGGTACGACATGGTGACAACACATGAGCAAGAAGCATAGAGATTTCAATCCACGTACCTCTGTGAGGTACGACCTGTATTATCTGATAAACAACTTGTAATTGGGAATTTCAATCCACGTACCTCTGTGAGGTACGACTGTATGCACGCAGGTATTCAATCTGCATACCGGGATTTCAATCCACGTACCTCTGTGAGGTACGACTCCTTAAAAGGCCGGAACCCACCGCGCCCGTCAATTTCAATCCACGTACCTCTGTGAGGTACGACGAAGTGGCCGCTCATTGCCTGCCGCTCATTCACATTTCAATCCACGTACCTCTGTGAGGTACGACCGGTCTTCGAACGATACACGCAGGACGATACAGAGATTTCAATCCACGTACCTCTGTGAGGTACGACTCATAACGGACCTCACCGGCTTTGGAGGTGATGACATTTCAATCCACGTACCTCTGTGAGGTACGACCGAATGGGAGGAGGACAATGCCCTGCTCCTCGTATTTCAATCCACGTACCTCTGTGAGGTACGACAGTATGATAGAAAAAAAACTTAATTCCGGAACTATTTCAATCCACGTACCTCTGTGAGGTACGACATTCTGGGTAGTATTGCGGTATGAAAGGTTTCCAATTTCAATCCACGTACCTCTGTGAGGTACGACACAATTTTGCGCCGTATGTGTCGTTAAATTGGAATTTCAATCCACGTACCTCTGTGAGGTACGACTCGCCAATGTGCTCTTTCCACTCCTTAAAAGGCCGATTTCAATCCACGTACCTCTGTGAGGTACGACCCACCTGCATATTTGCGGTTTCTGGCAGGAAGTTATTTCAATCCACGTACCTCTGTGAGGTACGACTTCTTTGTCTCCCATCATCGTTTTTACTAACGATTTCAATCCACGTACCTCTGTGAGGTACGACCCGCTTCGCAGCAGGTAGTAACGTTAGTTTGTCATTTCAATCCACGTACCTCTGTGAGGTACGACTGTCCGCGGCTGCTGCAATTACGAGGCCGTTCTATTTCAATCCACGTACCTCTGTGAGGTACGACGCCAATGTGCTCTTTCCACTCCTTAAAAGGACGATTTCAATCCACGTACCTCTGTGAGGTACGACTCACGGATGAGCATATCGTTGAGCTGATCCGCAGAATTTCAATCCACGTACCTCTGTGAGGTACGACTCCCTGCACATCTGCAATTCCCGATGTGCGGGAAAATTTCAATCCACGTACCTCTGTGAGGTACGACTCCACGGTGCATACGCACATGCAATTGAGTATGAATTTCAATCCACGTACCTCTGTGAGGTACGACGAAGCACAGCAGCGGTATGTTGAAAATCTGGAATTTCAATCCACGTACCTCTGTGAGGTACGACTACAATTTTGCGCCGTAAGTGTCGTTAAAACGCAATTTCAATCCACGTACCTCTGTGAGGTACGACTTCCGGTGGAGGAAGTTTTGTAGATATCTAAGGAGATTTCAATCCACGTACCTCTGTGAGGTACGACATAACCAGACCGTTCTGTATCACGACACCGGCAATTTCAATCCACGTACCTCTGTGAGGTACGACCGTGCGATGAGCCAGAACAACATAGATAAGCTATTTCAATCCACGTACCTCTGTGAGGTACGACCGACAGCCAGCCCCTCATCATACAATACCTCGACATTTCAATCCACGTACCTCTGTGAGGTACGACGGAAGCAACAGCTACAACGGTGTGCGCACTGCGCAATTTCAATCCACGTACCTCTGTGAGGTACGACCGGTGGTGTTGCATATGCTACAGGCACACTTACAATTTCAATCCACGTACCTCTGTGAGGTACGACACCCAGCACAGCAAGACCACCCAGCAGCCAAAAAATTTCAATCCACGTACCTCTGTGAGGTACGACTCCAAAAAGCGAACCCTGAGTTACTCCCTGTTATTTCAATCCACGTACCTCTGTGAGGTACGACATCACCATATGATACCGCTAATGTCTGATTCGAATTTCAATCCACGTACCTCTGTGAGGTACGACTCCCTGCACATCTGCAATTCCCGATGCGCGGGAAAATTTCAATCCACGTACCTCTGTGAGGTACGACGATGCAAGTGGCGAAGTTACTGGTATCCTGTGGGATTTCAATCCACGTACCTCTGTGAGGTACGACCCACCTGCATATTTGCGGTTTCTGGGAGGTAATTATTTCAATCCACGTACCTCTGTGAGGTACGACCTGCTGTGGGGTGAGTGCCTGCTGTACCATAGCATTTCAATCCACGTACCTCTGTGAGGTACGACAGCGTTGAGTTAGCAAACCCTACGTCAATCGTGAATTTCAATCCACGTACCTCTGTGAGGTACGACGCCCACAATCTGTATACCATCTGCAACGAGCCCGATTTCAATCCACGTACCTCTGTGAGGTACGACTCAGTATTTCGTTAGTGCCGCGTGGACCATTGCCGCCGATTTCAATCCACGTACCTCTGTGAGGTACGACTCCCGGAGTCGGGGATGTGGTTACCACGGCCGATATTTCAATCCACGTACCTCTGTGAGGTACGACATGGAATAGATTTGGAAGATTCTGTTACATCCTCAATTTCAATCCACGTACCTCTGTGAGGTACGACCTCCTCGCCTGCTGCCCCATAGTTACGTACCCGATTTCAATCCACGTACCTCTGTGAGGTACGACTCTCGGGATTTTTGGCAGCGGGAAAACCATAAGAATTTCAATCCACGTACCTCTGTGAGGTACGACGCTGCTGTGGAGTGAGTGCCGACTGAACCAGCGCATTTCAATCCACGTACCTCTGTGAGGTACGACGCGCGTGACACCCCATACAACTATCTCATCCTTCAATTTCAATCCACGTACCTCTGTGAGGTACGACGCCCACAATCTGTATACCATCTGCAACGAGCCCAATTTCAATCCACGTACCTCTGTGAGGTACGACATTTAATCGTTTGATGTCATTCACCCCGGATGACCTATTTCAATCCACGTACCTCTGTGAGGTACGACCACCTCGCAAACCGGAACCCAGGCTAGCGTTACATTTCAATCCACGTACCTCTGTGAGGTACGACTCGTCGTCGTCGCCGCGTTGTTCACGTTCGCATAATTTCAATCCACGTACCTCTGTGAGGTACGACTAAATTCACTAAAAATTTTTCGGCTGAAACTGCAAATTTCAATCCACGTACCTCTGTGAGGTACGACTGTTTTTTTGCAAAATTTCTCATAGTTTCGTGAATTTCAATCCACGTACCTCTGTGAGGTACGACTGCTGCACGGATCGGGCGGCACGCTGTGATTGTATTTCAATCCACGTACCTCTGTGAGGTACGACCGCGTGTCGATGATACTGAGCCGAAATGGTTTATTTCAATCCACGTACCTCTGTGAGGTACGACGTTGCCCTCGCCTATTATGTCGACATCACCATGACCATTTCAATCCACGTACCTCTGTGAGGTACGACCTGACCCCAAAACAAATAACGGTTTCGATCGTACTATTTCAATCCACGTACCTCTGTGAGGTACGACGGTATCGGGGATGTCGTTACCGCCGCCGACGAATTTCAATCCACGTACCTCTGTGAGGTACGACCGCTAGCGTTTGCATAAGTCCTAAACGTGGCCGATTTCAATCCACGTACCTCTGTGAGGTACGACCCGCAAAACAGGGCGCTGCGTTTAAAAACATCTCCATTTCAATCCACGTACCTCTGTGAGGTACGACAGATAGATATTACGCTTTCTCCGGGCTATCTCGATTTCAATCCACGTACCTCTGTGAGGTACGACCCAGTGCGTAACCGTAATAGGCGGAAGAACATACTATTTCAATCCACGTACCTCTGTGAGGTACGACGCAAAATGCCCCCACCTGCATATTCGCAGTTTCTGATTTCAATCCACGTACCTCTGTGAGGTACGACTGCTGCTGTGGGGTGAGTGCCTGCCGAACCATACCATTTCAATCCACGTACCTCTGTGAGGTACGACTCTAAATGTTATATTAGCGGACAACTCTGATAAATATCTTCTCCATCACAAAATTAACAGAACATTACTGACATCTCCTCCTTCTGCCCCCAAAAAAGATACATGCATCCACAAAATCACAAACAACACGCATGTACTCAATTCCGCGAACATCCCGGAATAACGCTGATCACTTACCCTTCGCAAATATCAAAGAATTACAACATCCTCCACATTTACAGCCGGCTTTGCCCCCATGTGCTCCACGTGATCTCTCCCATGTTTTCCTAGATTATAATATCGTACACTATCTATATCCATGTGAATTACTTCCGAGATTTTCCTCTTCATTTCCATAAGCTGGACTGAATCTACCACACACTCAAATACCGAGTTCTGTACACGGGTTCCATAATCAGTACAAATCCTTGCAACTCTTCGCAGTCTTCGTTTTCCCTCTACAGTCTCTGTATTTACATCATATGTCACTAAAACAAACATACGTCATCTCATCAAAAAGGGAGGATATCCGTCAATATCTCCACGAAGATATCGCGCAAGTAACAGTGCTTGAGCATATGGGAGAAGTCCGATCGGTATTTTTTCCTCCAAACAGACATGAAAAATTTCTTCCTTCTTCCGGCGTTGCCAAGCCTGCAGAACAATTTTCCTCCCTTCCTCTGTCATGAGAACTGCACCATTTTCTTTGACCACAAAATCATCAATTCCTATTACATGAGTATTTATCATACTCAACACAAAACGATCTCCTAAATAGGGTCGAAACTCTTCCATAAGATCTAGTGCCAAACTCGGTCGTCCTGGTCGTACTCTATGGAGAAATCCGGCTTGGGGATCAAGGCCCACAGATTCCAATGCCGACGCACAATCTGCTGCTATCAAGGAATACACAAAGGACAGCAATGCATTCATCCTATTTAGTGGTGGTCTGCGACTCCTGTGCTCAAAAGAAAACTCCCCATCTCCTGATAAAATGAGGTCATCAAAACAATCAAAATAATACTTCGATAACATGCCTTCTAATCCCCGTATTTCATTTAATGAAATAGTATCCCTTGATTTAACCTCAGAAATCCCCTCGGTTAGACGATCCAGATTTTTCTGAAATGCAGGAGACACCTGCTTTGGATAATCCCGCGTATATCGTAACAGCACCGATCGACAATTAAGCAACTTACCCAAAATATAATACCTTGCAACCTGTGCCGACAAAGACTCATCCATTGCTACCGAATATTGTCTCATTCGCAACAACACATTTCCTGAAACTTTCCCTCCCACACGTGCCAGAAATTTCCCATAGGGAGATACAAACGATAAACCCACATCACGAACCGTACATAACTCCATAAGTGCTGGACTGGCCCCCATAAACCCGAAACACACAATCCCTTCAAAATTATGAATTGGAAAACGTCCTATCTCTTTTCCCTCGATGTTCACAACAATATTCTCTCCATCCCGAGACAGATATGACGCAGGATTTGTCACATATAATATATTACGCAGTTTCCTCATAATTCCATCACTCAACTCATTTTATTCAAATAAATATCTATTGACTGCCAATTTTCAGACAATTTAGGTACACAAATATCTTTGAGTGAACAGGACTGACAATACGAACCCGAAATTGCTGCAGGAGTAATCCCTCTTTCATACAATAGATACATCTCAGAAACCAGAACTCGAACACGTTCCCGAAGGTCATCAGTAAAGAGGACCTCACTTCGTCTTCGGGTTTTCCCATAATACAGGTATCCATGGGAAATTTGTGTGGTAAACATCTCTTCTAGACAGATTGCCTGAGCACACAGCTGGACTATATCGCAATCTTCCTGTTTTTTCTTTCCGACCTTGTACTCGACAGGAATGATTTCCCAGCATCCGGCATGATCTGGTACAGTCACTCCTGTAGATCCCCGACGAAATTCCACCACATCTGCAATACCAGCCAAACGAAGTACATGGGATTGAATCGGCATTCCCCGGGAAATAATCACATCACCCCTGCACTCAGCGACATATGGGTTATCTGCCTTTTTGTGCATAAGCTGACCTGAAAAAGTAAGATAGTTTTCCTGCCACTGCTGTTCAATATGTATTAGCGCCCACTGTCGTTTGCAAAATGCAAAATGTTGTATGCCAGAGAGCATGAGATAATCATCGGAATTCATAGCACAGATAAGGGTATGTTGTTTGGACACAACATAATCGTTTGGGTATTCATCTAATGATCTTACTAGTGTCCAAAAGAGAAAATAACTGCAATCCCGCAGTTACTTCTGAAAAAACAGACCTAAATTTCAATCCACATACCGGTAAACAGCATGACATTCAGGATACAGGGTTTTTCTCTCCACAAAAAAGGGGGGAGAATCCTCCC
This sequence comes from Methanobacteriota archaeon, assembly GCA_023396065.1. Lineage (GTDB taxonomy): Archaea > Halobacteriota > Methanomicrobia > Methanomicrobiales > Methanocorpusculaceae > Methanocorpusculum. Next base: position 111,095 of record JAEWXF010000028.1, read on the forward strand.
GCGTTACAACATCTCGATAAGTTGTACGCCCTCAGGAATGCCTGCCCTATCCACTGAAACTGTATAATTCTCAAAAGAACGTGCAGGAAGACCCGTCTTTTTTGTAACTGAAATGGTATCGAACAGCAGGTGTGAAGGAGCACAACCAAGAACAGTTTGATGCCGGAACACAAACAGCTTCCGAGTTGCCATCTTCCCGCGTGCCGCAGAGTGATCATGTTCAAAGAGATTAATTAATGCATTCCAGAACAACTGCAAATCCTCATCAGAAAATCCGGTAACTTTCTGTGCGAGATTTGCAGAAACATATCCTTCCACACGATAGAGGGCATAGGGAATAATATGTTTACGTCCCATTTCATGCTCTTTTCTCTCTGCATCTGCAGCACTGGTAACCGCAACCCGAGTAATTGTAATCTCCTGTGGCACAATTGGATCTACACTACGGGCAAAATTAATCTGAACTGGTCCACGAACCTGACCACAGTTAACCTTTGTGGTCATCACTGCACCAAATGTTCGGACATCATAAAAGTTCTCACACATAAAACCCGTGACCCTCTTTGCATCTGCCTCATCTTTTGGGAGTTTTTTCTCTTCCGGCTTCAAATCATAATTCTTATATGCAAGTTCATGTTGATTGTTTAATACCGCTCCGTCCCGAACATAAATCTGAAACCCAGGCTGTTCCTCTTTGACCAAAGCAACATAATCCCGGATTTTTCTCTTAATGCAGACATCAGTAACGATCCCGTAGCTGGTCTCTGGATCGATACGCGGCATATTTCCTGCATCTGGATCTCCATTCGGATTTCCATTTTCAACATCGAACAACATTACAAATTCATAGCGGTTTTCAATAGCCATAGATAATCATGCCTCCAATTTTTCTTTATCTTCTTTTTTCATGTACAAGAATTCACGCTGGTGATAGTATCCCAGAACAAACATTCCCTGTTCTTCCAGAGATAAACTTGCTGGAAACTCAGAAACAGAAGACAATATCTTCTCCATCTGTTTATCATAGTACCCCCCTGCTTCCACCTTTACAATGTGGTGCTGGGCAAGATTCAGAAGTGATGGAAACACCAACTTCGGGTTTACGGAAGCTGATGCAAAATATCTCGACCGAATCGTTGCAGTACCATTTGCTTTTGCCTGTAAGGCCTCCATTACTGCAAACAACCTTCCAAGAGAATAGGCTGTATTTGTTGAATCTTGATTTAAACTCATGGTTAACTCCTCCACATGGAAATTCCTCATCAATACTGATTTCAGGTATCCGACTCGTACTGCATCAATACTGTACTCTTTACCGGCTTCTGCGCGAATTCGCATAAGAACCGCAGCATAAACAGATATCGGATATGCAGATCCGGTAAGAATTGCCTGAAACAACGCATGTTCATACGATGCTGGAACATTCTCCCACCATGTTGTAGATTTCGGAGTGATCTCTCGAAGAATCTGCGATATACTGACATAGCGTGGCAGCTTCTCAGACTTTTGGACCTGCATTAGGTTCTGATGGTCATTCATACGGACAATAAAGTCATAAAAGGTATTCTCATACCAGAACCGGACAGATGTACGGGCAGCATTCGGCGACAACCCCAGAACATAGGTCTTGCTCAGCGGATTTGCAATCCCGGAAACAGGTTTCCCCTCACGAACATTTTGAAGTATTTGGGAGATCTCCTCCTCAGTTATTGCATCCTGCTCCTGCTCTGACACAGGGTTCGTCGGCTGTTCAATTAGGAAAAAGGACAAAACCTCCTGTTCACGTGGTGTCTGTGCCCAGAACACAACCGTAGCATCAGCAAGCCGCACCCTGCTTTTCTTATTTGCAAGAAGATAATTCAAAGCAGTGGTGTACTGAAACATTGCTTTTACTGATACTGGTGCATTATGGCTCTGTGACTTCCCGTATGACTGAACGGAAGGAAAATTAAAACTGACCATAGAACATCCGCTCTGCTTTGCATTTGCTATCCCTTTCAAAGGTGTGTGGGTCTTTGCAATTGTTTGATCCTGTTCTCCTGTCACCAGACATTGGCCAGTCAACTCAGCAGGTGATGATGTTTCGCAGAATCTGTCCCAGAGATTTTTAACCTCCGGACGGTCATGGACATATCCCTCATCCTCAAATCGGAAAACAATATTCCCTCCTTGAAACATAGGGTTATCTTCGGCAATCCCAAGTGGCTCTTTGGCCACTCTCTTCTTAAGAAATGCTACCACAGCTGCAAGCCCTTCATCCGCAGAGTCTTTCGTAATCGTACGGTAAAACTCGTATGCAGCATTCAGCCGATCATCTGTTGGGATAAGTTCCTTCTTTTTCTTGTCATATTCATACCCGAGCAGATACTTTGCATTGTCACACAGAAAGTATGGGGGTGGATTCTTTCCGCTGCGACCTTTTTGTTCTGGAACAAGAAGATATGTCCTTTTTTTCTCATCAGTAATTGGAATCACTCCCTTCAAATCACCGATTTTTGAAAGAACCAGAACATAGGAACACGGTACCGAAGAGTAATTTACCGGCGCAATACCAGACTCCGGATCCTTTGCAAGGATGTCATAATAGTTACAGAGTTCCTGCAAAATCATACATTAACCTCCTGTTGAAGAAGAGGTGGAATCGTAATCACCCCTTTGTGCATCTGCGCACGGAAGAACACTGGTTTCATCTCATGGGAAAAATCGACATCATATAACATCCAGCCAAGATCCCGGTCCTCATGGATAGGTGTTTCATCATGAAGATTGTCAACCAGTGCAAACTGTACCGGAAACTCGCGACAGCCAAAGTATGGATGGTGATAACACTGACCTTTTCCTGCACGGCGAAGAAAAATGTTGTAGTGCTTTTCTGCGGTATCCTCCGGCCCTGCTTTATCTGTCAGATAAAAATGGGCCCGAATAATGTAGGAAACGTTTTTCAACATCAGAGTAGCACGCTGCTGGCGGTCTTTCTGCGCATTCAGATAGAATGGTTCTGCGGTTCCAGTTGTCTCGATATCTCTCATTATCGAATTAACTGCCCCTTTTTGCATAACAGACGAAACTTCATTTCTTCGAATGTTTGAGTATGCAATGGGATTCAGCACCCAAATCTCATCAATCACCCAACGAATTGCAGGCTTCCAGTGAATTGCTTCAAGAATGCCTCGGGCAGCGGAAGGTGTCATAACATCATATGACACCCGCTCCACTTTCATCTCCGGGCGGGTGAAACAGGCGTAATCCCCCCATGTTTTCAGAACAATACCATACATTGGATCTCCTTTTTGTTGCTATATTCTAAGGACTAGTAACAGTCCTAAGAATAAATCTTAGTTGTCCTGTCAGATAATAAATGTTTTGGGGATCGTCAGAGGATGTAATCCTGCTCTACAGGATCAAAAACAAGACCTGTTGAGTCGTCATAACAGGAAAGATCCTGAAGGACAACAAATGCACCTGATTCAACAGTTACCAGACCTTTGGCATACAGATCATCCAGAACATTTTTCCGTACATTCACACAATACGGTGATATTTGTACCTGAATATATCCGGTATTCTCATCGGATGCTAGAGCAAGCAGCCTCTTGCATTCAGAGACAAGAGGAATAACAACCGCATATCCGTCATCTGAAATCATGGAAAATGTCTCATCAATGCTGCGGAAAGGATAGTGGGGGGGAAGTCTGCTCATCGCTGTTTCACATTGCTTGAGAATATCCGGTTTGTCCATGTTCTTGTTTCTGATGGAAAACAATTCATGGAAGTACTGGCTCACCGCCTGAAGTGAGAGGTAATCATTATTCAGAATAGATTCGGTGACTCCTGCGGTCAGTTTGAGATAATCTGGTCCCGCGTACTCTGGTTCTTCAGGTTTGAACACAAAAAATTTCCCCATTGGCAGCTTCCCTTCTCGGTTGCAGCGCCCAGCAGCCTGTAAAAGAGCATCAACTCCTGCCAGCGAACGGTACACAACCGGAAAATCAATGTCTACCCCTGCTTCAATCAGTTGTGTTGAGACGACACGGCAAGGGAGACCAGCCTTAAGCCGCTCACGAATTGTTACAATCACTGCCATTCGATGAGCGGGATACATATTTGTGCTGAGATGAAAACAATTTTTGCTTTCTTTTATGCGATCGTAGAGATCACGGGCGTGCCGTTTGGTGTTTACAATACAAAGACATTGTGACTCTGCCATCAGCGCTGATGCAATCTGATCCAGCGTCTGTGTTTCCAAAAACGTACCGGAAGCACGTTTCATCTTTGCAAACAACTCCTGATAATTGGCAATAATCGGGGTTACAGGTATATCCGGAAGAATGCCGTTTTCCTGAAACTCCGGCTGGGTTGCAGTACATAACACAACACTACAGTGATAATGTTGTACCAGTTCCGCAAGGGCGTACATGCAGGGACGCAGCAGTTCATTGGGGAGGGCTTGTACTTCATCTAAAATGATGACGCTATTCTCAATATTATGAACTTTTCTCGATCGGGATGGATGGGCGGAAAAGAGCGACTCAAAAAACTGGACATTTGTCGTTAAGATTAAGGGGGCATTCCAGTTGGCTACAGAGAGAGCAAGTTTCCGACTTTCATTTTCAGGATCATCACAGTCGTATGGCCATATCGAAGGGAGAATAAAATTTGAGTGGTGTTCAATTACATTCTGCTCCCCAAATATTTTTTTGTAAACGGAAGCATTCTGTTCGATGATGGAGGTAAATGGTATGGTATAGATCACTCTGCTCATGTTATTTACTACTGCATGACGCAGTGCAAATGAAAGGGAGGATAAAGTTTTTCCACCTCCTGTTGGAACCGTGAGGGTGAACATCCCTTTTCCTTTTTGACTTTCCCTCCTACAATCATTCAGAATACCACTACGTAGTTCATTTAATGGACCTGTTGCAACAGAAAACGCTGTTTCCATGTAAGTATCCAGTGTTTCATTGAATTCAGACAGAGAAGGATATTGCTGAGTGGGAAGTGTTCCTGAAAAACGCTGTGCACTTGTCCTATCAGCATCCACAAGACAGGAGAAAAGAAAATGAGTGTAAAGAAATAGCGAGAACCCCAGTGTCTTTTTATTAGGATAACAGCGTCCTCCCAAAAAATGATCAAGACATACATCCGGAAGAGAAAACTCCTGTTTCCATGCTGAATAGAGTTCCGGGTTACAGTTCTGCAAGCGTGAATAGAGATCTGAACTGGAAGAATTAGGAGAACCCATATCAGGCAGTCCTGAGTGATGGCCTGCAATCACATATGCCAGTAGAGAATAGGCTATTTTTGAGGGACCAATTGCTTCTGTTTCAGCAATACTTGTAACCACTTGGGCACCGGCGATTGAGTGATCAACACGTATCTGTTTCCCTCGAACTCTGCGCTGAAACTCATCTGAATATTTCCCGATATCGTGAAGCAAACCACAAATCTTTCCAATCTCCGGACAGGTAAATGTTGAACAGAATTCCTGCATCAACTCGGCAGTCTCTGTTAGGTGCTCTGAAAGAAGTTGGAATGGTGCATGTCCCTCTGTACTTCTTCCATAATATGGTTCTAGGAAATCTCTCACAGAGAGTAATCATACATACTCTCAGATTAAACTTTGGCTGTCCAAGAACGAGAATACAGAAAAAACTTCCTTGATATCTCCATTTGGAGTCACCCGCTTCTCACTGTTCTCCCAAAAAAAGCATACCCTTTATTTCCCCACCACACGTTTCTTCCGCAACAATCTGTTATACGTCACCGCAAACCGGTGCGCCTCATCCCGGATCTCCTGCAGATACATATTCGCCCGCGTCTTTTTCCCGAACGGCAGTGGAAACGGCACGCCCGACACAAACACCTCTTCCTCACTCTTCGCCAGAGATAGAACCGGCACATCCACCTCCAGTTCATCCAGTACCCGCTTCGCCGAAGACAGCTGTCCTTTTCCTCCGTCGATCAGAATGAGATCCGGCAGATCCTTCTCCTCTGCCACCAGCCGCGAGTACCGCCGCCGCACAACCTCTGCCATCGACGCAAAATCATCGATACCCTCAACAGTTTTAATCCGGAACCGCCGGTAATTTTTCTTATCCGGCCGGCCGTTCCGGAACTGCACCATCGACGCCACCGTATCCGTACCCGACAGATGCGAAATATCAAAACACTCAATCACCGTCGGGGCGTCCGCAAGATGCAGTGCTTTACGTAACTCCTCCACCCGGATCTCATCACCGAAATGAACCGTCTCAATATTCTTCCGGGCAAGTTCAAGGAGCTTCATCTTTTCCCCCTGCTTGGGAACTGTCACGAGAACCTTTCGCTTCGCAACCGTTCCCAGATACTCCGCAAGACTCTCATCTACTGCCTCCGGGACAATCACCTCGCGGGGAGCCGGATGCTCTGAGTAATACTGCGACAAAAACTCCTCAAAAAACCCGTCCGACTCCTCAAAAATAAACTCCTCCCGTCCGCCGAGCGTTCCTTTATACACATGGAACACCATCAGAAACACCGTTCCGTCCGCCCGGACATAATTGATCACATCCTCATCATGATCTTTCTGCCGCGACACATACTGCCTGCCCGCCAGATGCGTCACCGCTGCAATCACATCCCGGCACCGCATCGCTGCCTCAAACTCCATCGCCTCTGAATACTGCTGCATCTCCTCGGTAAGTGCTGCTACCAGCTCTGTCGTCTTTCCCTTCAGCACCGCCTCAGCCCGGGAACACTGGATGGCGTAGCTGTCCGTGCTCACTTTCCCGGTACACGGTCCCGTACAGTTTCCGATATGAAACCGCAGACACGGCCGGTGATTTCCCGGCATATTCCGGCACGACCGCAGCTGAAACGTCTTTTTAACCACACTCATCACATAGTCCCGTTCTTTCCCTGACACAAACGGCCCGAAAAACTGCCCCGCACCTTTCGCCTTCCGGGCAATCGCAATGCGGGGAAACGGCTCCTTCGTCATCTCAATATATGCATAACTCTTCGCATCCCGCAGATCAATATTGTACTTCGGCTGATGGCGCTTGATGAGACTGTTCTCCAGCAGATACGCCTCCTCATCCGTCCCTGTAACGATATACTCCACATCCGCAATTGTCCGGACCAGTTTCATCGTCTTCGGATCGTGATCCCGCTTCTGGAAATAGGAAGAGACCCGCTTCCGCAGATCCTTCGCCTTTCCCACATAGATAATCGTCCCGTCTGCATCCTTGTACAGATAACATCCCGGCGTATGCGGAATATCAGCCAGAGAAAACGGAATCGGAACGATCGGCATCTGATATACAGATTCGGTGCGGAGAATTAAATAGTAGCTCATTCCCGCAACCGTTTTTCGTGGTGCCGGATGTAACCGGTGGATTTATCCATTTCAATATGCCATTATTGCATTATTGCCCGCACTATTTTTGCGGGGGTGTTTACGGTATGGCCGAAAAAAATACTGCGGATATTGGTTTTGAGCAGAAGATATGGGATGCAGCGTGTATTCTTCGTGGAAATATGGATGCTGCGGAGTACAAACATGTTATTCTGGGTTTGATTTTTCTGAAGTATATCTCGGATACGTTTTCGGCAAAGTATGTGAATCTTGTTTCAGAGGGGGAGGGATTTGAAGAGGATCGGGATGAATATCTCGCGGACGGCATTTTCTATGTTCCGTCCGAAGCACGATGGGAAGTGATTGCGGCGGCGGCCCATACTGAGGAGATCGGGGTGGTGATTGATGCGGCGATGCGGGCGATTGAGCGGGAGAACAAGCGGCTGAAGGATGTACTGCCGAAGAATTTTGCGAGACCGGAGCTGGATAAGCGGCGGCTTGGCGAGGTGGTGGATCTGTTTACGAATATTTCGATGGCGGAGCACGGGGCGAGCAAGGATATTCTGGGGCGGACGTATGAGTACTGTCTGAAGAATTTCGCGGAGCAGGAGGGGAAGCTGGCCGGGGAGTTTTATACGCCTGCGTCGGTGGTGAGAACGCTTGTGGCAGTTTTGCAGCCGTTTGAGGGGCGGGTGTATGATCCCTGCTGCGGAAGCGGGGGAATGTTTGTGCAGTCGGCGAAGTTTGTGGAGGAGCATTCGGGGCGGATTAATGATATTTCGGTGTACGGGCAGGATGCGAATCCGACGACGTGGAAGATGGCGCAGATGAATCTGGCGATTCGGGGGATTGAGGCGGATCTTGGCGGGTTTGCGGCGGATACGTTCTTCAATGATCTGCATCCTTCACTGCGGGCGGATTTTATTCTGGCAAATCCTCCGTTTAATCTGTCGAACTGGGGTGCGGATAAGCTCAAAGATGATGTGCGGTGGAAGTTCGGGGTGCCTCCGGCGGGGAATGCGAACTTTGCGTGGATGCAGCATATGATTCATCATCTTGCACCGAAGGGGCGGATGGGTCTGGTTCTTGCGAACGGGTCGCTTTCTTCGCAGTCGGGAGGGGAAGGGGAGATCCGGAGAAGAATTGTGGAGGCGGATCTGGTGGCGGCGGTTGTTGCGATGCCGCCGCAGTTGTTTTATACGACGCAGATTCCGGTTTCGCTGTGGTTTATCGAGCGGGATAAGCGGCAGCAGGGGAAGACGCTGTTTGTGGATGCACGGGGTCTTGGGACGATGGTTTCCCGGAAGCTCCGTGAGCTGACGGCTGAGGATATCGATAAAATCGCGGGTGCGTTTTCCCGGTTCGAGGAGGGGACACTTGAGGATGAGAAAGGGTTCTGTGCGGTGGTGTCCACGGAGGATATTGCGAAGCAGGATTTTGTTCTGACGCCGGGACGGTATGTGGGGGTTGCGGATGTGGAGGAGGACGGCGAGCCGTTTGAGGAGAAGATGGCACGGCTGACGGGGGAGTTGTCAGAGTTGTTTGCGGAGAGCCGGAAGGCTGAGGAGGAGATCAGAAAGCAGCTGGCGAGTATCGGGTTTGAGGTGCGGTGATGGAGTTCTCTCGTTCTGGAATATTGATTAGCGCAGTGCAAAAAATGGATTGGGTTATTGGAGGGAACAATGAGTGACTGGATAAAATGTTCCCTTTGTGACATAGCTTCATATGTGACTGATCGAGTAAACGTGTTAGATCTTACTATAGACACATATATTTCAACAGAAAATTTGGTGGCAGACAGAGGAGGTATGATTCCAGCCACAAAATTACCAAATGTAAACGTCGTCCCATCTTATCAACAAAATGATATACTCATCTCAAACATTCGTCCATATTTTAAGAAAATATGGCTTGCTCATTCTATGGGTGGTTGTTCTAATGATGTTTTAGTGATCAGGGCTAACACCACGTGTGATAGTAAATATCTTTACTATCTTCTTTCAACAGATGACTTCTTTGATTATGCCACAAAGACTTCCAAAGGTACAAAAATGCCACGAGGGGATAAAAAAGCAATTATGAATTATCCTGTGATTTTACCTCCTCTCCCCATCCAAAAGAAGATCGCCGCCATCCTTTCCTCGCTCGACGACAAGATCGAGATCAACACCCGCATGAATAAAGTGCTGGAGGAGATCGCCCGGGCGTTGTTCCATCGATGGTTCGTGGAGTTCGAGTTCCCGAATGACGAAGGGAAGCCCTACAAAAGCTCCGGGGGGCGGATGATCGAAAGCGAGATGGGGGAGATCCCGGAGGGGTGGAGAGTGGGGACATTAGACGAAATTGCCAAGATTACTATGGGTCAATCTCCGAGTGGTACAAGTTATAATGAACAAGGTACTGGTACAGTTTTCTATCAGGGACGGGCTGAGTTTGGTTTTCGGTATCCCTCTCGGAGATTATATACAACTGAACCAAAGCGCATGGCGGAAAAGGGGGATGTACTACTGAGTGTCCGTGCCCCTGTTGGTGATATCAATATTGCAAACGAACCCTGCTGTATCGGGCGAGGACTTGCTGCTATTCAGAGCATAGATAATTACTCATCCTTTATTTATTATTTGATGTTGGATCTTCAGAAAACATTGGACTCTTTTAATGGTGAGGGAACTGTATTTGGATCCATTAATCGCATATCACTTGCATCTCTGATAATAGTTCTTCCGCCGGATTCCTATCTTGAATTGTTTGAACCAATTGCTCGTAATCTTGATCTGCTCATAGAGAAAAATTCTCTGGAAAATATTAACTTACAGATTATGCGGAATAGCCTATTATCTATATTGATGTCTGGAGAGTTGTTCGTAGCCGATTTTAGCGATGTTAAATAACTATTTAACTAATGATGTAATATACAATAATTTGTAAAATTTATGGTGTTGAAAAATGACTGTGAGGTAAAGAATGCCGCGTAAAAAAAGATCTACAAAATCCATAAAATCAGCTCTCTTGAAAAAATCTCGGGAGGCCATTATTGCAGCAGTCCAAATTTACAATAATCCGCTAATTACCTTCAAATCAGAGGCATTCATAACCCTCTGTATTATTGCTTGGACATATCTGCATCATGCTTATTATCGGGAGAAGAAAATAACTTACATTTATCGTGAAAGTACCGGACGAAAACAGTATAAAAAAACAAAGTATGGTGCACATATGTATTGGAGTTTAGGGACCTGTCTGGAACATGAACAATGTCCACTCGATCCCGCTACAAAACAAAATCTCCACTTTCTCATAGGTGTACGAAATGAAATTGAGCACCAGATGGCATTGAATATTGATCAGTCAATAAGTGCAAAACTTCAGGCCTGCTGTATTAATTACAATACGTATATAAAAAAATTATTTGGTGAAAAATATGGAGTAGATTCTCAATTAGCCATGTCTATTCAGTTTTCTCCTATAACTCCTGAACAACACTCCCTTCTATCTACACCTGAGTTACCAGATAACCTCCGAAATTACATCGGGGATTTTGAGAAGGATCTGGATAACACCGTCCTTAACGATGCTCAATATGCTTATCGGGTTATATTTGTTCCAATACTCGTTAAAAAGGAGGGGCAAGCAGACAGTGTTATTGAGTTCGTTGATCCTTCATCCCCACTTGCAGATCATGTAAACAAACAATATGCCGTTATTAAAGAAATGGAGAAGAAAAAATTTCGTGCTAAATATATTGTAACTCTCATGCGTACTAAAGGTTATACAAAATTCAACATGCATCACCACACAGAATTATGGAAACAGCTTGATGCCAAAAAAGAAGGAAAAGGATACGGTACTGAAGTGGTAAAGGGTGAGTGGTACTGGTATGAGTCATGGATTAAAATTGTGCAGGACCATTGTGAAAAAAATAAAGATCGCTATCAGTAAATCGCTATAAAAATCATTCCCTCAAAAATTTTTCCAACTTCCCAATCCATTCAGGAGCATTCTGTAAATATTTGCTGAATAAATCTGATAACTCATCATTCCCATGATTGAAATCCGTCACCATCCCCAACGTATCCCGTACTGACTGCGTCAAAGTTGTAGGATAGATAAAGATCTGATAGATGTCTGAGGTGGTCAGAGTATACTGGCACTCACTGATTCGAGAGAGGTGAACATCTGTGTGTTCGTCTCTCATTTTTTGTTGTAATGTCCTCAGACAGTATCCACCATCATTATCCATAATCACTTTTACCGAATATCGGTCACCATCCCCATATCCGTAAAGCAGGCTAAAGTGCTCAATGCAGTTATCACGTCCATGTTCCTCCTTAATCAATAGGGATTTTCCACGACCGCGTTTCCCGAGAAAATCCCGAATAATATTAAGTTCACCTGAGTTTTTGGAGCGGGCTTCAATTTGTCCCCATGTCTTTGTGTCAAATGGGATTCTATTTCTCCGAAGTAATAAGGAGAACAGGATGAGATCATGCTTTCCCTCACAAAGAACTATCCGTTTCACCGTATCACGTACCACGAAGGTCCATTTTCAGAGTAACCATCTCATTGAATGCTTTTTCTGGTGTATAGTTATAGAGTTCGTGTACTCCCTTGCGATTCACGATCCGCGATATCTGAATCATAGCACTCTCCCTGTCATTTTCAGGATAGTGCGCAAGTTCCTCAATCAGATCATAACTGTGTGTTGTCATAAACACCTGCACATCCAGACGTTGTGCAAATGACATCAGCTGCTCAACAAACACACTCAGATATCCCGGGTGAAGATGGTTCTCCGGCTCCTCAACAAGAAGAACGCCTCCGGCAGCATCCTGCATAACAGCCAACAGCTTCAACAGAGTAAAAAATCCAGTTCCGTGCAGCATATAGGGAATCATCGTCATCTCACCAGAAGCTGACGAATACACAACACCCTTTTGTGTGAGCCGCTCAATATTTGGCACGATCCCATATTCTTTCACAACTTTTTCGAGCTCCAGAACTCTGACATCGTCCTCCAGAAATTTTCCAATCAGTTTGCTTAGATCATCGACGCGAACAACAACCTCAGCTTTTGGGGCCTGTTGGGCATTGATTTTCTTTCGCAGAACCGGTATAATATCTTCCCTCACCATCCGGTATTCATACAGAACTGCGGACTCGAAAATATTGCTGCCTCCGTGACCGGATGCATTGAGTATGCTGTTCCCCTCAGATGGAGATTTCCGGGATGGATGTATCAGATCAATCATCATTCGATATTCCTCACGCAGTGAGGAGTCTGAGTGCCGCGAATCCCGGGGATCCAAGTAAATTAAAATCTGATCATCATATGAAGAAACTGAAATGGGGAGTTTCTCCCTCAAAAAGCTATAGACAGAAAGATAAGACTGAGCAGAGATACTGTTTTCATTATACACAGACCGTAACGCAGCGGATAATCTGGCATCAACAATCTTCTGCACTTCCGGGGGGAGAGGCTGACGAAAGGCATAGAGTTCACTGGAATGAATATCAGAACAAATCTTTGCAGAATTCGCTCCAACCTTTACATCGAACTCACGGTAAAACCCTTCATAATCCTTTCTGGGATCATCGTACTCCCCAGTAAGGTTCGTATATATCGCATCAAGGACAGTAGTTTTTCCGGAATTATTTCTCCCAATCAGCAGATTGATCTGTTTCGGTTCATACTTCAGATCGGATATTCCCCGAAAATTTTCAATCTCGATCCATTCTAATTTGGTCATATCGTGATGATATAATCTTTACCCGTTCATCATAAATAACTCTACCCCAAGGTACTGGATATCCCTACCAGTTCGCCCCCCACCATTGCAGGAGAAACTCTAATACCATCCCAGCACAAATACCTCACACATATACTATTCAGAGGAATCCCCATGCCCGAACCCTACACCACCATCCGATCCGCAGTCCTCGCCAAGCTGGAGCAGGAACTTCCCTGCCTCCGCGAAGCCTACGGCATCGCCGAGATTGGCATCTTCGGATCCGTCAGCCGCGGTGAAGACACACCTGAATCGGACATCGACATCCTCTACACCTTTCAGCCCGGAAAAGTAACCCTTGCCAACCTTACCGGCCTGCATGATCACCTCGAACAGATATTCGGCAGAAAAATTGATCTCGTCAGCAGAAAATGGATCAGTCCTATTCTCCGTCCCATCATCGAACAGGACGCCATCATATGTGAAAATCCAGCACTCGGCACATAAAATCGAATCACACAACCAAAGAAACACTTATTATCAGTCAGAACATAATTAAACAGACTTGGGTTCCGGAGGAAAATAGGTACAATGCAGCATGAGGATACTCTCTATCAGATTGACTCCGGGCAGACACTCTGTGTAAGTGAACCTGAACCACCATATGAACAGCTGGTATCACAAAGCAACGCAGACACCCTCCTTGACCTGCCCAAACAACGTATTACCGATCAACTCCATACATACCCGGATGCCGGATGTCGTCTCGAAGTCCCCATAATCGCCATTGACAGATCAGAACTGTTTTATCTCACTGTCACCCCCGGTAAATACGACTTCTACAAAGTATCCGATCAACTGCGGGTCAAAAGTACCAACATCCTCCTTGCACGTATCGATATAGGGTCCAGCCTTGTCCACATAAATCCGGATGGAGAACGCATCGTTGGACCGCATCTTCATACCTATCGCGAAGGATACAGTCTCAGGTTTGCACAAACTCTCGAAAACACCTCATTCACCTCCCCTGAAGACCCCTGGAAAACGCTGGACGAATTCATGAGTTTCTGTACGATCATAAAAAAACCGGAAATCCAACGTGGAGCAGACCAATGGCAGCAGACATAGATACATTGTTGCAATCCTACACCACTTGGTTTGGTGAACAGATTACAATCAGGGATGTCGGGGACTATCAGGAAATTACTACACCTTTCCTTGACCGGAACAACGACTGCATCCAGATTTATCTCAAAAAACTCAGTGAACAGGGATACCTTCTCAGTGATGGGGGATATACCATCAACGACCTTGAATCATGTGGATGCAGACTGGACACAGACAAACGTCAGGAACTCCTTGAAGAAATACTCTCAGGACTTGGTGTCAATCTCAGTGAAGAAAATGAACTACAGGTAATCACCTCCAAACAAACCTATCCCCAAAAAAAGCACAACCTCATACAGGCAATCCTTGCTGTAAACGATCTTTCCTATACCTCAAAACAAAACGTCGGACAGATGTTCACCGAAGATGTGAAGCTCTGGCTCACCAGACACAAAATCAGATTCAACACAAAAGTATCCCTCACAGGTAAATCAGGAATGACGCACTCCTTTGAAATGGTGATCCCACCCTCACCTGATGATATAACCCCGGAAAGACTCATACAGACATACAACAACCTCACACTGCAACAGATAGAAGCACTGGCATTCAGATGGAATGACATCCGGGAGGTAAGAAACTCCAGACTCTATGTAATCATCAGTTCAAGCAGACCACTCAGCAGAGGCGTCGAGGATGTATGTAACACCTGTGATATCCTGCCCATATCATATGAGAACCTCGAAACAATCGTACCGCAACTTGCCGCATAAAACCTGGAACAAAAATAAAAGTAATCCATGTCCTTCACCGAAGCCCACTTCGAAAACGCCGTCCTCCAACTCATAGAAAGCCTCGGCTACATTCGCCGCTACGGCCCGGACATCCCCCGCGACTACCACAACCCCCTCTACGAAGACGACCTCTTCCCCGCTCTCCAAAAAATCAACCCCCAGAAACCCGCCGCCGCCATCACCGAAGCAGTAACCAGACTCAAAACCATCGACGCCGCAACCCTCACCCACAAAAACATCATCGTAACCGACTACCTCCAGAACGGCATCCCCGTAAAATACTTCGACGGTCGCGAAGAACGATCCGACCTCATCCGGCTCATCGACCACCACAACCCGGAAAACAACACCTTCACCGTCATAAACCAGTGGACGATCATCGACAACGCAGAAAAACGCCCCGACATCGTCATCTTTGTAAACGGCATCCCCGTAATCGTCATCGAACTCAAATCCCCTTCCCGGGAAAACACCGACGTCTCCGAAGCCTACCGCCAGCTTCGCAACTACCTCCATGACATCCCCTCCCTCTTCATCTACAACGCCCTCTGCATCATGAGCGATCAGGCCACCTCAAAAGCCGGAACCATCACCGCCAAAGAAGACCGATACATGGAATGGAAAACCACCGACGGCAACTACGAAAACACCCGCTGTGCAGCATTCGACGTACTCTTCGAAGGAATCCTGGAAAAAACCCGGCTCATCGACATCCTCAATAACTTCATCTGCTACTCCCGAACACAAGACAGCGACACCAAAATACTCGCTGCCTACCACCAGTACTTCGCCGTCAGAAAAGCCGTTGAGTCCACCAAAACCGCCACCAAAACCGACGGAAAAGGAGGCGTCTTCTGGCACACACAGGGCAGCGGCAAATCTCTCTCGATGGTCTTCTACGCAAAACTCCTCCAGACCGCCCTCGAAAGTCCCACCATCGTCGTCATCACCGACCGAAACGACCTCGACAACCAGCTCTTCGGCCAGTTCGCCAACTGCAAAGACTTCCTCCGGCAGACTCCCGTTCAGGCCGAAAGCCGCACCGACCTCAGACAGCTCCTTGCCGGACGAACGGCAAACGGCATCATCTTCACCACCATGCAGAAGTTCGAAGAGTCTGACGAATCTCTCTCACCGCGGCGAAACATCATCGTCATCGCCGACGAAGCCCACCGCAGCCAATACGGACTTGAAGAAAAAATCAACGCCCAAACTGGAAAAATCTCTGTCGGCACCGCACGAAAGATCCGCGACAGCCTCCCGAACGCAACCTACATCGGTTTTACCGGAACCCCCATCTCCTCCAAAGACAGAAGCACCCGCGAAATCTTCGGCGACTACATCGACATCTACGACATGACCCAGTCCGTAGAGGACGGCGCAACCCGCCCCGTCTACTACGAAAGCCGGGTCATCAACCTCCACCTCAACGAGGACATTCTCCAGCAGATCGATCAGGAATACGACGTCGTCGCAGAAGAAGCTCCTGAGTACATCATTGAGAAAAGCAAACACGAACTCAGTAAACTTGAAAGCATCCTCGCAGCCCCGCAGACCATCGAAGCCCTCTGTCTGGATATTGTTTCCCACTACGAAACGAACCGGCAGTACGAACTCACCGGCAAAGCAATGATCGTCGCCTACTCCCGCGACATCGCTATGAAGATCTACCGCAAGATCCTCGAACTCCGTCCCGCATGGCAGGAAAAGATCGGCGTTGTCATGACCTCCGCAAACAACGACCCTGAAGAGTGGCGGCAGATTATCGGCACCAAAGCCCATCGCGATGAGATGGCGAAAAAGTTCAAGGACGATACCGACTCCCTCAAGATCGCAATCGTTGTCGACATGTGGCTGACCGGCTTTGACGTCCCCTCGCTCGCCACCATGTATGTCTACAAACCCATGAGCGGCCACAACCTCATGCAGGCAATCGCCCGGGTCAACCGCGTCTTCGGCGACAAAGAAGGAGGACTCGTGGTAGACTACGTCGGAATCGCACGTGACCTCCGGCAGGCGATGCACGACTACACCCGCCGCGACCGGCACAACTACGGCGACACCGACATCAGCAAAGTCGCCAAACCCAGATTCGAGGAAAAACTCGAACTCTGCCGCGACCTCCTGCACGGATATGACTACTCCGGTTTTTCCGAAGGCACTGATCTCGATCGGGCGCGGGCCATCAGCGGAGGTGTGGACTTCCTCTCCGCACCGAACCGTGAAGAAACAAAAAAGATCTTCATCAAAGAATCCCTCGCCCTCCGTCAGGCGCTTTCGCTCTGCCGGAGCCTGCTGCATCAGGATGAGCGGCTCCTTGCCGCATACTTCGAAGCGGTCAGAACACTGCTGACCCGCGTCGAAGGCAAAGGACAGCTTTCACTTCGGGAACTCAATGACCGTATCAACGAACTTCTGAAACAGAGCATCCAAAGTGAAGGAGTCATCAATCTCTTCTCGGATATCAAGCAGGAGTTCTCCCTCTTCGATCCGAAATTCCTCGCAGACATTGCGAAGATGAAGGAGAAGAATCTCGCAGTTGAACTGCTGAAAAAACTCCTTGCGGATCAGATCTCCGTCTACCAGCGGACAAATCTTGTGCAGTCAGAACGATTCTCCGAACTTCTCTCCCGTGCGATGAGTTCGTATCTGAAAGGAATGCTTACCAACGAACAGGTCATCGAAGAACTTCTTGGTATGGCAAAGGATATGGCCCAAGCCCATGCCGCAGGAGAAAAACTCGGACTGACAGTTGAAGAAACAGCATTCTATGATGCCCTGACAAAACCTGCGGCTGTCAAAGACTTCTACGAAAATGAGGAACTGATTGCAATTACTCATGAACTGACTGATCTTCTGCGAAAGAACAAAACCATCGACTGGCAGAAAAAGGAGACGGCACGGGCAGGTATGCGAAGGCTGGTAAAACGGCTCCTTAAGGAACATAACTATCCTCCGGAAGGAATGGAGGACGCAGTAAACACCGTCCTTCGTCAGTGTGAACTCTGGGCCGATAATCCGGTTTTTCCCTGAACCGTATGTCCATCCCAAAACCTAATTACGCTCCCCGGAAAAATATACCCGTATGACAAAAATTCTGGCCATCTGCGGATCTGCCGCCAAAAACAGCAGTACCAAAAAACTCCTCGAAACAGCCCTCGCTGCAGCCGCAGCAAACGGTGCCCAAACCGAATACATCGCCGCCGCCAAACTCACCATCCACGGCTGCATGGGCTGCAACTACTGCAAAAAATCCGACAAAAAAACCATATGTCTGCAAAAAGACGACATGCTGCCCCTCTACGACAAAATTCAGGACAGCGACATCATCATCCTCGGCTCCCCCATCTACTTTGGTGACGCCACCGGTCAGATGAAATGCTTCATAGACCGCCTCTATGCCTTTGCCGGTGCGAACGGCCTCACCCTCAAACCCGGCAAAAAAACCGCCGCAGTCATCACCCAGGGCTACGACGACCTCACCGCATACCTCCCGGCAGCCGACAGAATGCTGAGCGGCCTCCTTCACTTCGGCCTCAAAACCGCTGCCGATCCCCTCGTCATCGGCGGCCTCCACACCGCAGACGACCTGACCCCCGACCAGCTCAAAGCAGCCGAAACATTCGGCAAAAAACTCCTCAACTAACTTTTTTCAAAAACCCCACCGCATCATCAGCCTGCAGAAATCTCCTCATCCCTGAGGAAAACAGGAACCGGACAGTCCGGACCAATCTGAAAAAAGAGAAGATCAGTTAATCTCAATACTATCCGACTCAGAGACATCAATCGCCTCACCGAGCGTATCCTCCTGCAGACCCGACGCCATCTTCTCCGTCAGATCCCGGTCCTCCATCACATCCCGGATACGCTCCAGATACGGATCAAGCGTCGTATCCTCCCTCTGCTCAATCACATGCCGGTATTCCCGCAGCGTCGTCGGGCTGATTCCAAGCTCCTCTGAAATCTCCCGCATCGTCTTATCCGTACTCATCAGAGTCCGCAGCTGCTCCTGATCAAATGGCATATTGAAATCCAGATCACGGAACAGCTTCAGCCGGACCCGTGCCCGGGCCACCGTCTTCGACAGCTTCTCATCACCCAGCTCACGGGCAATCTCCGTATCATTTTTCCCGGCGTGAAACGCAGTAATCAGCCGCGCAAGCTGAATCGGCTCCAGCTTCGTCTTAAAAAATCCGCGCTCCTGAATCTCCCGCATAATCAGAGCAATCTCACGCTCCACCGCATCCTGATCCCGCAGTGTTCCGTGCAGCTGCTTCATCGGCTCCACAATCTTTGTCTTCTGGGTAAGATCCGAAAACAACTTCAGCAAATCCTTCTGTCTCTTCTTTGGGGCCATATCTTTATCCATCCCAAAACGGGTTATTCGATGAGAATCTACTTCCTACCATATAATTGTTCTGAAGAAACTCTCCAACCTCCCCGGTTCCCGCAGAAGATGCAAATATTAATATCAACTGAACACTGTATGATACTCCCCAAAAAATCTGCATCCCTCATCTCACCCCGGGCAAACGAGAGAACTATAAGCCTGTCCACCCCATACATACAGCACCTGAGTACATACCATGGCAGAAATGGAAGACACCTACGAAAAAGTCATCGAACTTGCCCGGAGAAGAGGATTCGTCTGGCCCTCTTCGGAAATATACGGTTCCGTCGCAGGATTCATCGACTACGGCCCGCTCGGCGCCATGATGAAACGCCGGATTGAAAACATCTGGCGCAGATTTTACGTCGTTCAGGAAGGCTACTATGAAATCGAATGCCCCACCGTCGGTATCGAACCCATCTACGTCGCCTCCGGCCACGTCGGCGGCTTCTCCGACAAAATGTTCCAGTGCCCCCACTGCCAGGAGTTCCTCCGGGCCGACCATGTCGCCGAAGCATTTGGCATTCCGCATGCAGGAACAATGAGCAAAACAGAACTCCACGACGTTCTGAAGGACAAAGAATGCCCTGCCTGCGGAAAAGTTCTCGGACCCGTTGATGTCTTTGACTTCAACCTCATGTTCACCACCAGCATCGGTCCCGGAGGACAGAGAAAAGGGTACCTCCGCCCCGAAACCGCTCAGGGCATGTTCGTTGATTTCCCCCGGCTCCTGCGGTTTTACCGTGATCACCTCCCGTTCGGCGCAGTGCAGATCGGCAAATCCTACCGGAACGAAATCTCACCCCGTCAGGGCATGATCCGGCTCCGGGAATTTACCCAGGCAGAAGCAGAAATCTTCGTTCACCCCGAGGAAAAGGACCATCCCTTCTTCAGCCGGTATGCCGAATATGCGATGCCGCTCTGCGGCATCGCACAGCAGGAAGCGGATGCCCCGGCAGTTGTGAAAACAATGCGCCAGGCGATGGATGAAGGTATCATCGCAAACGAGTATGTTGCCTATTACGTTGCAATGACCCATGATATTCTCTGTACCGTCGGATTCAATCCGGAAAAAATCCGGTTCCGGCAGCACATGCCCGACGAGCGTGCCCATTACGCGACGGACTGCTGGGATGCCGAAGCATTCTCCGACCGGTTCGGCTGGGTGGAAATTGTCGGTATTGCAGACCGGACGAACTATGACCTGAAAGCACACTCCCGGGTATCCGGCGACAAGATGACGGTCTTCGTGCAGTATCCCGAAGCACGCAAAGTTCATCACAAGGCAGTTGTGCCCAACTTCGGAAAGATGGGTCCCGTCTATCGCGGAAAAGCAAAGGCTATCTCTGAACTGATGAAGACAACGACGACCGAACCGCAGGCGGACGGTCTGCATCTCACGGTTGAGGGTGAAGAGATCATTGTCCCGCCAGAGATGTACACCGTCAGGGATGAGATGGTGGACGTCTTCGGTGAAGAGGTTATGCCGCACGTAATCGAGCCGTCATATGGTATTGACCGTATCTGCTATATGGTGCTGGAGCATGCATTTGCCGAGGATGAAGCGGACGGTGAAGCACGGACTGTCATGCGGTTTAAGTCCGAGGTTGCTCCGGTCCAGGCCGCAGTCCTGCCGCTGATGGCCCGTGACGGACTGGACGCGATTGCACGAACGCTGGTGGCCGAGCTTCAGGACGAAGGCGTTCAGACCGAGTATGATGATGCCGGTGCAATCGGCCGCAGATACCGCCGTCAGGACGAGATCGGAACACCGTTGTGTATTACCATCGATTACGACTCCAAAGAGGATGCAACAGCAACCCTCCGCGACCGTGACTCCATGAAACAGATCAGACTGCCGATTGCAGAGATTCCTGCAGCGGTGTTTGCAGTGATGCACGGAAAGAAAACGTTTGCTGATCTGGCATAACGTATCCCCACTTTTTTTCGCGGGAACACAGAGTCTTTTCTATCTTTTCTGCCTAATACTATAGAAGAGAAATGACCTATCTCTCCCATCCCCTGATTCCTCCGGACACTCTGGAGGAGCGTGCCTATCAGACGAACATTGCAGAGCATGCGTTAACAGGCAACACGCTGGTAGTTTTACCGACAGGTATGGGAAAGACAGCCGTTGCACTCCGGGTCGCAGCGGAGCGGCTTGCCGTTGGGAAGATACTGATGATGGCGCCGACCAAGCCGCTGGTCGAACAGCACTACCGTTATTTTTCCAAAAACCTTGTTCTGGAAGATGAGGATATCGTCATGTTTACCGGGAGCACCCCTCCCGCAAAACGGATTAACCTGTGGGAGCGGTCACGGTTTTGTATTGCGACGCCGGAAGTCATCAAGAATGATCTGATTGCCGAACGGTATACTCTCTCTGACGTGTCGCTGCTGGTAGTGGACGAGTGTCACCGGACGGTTGGGAACTATGCGTATGTGTTTATTGCGGAGCGGTATCTGGTGAGTGCCGCACGACCGCTGGTTCTTGGAATGACGGCGTCGCCCGGTTCGGATCAGGAGCAGGTGGCGGAGATCTGCGAACATCTCGGGGTGACGATTGTGGAGAGCCGGGTGGAGACGGACGCGGATGTGCGGCCGTATGTCCATGAACGGGAGATTGAGTACCGGATGGTGGAGCTGCCTGAGGATTTATGGCTGGCACTGAGCGTGCTGAACGGTATGATTGAGGAACGGCTGGCGAAGCTTGCGGATCTGGGATACCGGGTTCCGAAACGCGAAGCGTTGTCTATGAAAGCGCTGAACGGCGTGATGGCACAGATTCAGAGCAGGATGGAAGCACGGGACCGGTCGGCGTATACGGCGGTGTCGATTCACGCGGAACTGATGAAACTGCGGCACGGGGTGACGATGGCGGAGTCGCAGGGGACAACTGCATTGAAGGCATATCTGCTGCGGCTGGAGGCGGAGGGCGCGTCAGGTTCCGGGAGTAAGGCGGGAAAGAGGATCTGCGAGGATGAACGGTTCCGGCGGCTGTTGTCGCTTGCGGAGAACTGGACGCGGGAACTGCATCCGAAGGCTGATGAGGTGGTCCGTGCGGTTCTGGAACAGCTGCGGGAGGCGCCGGATTCCCGGATTATTGTGTTTGCTACGTATCGCGACGGTGTTTCGATGCTGGTGGAGCATCTGGCGGCTGCGGGTGTTCCGGCAATTCGGTTTGTGGGGCAGGCATCGCGGTCTTCTGAGAAGGGTTTGTCGCAAAAGGAACAGATTGCAGCGATTCAGCAGTTCCGGGAGGGAGAGATGCAGGTGCTGGTGGCGACGTCAGTCGGTGAAGAGGGTCTGGATATCCCGGCGACGGATCTGGTGATTTTTTACGAGGCAGTTCCCTCAGAGGTGCGGAGTATTCAGCGGAAAGGCAGGACCGGCCGGAACTCTTCGGGAAAGATTCTGGTGCTGGTGACAAAGGGAACGACGGATGAGACCTTCCGCTGGGTGAGTAACTCCCGGGAGAAACAGATGCAGAAGGGGGTGAAGGCGATGCGGTCCGGTCAGGTTCCAACGCTCCCGCAGGCGGCTTCGGAGCAGCAGCTGACCCTTGCCGATGCGGTGATCCGGGCGGTGACGGCATCACCTGGGGGTGATTCCGACCGGCCTGAGGTGATCGTGGATCATCGGGAGATGTCCTCGAAGGTGGTGGAGCATCTGAGTAATCTGGGGGCGAAGATTGTGGTGACCCCGCTGCAGGTGGGAGATTATGCGGTTGGAGAACGGGTTCTGGTAGAGCGGAAGACGCTTGCGGATTTTGTGGATACGCTGGTGGACCGTGATCTGTTTGGTCAGGTCCGGGCACTGGCTGATTCCTCAATCCGTCCTATTCTGATGGTGGAAGGAGGATCGATTGCGGATTTGTATGAGTTGCGGAGTATCCATCCGAATGCAATCCGGAATACGATCGCGTCGATTGCGGTGGATTTTGATGTGTCACTGGTGTTTACGCGGGATGCGGTGGAGACTGCGGAGCTGCTGTTTGCGTTTGCCCGCCGGGATCTTGGCGGGGAACGGCAGGAACGGAGTCTGCACCGGCATAAGGCAGGATGGTCTGATGAGGACGCTGCCGTGCATGTGCTGACGGCGTTTCCTGATGTGGGGCCAAAGGCGGCACGTGCTCTCCTGGCTGCGTTCGGGTCCCTGCGTGCTGTTCTGACCGCGTCACGGGAGGAGCTGATGCAGGTGAAGGGTGTCGGAGAGAAAACAGCTGACGGTGTGACGGGGCTTGCGGAGCGGATGTTTTCCGTGAAGTAAACGGGCGCGGTGCCGGGGGCTGGCCCAGCTGAGAATAGCGGTAAAAAACGCGAATAGCGCGAATACAGCGAATAAAAAATCGCCAAAGGCGATTTACCTGAGGAAATCTTCGTTGGTGTATAAAGCGACGCCGGGCGAGGCCGCGCCGCAATTAGAAAGGTGCGGGTTCGAACAGCACCATAAAAATCAGCAGCGTCACCAGAAACGACACCAGCAGGAGCAGGATAGATAACGGTGCAAGATTCATCACCATCGCGTTCACCGTCGACGACAACTGAACCGTCCGCGACGAACCGAACACCATCACATCCTCACACATCTCCGTTGCCGCCGCCACCTCAGCCGGTGCCAGATCCGCCACAGCCTGCCGCACCGTATCCCGCAGATACGGAACAATCTCCTCGGGAGGCACCGCCATCCCCACCGGATTTCTCCCGGACACCGTATTCACCACATGCGAATCCGTCGTCATAATCTCCACCTCATCCAGACCCTCCGCCAGAACCGCATCCCGCAAAACCTCCCGCACCCCCATGTGAACATTGTTCCCGTCAAACAGCACAAACGCCGTCCGCCGCCCGCCCGCCTCCGTCACCAGCACCAGAACACCCATATCCCCAAAACCCTGCTCACGGGAAAACGGCAGAATCATCTGCGCCGCACCCACAGAAAACGCTCCCATCTCCGCAGACCGCTGCAGGTCCATCGCCTCACGGGCCGCCCGGATATACTCATATCCCACCTTCGACGCAGGCAGAACCACCGACGTCACCTCAACCATACAGTTATGCCCGTCCACCAGCCCGACATTCGGATACCAGCACCGCCCCTCCGCCATAATTATCGCCCCGACCGTATAATCCAGATCCTCCGTCATCTCCGGCGACCGCGTCGTCACCAGCAGAATCGAAGACCCCAGCCGCTGCGACAGAACCGACACCGACCCGAACTGCGTCCGCATCGCAGGACCTGCCCGCATCTCATACACAAGACCCGCCCGGGACCGGTCAATCGCCGAAGCAATCTTCTCCGACTCCGCCTCAGACACCAGATTAAAATCATGCGTCGCACACCCGTGTGACACAAACACCATCTCGCCGCCGGAAAACACATCATACAAATGCTTCGGATAATTCCCTCCGCCAACCTCCGACAGCGGTC
Source organism: Methanobacteriota archaeon (assembly GCA_023396065.1). Lineage (GTDB taxonomy): Archaea > Halobacteriota > Methanomicrobia > Methanomicrobiales > Methanocorpusculaceae > Methanocorpusculum. Next base: position 135,878 of record JAEWXF010000028.1, read on the forward strand.
CCGGATGCAGATTCGGCACCACAAACAACACATCCCTCTTTCCCGCACGGCGGAAAAAGAAACTCGTCTCCGGCACCGTAACCTCCTCCCCGATCACCCGGAAATAATCCTCCAGAGCCTTCGACCCGTCCGTCAGATGTGCCAGAAATGCGTTAATAAACCGCATCGCACTGATCCCGTATGCCTTCCGCAGCGGCCGGTCAAACAGCACGATAAACAGAATAATCCCGATCGAAAAAATCACCACGGACAACCCTGCCGGCAGCAGAAAATTACTCCCAAACACATACGTCCCGATCCACACCCCCGCAACCGTCTGAATCGCCGCCGGCACATACATGTGGACAATCTTATAATCCGCAATAGCTACCAGAACCAAAAGCCGGATCGCCAGCACAAACCCTAACCCGAACACAAACGCAAGCTCCGGACGCAGAACAAGTCCGATAAACATCCAGAAGATCGAAAAAATCATCCCGGCAAGTGCCAGCAGTCCTGAGCGGTTCCAGGTCAGCTTCTCCGTACTGATCAGATTCACCAGAGGTGCCGTCAGGAAAAATGCCAGAATCGCCGGCACCGAAAACGCAAGTCCGATTCCCCGGCTGCCTCCGGCAAGATAATTCACAACCTCCACAACCAGACCGACTGCCACCATCAGAATCAGTGACTGCCACCAGACCGGCGCGGAAAACAGATACTTCGATAAATTCTCAGTCTTCGCTTCACTTGCCATATCAGCTCACCAGAACCTCTCAATAACCGCAGTGCCCCGGCCGCAGGAAACCTCGGTCCGGAACCCGGAAAACTGTACCGGCGACGAAAAACACGGAGCATTCAGCGTCAGAGACTCATACTCACCGCCTTCACCTGCAATGTGAATCCGGCGTTTCGCAGAAATCCGGCACAGCTCCGCAATCAGATCCGCATCAATACGCCGGCCAAGCAGCTGCTCACTCAGCCCGTCAGCCGCCGTTACCACAATCCGTGCATCCATACGGCCTGCAACCTCCTCCAGAATATCAAGGGGACCACAATGCCAGAGCGGCGCACACATACCCAGTCCCAGCCGCTCACAGATCGCCGCAACCCGTGACCGCTGATACTCGGACTCAATTGCTCCAACAATAACTCCCTCAATCGGCAGGTTGGCAAGACCTCGTTCCAGATCCGCCAGTTCGGCTTCCTTCTCCCCGGTCGACGGCACACCCACATACTCCATTCCGCACCTCTGGGCAATAACCGGGACCGCCGCAAGATTCGCCGAATGGAACATATATGAGTCAGGATTTTCCGGAACCACCGTTACCATGTAGGTAACGTCTATCCCGGCATCCAGCGCTTTCTGCAGCGCAAGAATCGAGTCCTTCCCTCCTGAAGTCAGTGCAGCCCACGTCATCTTACTCACTCTTTTTCAGCGTCCCAAACGCATCCGCATACCGCTCGGTCATCTGTGACCAGTCTGGCAGATTTGTCTGGGTACCCACTTTTTCCACGGCAAACGACGACGTCACCGCACCTACCTGGCAGCAGACCGGAACTGCATACCCCCGGCGAAACGCCGTGAAAAATCCGGCACGATAGGCATCGCCCGCACCGGTCGGATCTGCCATCGGTACAGAAACCGCAGGGACAGCAATCTCTTCACCCTCGCGGAACAGGATGCTTCCCTCTTTCCCCCGGGTCAGGATTGTCAGAGGAACAGCCGCGATCAGCTCCTCCTCAGTCCATCCAAGCTTTCCGCACATAATCTCCGACTCAAAATTATTACAGATCAGAAGATTCACATGGGCAAACAGGTCCATCAGATGTTCCGCAGAATAATACTGGACGTCCTGTCCCGGATCAAACGACGCAAACTTCGCATTGCGGGCCGCCTGTACATTAAACGCCGCAGACCCGGTTGCCATATGCACAAACTCCCGAGCAGGCGCCTCTGCGGTCTCGAACAGTTCCGCAGCTCCCCACTCAAAGTAGGTCACCTGCTCTCCGGCAACCGTATTCACCATAAATGCAGTTGAACAGTTCCGTTCCGTCGTGGAAAACGGCCGGAGAACAACGCCCGTATCCAGAAGATGCTGCTCATATCTGCTGCCGGGAAAATCCCGGCCGACTGCAGTGATCAGCTCGGACGTTCCGCCGAGCTTTGCGATGCCTACCGCAATATTTGCCGCCCCGCCGCCGTAATAGACCTGACGGTCCACGACACGCCGGGATGTTCCGGGTTTCGGAAACTCGTCCACGGTAAGAATATAATCCATACAGAGATGGCCGGTTACCGAAACCTGCGGATCAGGCATTCGTTTCCTCCCCGCACGGCTCAATACTGTAGGTAGTCAGCGGAACGTCACGGAGTGCCCGGCCGATCACTGTTTTGGCGATCCGTTCCGCATGGCCCTCATTCTCTGCGGTAAAGACCTTCATCTGCATCAGAAGGCCGACCAGTGCAACCCGGGAGACCAGCAGAGCACTGGTGATCTCGTCCCCGCAGTAGGGACACGGCATGGTCATCACGTCCACGTCCACAAACTTCGCGGAGGGATGCAGACGTTTTCCCGCTTCGCTTACGGCAATACCAATGGCATCCTCGACAGTTTCGACATCCCTGACCGTCCAGGCTGCTTCCAGAGTCACACGATAATCCGGCATCTCACTTTCCCTTTCTCTGTTGGTTACCAGATATCATAATGTGCATGGCCGTCCGGTTCCATGCGTTCGGGGCCGTGGTCCGGAGCTTCTCCGCGTCCGACACAGAGCAGGGCAACCGGTCGGATATGGGTTGGCAGATCCAGTATTCCTTTCACCTCACCGTCGTCGAACGCTCCAACCCAGCAGGTATGCAGTCTGCGGGTGTGGGCTGCGAGCATCATATAGGTTGTCGCAATCGTTGCATCCTCAACGGCGAACATAATGCCGCGCTCACCGTATCGGGACATTGCCCGGATATAGTTTGCACACACGACGAATACACAGCCGCAGTCGAGAACCTGATGCTGGTTTCCGGCGGCATCTGCGAGCAGCTCCAGCTGTCCGGGATCCGTGACGATAACCACATCCCAGGCTTCGAGGTTTCCTGCTGACGGTGCTTTGGAGGCTGCTTCCAGAAGATAGTCTGCATCGTCTTCCGTGATGCATCCTTTGTCGAACTCACGCACAGAGACGCGGGTGCCGAGAAAATGCAGAAATTCAGAGGAGTCCATGCTGGTGAAGCACTTCCCAGGCTGCTGCGGCTGCTGTGGTGATCGGAATCATTGATTCTCCGGCTTTTTCCGAGGCAAGGCCGAACTGGTTGGATTCCGCGAGGTCCATGACTTCCGCGAGAATGTCGGATGCGGTATTGAACTCGGGAACGCCGGTAAAATTCGCGGCTGCTTTTGCATCAACGCAAAGTGCTTCGGTAATACTGATGAGCATCCGTTTTGCACCGGCTTTTTCCTCTTTTTGCAGGGAGGGGATGGTAAGATACTGATGCGCAATCAGCATTATATCGAGTTTTAACCGCTCGGCAAAATGATATTGGGTCAGGGCATCTTTAGCCGTTGCCGGATTTTCAGACATGCATATCATTTTACACCGGTGAGACAATAAAGGGTAGGATATGGGTTCTGGGATGTGAGGAGGTCTGTCTACGGTTCCGGATAGTCAGGGAACTCATCGATGATCCGGTACACATCCCGGCCCGTCATGCGGTTGATGGTCATCACGACATTGATCACGGCAAGCTCTGCGGCAAACGCCCCGTCCTCATCCCGGCAGTGCAGAACTTCTTTCATCTGGTCCGGCAGGTGGGTCTGCCAGTCCTGCATCATCCTGCGGAAGGTTTCAAGACTTGCGTCGCCGAGATCGGATGTTTCCTGAATCTTCTGCGGGTGCAAAGGGTCATCTTCCGCTGAATAGCGGTACACTACCCTGCCTGTGGCGGCATCAAATGCTTCGATGAGGAGCCGTGGGGGTTTTGCACAAAATCCGATACTCTCCCTGCAGGGGACCGGAGGGATCAGCTCTGCATTCCAGATATCTGCGGGAATTTTTTCCGGGAACGCGTCACACTGCTGCCAGCCAAAACGTCCGTGATGATGGATGCATACTCCGCAGATTTTACTGAGGGGAACGGGGCGGTCTGATTTTGGTACCGGATCCCGGTCGTCCGCGAGTTTTTCTGCCCATGCATAGCTGTTCAGGTCGAATGCATCCTTTCGAAGCGGTATACAGGTCCGCTCCTCCAGAGCGGAGGATGGGATGAGTACGGGTTCGGCCTCTGACCTGGTATGGACGGGTGTTATGCGGTTGTTTTGGAAACGCACGGTTCCAAGCAGAATACAGCTCAGTCCTGCATCTTGATCGGAAAAGCAGTAGGCAAGGAAACCGTCCGACGGTTCCGGGCCGGTATAACTGGGGAGGGGGACTTCTCCGGGGAAGTACAGGTACTGTTTGTGCAGGGTGTCAAACCGGAACTCCCGATATTTCATTCGTTACAGGTTTGCGCAGGAATGCAATAAATGCATCTTCCCGGGGAAAAAATTCTGCTTTTTCCGGAGAAGTGGTACTTTCGGAAGCCTCATATTATGACAGCCGCATAAATGTAGTTGTATTCTGCGGGCAGACTCCTCTTTCTGCAGACATCTATGATGTGAGAATCATGACAGAAAATCGTGCAAAACTGAATAAAGAACTCGCACAGATGCTGAAGGGCGGGGTCATTATGGATGTAACGACACCTGAACAGGCAAAGATTGCGGAGGATGCGGGTGCATGCGCAGTTATGGCCTTGGAACGTATTCCGGCAGATATTCGTTCCGCCGGCGGTGTTTCCCGGATGAGCGATCCGAAGATGATCAAAGGGATTCAGGCTGCTGTGTCGATTCCGGTTATGGCAAAGGTCCGTATCGGCCACTTCGTGGAGGCACAGATTCTTGAAGCGATTGAGATCGATTACATCGATGAGAGTGAGGTCCTTACCCCGGCGGATGATGTGTATCACATTGATAAAACCCGGTTCCAGGTGCCGTTCGTCTGCGGTGCCAGAAATCTGGGCGAGGCTCTCCGCCGGATTGCCGAGGGTGCGACGATGATCCGGACGAAGGGTGAAGCAGGTACGGGTGATATCGTGCAGGCCGTCCGCCATATGCGTACGATGAACAGTGAGATCCGGCAGGTTGTCGGGATGCGTGCCGATGAGCTGTATGAAGCCGCAAAGCAGTTTCAGGTTCCTTATGATCTGATTCAGTATGTCCATGAGAACGGGCGGCTCCCGGTGGTAAACTTTGCCGCCGGCGGCGTTGCAACTCCGGCAGATGCTGCACTGATGATGCAGCTGGGTGCTGAGGGTGTGTTTGTGGGGTCGGGTATCTTTAAGTCCGGGAATCCGGCGAAGCGTGCTGCGGCTGTTGTGCAGGCGGTTACGAATTATCAGGACCCGAAGATGCTTGCCGATCTTTCCGAGGATCTCGGTGAAGCGATGGTGGGTATCAACGCCGGTGAGATCGCAGTTCTCATGGCGGAACGGGGCCAGTAACGGATGCTGATCGGTGTTCTGGCACTGCAGGGAGCGTTTGCCGAGCATATTTCCATGCTTCGGTCCCTGGGTGCGGATACCTGTGAGATCCGGAACGCTTCTGATCTGCAGCAGCCGTTCGACGGCCTGATTCTTCCCGGCGGTGAGAGTACGACCATCTCAAAGCTTCTGCGGGATCTGGGGATGTTTGCGGAGCTGCAGAGAAAAATTTCCGCGGGTCTACCGGTCCTTGGAACCTGTGCGGGACTGATTGTGCTTGCAAAACGCGTTGAGGGAGGTGTTCCCTGTCTTGCAACGATGGATATTACGGCGGTCCGCAATGCCTACGGCCGGCAGCTGGGAAGTTTTGAGACGGTTGCCCCGTTTGCGGGTGTCGGGGATGTGCCGATGACGTTTATTCGTGCCCCCTGCGTGACAGACCCGGGAGAGCGTGTTGCGGTTCTGTCGGTGGTTGACGGGCGTGTCGTTGCCGTCCGTGAGGGGAATCAGCTTGCACTGGCGTTTCATCCGGAGCTTACCGGTAACACCCGGATGCATGAGTATTTCTTGGATATGGTCAGGAACGCGGCCTGATCATATTTTTTTCTCCTGTTATTTCTCCAAATGCGGGAGTGCGTTTTTCGGAAATCCCGCAATCTTCATATTATCTCCCTTACTATCAAACACAGACAAAAGGAACGTTATGTCTATGAAAATCCAGACTCCCTCACGGCTGCATATCACGCTGATTGATCTGAACGGTTCCTACGGAAGAATCGACGGGGGTATTGGCCTCACTCTTGCCGATCCGCACTTCATCCTCGAAGCTGTTCCGGCTGATTCCGGCATCACCATTGAGTTTGCGAAAGACTGTCGCGGCAGTACCTCCGAACAACAGGCCTGTATCGGGAAAGTAACTGCCGCAGCAGAAAAAGCCGCCTCAACGTATACTCCGGAAACCGGGTATCACTTCACGGTCCACCAGCTCTGCCCGGCCCATTCAGGTCTAGGTTCTGGAACACAGATGTCCCTGGCCGCTGCAAAACTGATCGCTGAGTACGCCGGACACCATCCCACCAGTATTGAGCTTGCAGCCCTCGTCGGGCGTGGCGGAACTTCCGGGATCGGGGCACACGCTTTTGATCTCGGCGGTTTTATTGCCGACGGCGGCCACAGTCTCAAAGAGAAAAAAAGTTTCATGCCTTCCTCTGTTTCCACCGCAAAGCCTGCTCTGCTCCTCGGCCGGTATGCGTTTCCGGAAGACTGGAGTGTTCTGCTCGCGGTACCGGCATTTGGGAACAGGTTTAACGGCGCGACCGAGCTGAACATCTTCCAGACTCATTGCCCTGTGCCGAAGACTGATGTGGAACAGGTTTCCCACCTTGTCTTCATGAACATGATCCCGTTTTTGATCGAGCAGGATATTGAAGCCTTCGGCCATGCTCTGGACCAGATTCAGTCGGTCGGTTTCAATAAAATCGAACTGACCCTCCAGCCGCAGAAGCTGACGAATCTCATGAACGATATGCGGGAGGCAGGAGCATACGGCGTCGGCCTCAGCTCATTCGGACCAACTGTGTTTACCGTCTTTGATACACACAACCAGGACATCGTCCGGGCAACACAGGAACTGCTTGGAGACGAAGGGCAGGTTATCGTAACTCATGCCCAGAATCACGGGGCGGAAATTATCAGATAAAACGTCTGTTTTAGAAAAAAATATTAAAAAAAAAGAATCAAACAGGTTTTACACAGCCTGTTTTACCATGTTTCCCTGCGGAACACGGATCATCCCGGACTCGGCAACTGCCTGAACAACTGCCTTATGGACAATCTCCAGACCCTTCATCAGCAGTTCATCCTCAATCGTCAGAGCCGGCATAATCTTCACCACCGTATCTTCTTTGCCGGACAGCTCGATAATCAGTCCGTTCTCAAAGCAGAGCTGGCGGATACGCTGGGATGTTCCTGCCGGATACGCACCGAAATCTATACCCCACATCAGACCAAGACCACGGAACGTCAGGTTCGGGTCCACCAGCCGCAGGTGGGACGCAAGGAACTCCTCCACAATCTTTCCTTTCCGGACCGTCTCGGCCTCAAGATGATGCTCCATCATGTATTCTATCGCCGCCTTTCCGGCAACAAACGCCAGCTGGAACCCGCGGAACGTCCCGTTATGCTCACCCGGCAGCAGGACATCATACTCCGGCTTCACCAGCGCAAGAGAGAACGGCATACCAATACCGCCGATCGACTTCGCCATCACCACGATATCCGGCTGAATACCCGCACGTTCAAACGAGAAGAACGACCCCGTCCGACCGCATCCTGTCTGAATCTCATCAGCGATCAGCAGCATATCATGCTTATCGCACAGAGCACGGATATCCCGCAGCCACTCCTCGGACAGCACATTGATACCGCCCTCTCCCTGCACACTTTCCACAATAATCGCAGCCGGCTTATCCACACCGCTGTGATCATGAGAAATCAGCATATCGATGTACGCAATGGTATCAAAGTTTGGCATCATGGCAGGATGCGGCACATGGGTCACATTCCCGAGTGCAACCCCGCAGGCATCCCGGGCGGACCGCTCGGTTGTCAGCGCAAGGGAACCAAGCGACATCCCGTGAAACCCGCCCATCAGGGCAAGAACATTGGACCGTCCCTTCACTTTCCGGGCGATCTTTAACGCGACCTCAACCGCATTCGTCCCGGTCGGTCCCGGAAACAGAACCTTATAGTCAAACCCGCGGGGTATCAGAACCCGCTGTTCCAGACACTCAAGAAACTCTCCCTTCGCACGGGAATACATATCCAGCCCGTGCACAAGTCCGTCGGCAAGCAGGTACTCAACCACTTTTCCTTTTATATAGTCATTATTATGACCATAGTTACAGCTCCCTGCTCCACAGAGGAAATCAATGTATTCCGTTCCATTCTGATCGATCAATAAAGATCCTTTCGCTTTCGAGAAAATAACCGGATACTTTCTGCAATACGATCGTACGTTGCTTTCGAATGTTTCGAATACCGCTGATTCCATTATCACGTCATTTGTGTTTCTTAAACCCATAGACCACACCCCCTGAATCGGACAAGTATGAATTTACAGGCAATCTAACCCTGCAGATTTTTGGGCTGCGCCGAGATTACAGGATCATGTTGCCCCCCTCACGGCTTAAAGGTGACCCTCCAAAAGAATGAAAATTTAACGACCATTTGGACTTTCGGACGAAATCCATGGACTTCAAAATACCTCAAAAAAACCCGGATTCCTCATCCCTGACCAGATGGGGGTTAAATGGTTTTCGGATCCGAAAAATGTATGAATGCAGTCCAAGTCACCCCGGCTGCAGCCGCGCATCAGCGGGGAACCCGGTACTGGATCAGGGACCCTGTATCCCTACCGTAATCTCTCCGCGATCGTTCACCCCGATGACCTTCTCCCCTGCATTTCTCAGCTCCGCGATATAGCGGATGACCTCGTCGGTCAGCATCTCACCCGGACAGACGAATGGAATGCCCGGGGGATAGGGAATGATTGAGGATGCACAGATTCTCCCTGCTCCTTCGGCGAGAGGTATGCGTTCTTTTTGCGCAGGGACGGAACAGAGAACCAGTTTCTTTTCAAACACTGCATTCACGGATTTTTTCTGCACATCCGTCCCGGACCGCCCGGCATACATCCCGTTGATCTCCCGCAGTGCCTCAATCAGCCGTACCATATCCCGGCGGGTGTTGCCGATTCCGGTCATACACATCAGAATGTTGCCGGTCGTCAGCTCCGCATACACTCCGCGTTCCATCAGCAGGTGTTCCAGCGTCCCCGCATCCAGACCCAAGGCACTCATATCCAGATTGATCTTGGTGATATCCAGCCGTAGGCAGCTATCGACAGAAAGAGGACTGCCGATTACCATAAGACCCGGGATAGAACGTGCTTCCGTATAGAAGTACTGCAGATTCTCATACCACTCCCGCATCAGAGTCTCCTGATGATTCCTGAGAATATCAGCGTTGATGTCAAGAGACGCCATCAGGAGATACGAGGGACTTGTGGACTGGATCATCTGCAGTTTATCTTCCAGCACGTAATGGTCCACCCGGTCGGAGTTGAGATTCAGTACCGCACTCTGGGTAAAGGAGGCAAGAGTTTTGTGAATAGAGTTGATGACAATGTCAGCCCCCGCTTCTTCAGCAGAAGCAGGCATGTCGGAAAATCCCGCGGTCCGGAAGAAATGCAGATGTGCACCGTGAGCCTGATCAACGATCAGAATTTTTCCGTGAGCGTGAACAACCTTTGCGATAGCTTTGATGTCGGAACAGATACCGTAGTAGTTCGGCGAAGGGAGGATAACAGCATCCGCATCCGGATTTTCCCGGAGACACCGTTCTATCTCAGCGGCAGTGATCTCACCTGCGATCCCGTATGCAGAAATCATCTCAGGATACGCGTATACCGGCTGGACATCAGCCAGAACAAGGGAGTTGTAGATCGCCTTGTGAGAGTTTCGGGCCATGACGAGTTTTCTGCCTTTGGAAACCGAGGCCAGGATTGCGGCAATTACTCCGCCGCTGGTTCCGTTAATCAGGAGATACGACTTTCGTACGCCGTAGAGTGTTGCATACTCTTCCTGGGCGGCTTTCAGAATCCCTTCCGTCTGAAAAAGATTATCGGCCCCCGGAATTTCCGTGATGTCGCAGTCCATCATGTCGTTCAGAAACGTTTCATACCCGAACCGCCGGTAGAGTGCAGAACCTTTGTGGCCGGGCATGTGAAAGGACACAGTCCGCTGTGCGGCATGGTGTGTGAGAAAATGCAGAATGGGTAGTGGTGTCATTTAAACCTCCCGTTGAGTACATGTGGTAGGAAGCAGGGATATTAATAGATGAGTCTCCCGAAAGGGAAACCAACACCCTGCCCGGGATCAGGAGGAAATCCTTCTTACCCTTTCGGACCCAATATACTTTCAGCAATGCCTCCCGCAGTACGGAAAAGCCTTACACCCGCCATGGAACAGGTCAGAATGTTCAAACAACAGTATCCTGACTGTATCCTCTTCATGCGCATGGGTGATTTTTACGAAACATTCTGGGAGGACGCCGAGATCTGCGCCAGAGAACTGGACATCGTACAGACCTCACGTTCCAAAGACCCGGACGGGAACCCCATCCCCCTCGCAGGTATCCCCTATCATGCCGTCGACCTCTACCTCCCCCGCATGATCCGGAAAGGATACAAAGTCGCCATCTGTGAACAGATCGAAGACCCGAAAACCGCCAAGGGCGTCGTAAAACGTGACGTCATCCGTGTCGTCACTCCCGGCACTGCGATTGATTCCGGGATCATCGACGGAGCTGCCGCCCACTACCTCATGGCCCTTCTCCCGGATGCAAAAACCACCCGTATGGGCCTCGCATTTCTCGACATCACTACCGGTGAATTCTTCATTGAGGATATACCGGCAGGAGAAAACTACGCAGCCCTCGCCACGGAGATCGAACGCTACGATCCTGCGGAACTCCTCGTTCCGCAGGGAATTTCTGCAACCCTCATCACGTTCCTTGCCGGAACCGGCCGGGTTCTCACACCTGGCCGCCCCGGTCTCTTCACCGACGGAACCGCCGCCCTCTGCACGGCATTCGGTGTCGCATCCCTTGATGGCTATGACTGTGCCGACTCGCCGCTCGGAACAAACGCCGCAGCCGCAGCGTTTCGGTATGCAAAAGAAACCCAGAAAACCGGACTGCCCCACATCCACGGCTTCTCCCGAAAACACACCGACACCACGATGGTCCTCGATGCAATCACCCTCCGGAATCTGGAAATCCTCACCCCTCTTCGGGGAGACCGCAGCGATACCACGCTCTACGGATTTTTAAACCGCACCAGAACCCCGATGGGAAGCCGCATCCTCAAAAATGCCGTAACCGTCCCACTCATCGACCCGGACCTGATCAACCGGCGGCTTGACGCTGTCGAGTACCTCGCTGCCCGTCCCGTTCTCTGCACCACCCTTCGGGAAACCCTCACCAAAGTCTCCGACATCGAACGGATCGCCGGAAGAATCGCATACGGGAACGCATCCCCCCGTGACCTGCTCTCCCTCGCCGCAACCATCTCCAGCCTCCCGGACCTCAAAACCGCACTCACCGACGCAGTCGTCCTCCTCGCCGAAGAACGGGACACCATACCTGAATTTTCCGGAACGGCCGACCTCATCCGCTCCGCAATCATCGATGACCCCCCGCTTGTCTATCGGAACGGCAACGTCATCCGTGCCGGATACAGTCCCGACCTCGACGAACTGCGTGCTGTCCTTGCAACCGGACGGGACTGGATCGCCGAACTCCAGCAGGCTGAACGGGACCGGACCGGCATTCGTTCGCTCAAAATCGCGTACAACAACGTCTTCGGCTATTACATCGAAGTCACCAAAGCAAATCTGGATCGTGTTCCCCCCGAGTACGAACGCAAACAGACCACCGCAAACGGAGAACGGTTCACCCTGCCCGCATTACGGGAACGTGAAGCCCTGATGGCGCAGGCCGACGACCGCATACTCGCACTCGAAATCTCACTCTATGAATCACTGCTTGCAACCCTGCGGGAAAGCGTCCCCGCCTTCCAGGCAGCGTCCGCAGGAATCGGAACCATCGACATGCTTGCGGCATTCGCTGATCTCACCGTCGCCAACCGATATGTCAGACCTGAGTTCTCCTGCGGGGGAGAACTCCTCATCCGCGACGGTCGCCACCCTATCGTTGAGAATGCAGTTCCCGGCGGCTACGTCCCGAACGACACCGAAATGAACACCACAGGCGACCAGATTCTCATACTGACCGGAGCAAACATGGCAGGTAAATCGACCTACATGCGAAGCGTCGCCCTGATCTGCATTTTGGCACAGATCGGCTGCTTTGTTCCCGCACGGTATGCGAAAATCGGTATCGTCGACCGGATCTTCACCCGGGTCGGGGCATCGGATGACCTTGCCGGAGGACAAAGTACCTTCATGGTCGAAATGCTGGAACTGGCCAACATCCTGAACAACTCCACCGAAAAAAGTCTGATTCTGCTGGACGAAATCGGACGGGGAACGAGTACCGTTGACGGCTACTCTATTGCCCGGGCCGTTCTGGAGTATCTCCACGGCAAAGGAGGAACAGGACCGCGAACCCTGTTTGCAACCCACTTCCATCAGCTGATCGGCATGGAACAGGAACTGCGCCGGGTGAAAAATTATCATTTCGCCGTCAAAGAGGATCAGCATGACATCACGTTCCTCCGCAAACTCATACCGGGAGCAACCGACCGGAGTTACGGTATTCATGTGGCCCGCATTGCAGGGGTCCCCAAAAAAGTCCTGGTTCGTGCCGAGGAGATTCTGACCGCTGCTCTCCGGGAAGACCGGACTGCAGACGGCAGCGGCAAACAGAAGTATTACACGCAGATGCTTCTCGTCGACCCGGTCTCTGCTCCGGCTCCGGAGGTTTCGCCGGTGGAGGAGCGGCTGCGTGAAGCGAATGTAAATGATATGACCCCCATGCAGGCACTCACGCTGATCAACGAACTGAAGTCGATGCTGGAGCGAACGTAAAATGGGCGTCATTGCGGTTCTGGATGAAGAGACGATCAACCACATCGCCGCAGGAGAGGTGGTGGAACGGGCGGCCTCGGTCGTGAAGGAACTGGTGGAGAATGCAATCGATGCGGGCGCCCGCCGGATTACCATCGATCTTTCTGCGGATAAAACTGCGATCACCCGGATTTGCGTAACTGATGACGGAGTCGGCATGACCGCAGATGATGCCCTCCTCGCATTTCGTCAGCACGCAACAAGTAAGATCCACAGACCCGCAGACCTTGGAGAGATTGCCACCCTTGGTTTTCGCGGCGAAGCAATGGCGAGTATTGCGGCGGTTTCGCTGGTGACACTGATCACGAAACAACGCGGTTCTGCAGACCCGGAAGCATTGTGTGTCAGAGTTCACGGCGGCGAGGTTGCAGAGACCTCAGCGGTCGGAGCCCCCGAAGGGACGAATGTGGTGGTAGAAGGGCTGTTTTACAACACACCGGCCCGCAGAAAGTTTCAAAAAACGGTGGCAACCGAACTTGCCCACATCTATGATCTGGTGGAACGGGTTGCTCTGGCACATCGGGATGTGGCGTTTGTTCTCACGTTTGGGGGAAAGGAACGGTTTCGGACCTATGGAAACGGCAGGTATCATGATGTGATCGCGGCGGTGTTCGGGACCGGATTTGCAAAAGATCTGGTAGCGGTCTCCGGTTCCTACGGACCGGTAAAGGTCGAAGGATTTATCACAAAGCCGGGGTCTGAGATGAAAAGTACGCCGTCGCGGTTTTACCTCTCGATCAACCGCCGGCAGATTGTATCACGACCGCTGCAGTGGGCTGTTCGTGAAGGATACGGGACCCTTTTGCCAAAAGGCATGTATCCGGCTGCATTTCTCGATATCACGCTTGACCCCCGCGAGGTGGATGTGAATGTGCATCCGACGAAAAGGGAGGTCCGGCTTTCCCGGGAACGTGATGTCCAGACCGGCGTTGCGGATGCGGTGTACTGTGCTCTGCATCAGGAGCCGGTTTTTTCCGCAGTACCGGAACCAGAACCTGAACGAACGCTTCCGGAACAGCTGCCGGTTTCTCTTGTGGGAGAGACGAAACCGTCCTACCTCTATCGTCCGGCAGCGGCGGTTTCCGCCGCTCCGTCTGTTTCCCGTGTTCACCGTCAGACGGACCTGCAGCTGCGGAGAACCGAGCGAGTGCCTGCACCCTTGAGTCCGGAGACGGATGTTGATGTTCCTGTGGTGATCGGTCAGATTGCGGAGACCTACATTCTGGCGAAAAACGCTACCGGAGATCTGGTGGTGATCGATCAGCATGCGGCTCACGAACGGGTCATGTATGACCAGCTGCTCGCCCGGCAGGAAGCTTCCCGGCCTGGTCAGGAACTGCTGGTTCCCGTTCAGCTGCGCCTGACGAAACGGGAGGCTGCGGCAATGCCTGATATTCTTTCGGTTCTGGAGCAGGCAGGATATGTACTGGAACCGTTCGGGAAAGACGTGTGGATGGTCCGTTCGGTTCCCGTGGTCTCTGAAACGCTCGGGGACCCGAACGTCATTCATGAGATTATTGCGGCTGCCCTCGACGGGTCGGCGGGCGGCGAGGAAGGTGTTCTCGACCGGGTGTTGAAAACGACTGCCTGCCGGGCAGTGGTGAAAGGGAATACCCCTCTGACGGTTGAACAGATGCAGCGACTGGTACGGCAACTGATGGCGACGCGGTCTCCCTATACCTGTCCGCACGGAAGACCGACGACGATTGTTCTGACAAAGGAACGGCTCGCAGCAATGTTTTTGCGAACGTAAACAAAAAAGAATGTTCAGATATAGTCGCCGATGTCCATCTCGCGGGAAATAATCGTGTCGCAGTAATGACAGCGGAATCCCCGGGGGTGTACGGAGAAGTGACTCTTCGTCGGTTCCCGGGAGTTGGTGATGCAGTTCGGATTCGGACACTTGATCACTCCGAGGATATCATGCGGAACCTCCACGGTTTTTTTCTCCACAACTTTTGAGTCACGGATAATACTGATCTTTGCATCCGGGGCGATCAGAGCGATCTTATTTACCTCGTCTTTATACAGTTCGCGGTTTTCGATCTTCACGATGTCTTTCCTTCCTCCCCGGGAGCTCTCGACGTTCGTTGCAACTGTCACCGTGGTGTTGGTACCGTCTGCGATTCCAAGAATCCGCAGCACTGTCAGACCTTCACCCGGCGTAATATGATCAATCACCGTTCCGTTTTTGATCGGTGAGATGAGAATGCCGTCATCCCGGCGTTTCATGAGCTCATCACCTCGTTCAGCATTGCCATTCGCACCGGAACCCCGTTGTGTGCCTGTTCAAAGTACTTTGCACACGGCAGAGAATCTACTGCCGGATCGATCTCGTCCACCCGGGGCAGGGGATGCAGGACAATCATGGAGGGTTTTGCCCGGGAGAGCAGGTCCGGCGTGATCCGGTAGGTCGCTGCAAAGCTGGCAAACGCTGCCGGGTCCGGGAACCGCTCTCTCTGGAGCCGGGTGACGTAGAGAACATCCAGTTCGGGAAGTGTGTCCTCAATGGTCTCGTGTACAATGACTTCGCAGCCGGCGTCCGCCAGGTCCTGTTTCAGATGCGTCGGCAGATCCAGACCTTCCGGTGCGATGGTGTGAATCCGGACATCATGGTATTTACTCAGCGCAAACGCGAGAGAATGTACCGTCCGGCCGTAGCGCAGGTCGCCCTGCAGACCGACATCAATGTTTTCGATCGGCATCGATTCCCGGATGGTAAACAGATCCAGCAGTGTCTGGGACGGGTGCTGGCCGGCTCCGTCGCCTCCGTTAATGACCGGAACGGACGCGACCTCGCTTGCGAGGCGGGCTGCTCCCTCTTTTGGATGACGAAGCACAATTGCGTCCGCATATCCGGAGATTACCCGGATGGTATCGGCAAGGGATTCACCTTTTACGATGGAGCTTGCTTCCACACTTCCCAGATTCAGAATTTTCCCGCCGAGCCGCATCATTGCGGAGGAAAATGACATCCGCGTGCGGGTACTGGGTTCAAAAAAGAGCACGGCTAAGATTTTATTGTCGAGTTCATGACCGGTAAAACCGCCCCGGTCAAATCTTGCAGCAGCGCAGAGGAGAGCATCAATCTCCTCGCGTTCCATGTCCCGTACAGACAGGATATTTTTTTGCATGTATGTCATTGTCAGATCGCGCCCAGTGTAAATCTATCTCTATTTGTTGCGGCTGGGATATATAATGGTTGATGCGAGGGGGACGAATCGGGCATATACCGGGAGTTTCCGGGGTGTCTGGGTAGACTTTGCGGCGTGCCCGGATCGCGGAGAGAGTGTCTCTTCCCTCGTATTTCCTATAAATAAGGTTTCTCAGGCGGGATATTTTGGTCGTTGAATGCCACGACTGCGTCTCCAAACTGTTTCTTCATCCTTGCATCTTTGAGCTGATATCTTGGTGATATCAGATGTCAGATGTCACAGCAGGATTGGAACATGGTGTGTCTCGTTCCGTTTCAAAAATGTATTCGGACAAAACTACTATTTATATATGATGAAGAAGAGATAGATAACACAAGAGTATTATACGGAGCAGTAGGTTATTCTTTTTTGAGTCTGCGGGAATTTTTTTGGGAGGAAGAGGGGTTGTTCGGAAATAGTGGTGATATCTGACATCTGATATCACGATGATATCAGAGGAACCTGACCACTCAGTGATCCTTGAGAATCTTTTCATACGCAGTCTCCGCTCCCGGATACGAAAAAACCGTCCCTCACCATCAGGAAACAACACGTAAATTCCCAAACCGCAAACCACATCCCACACAACAGGCGACCCTCTTATGGCAGTACCATCCGGAAAAGCACTCCTCAAACGATCCCTTCTTCTCTGCCTTGGCCTTGCCGTTATGGCACTCGGCGTGGCACTCTCCATCAAAGCAGACTTAGGAACCTCGCCTATTTCCAGCGTCCCCTACGTCGTCAGCCTCATGTCAGCAATGAGTGTGGGCACCGCAACAATTCTCATCAACGCAATCCTCCTCTTGGGAGAAATCCTCATCATGCGGCGGCAGTTTCATCCCGTACAGCTCCTCCAGCTGTTGGTTGTAATTCTCTTCGGCTGGCTCATCGACCTCTGCCTTGGGGTGCTGGACGGCCTTACCTACGCAGACTACGGCCAGCAGTGGCTCATCTGCATTGCGGGCATCCTCATTCTCGGTATCGGCGTCAGCTTCGAAGTTACCGCAAACCTCATACCCCTGCCGGGCGAAGGGCTCATCCTCTCCCTCTGCACCAAAGTGCCGGTCAGATTCGGCAGCATGAAAGTCATCGTTGACATCTCCCTCGTGATAATCGCAGTCCTGCTCTCCTTTGCATTTCTTGCAGGACTCTACGGCGTCCGGGAAGGAACAATCGCCGCTGCGCTCTGTGTAGGCCTGGTGGCAAAATCGATCAACAGACTGCTGAGACCACATGAACAGCAGCTCACCGGCTAAAAAAGTTATTTTTTCCCGTACTCTTTTCCCGCGTACTGGTACTTCTCCGACGTTCCCCCGTGCGACACGATGTACAGCCACTGATAAATCGACTTCATCGCCCCGAACTCAATATACCGCCGCATCGAAAAGCCGACCTTCAGCTTCGTATCCAGCCGGACCCGTCCAAACTTCTTCATTCGCCGGGCAATCTCGAAATCATCCCCGGCATCCGCAGTAATATACATCCCGGCCTCGATAAAATCCTTTTTCCGGAACGCCGTATTGCAGCCGAGCGTCATATAAATCGCCCCGGTCCAGTATCCGACCCGGGAAACAATATTGTATCCGAGAAGCGACATCTTATGCTTTATTCCCGGCTCAAGCGGATACACAATCCCATAGATCGTCGACGCATCCGGATACTTTGCAAAATCCGCAAGCACGCTCTCCAGCCAGTTGCGGGGGAGGAAACAGTCCGCATCGGTCGTCGCCAGAATGTCATACTTCGCAGCCATCGCACCATCGTTTCGGGCGCCGCCGACCTTTTTACTTGTCTGAATAAACACCAGATCCGCATACTTCTCCGCAATCTCCCGGGTCTTATCCTTCGAGTTCCCGTCAACAACGATGATCTCATACGAATCACGCGGCAGGGTCTGGTCACAGAGACTTTTCAGGCATGCCTCAATGCCCTCTTCTTCATTAAATGTCGGAACGATTACTGATATCATGACAACAGCCTCGTGTACAGATCTACATGCTGTTTTGCAATCCGGCGAATATCAAACTGTTCCACACTCGCCCGGGCACCGGCAGCCGACCGGCGCCAGAGATCCTCATCGCGGATAAGCGATTCAGCCTCCGCATTATCATTGAAAAATCCGCATATTCCCGGAAAAACCTCACGAAACTCAGGAAGATTCCGGGAGATTGCCGGCAGGCCGCTGGCCAGTCCCTCCAGTGCAACGATGGACATAATCTCACCATGCGACGGCATGAACAGGAGGTCAGCGCCACAGTACACTGCCGTAATGTCAGGAACGAAACCGGTGAAGATAACATTGGAACCTGCCTGGGCTTTCTTTGCTTCGATGAACTTCCGGTCGCTCGAAAATGCCCCGTAGGGATAACCGCCAACCCAGACAAAGGTATACTCCGGCATTTTTGCAGCGGTGTTCAGGAAATCATAGATTCCTTTTCGCGGCGTCTGCTGGGCGACCGTAAGGACCACGACCGCGTCGTCCGGAATACCGAGAAACTCACGAAACTCCCGGCGTTTCCGGGCTGACGGGGCAAAGGTGACGAGGTCCACGCCATTTGGAATCATGGTCACCGGCATATCGGGCAGCATCTCCTGAACTTCCCGGGTGCTTGGCGGAGTGATGGTGACAATATGGTCAAACCGCCGGTAAAGCGGGGGATAGAGCATATTGATGTAGGAAGCTCCCGCAATGTTTCCCTCATTCAGCCGTGGCGTTGAGTGGGCGGTAAGAATGCTGACTCCTTTATTCCTCACATGGTTGAGAAGTGTCCCGGGGCCGAAGGAGTGGTAGTGGGTGATGTCCATCTTCGGGCTGGGGCTGTTGTAGTAGGCGTCAACTCCCGGAATTTCCGCAATGCCTTTGTAGAGCATCCGGGCAAGGGTGGAACAGCCGATGTACTTGAACACCCAGTAGTCTTCGACGTAGATGTTGACGTTCATAGTTTTCCTATGAAGTTCATAACGCTGCGGATACAGCCGTCCATATTGAGGTATTCGAACTGGGAAAATCGGCCGACAAGGTTGATTCCTCCGGTTTCCAGCCAGGTCCGAACGGTTTTAATGTTTTCCAGATAGTCGAGATCATAGACAACATATGCATATTGGAACCGGTCGACCGCGGAATGTACAACGGCGGAAGCATCCGGGATGATACCCATCCGGACAAGTCCGTCGACCGTATGGGCGGTGATCTCCTCGTCGGTCATTTTTGAGATGTCATCGCCGTCGTTATAGGTAATCTCGGCGAGGACTGCGGCACAACCCTCCGGGGCCACGCGGGTCGAGAAGTTGGAGGGGAACGAAAGACGGTTGAACATCCCCCACTGGTTTTCGGGAACATACATCCAGGAGATGTCGGGGAGAAGTCCTTTGAATCCGATACTGATACAGGCGATGGAGTTGTACCGGAGAGCACCGCAGGCTGCTTTGACTGCGTCCGGAACGTTTTCCAGGGTCGGAAGGAGGTTCTGTAACGGAATGGTTGAGATGATGTTCTCTGCAGTAACCGTTTCCGTCCCGTTGGAGATTTCCCAGCCGTCAGCGGTTTTGCGGACGGAAGTCACGGTAAATCCGGTTCTGATACAGTCGGTCACTGGCTGGGCAATCGCGGTGACGAGTGATTCTATGCCGCCGTCAACGGGATAGCTGAAGACTGCCTGATGCGTGTAGCCTTCGGTTTCGATGCCGATTGCGGATTTGATGATGTCTTCCACCGGCGGCCGGGGAACTCTTCCGTCCATCCAGTGTTTGGACATTTTGGCGGTCGGGTAGTTCCAGATTTTTTCATTGTAGGGGACGAGGTAGCATTCGGCAATACCTTTGCCGAATGTTGCATAGATCCAGTCCCGGAAGTTCTGTGGGTCTGGGACTTCACCTTTTTCGGTAGCGATGAGGGTTTTGATATATTCACTGATACAGAAGTAGAGGTCGTCTTTGGGGAGGGCAGCGAGGCCGTTTTCAAAGGGATATTTGATGTAGCTGCCTTTGTAGTATATTTTGGTGTTGCGGCTGCGGGTGTCGCGGTTTTCTTCAAGGACGTTGTGCATGAACGAGAGAACGTCCTGATCCCGGGAAAAGATGATGTGCGAACCGCCGCAGTCAAACGTGAATCCGTTTCGTTTTGCGGAGATACAGAGTCCGCCGATCTTCTGTTCTTTTTCCAGTACGAGTAGTTCATCGCCGCGGTCTCTGAGGAGCCGTGCGAGTGTTACGCCGGTAAGGCCGCCGCCAAGTATTGCCCACTTCACGTGTACTGGTTTGGTCTTTGAGTGTATTATAGTATGGTCCTGCAGGGGGTCTCCGAAACTCTGATAACCAAACCCGCCCCACACATACGCATGACCTCCATAATTACCAATCCTCTGCACCAGAAACTTCTCCTCATCGCAGTGTCTCTTGGGATAATTATGGACGGACTGGACGGTTCGATTGTGAATGTCGTTCTGCCGGTCATTGCTGAAGACTTTGGGTGTGATACAGGCACGATCTCCTGGGTTGTTATTACCTACCTTCTGATGATGGCTGGGTTTCTTCTGGTCTTCGGGAAACTTGCCGACCGGGGATGGATGAAACGTATATTCCTCATCGGTTTTGTGATTTTTACTACAGGTTCTGCAGCCTGCGGTCTGTCTCCTGATCTGCATTACCTCCTTGGCGCACGAATTTTTCAGGGGATCGGTGCGGCTATGATTGCGGCGGCAGCGCCCATGCTCTGCGTAAAATCCCTGCCGCCCCGGATGCTCGGTCTTGCCCTCGGTGTTCTTACGATGGCAAGTTCGATCGGGTTTGCCGCAGGTCCGGCTCTCGGAGGTATACTCACCCACTATCTTTCCTGGCACTGGATTTTTCTGATTAATATCCCGATAGGTATCCTTGCGATTCCTTTTGCCTGGAAGATTATTCCCCGTGATACGCCTGCTGGGAAAAAGGAGAGTTTTGATTATCGCGGTGCTGTGCTTCTCTTCGGTGCCATGGCTTCCGGGATTTATGCGCTGGAACGCCTGCCGCATCTTGGATTCGGCAATCCGCAGATCGGCAGCTGTGCTCTGCTTTGCCTGGTCTTTGCGGTTCTGTTTGTTCTGCGGGAGCTTCGGACTGAGTCGCCGCTGATCAACGTCAGAATTCTTGCTGCATGGAGGTTTTCCGCGGTCTTTGCGGCGTTTCTGATCATTAATATTGTCTATATGGGTGTTCTGTATCTGCTGCCGTTCTATCTGAATGTGGGGATGCAGTTTGATACTGCGGTCAGCGGTTTGTATCTGCTGATTCCGCCGGCGATTACGGCGGTCATCGGGATTCCACTCGGGAAGTGGTCTGACCGGGTCGGCCGCCGCTGGTTTGCTGTTGGTGCGTGTCTGATTCTGACGGCGTTTAATCTGATTTATATGATTATTCTGCCGGAGATGGGGCTTCTTCCGCTGTTGGCTGCTCTGGTTCTGATGGGAGTTATCTGGGGGCTTGCCGGAGGTCCGGCGGCGAGCCGGATTGTGGAGACGGCGCCGCCCGAGGAACGCGGTACGGGTTCGTCTCTGATGATTACGAGTATTTATCTCGGGGGTGTTGTGGGAACTGCATTGTATGCGACTATCTTTACGTTCGTTACGACCGGTTCCGGGAGTGTTGTTGCGTTTGCGGACCTTGAGCCTGCGGTGTTTCTGACCGGGTTCCATTTTACGATTCTTGTCGGGGTGGTTTTTGCGGTTGTTTCGGTTCTCTGTTCGGCGGTTGTCCGGGACGGGCAGCGAACATGATCGATACGGTCGGTTCCGCCTGCTGCGGCGGGTATGAGCCGGATGCGGTTCTTTTGGCTGTTCGTGCGGCGGTGGCTGCTGCCGGGGGGCTGCCGCCCGTTGCCGGGAAGCGGGTTCTGCTGAAACCGAATCTGCTTTCTGATGCGGGACCGGATACTGCGTCGACGACGCATCCTGAGGTGGTGTATGCGGTGGGGAGACTGATCGCTGAAGCCGGGGGGACTGTGATTATTGCGGACAGTCCGGGGGCGGGAAATCTGTATACCCGCCGTGCTTTGAATCGGATTTATCTCAGAAGCGGTATTGCTGCGGCTGCCGAACGGCTGGGGGCGGAGCTTTCGTTTGATACGACGTATGATGAGGTTTCCTACCCTGCCGGGGTTCGGATGAAACGGTTTACGCTTATTCATCCGGTCCGTGATGCGGAGGTGATTATTTCGGTCTGTAAACTGAAGACTCATATGTTTACGCAGTTTTCCGGGGCGGTGAAGAATACGTTCGGGGTTGTGCCGGGTCTGGATAAGCCGGTGTTTCACTCACGGTTTGTGCGGCAGGAGGAGTTTTCCGAGATGCTGGTCGATCTGAATGAGCTGGTCCAACCTGATTTTGTGGTTATGGATGCGGTTGTGGGTATGGAGGGGAACGGCCCGATGGGCGGGGATCCGCGGTTTGCCGGGTATGTTTTTACGTCCCGGTCGGTTTATGCTCTGGATGTTGTTGCCCAGCGGCTGATCGGGATGGAGCCGGACCGGATTGCGACGACGGCGATTGCCCGGGGGCGTGGTTTGCTGGATGCGGTGGATGTTTGCGGAGATCCGGTTGTCCCGATTGCGGGGTATGCTCTCCCGCCGACGTATCATGTTCCTTCGGAGAACAGCAGGTTCCGCAGAGCTGTTCTGTCCCGGTTCCAGAAGGCGGGTAAACTGTACGCACCTGTTCCCCATACTGTTCCGGAGAGGTGTACCGGCTGCGGACAGTGTGTCCGTATCTGTCCGGAACATGCGGTATTGCTTGTGAGCGGCGTGGCGGCGTTCGATCTGCACATGTGTATTCGCTGTTACTGCTGTCATGAGATGTGCCGGTTTCATGCGATTGAGCTGAAGACCGGACTTGCGGGACGGATTCTTCACAGGATTCTGGGGTAAAAAAAAGTATCCGGGTTGGGATTTTCCCGAAAACGGGAGATTATATTTCGCGAAACATCGCTTTTGCTTTTTGCATTCGTTCCACCACATGCACCCCGAAGGGACAACGCGTTTCACAGCTGCCGCAGGCTGTACAATCGTCTGCATTGGCGGACAGGCCCGCATGGTGGGCGCGAACTGTTGCCGGGACGTCATCCTGCATGGATGCCAGATCGTAGAGTTTGTTCACCATGGCAATATCGATTTTTGCGGGACAGGGGGCACAGTGACCGCAGTAAGTACACTGTCCTGCATACGCGTGCAAACTGTAGGTTTGCGTACCGTCCAAGCCCTTCTGGCTTGAACTTGCGTGTCGGGGAGCACCCGCGAGGACGGTCGCGTAATCCTTCTCCTCGTCTGTCGCCGTTTCGTAGGCAACGGCTGCGGTTATCTGTTCGGGTGTATCGAATCCGGCCATAATACTGGCCACAGCAGGCCTCGTTAATGCATAATGAATACACTGTACTGGCGTCAGGGCGACGCCGAACGGTGAGGTCTGTTCAGAGAACAGCCGCCCGCCGGCATATCCCTTCATGACCGTAATGCCGACTCCCTGCTGTTCACAGAGCCGGTAGAGTTCCTCCCGTTCCGGGGCAATTCCGCAGAGCGAAGCATCATACTCGTCCGCAAAATACTGCATGACGTCCTCGACCGGGGGCATCAGATCAAATGCCGGGTTTACACTGAACAGAATCACTTCAATCTCTCCGGAACGCACGGCAAGCATTGCCACCTCCGGATTATGGGTACTCAGGCCGATATGCCGGATGACTCCGTCCTGTTTCAGTCGGCGGACGTACCGGATGAACTCTCCATTCATAATGTCGCGGAAATCCGCAGCTTCATCAACAAAGTGAATCATCCCGAGATCGAGGTAATCCGTCTGCAGACGGGTGAGCAGATCGGAGAACGCCTCTGTTACCTTCACCATGTCCCGGGTGCGGACATACTGGCCGTTCTGCCAGGTGGAGCCGATATGTCCCTGAATTATCCACCGTTCCCGCTTTCCGGAAATTGCTGCACCAATATTGGATCGGACATTCGGCTCTGCCATCCAGCAGTCCAGAATGTTGATGCCGCAGTTTTCGCAGCGGTCGATCATCTCTTTCACTTCGGCTGCGTTGTGCCGTTCCAGCCACTCAGCCCCGAGTCCTATCTCACTGACCACAAGCCCGGTATTTCCCAGATTTCTGTATCTCATCTGTTTTCTCCCAGTTATTTGACTGAGGAGGATGATATAGGGAGAAGGAACATGTTTGATAGATACAGACACACGGAGTAGCGAGGACTACGATCACTGAGACTCGGGATTTTCTCTGGTTCCATCAATTCCGGTATCGTTACCACTGTCGTTTTTTCCTGCCGCATACTTCTCCCCATCCGCGACGAAAGAAGTTGCAGAGAAATACTCGGAGTGAAAGTATGCGACCGGTGAGTATTACCGTATCCAGTGGTGCCCGTGACACAAGTAATCCCACTGACTGCATAAATTTCTCAGGTGTGTTTCCCCACGGAGAATGAAAGAGATATCTCCAGTACTCCCAAGCCGCCGGATGTTGAATATTTCTCCAGGGTTTTTCTCCAATATAATGGATACAACAGTTTGTGTAGTCATTCTCCGGATGGAATAATATACAGTTGTTGTATTTTTCCGGTAAGATCTTTACATCCTGAGAAAAAACAATGTTTACTATATCCTGATCCGGCATTGGCAGCTCCGGATACTTTTTCAAAATATCTTCTACTGTGACCTGCAGGTGGTAGTTTATCCGAATCTTCTGTAAATTCATCAGAAGAAATCCTGAGTTGAAATAGTTTTCATGCGGGACATTCATTTTTTCATGGCGTTTCCAAATGGATTCTGTCCAGTCAGACATACAGCTCTCACGAACCGCAGCTACGGCAAAATTTTCCTTCCACCATTTCTGATTCCATATTTCTGCCAAGTCACACGTGACGACAATGTCACCATCCAGATAGAGAACCCAGTCAAGATCAGACAAAATATCCGGAGCAAACAGCCTCAGGTATGCAGCAGATGTCCATAGCTTTGTTCCCGGGTGATTGAGAACATATACCGGCAGCTCAAAGTGATGGAAACATATCTTCACTCCCAGTATCTCTTCCAGCTGATGATACCTCTCCAGATTGTCCAGATACTCGGATGATCCCTTGTGCCGGTTCTCATCATACAGCAGATGAACCGTTACCGGCAGGGAACAGTTCATTGCAACATGATAGCGCTGCTGCGCCTCCTCCGTGAGTGATGAACCGTTACCGGCAGGGAACAGTTCATTGCAACAGAGGTAATTACAACACCTACATGCTGATTGTACTGATCAGCAAGATCCCCTATGCCGAACATCACCTGCAGCCGCGTAAGATTCACGTTGTATTTCCCTCCCATTTTCTCCGCCACAGATATTTGTTGTAGCACTGATGTATCCATATGCAGAGCGGGGTCGGCAGATAGGAAAGCATCCGCAGCATCCGTTTTTTCTTTTCCCAGCCGACCGTTACGCGGTCAAGCTGTGATCGTGCCTCTTTCGGGTAGCCGCGATCCAGATTCTGCAAAACCGTTGACAAAATCCATCGTTCGTGATACTCCACAATCTGCGGTGTCCGTTCCACGGAAAACAGCTCCGGTTCTCCCGGTACCGGTACGGAAAATCCTTTGCTGTACCTGCATAACGATCCCGGCAGTTCCGCCATGTAGGTTCCAAGAGACTGCGGTTCATACGCAACATTCCCGCGAAGGGCCATCCGGGTTGCCAGATCTGCATCCTCTCCGATAATGTACTCGGTCTTGAAGAGACCCGCATCAATCACTGCTTTTCTCTCATACACGATCCATGAAGTGAGAATCCCGAGTCCGTCGTAGTCCATACTCAGCTGGAAGTAATCGATGTAGCCTCGCGGACACGGCATAATCCGGTTCGTTCCAAAACCGTCGGGATACTGCCACCGGTGTCCGCCCGCATAAAAGATCGCCTCCGGAAAATCCCGGATGAGACCTGCCATCACTGCCAGATACCCCGGGATCCAGAGATCGTCTGCATCCAGAAACGCCACATATTTTCCCCGTGCCGCTAAGATCCCCTCGTTTCTTGCATTTGCCGCACCTTTTCCCGACTGTACCACAAACCGGAACCGCGTCGGGTCGGCTGCTGCAAGCTCCCGGCAGATTTCATCCGTCTTGTCAGAGGAGACTCCGCCAATCATGAGCACCTCATAGGAAGGGTAACTCTGCGCGAGAAGCGAGGCGATGGTGTCTCTGATGTACGGTTCCTTGTTGTACACCGGCATAATTATCGAAAACAGCGGGGCTGTCTCCGGGTTCAACTGCTCAACCGTATCATATTTTGTAGAATTCATGGTCTTGATCCAGACAGGACGCGAAAGCTCACGCTATCCGCGAAAGAAAATTTCATAAACCGACACAGCGAAAAAAGTAGAGCCGGGCCTTGTATGCAGTTTGGCGACGCTATGGGGCCGGCGCGCTACGTTTTTCTGATATTTCACTACGGATTTCTGACTTTTTTACTACCTCCAACTGGCGCAGTTGTCTCTTAGCTCAACGTATCGTCTTCAGATCCGGAAACAGAGAGTTTCCCGTGCATGTCTTCTCTGGAATACGCATCTGTATCCAACTGCTTTTTAGATCCAATATACCATTTAAAGATATAAATATTAGCTATTTGTGCCAAAATGGAATGTTTTTGACAAGAATAGTTAAGTAAGGAGAAATGCGACAATACTCAGGAATGAAAACTGGAAAATCTTCCGCTCCCAAAGCTGACAGGATCAAAGTCTATGCCCGCTTAACACCGGAGACGTATGCACTCTTTGAAGAGATTGCGCTCTCCCGCGGAGATACCTCGGTAGCCAGTATCGTTACCGAAGCCTGTGAAGAGTTTTCCCGCGAGTATCAGACCCAGGCTCTCAGAAAAGCAATTCATGAATCCCTCGAGTACAAAAAACTCGAAGAGCGGGTCAAACGCATGCTGGGATATGAATAAATTTCAAAATCAGGATTATTTTCTGCTCCGGAAAATATTTGCCCAAGTCCCGGGTGAGAGAGCACCGAGGGCAGTATGATCGCAAATTCCCGTCTCTGAACTATGAATCAATCAGGAGGAGAGCCATAGGTTCCGGATGTTCAACGCAGGGAAAGGTGATCGGCATTCCGGCAATTTCTGCGGTTTTTTTCATATTAATGCCCACTGCATAGGTCCAGCGTGATCGGATGAATCATTTTGCTGCCCTGAAAATATTCGTCCCACCGGGCGTTGTTACCATTCAACAGTAAACCCGACTCCGGTTTCTCCGATGGAAATCTCCAGATGCAGTGCGGTCCGTACCGGAAAGGATACGCAGTGACAGGGATAGAGTTCTGCGGGATGCAGGTTTCTGAGGTAGGCAATCGTTTCGTGTGCGGCGGACGTCAGCTGCCGAGTACCGTGTTCCCGCAGTTCCTCTTCCCGGACCGGAGAGCCGACCGGTTTGCCGTCCTCCGTCGTTTCGGCAGAGGTGTCAGGAGGTGGTACGATGCGGGTGGTTTTGTGCAGATGCGGCAGGAAACTGGGCAGACCGGGCGGCTGCTTCACAGGATTCCGGGATAAAAAAAAGAGTTTAGTTTTTGAAGCTGTGAATCGGGGCGGGGATTCGTCCGCCGCGGTTGATGAAATCCGCACAGCTGAATCTGTTGACCGGCTGGATTGGTGCGTAGCCGAGGAGTCCGCCAAACTCGACGGTGTCCCCGACATCTTTGCCGATGACCGGGATCAGCCGGACGGCGGTTGTTTTCTGGTTGATCATCCCGATCGCTGCTTCATCCGCGATGATTCCTGCAATTGTTGTTGCCGGGGTGTTTCCGGGAATTGCAATCATGTCCAGACCTACCGAGCAGACGCAGGTCATTGCTTCCAGTTTCTCCAGAGTCAGTGCTCCCCGGTTGACTGCGTCAATCATTCCCTGATCTTCACTCACGGGAATGAATGCTCCGGACAGACCTCCCACGAACGAGCTGGCCATGACCCCGCCTTTTTTCACCTGATCGTTCAGGAGGGCGAGCGCTGCGGTCGTTCCCGGGGCTCCGATTGATTCAAGGCCCATTTCTTCGATGATTTCTGCGACACTGTCACCGACGGCGGGTGTCGGGGCGAGTGACAGATCCACGATGCCGAACGGAACGCCGAGACGTTCTGAGGCTTCCTGGGCAACCAGCTGGCCGACGCGTGTCACTTTAAATGCGGTTTTCTTGACGGTTTCGCAGAGTACCTCAAAGTTCTGGCCGCGAACCGATTCCAGCGCATGTTTGACTACGCCGGGACCGCTGACTCCGACATTTACGACTGCGTCGGCTTCGGTTACGCCGTGGAATGCTCCGGCCATGAACGGGTTGTCGTCGGGGGCGTTACAGAAGACGACCAGTTTGGCGCAGCCGAGTGAGCCGATATCTTTTGTTGCCTCTGCGGTTTTGAGGACAATTTCGCCCATCAGTTTGACTGCATCCATGTTTATACCGGTTTTCGTGGAGCCGATATTTACCGAGCTGCAGATCCGTTCGGTTTCTGCGAGTGCCTGAGGGATTGACCGGATGAGATTTTCTTCGGCAGGGGTCATTCCTTTGGAGACGAGAGCTGAGTAGCCGCCGAGGAAGTTGACGTCCATGGCTTTTGCGGCACGGTCAAGTGTTTTTGCAATGGTGACAAAGTCTTCCGGGCAGCTGCAGGCCGGTCCGCCGATGAGGGATATCGGTGTTACGGAGATACGTTTGTTGACGATTGGTATGCCATACTCCAGTTCTATTTCTCTGCCGGTGGAGACGAGATTTTTTGCGACGGTGGTGATCTTGTGATATATGTTGGCGTTGAGCGTGTCCAGATCTGCGTCGCAGCAGTCAAGCAGGCTGATGCCGAGGGTGATGGTACGGACATCGAGTTTTTCCTGCTCGATCATGTTGTTGGTTTCGTTGACCTCGAAGATGTTGATCATCGGATTCCCTCAGAGGCGGTGCATTTTGGTAAAGATGTCTTCGTGCTGGCACCGGATTTTGACA
Organism: Methanobacteriota archaeon; assembly: GCA_023396065.1. GTDB lineage: Archaea > Halobacteriota > Methanomicrobia > Methanomicrobiales > Methanocorpusculaceae > Methanocorpusculum. The sequence goes on from JAEWXF010000028.1 coordinate 165,207, forward strand.
CCGATTTCGTCGCCGAGTTGTTCGAGGTCGTTTACCATTTCGCCGAAGGGTTTGGGGCAGGCATTGGCGTCGACGATCATCATCATGTTGAAGTATCCCTGGACGATTGTCTGGGAGATGTCTTCCACGTTGATGTTGTTTTCTGCTAAGTGGGTGCAGACCCGGGCGATGATACCAACAGTATCCTTTCCCACGACGGTAATAATTGTTTTTTTCATGATTGGTGTCCTCGCTGTACGGGGTGAGATCCCGGATTTCTCTGTATGTATTCTCTCTCCGGAGACAAATAGGTTATTCCCCGGGGGAGGAAACTGTTCTTACGATCCGTTTTTCGGATCCTTACCGGAGAACACGGTGCGGCAGAGTCTGACCGTCCGGTCGGTGAGGGTGTACCGGGCTTTTTTTCCCCGGAGTTCTTTGATGAGGAGATCGCTGCGGTTCAGGCGGCGGAGGTGCCAGCCGGCAGTGGATGGTGTGATGTTCAGGAGTCCGGCAATTTCTTCGGTGGTAATTCCCGGATGGTCGAGGAGGAGACAGATGAGCTGCCGCGGACGTTTTTGTCCGAGGAAGTTGAGGAGAATCCGTTCTTCCGGGGTGATATCCTGGTCGCAGGGGATGTACCGGGCGTGACCTTTGGTTTCGGTCTGGGTGATTTCTTCATTTTTCCGGAGTTCATGAAGCTGATGCCGGACTGAACCGCGGGAGTAGCCGGTTACGTCTACTATCTGCTGCTGGGAGACACCCGGGTGGGCAAGGATGTACTGGTAAATGATTTCCCGTCGTGAGGCAGGGTCACGGGTTTTTTTTCCGTTTTTTCCCTGATAAATTCCGAATATGAGGATACCAAAGGCGAGATAGAATAGTGAGAGAAGATACGAGGTGGAGGGCGGTATGTAGGCCATCGGGTGGGTGATGATCCGGAGAAGTATGTCACGGAGCGGAAGCTCCCATAATTCTACCTGAATGATCTCCGAGCCGTCATAGATGGGTTCGATGTCCTCGTCAACAATGGTAAATACCAGACCGTCGAGATTTTGTCCCGAGATGTTCGGGATGGTGTCAGGATTATAGTTGATGCCATAAATCTGTCCGCCGTCGGCAAAAAAGAGATAGACCGGAGGGGTAATGAGGAGAAAGAGCATCAGAGTACATACGCCTATTTTCCGAAATCTTCCATTCCAATCCATCAGTAGCTGTTCATTGTTAAGGTGTATGCTTGTGTTCCTGTCACGGTTCTGCCGGTAATATCGATACCCCAGTATGCTCCGGCCATATCTGAAGGAATGGGAGTTTTCACGGAGATTTTTCCATTCAGTTTTCCATCAGCAGAATCGTCCCATGCATACGATCTGCCATGCGGCGGGTACAGAGTGAGAGTCAGATCGTTGTTTGTACTTCTGTCCCATGTTAATGATACTTCAAGAGTAGTGTGTCCTGAGGATACATAATAGGTGTGGTAATCCACTTCGCCCTGCCCGACACTGCCATAGACCGGCGGGGCACGAGACGTTTGATCCGGGTTTTCCGGAGTGGTTACTTCAACCGCAGTCTGGATGTCTGTACTGTTCGCAGCTCCTGCGGGCATTGCACAACACGCCAGCAGTATGAGGCTCATTCCAAGGATCATTCTAAGAGACCACATGGGCTACATGTCTCACATGAAATACAATAAAGACATTGGCCAAAAACTCGTTCGATATATCTGAGGGAAAAAGAACAAACGAGTTTTTGGCCAATATCTTCATTGTATTTCTTCTCTCATATGCTCTCTTACAGATCTGGAATCGCGCAACAGTCTGTGCTGTGTGGAAGACAGGTTTGCAGGAATCGTATCATGAAATTATGTAAGAGAATTTTCTCTCTCCGGTCGGTACTGATCGTACTGCTGTTTGCAGCAGTGTTGATCGTACCTGCGAGCGCAGTAACAGCGCCCATCTTTAGTATTCCGGGGAATACTTCTGTTGTATTCCCTACTGACGAAATGCGTACCATGAGTACTACTGATTATGGACCACTGAATATTCCTGAAGGATTGTCTGTATCCATCTCAAAAAATGACGCAGATGGTTCACTTTCATCTAGTGATGATGCAAGATATACACTTGTTACGTTTGCAGATCCAATCTCAACACGTTCAAATATAGTAACTCTCCCCATCTCTTTACATGGAACGTCCCGAACTCTTATCCTAGAAAAAATAAATATTAATTTGGGTGATGACGGAATTGATTCTTACTATGGTAGTATTCAAGAAGTGGAAAATTCTACAGTTATTCTTACTGTTGCTGACGGAAATTTCCTCCATGTTTCTATTCGATTGCCAAATGAGATCATTAGTGTTTATCCGGTACAAAACAGGCAGTATGCATCACAAACACTCAATCCAGTACATATAGTTTATTCGAGTAATGATCTTGTTTATGGAGAGGAAAATACCACAGGAATTTGTGGAACAGAGTCTGTTGGACAGAGTATCTCATCTAGATTCTCATCTCAGAGTTTCGACGAGCGTAGCAAATCTAATGTGGTTTCCATAACTGTTCATGTTGTTACTGATACCCAGTTCTATCTTGACAGTAGCAATTGGCGTGTTGATGCAGCACAGTATATGGCGAATGTCTGGGAGCAGTTCCAAAGAGATGATATTGGTGTTAGGATCACGTATACATTAGATGATTCTAAACGGAATGAATTGAACTCACATCACTTACATCTCACCGATCCCTTGGAAACGCTGCGGACTTATTATCCTCCATTAAGTTTGCATGACTTAAATGCTGATATCTGTGTGTATCTAGGAGGACATGCCTTAACAGGTGAGAGAAGTACTTATGTCGGAAATAATGCAGAGCGTTATTGTTGGGTCCGTATGCCAGGACAGTCATGGACTATGTTTTATGATGGCTCAGCCTATGCTCGTAGTTCTTGTCTTATACACGAAATAGGACATTCATTTAATGCAGATCACAATTACTCATATGAATGGTTTGCACCAACTCTTAGTGGGAAACAATTTACTGTGATGAGTGCGAGTTATCAAGGTGAAACTCGTGGTCAATTAAATGAGTTTTCATCAGTGTCCTATCATGGCACATCATATTATGATAATGCCAGACACATTCGGGCATCAAAACAGACAGTCAGTACCTACAGCCAGCGAACCTCGTAACTTTGTTTCCAAACAAAATAGGAAAATGCTACGATACCGTCGGGGAGGTTTTATACCTCCTCATCAGATTTATATATATTTACTTTAAATTACAATTGGTGATACTGCAATGATTCGCCTGACAAAATACCGGGTCCTGGGAGTCCTCATACTCCTGCTCATTCTCGCCCTCGCGGCTGGCCATACCATAAACTATCTGTCATCATCGGCTGTCTCCGGATACATTGAATTTATTCCCACAGAAAATATTTCTGCAGATGATCCCCGTATCATCCACCTGACCGAAGAGGACTTTATCCGGTATCCAAGCCTGAACATGCTTCTCCGCGGAGATAATCCGATACTCTCCGCGTGGATTGTACAAAATCCCTATGATCCCCGGAATCCCAAGCCATTTGTAACTGATCCGGAAGGAGGGGCTATATATTTTGCCTATCGCGAACAGTATGTGGAATGGAACAATACGATCTACCAAGCCGGGGGTGAGAGAGCCTGAACTTTCCTCGAACTGACTGGCGACGGACGTATGATTTAATGGTTATTCCATAGAAAGACAGGAATTCTATACATCATTCTCCCGCTAAAGTATCGCTCCTGCAGAATTTTTCTGGTGAGAAATGTGTACTCCCAAAACACACATCCGAATTCCATCCCCAAACGGGAGGGAAACATTATCTCTGCTCCGTATACCGAATGGATCTGACACTATCCCGAGGTGTGGAAATCCACTTCGCCCTGTCCAACACTTCCATACATCAGCGTGGCGCGAGAAGTTTGACCCCAGCTCTCCTGAGTAATTATTTCAAACTCAGGCTGGGACTCATTCCAGGAGACCGCATGAGTTACATGTGTCTCATGAAATGAGATAAAGACATTGGCCAAAAACTCGTTCGATATATCTGAGAAAAAAAGAACAAACGAGTTTTTGGCCAATATCTTCATGTCATTTCTTCTCTCAGCATCCAAGTAGGATATACGACTGTGGGCAGTCTATTTTCCCTGATTTCTGGAGTAATTAGCGATTTAGGAATCAACCCCATGGTTTCATAATGGCGAATTCACCTCCAAATTATTTATTTTGGGAGAGATGGATTAATCACACTAGTGACTCTCCGGATTTATTAATTGATCAAAATAAATTCACGGGATTCGTACTAACAGAAAAACGAAAAGAAAAACGAAACTCCTCCTGCTATTCCTCATCTCAGCTGTTCTCCTCGCCAGTTGCATACAGCCGCCAGTTCCCGACCCGGTCCGCGAAGCCGGCGCCTCACAGTTTTATTGGGTGGGGAGATTATATAATGATGGAATACGTGATTCGCTCCGTACCAGCTGGTGATTATTGAGATGGATGCATACACACGACATCGATATGGTATCGCAATGCTGTCAGTCGTTGCGTTTCTTCCACTTATTACTGTGTTTTTATTACAGGTCATACCCATTTATCAGCTGGAACCCCTTGACCTGCTTGTCACGTGGTTGTGGTACACAGGTATCCTGGGAATTTCATTCCTGGGTACAATCCTCCTGTATCGCACAGAAAAAGGGCATCAAAAATATTGGCTGATTTTGCCCGGAATTTATCTGGTAGCTCTCTTCATTGCGGGTACATGGGTCACCTACATTGAATCATATCTGCTTTTTGCAAATATGTTGATAACATTTTACGCGTTGGTAGTTCTTTCTGTGCTCTTTAATGGATGGTTTCTCCTGCCAGTATATTTCCTCCCGCAAGTACCAAAAATATCCAGAGTTTTTGGGATCATATTTACCATCTGCTGTACGTATGGATTCATTGCTCTCTATGCTGCTATAACATACATTGTGTATCCTAACACAATACAACACGAGATCCTGAATAATACCAGCTTCACTCTGTATCTTGTATCTTCACTTCTTGCCGGGGCAGCATTGCTTTATGCGGCCTATCGGCCGCGAGATGCAGAGTAACCTACAGCATTCCGGATACGGAATAGTTACGACTACAAATATTGAGTGAAAAGGGACATCCGACTCCCTGAGCTGCTCACCATCTCCTGACCTCCTTTTTTCGAGAGAGTTTTCGGCCACAACTCATATCTATACAACATGAGAAATACTCTGTATGCCGGGAAGAATTCTTCTCTACTCCTGTGTTTTGATTGCAGTACTCGCAGTTATCCCCGTCAGTGCGGATGAACCTCCCCTCTTCACCATCCCGGACGTTGCAACTGTCCTGAGTGTTGAAGATGCCCGACAGCTCGGTCAGTATCAGATTGCAGGTCTGGACAGTCCTACCTACGGCCCGCTCCACATTCCCTCTCTCCTTTTGCCGAAAGGCAACGCATCCGCCAGTCCTGCATATGAACTCCTGTACTTCAACAACGTCGTCCCCAGCGCAGCCGATACCCTTGAACTTTCCTTTGCCCTGCGGGGAGTTCCGTACACGGCAGAACTTTCGAAAATTCCCGTTGAACTGGGTCAGGGGATGACCGGGTACACCGGACACCTCCGTGAACCGGCATCTGCACGCGTCAGTGCGACTCTTCGCGGACCCCATACGCTCAGCATGACCATTCACCTGCCGGGAGAACAGATCACCCTCGATACCATACAGAGCGAAGCCGCTCTGAAAACAACAAAACATCCGCTGCACATCGCATACAGCTCCAAAAGCTTCCCGGATCTCTCCGGGTCTGCCGGTACCGGAGACAAACCTGAACCGGTCCCTGCGGAACTCCGGCCAACGCAGTCTTCGGAAAACAGTACCGGAACAGTCCCTCAGCAGACGCCCGCCGGCAATGGGAACGGTATCCCTCTCATCACCATTCCGAATGCTGCAGCCATTCTCAGCGATGAAGAAGTCCAAAAACTTGCACAGTATCAGATCGCAGGTATTGATAGTCCTACCTACGGCAGGTTGCATGTTCCGCCTCTCCTTTTGTCGACAAACACCAGTCCCGCATATGAACTCCTGTACTTTGAAAACGTTGTCCCTGATGCAGCCGACACCCTCGGACTTTCCCTTGTTCTCCGAGGGGTTTCGTACACCGCAGAACTCTCAAAAATCCCCGTTGACCCGGGTCAGGGGAAAACCGGATACAATGGATCCCTCCGGGGTCTGGAATCTGCAAAGGTCAATGCAGCAGTTTTGGGACCACATATAATCAGTATGGTCATTGAACTCCCGGATGAAAGGATAATCATCGAGACAGTACAGAGTGGTACCGCTCTGAAAACGACACAACATCCGCTACATATCGCATACAGTTCTAAAAGTCTCCCGGACAGCTTTGGATATGCCGGAACCGGTGATAATCCAAAACCACACACGCAGCAGGCATCTGCCCCTGAAATGACAAAGGCCGCAGCCCCGCTTGCAGAATTTTTCGGGATTTTTGGCGTCAGCACACTTCTGTTTTGTTGGAGACGAAACAAAGTCTGAAATTTTTCAGAGAGTATCCCACACCATCTTTTATCCAAACGAGTTTTCGGCCACATTTCTTATATATCTTCAACCCCCTATTCTCACTCATGTCTTCAGGGAAACTCTCGTTCCTCCTCCTCCTGCTGTTCCTCATCTCAGCAGTCCTCCTCGCCGGCTGTATCCAGCCGCCCGCTCCCGGTCCGCAGGAGAACACCAGCTTCAACCTGTCAGCCGCCGAACGCGACCCGGTCCGCGAAGCAGCAGCAGAGGCCGTTCAGTTCCCGAAAACCATTGATGAACTGGACGATCTGGACTGGATGCTTGAAATAAATCAGGTATATTATCAGTATCGAAACGAAACACCGGATGCCGACTACTACGGATTTTTGAAGCTGTACTATTCGGGCGCATACAGCAAATACAAAAACACCAGTCTCAACATGAGCTACATTGCGTATCTCGAACGTACCATGAGTGGTTATCCGTTCACGCTCAATCATAAGTGAGGGATCACAAGCGAGTTATGTTTCGGTCGCTCCAGCTTGGACTGCAGATAACCGTCTTAGTTCAGTTCACTCAAGTGGGACAAACGTGGTCTAAGATATTAGATATAGTAATACGCCAAAAATAGAACTGAAATCCATGAAACCTTCAACTATTTTTCTCATTGGCACACTCCTCCTGTTTGTCGCCATAACTGGCTGCATCCAGACAGCACCGTCTCCGGAGAACACCAGTAGTTCCCCCTCACAGGACCACTGGACCGTCGGCTTTTATGATAAAGCCGTCTACGGGTATCCCGACGATGTAAACAGCAGTCATCGTATGGAGTATGTACTGGAATGGTCTATGGATATGGAGAACTCAACCGGATTTGCTCACGCAGAAAAACGAAACTCCAGCGCAAACCGTGTGCCGGTCTTCACGGTTGATCCGGGCACCACCGGAAAAATTGCCGTACTGCTCAGCGCTCCCAAGGAACGGAACCTCACCGTGTTTCTTGATCCGCAAACCGACCTCCCGGACGGTGTCACACTCTCACTGGAAAATGCACCGCTCACCATCCCTGCCGGAGAAACAATCTCCGCTGACCTCAATGTAACCATGAGTCCGGACGTGACCAGCAACAACCACTCCGTATCACTCATCCGGCTTGCAACCACACACGGCGCAAATACCGGACGATGGTGCCTCATCCTCACCAGCAGTGACCCGTATATCCCGCCAATCGATGAACAGAGCTGAAACGAGTTTTCGGCCACATTTTTTATATATCTTCAATCACCTATTCTCACTCATGTCTTCAGGGAAACTCTCGCTCCTCCTCCTGCTGTTCCTCATCTCAGCCGTTTTCACCACCGGCTGCGTACAGCCGCCCGCTCCCAACCCGCAGGAGAACACCAGCTTCAATCTGTCAGCCGTTGAACGCGACCCGGTCCGCGAAGCAGCAGCAGAGGCCGCACGGTTTCCCAAAGATGCCAGTGACGGACTAAAAAGTCTCCCGCCTTTTCCGGAGTACTATGTATTTCTGAATGCCTCGGAAAACAGAACCTACTATGACTATCTTGTCTACATGCATCCCCGGGAATATGAAACGTACCGGAATTCCTCGCTCAACATGAGCTATATTGCATATCTCGAATGTACCATGAGTGGTTATCCGTTCACGCTCAATCATGACACCCAGTATGTACCGCTCTCATTTTTTGAAGTGCCCGGAGACATTGACCCGTCGCGCCCAGTAATTCATCTGACCTCTGAAGAAATCAGTGAAAATCCGCTTCTCAGATTTGAGTTCATTGAGACGAATCACTACGGGGGGCTGAAAGTCCTCCCGTCCGAGGAATGGATGCTTGTCCCGTACAAAGATGCGTATCGAAACAATTCGTACTTTGAATGGAACGGGACCCACTATTTCATGCGTCGTTCCATTCCCGGACCTCCTTTTTTTCGAGAGAGTTTTCGGCCACATTTCTTATATATCTTCAACCGCTTATTCTCACTCATATCTCCACGAAAACTGCTGCCTCTCTATCCGGAAAATATCCTCTCAGTATCAGACACCATGACATAGATTGCATACCGTGACAAACACCAAAGAAATATCCATTCTGATTCTCGGCATCCTAATAGTACTCTGCATGGGTATTGCCGCAGTATATTGTACAGCTGACAATATCGGTTACATAGGATTTGTGCCGGTTCCGAAAATTCCGCCAGACACCTCAGTAGTTCCCCTCACTGACCGGGATTTTACGGCTCATCCGGTACTGATTCCTGCACTCACTGGGGACAGTCCCACCCTTGGCATCCCTCTGGTGAGAAATGCATAGTACCAAAGTATTCATCCCAACTCCGTTCTCGAACCTGAGGGAAACAGTATCTATGACACCTATGCTCCGTATGTCGAATGGAACGGGACTGTTTACCATCTTCAGCTTACGATAGCATAAGTGTACCCTGATCACACACACTTCTGTCGGCCGGAACACCCGGTCCGGCTCCTCAGAAAAAGGAGATAGTTCATCATCTCCGAAAACAAACATACCTGTATGCACAGCATCGTAACCGGAGGCGCAGGATTTATCGGATCCCACCTCGTTGACCTCCTCCTCTCCCGCGGGGACACCGTAACCGTCATCGACTCCATGGTTGCCGGCCGGATGTTCAATATCGAGCATAATCTGCATCAGATCACCTTCGTCCATGCAGACCTTCTGGACGACGGATGGCAGAAACATTTTGCCGGGGCAGACCGTGTCTACCACATCGCCGCAGACCCTGATGTCCGCGGCTCAGCACGAAAATCCTACGAAGTCTATGAAAACAACGTCACCACAACCGTAAAAGTTCTCGAGGCAATGAAGGAACACGGTGTCAAAGAGATCGTCTTCACCTCAACCTCAACGGTCTACGGTGAAGCAGCTGTCATCCCGACGCCGGAGAACTACTCCCCGATGATGCCGATCTCAATCTACGGCGCAAGCAAACTCGCCTGTGAAGCAATGATCTCCGCATACGCGGCAACCTACGGAATGAAAGCCTGGGTCTACCGGTTTGCCAACATCATCGGTTCCCGCAGCACACATGGTGTCATCTTCGACTTTGTCCAGAAACTCCGGGCCAACCCTGCCGAACTTGAAATCCTCGGTGACGGCCGGCAGAGCAAATCCTACCTTGCAGTGGAAAACTGCGTTGCCGCCATGGTCTATGCGCCGACCATCTCCGACGGGACCTTCAACGTCTTCAACATCGGCTCCGAAGACTGGGTCAGCGTGAAAAGAATCGCCGAACTGATCGTCGAAGAGATGCATCTGAACAATGTCGCCTTCCGCTTCACCGGCGGGGACCGCGGCTGGATCGGTGACGTCCCGATGATGCGCCTCGCAGTCGACAAACTGAAATCCTTTGACTGGACACCGGGCATCACCTCCGAAGAAAGCGTCCGCCGGGCAATCCGTGCGACACTCGAAGAATAATTTTTTCGACAGCATTTCCTTCGTCTCTTTTTTATCAGAGTACACATACGTCACTGGTACCGTCTGGTTTTCCGATAATCCATACAGCGGAGAGCTAACCAGACGTATCGTTAGAGGCCGCAGAAATTTTTCTGTAAAAAAAGCATGCGGAAAAAATTCCGCAGAGTTACTCATCCTCTTTTCGTCCTTTGGCCGCAGCACGCCAGTAGCCGAAAAAGTATCCGACAATGACCGCCCCGATAGCCGTCTGCACACAGAAGAAAAGTGACTCAATCTCACCGCTTGGCGGCTCCCAGATAGGAGTGAACCATGGTTCATATCCGGACTGGTCAATCAGATCCGCAGCCCCGCCGTCCGCTCCACCCCAGCCCTCCTCTCCCGGACTGCCGGACGGAATCAGAAACAGTGTCCCGATCACAAAGACGACAATAACAGCGATACCGAGTATGATTTCCAGCGTAGAACGTTTCATTCTGCTTCTCCCTGGATTTTCTGAATTTCAGCATCCTCAATAATGCCAAGTTTTTTCAGGATGTCAGGCTTGACGCGAACGATGTACTTGGCAACCAGAGCACAGATGATACCCTCAATAATCGCCAGAGGAATCTGTGTCACCGCAAAAATCGCAGCAAACGCCGCGAACGCAGCAAGGATACTGCCGTCAGCGGGGAACGCGAGAGCAAGCTGCAGGGACGTCACGGTATACGTCACAAGATTTGCGACAGCCGCAGTCACAAACACTGCAAGTCCGAGACCAACCTTGTTGGTTTTCCGCAAAGCGACAAACACCAGCCAGGCAACAAACGGCCCGGCAATCGCCATAGAAAACACGTTTGCTCCAAGCGTCGTCAGACCCCCGTGAGCAAGAAGAATCGCCTGAAACACCAGAACAATTGTTCCGAGGACTGAGGTCACCCAGGGTCCGAAGAATGCAGCAGACAGACCAGTACCGGTCGGATGCGAACAGCTTCCGGTAACTGAGGGAATCTTCAGTGCTGAAAGTACGAAAACAAATGCGCCGCACACAGCCATCAGAGGAAGAATCCGTCTGTCCTGCTGTATCATCTGCTTCATCCTCCACAGACCATAGATAACACAAGGTGCTGCAAGCACAGCCCACAGCACACACCATTCGATGGGCAGATACCCTTCCATAATGTGCATTAAATAAAATTGATCTAACGAGTATATATTTTCACTCATGTGAGGTGTAAATTCTTATAGGCAAATTGACTTGCTAGCATACCGTACCGTCATACATTCCCGACAGCGCAGAATATGCGCCCTCCATGTTTTTGCGTATTGTGGTTCTATAAATAGTCTCGCATACTCCCCGAAAGCATTGTCACTACAAATAGTTTAAATATCAGATAACGCTTACACTACGTAAACACAAATTTACAGGTGATACCTACATGACAGAACCTATTACTCTTCAATTAATCGTACAGGAGGCAGAAAGCAGTGATGTCGGGCGCGGATACGCCAGAATCAACAACGATGTGATGACAAAACTCGGTGTTGACTCCGGCGATTTCATCAAAATCACCGGAAAACGTACCGGCGTTGCGAAGGTCATGCGCTCCGCGATCAGCGGCTCGGGCGGCATCGCCATTGACGGAGACACCCGTCGTGCCGCAGGCGCCGGTATCGGCGACACCGTCACGGTAGAAAAAGTCGAACCGCAGACCGCAACAAAAGTTACCGTCCAGCCGGCCTCCCAGAGCATCAAACTCGACAGCCGCCAGCTGGAACAGTTCATCACCACCCAGTATGCCGGCAGACCCGTTGCACAGGGACAGATCATCCAGATTCCTTTTGCAACCCAGACCCGGAACGAAGATCCCTTCTTCTCCGCCTGGGGCGGTTTCTCCAGCTACAGCACGGAATATTATCCGTTCGTCATCTCCGACGTAACGCCGGGTGAGATCGCCATCATCGGCTCCCAGACCGGAGTACATTACAAAGACTCCGTCTACAAAGGCGAAGATGCCCCGAAAGGAAAATCCGCAGGAAACATTCACTACGAAGACATCGGCGGACTGGGACGCGAACTCTCTCAGGTTCGTGAAATGATTGAATATCCCCTCAGGCATCCCGAAGTATTTGAAAAACTGGGAATTGAACCGCCAAAGGGTGTCCTCCTCTACGGCCCGCCGGGAACCGGGAAAACCCTGATTGCCCGTGCAGTCGCCAACGAAGCCGGCGCGTACTTTGACACAATCTCAGGTCCTGAAATCGTCTCCAAATATTACGGTGACTCCGAGGAAAAACTCCGTGAAATCTTCCAGAAAGCCGAAGAGAACGCCCCGGCAATCATCTTCATCGACGAAATCGACTCCATCGCTCCCAAACGTGATGAGTCCAAAGGAGAGATGGAGCGCCGTGTCGTCGCCCAGCTCCTCTCACTCATGGACGGACTCAAGAGTCGCGGAAAAGTTATCGTAATTGCAGCAACCAACCTGCCGGACTCCATTGACCCGGCTCTGCGCCGTGGCGGGCGGTTCGATCGGGAAATTGAAATCGGTGTGCCGGACAAAGAAGGGAGAAAGGAGATCCTTCACATTCACTCCCGGAATGTGCCGCTGGCGGAAAGCGTGGACCTGAACAAATACGCAAACACCACCCATGGATTTGTCGGCGCCGATCTTGCCCTCGTGGTAAAAGAGGCTGCAATGCATGCCCTCCGCCGGGAGTTCCCGGGCATGAATCCGGATGAAACCATCTCGAAGGAAAAGCTGGAAAGCCTGAAAGTTACGGCCGAGGACTTTGAAGCTGCGCTAAAGATGGTACAGCCCAGCGCAATGCGTGAGGTTCTCGTCGAAGTCCCGGACATTCACTGGACTGACATCGGTGGTCTTGACAGCGTAAAAGAGGAACTGCAGCAGGCCGTTGAATGGCCGCTGAAGTATGCGGATGTATACAAACAGTTCGCAACCAAATCTCCGAAAGGATTCCTGATGTTCGGCCCGCCCGGTACCGGAAAAACCCTGCTTGCCAAAGCAGTGGCAAACGAGTCCGAGTGTAACTTCATCGCCGTGAAAGGTCCGGAGCTGATGTCGAAGTGGGTCGGTGAGTCCGAGAAAGGGGTTCGGGAGATCTTCCGAAAGGCACGGCTTGCATCCCCGTCGATCATCTTCTTCGATGAAATCGACTCGATTGTTCCCCGCAGAGGCAGTTATGAGGGTTCGTCCCATGTAACGGAGAGTGTCGTCAGCCAGTTCCTGACCGAGCTTGACGGCCTTGAGGAGCTGAAAAACGTCGTCGTTATCGGTGCGACAAACCGTCCGGACATGATTGATCCGGCACTGCTTCGGCCCGGACGTCTGGAGCAGCATATCTTTGTGCCGCCGCCGGATGAAACCGGCAGAAAGCAGATCCTTGAGGTCTATCTCAAAGGAGTTACCGGCATGATGGCCGAAGATCTGGATACTGACTGGCTGGTACAGGAAACGGACGGATTTGTCGGTGCAGACATTGAAGCCCTCGTGCGTGAGGCAAAGATGGTCGCAATCCGCGAGTTCGTCAAAGCGATGGCAGGTCATGATGCACAGGAGATCTCGCTCGCGGTCAGCAGTGTGAAGATCTACAAACGCCACTTTGAGGAGGCCCTCAAACGTGTCCGCCCGTCGCTGGACAAAGAAGGCCGCAGAAACGCAGAACGCGACTCCTGGCCCTACCGGTACAACGAAGAGGAACGTGCTGTCCTCGACAAAGCCCTGACTGCTCTCAAGATGGCTGAGTACAAAGCTGATGAGGATGCGGAAAAGAAAGAACAGCTCCGGAAACTGGATACGCTTCTCGCTGCGCATCAGAAAGACTTTAGCACAATCAAAGAGATAACTAAGAGTATAGAAAACTAAGGGTGGACATCTCCATCCTTTTTTTCCAAGGGATGTGAACCCGTACATGTCAGAGTCACCGGACGATGCATACAAAGATCTGCTGGACATCATCCATCAGATAATCACCGCTCACGTTGCCGGCGATGAAGAGGGGAAACTTCCGCCGGTGGTGGGAGTGAAATTTGTGCTGAACGGCGGAACGATTCACCTTGCCCCGGTGAATCCCCAGCCGAGAACGATTCCGATCGAGGTCTTTGAGGATGACGAGACCTTCTCAATTCAGACTGCACTGCCTCCGGAGTGCCCGGATGATTTTTTCATCGCGTATCAGGACGGAAAACTGCAGCTGAACGCGGGGACAAACCGTGAGTATACGGCAGTGATTCCCGTTCCGGGGATTGATCCGACCCTCACGGAAACGCACCTGAAAAACGGTGTTCTTGAGATTGTCTGTTTCAAGAAATCAGGGATTCCTGCTCTCCCCGAAAAGGAAGAGTGAATTTTTCTTTTTTTGTGTGCGGTTTTTCGATCTACGAAAATACCCAAGTGGCCACTTGATATCATTCAAGACCCGAAATCTTTTCTTTCAGAGACTTTATCATACATTCTAAGGATTCCTGGAAATTTCCATATCATCCTACCGCGTAAGTTCTATGAAAAAAAGATTATGAGCGGAAAATTTGATTACTCGTCCGTCTCAGCAGCTTCCGGCATCTCCGCCTCTGCCGCTGCACGGGCCAGCATGGCCATCTCAATCTTCTGAACCTTCGTCGCCAGTGACGGCACCGTCAGCACCGCAACCTCACGTTCCGCCGGCGGGTTCACCTTTGCCGCCTGCTCGTATCCGGCAACCTCTCCCGCAATATCGGTCGGCAGATTCTCCGACTTCTGAAGAACCTCCAGCATCTCATTACTGAAGTACGTATCCAGCTCAATCTTCCGCTTCGTCACATGTGACAGCTCGCCCAGATACCGGCACATCTGATCCAGCTCAAACGGTGTAACCTGCCGGGCAAACTCGTACTCCTCAATCCGCCGCAGCGTCCTAACAACACCCTCCAGCGCCTCCGGCGTCACCACAAACACCGTTACCCGGTCGGACGTATACACAAACTCCGTCAGATAGGGAGCCGCCGCCGTTGGCACCACCAGATACGCCTCACCGCGAACACCTGCGTCACCCGCAGCAGCAAACAGTTCCTCCGCCTCGGCTGCAACCCGCTTTTCAAACTGGTCCAGCTCCTCGGGAGAACACGTCTCAGCCACATTGAAAAACACATAACTACCGTTCACCTGAACTGCATAATCCGGCTTTGCCGAACCCTTATACGTCGCCTCCGTCTTCAGCGGAATATCAAACTTCGCACACACCGCCTCCAGAACAGCACCCGTCCTCTCATACACACCGGAAAGCAGAGTCGCAAGCGACGCACGGGCTGCCGCCTCCGCCGCCTTCTTCTCCTCCGCCAGTGACGCCGCAAGCGTATTCAGCCGCTCAGCCTCCTGCACCAGCTGGGCAAACTTCGCATCGCGTTCCGCCACATATGCATCAATCTCTGCCTGACGGGCCGCAGTCTCCTGCTTCGCCGCATCAATGTCTTTCCGGACCGCATCAATCTCCGCCTCGCGTACAAGATACTGCTCGCGGAACAGGCGGGCCTGGTCATTATCCGCCAGATGAGCTGAGCGTTCCCCCGCCAGATCAGCTGCAAGAGAATCACGCTCATTCGTCAGATCCGCATGGGCGAGGGACAGCGTATTATACTCCTCATGAAGCTTCGCCAGCTCTCCGCGGCGCTCCCCTTCCGCCGCCTTCCACTGCTCCGCAGAATCTGCATTTGCCTTCGCCGTATCCGTCATCGCGGAAAGCTTCTCCTCAAGGAGTGCTTTTTCTTCCGTAAGCGTATCCAGATCTCCGGTAAGGCCATCCACCTCTCCGTGCAGCTGCTCATTCAGCGTCTTCGCACTGGCAACCTGTGACGTCAGCGTCGTAATCTCCGCCGACTTCATCTCGGAAGCAGCCGTACTGTCCGCAAGCTTCTGCCGCGTCTCATCAAGATCCCGTATCAGAACCTTATACGCATCCTCTGCAGCATCTGCCTCTTCACAGACCTTCTTCCAGGAAAACAGACGCATGCCGGTTCCGGCACTACGTACCTTTCCGAAGAACGAACCAAGAGTATCCGAATCGCTCATAATCAATCATGGAAATATATGTGTTTCCTCTCAGATAATACATTCGTATTTTCCGAACGAAAAAAGAACACCAAAAAAGAATTACTGCGTCTTCTCGTACACAACAAACCGTGCAACATTCCGAACGACGGGCACCACCTGCGACGGGGTAATCACCTCAACCGCACACGCCGGCGACGCATACAGTGTCTTCGTCACATACATCATACACTCGCTCGGCACCACGACAAACATCTCCTTACGGCAGTTTATCTCATCCACACGCCCGGCCAGCCGTTTTGCCGCATCCCGGATAAGACTGTCCACTCCCCGCAGCTCCTCATACGAGGCCGGAGCAACCGCACGGAACACCACATGATGCCCGCTGATCTGGGCAAGCAGTCCGTATGGCTCCTCAACCGGTTCGTGGCCGGCTGCCTCGGCAATAAAGCTCCGCGTAACCTCAGCATGCTTCTTCCACTCATCTAAAATCTCCTCGGTAATAGAGGAATACGTGGAAAGGGTCTCACGTTCCTGCGTCAGATCCGTCTCCAGTGACTGCTTCGTACTCTGCAGACCGGACAGCTCCTGCTGCAGCCGTTCATACTCGGCTTTCATCTGTTCCTCCTTACTGCGGGTCTCCGACTCAGTCTTCACAATCGAAAATCCGATCCGGTTCAGCTGGGTCAGCATCTGACGCTTCACATCATGAAGCTCCTCAAGCTCCTTCTTCAGAGTACTGATCTCCGCCTCACGCGCCGTGAGTGTCGTCTTCAGCCGGTGAATCTCCGTAAGATCACATTCACGCTGATACTTCCAGGAGTCAACCGTCCGGGTCAGTTCATGAATGGTCGGCACATACAGCCGGCTGCGCTCCTCAAAATCCGCATTCAGATTGGCAACTTCCTTCTCATGAGCATACTTCAGGCCGGCAATTTCCTCATTCAGCTGCTCAACCGCCGCATTCTTATCCCGAAGCAGCGCCGCATACTCAGCCGACAGATGCGTATATCTAGCAGTAACCTCCCGGAGTTCCTGCGTCTTTTTCGCAATTTCCGCTTCCAGTTCCTGCTTTTTGAGTTCCTCTTTCTCAACGCCCGCCTTCACAATCGCAAGCTGCATCTTCAGGGAACTGATTTCGTTCTCCTTCTCCTGCAGCGCGGACTTCAGGGATGAGATCTCAGACTCCCTGCCGGTCAGGGCTGATGCCTGTGCAGCAACTTCATCTGACCAGTTGCGGGTATCTGCCTCATAGTTTTCCTGTAAACACTGATGCGCGGCAGTCTCTTCCGCAAGTTTTTCCGATAATTCCTGAGATTCCTGTGTTGCAGTATGGTATTTTGCCTGCAAATCCGCAATCCGGCGTTCCAGGTCTTCAATATTTTTATTGGCAGAAGAAAGGGACGCAGCCAGCTGCAGATATTCATTTTCTGCGGATTCCAGTTCGGATTGTATTTTTCCCCATGAAAACAGGCGCTCGGAAAAATCGGAACCCAATATTTTCCGATATCGTGCCTGCCCCCCAGTACTGCTTGTGTCTGCCATTCCTCTGATACCTACTATATTTATATCATCATCTGATATTAAGATAAATGTTCGCACTTATCCCTGCGGCAGTGCGGTAAAAAGAAAAACCGGATGAGTATCCGGCGGTGCCGGCTTCAGAAGTCGGTCATCACGCGGAACTGGTCGATCTCTTCCGAGTCGAGTTCTGCGAGGAAACCCTCGGCTGCGTTTTTAATGTCCTTGCTTGCGGTGATTGCCCGGCCGACCACAACCACATCAGCGCCGGCAGCCAGTGCTTTCTTCACAACCGGCTGGCGGATGCCGCCTGCGGTAGCCACCAGAATCTTGGCATTGTTCTTTGCAGCAACCGCCTTGATCTTCTTAATATCACCCCAGCTGTACTCGCCGCTTGCTTCCTTATCGATTGCGCGGTGCATCTCCACATACTGCGGCAGGAGTGCGGCTCCGCCCATCTTGGCGAGGTTCTCAATCAGCTTTGCCGGCTCTGCAACGTTGAGCATATCAATAATTGCGTAGATACCGCATTTCTTTGCTTCCTTAATGAATGCGGCAATCGTCTCAATCGGTGCAAGACCGGAAACAACCGCGGCATCGCCGCCGGCATTGGAGACCATACGTGCTTCGAGGTTTCCGGTATCCAGTGTCTTTAAATCGGCAACAATGAAACAGTTCGGGCGGATTCTGCGGATCTCACCAATCACACTCAGGCCGAACTGCTTGATCAGCGGAGTTCCTGCTTCAAAGATGACATGATCGTTCTGCGGAACTTCACGCAGCACACGCTCCACCTGCTTCATATCGACCAGATCCATAGCGACCTGAAGGTACGGCGGGTTCCAGAGTCTCTGTACTTTGAATCCCATAACACCGTGAGCTGCCCGGTCCTTCTCTTTCAGGACAGTGGCAGTGTCGGGGAACTTGTCCAGCGCACGGGACAGGGCAAGGCGGGTCGCACCATAGTTAAAGCGGTACAGCTTATTGAAGTCCTGGGCTTCCGGCGAGATAAACACACTTGCAACAATCACAACTTCATCAACGTCAATACCGGTAAACACACCGTCCTCAAGCGCATCGGCAACAGCTTTGGAGACAGCTGCCTGAGCCGGACCGAAGATCTGGGTGACCTGTTCGGTGTGTTTGAGGGTGACTTTCGGCACGATCAGAACTGCCGGTTTAGGCAGAAGATTCGGGCGGATTACTCCAAGCAGCGGAGTGTGGCCGGCAGAAAGCTGGGTCAGACCATTTGCAAATGCCGTTCCGACGGGTCCCATCTTGTCGCCGATCATAAGGTCGATGTGGGCAAGTTCTGCTCCATCGCCAACGAGTGCTTCACCAATGAAAAACATAGAAAATCTCTGCATATGGTTGGTCTTGGAAGACTATAAAGACCACACTAGAGAGAGGGAAATTCCGCAGCCGCGAGAATACAGTTCCCGTGCCGGTATCAGTTCCGGAAACACGGAACGGTTACTGATTGTGTTTTCCGGAGATTCCGGTAATATGTATTGCGATAACTGCGGTTCTGGCGATGTTTTTCTCTACATACCGTGCGGCTTCGGCTGCATAGTCCGGGGAATATTTTTGCATCAGGGCGGCGAGTGCTGCCTGTTTTTCTGCGGAATCGGTAATTACTCCGGCGGTTCCGAATACATCGGCACTTGCATACTCGGTATCGAACCGGTCGGGATGCACGACGGCGGTGGTAACTACAGAGAAACAGACGTTGGGATTGTCCCGGATGTTGTCCAGTTTGTGTCCCTCCTTTGCGGCGTGGAGATAGATTACGCCGTTGGTATAGACGTAGTTCATCGGTGTTGCGTAGGGATGACCTTCGGCATCAGCGGTTGCAAGTGTTCCCCAGAGTCCCTGGGTGAGAACGTCACGGGTCTGGTCATCGGTAAGCTGTGCTGTTTTCCTCCGCATGGGTCGCATTTGCATGAGTACTCATGGGAAACCGGGAGGTATCAATCTGTGTATGCGGACGACTGCGGCGGCTGGAAGACTCCTTCCAGCGGACGGCCGCAGCGGATACATTTTCCGTCGCGGAGCCCCGGGAATTTTGCAACGTACCCGGCTCTGAGAATGAGGAGTTCCCCGCAGGCCGGGCAGCGGGTGCTGGAACCTGCGAGATGCATGATGTTCCCAAGGTAGGGATAATAGAGACCTGCGTTGTGTGCCTGCCGGTAAATTCTGTCCAGGGTTTCCGGCGGGGTCGGCGGTACGTGTTCCATCTGATACATGGGAGTGAATGCGGTGAAGTGGTGCGGGACGGCAGGGCCGAGGTGATCAAGTTCCCAGGAGAGCATGGCATTGATTTCCTCTTCACTGTCGTTGTAGCCGGGGATGATGAGGGTAACAAGTTCAATATGGAGACCGAGATCTTTTGCCCGGAGGATGGTGTCGAGGACGGGCTGGAGCCGGGCGCCGCAGATGATACGGTAGAAACCGTCGGTGAAGGCTTTGAGATCGATACGGACTGCGCCTGTGTACGGGGCGAGTCCTGTCAGGGCATCCTCGGTGAGGTAGCCGTTGGTGATGAGTGCGGTTCCGAGGCCTGCGGTCTGGGCGAGACGGGAAATGTCAAGGACATATTCGTAGTTGATCACGGGTTCGTTGTAGGTAAAAGAGATGCTCTGTGCTGCGGTTTTTTGTGCCTGCCGGATGATCTCCTCCGGTTCAGCTGCGGCGGCCGGGACATGAATGTTCTGGGACAGAGTGAAGTTCTGACAGTGGCGGCAGGTGAAGTTGCAGCCGTAACTGCTGAGGGAGAAGGTTTGTGTGCCGGGGAGATAGTGGTAGAGGGGCTTTTTTTCGACGGGGTCAAGCCCTGCGGCGGTGACGGCTCCATAGCTTTCGGTATAGAGTGTTCCGCCGTCGTTCTGCCGTACACCGCAGAATCCCCGTTCACCTTCGGAGATGCGGCACTGACGGGCACAGACGCGGCAGCGGAGGGCGTCGCCGTCGGGAGTGGTGAGGAGTGCAGGCCTGCGGGTTGAGGTATGCATGAGGAGTTGTTTTGGGGGGATGCTATAAATGGGATGCGGTGCGGGCATCAAGCAGCAGTTCAAGATAGGACTTCGTCAGCCGCTCGCCGGTGATACCTGCCATCTCCGCAACTTCGTCGATAACCCGGACAGCATCCTCTTCGGACAAAGAAAAGTCAGCTTCAATCTCCGAAAACGTACCAATCTCCGCCACATTGTCCAGCGTCACAATCGCATGCTCGCACTGGTAAATTTCCCGGTGTTTCACAACCTCTGCGGTCTTCTGAAAATTCAGCCGCTGAAGGATTACATCGAACTGTTCTCCCGAGGAAAGGTCAACGATAATCTCTTCCCGTGCTTTAAACCCGACGCGGCCAACCTTCGGACCTTTATAGGTGACATTCGGCGGCATCGGTTTTCCGCAGGTCTGGTTTGTTGTATACCGGACACGGAGCGCTTCGTCGGTCACACCGAAGTCTTTGTGCGGGGCATTATAATAGATATCATGCTCATCCTGATCTGCAATCAGGCAAGCACCATGATTCCGCAGATTCTCCCGGATCGGATCAAGAGAGGGGACTTTGACCTTTATTTCGATCTCCAGCGCCATACTACTCTAGGTACATGGATATGAAGGGATAAGCGTAGCGGTTCGTTTCTGCACCGTAAGATTATAAGATTTCGCGGCACATAGTATAGGGAATTTGTATGGCTATTCAGAATGGCGACTATATTAAACTCACCTACACCGGTTCCGTAAACGGATCAGCATTCGATACGACCGATGTGGAAGAAGCAAAGAAAGCAGGAATTTTCCGCGAAAACGCACTGTACGGCCCCGCAGTGGTCAAAGTCGGTGCAGGTCATGTCCTCCCGGGGGTTGATGAGGATCTTGCCGGAAAAGAAATCGGTCAGGAGTACACCGTCATCGTTCCCGCAGAAAAAGGATTCGGCGAACACAAAAAGGATGATCTGAAAGCAGTCGATAAAAAAGCACTCCCGCAGAAAGTTGCCGCTTTTGACCGCGTGACCGTTGAAGGACGTGAAGGTGTTGTCGTCAACAAAGTCGGCAGCCGTTACCTTGTCGACTTCAATCACCCGCTTGCCGGTCAGGAGCTGACCTATACCTACAAGATTGAGAGCCTTGTTGAAGACCCGGCCGAGAAACTCGCAGGTGTTATCCGCCTGTTTACCGGTCATGATATGAAGGTCAGCAATGCCCACGCAAGCTTTGTCTCCATCGAAGTACCGCCGATGATGGCAATGTACAACCGGAACTGGATGATGACCCAGTACATGATTACCCGTGAAGCATTCGATGCATTCCCGGAAATTGAGTCCGTGAAGTTTGTTGAAACATTCCCCCGCCCGGAGAAGAAGGCTGAAGAACAGCCTGAAACTCCGGCAACTGAATAAACTCTTTTTTCACACCCGTATTTCAGCATGCCGTCCGTCCAGCCGGGCCGCTCCATTCAAGTCCTTTGGGAATGCACCCGGTCATCAAAAACACTGTGTAATGTAAATATCATGATATCTAAACTTGAAACGCGGAAAAAATGCGAAAAACCTCATCCCAAAATTCCCGGCAACAGATGCCTTCTATTGAGCTCAATAAACGGGAAATGAGGCCCTGAAATCCGCAGACCGACCTGCAGGACCTCCCAAATACCCCCTGATTATGAGAATAATAGCCCGAATTCTTAATTTAACCCGAAATTATGGGTATTTTTGATGAGCAAAACCCCAATGTCCTGCCGGGGATATACATATCCAAAGATGAAATACCCTTCACCAGATCCTCAAACCGAAAATCCCATCGTAAGCATCCACAGATACACACAGGACTTCGGCAGCATCAGCATCCCGACCTTTGGATGTCCGGCGGAAAAACAGACAACCGGAACGTAAAATACAAAACTCAGCAGAACGGCAAACCACATCAGAGGAAATCCGCTTCCGGACCGGATACTGTAAAACAAAACACAGACAGCCGCCCCCAGAAAGAGAAACGGAACATTTCTCACGATGCTGCTGACCGGCTTCATCAGACAAAGCAGAATCCGGACCGCGGCAAGAAGATACACCATCGCAGTACAAACTCCGGCATCCGGATACCCCGAAGCAGCAAGACCGATGTGCCACAAAATGACATAAAAAATCGTCATCGTAATCGACGTAAGAATTTTCCCCCGTTCCAGCTCCGTCTGATACCGCACGGAATCATTCCGCAGCACAGACAAAATCCTCGGTACCAGGTGAAATGCATCGCCACAGCCAAGAACAAGCGTCATCAGACCAAACGGCAGAGCATACGTTGCTGATGACAAAAACAGATAGTACACAGCAATGAGGAAAACAGCAGCAAGATAGGCTGCATCAAAAACAACCTCAAATGTACCGAACATCCTCTTCTGCATCAGCACACCACAATCAAAAAAAGAATTGAGGCCGGGTCACTCAACAATCTGACTCTCGGCAAACCGGTCCTCGGTTGCCAGCAGGAACGCATCTTCAAGCGACAACGCATTCTTTGCACAGATATCGGTACACTGACCGCAGAAAATGCAGCTGGAAACATAAATCCGGATACGTTTCTCCGTCTTCACCTTCTCGGTCACATTCCCCTCCGCATCAGTGACGCGGACCGTCATCGGCGGATAGACCACCTGCTCAATCGCATGAGCCGGACAGACCTTCAGACACAGGCCGCAGCCGTTGCAGATCGTACGATCATACGCAATCTTTCCGCGGAACGCTGCCGGAGTCGCCACCGGCGGCACAATCTCCGCTTTCCCGTCCGCAACCGACCCCAGAAAACCGGTAATCGACTTCGGCAGCCGGGCAGCCGGAAACAGATTTGTTGCAGGCTTTTTTACCGACTGAGACAGAATCTCCCGGAACATCGGCAGTTTCATACAGGAATCACCCCCACCAGGAACGCATCCGCCATCAGCAGAATGATAGCAACTGCCCCAAGGCCGCCGAGCACCAGCCAGTAGAGAGCCACAACCTGGGTAATTCTGAACCGCGCCATCATCGTCCGGACAACCGTCACCGAAACGAGGACAACAAACAGCACTTTCACGATGAAGAAGACGAGGTCCGCGACCCCCGCCGCCGCTCCCGTGAGACCGAGGAACGGCGAAAGATTCCACGGCAGCAGCAGAATAATACCGAATGCCGACATAGCCACCATCTTCACCGCCTGGGCAAGCGTAAACAGACCCAGGTTTTTCCCGGAGTACTCCGCAAGAATACCGCCGGTCAGCTCCGTCTCCGCCTCCGGGGCATCAAACGGAATCTTCGACAGTTCACCCGGCGTAACCCATGCCATCATCACCAATAGAATCAGCAGGGCAACAATCCCAAGCGGACCGACCACATTCCAGACCGGCGTTTCCATCAGCGTCAGCATCGAAAACGGCTCCGCAACACCTGCGGCCATCAGCCGCCAGGCAATCGCAATCACCGCGATTGCGAGCGGCAGCTCATAGGCAATCATCGACACCATTTCACGCTGGGCACCAACCGTCGCATACGGAGATCCCGCAGCAAAACCGCCGATCACCAGAGCAAGTGACGGCACAATCAGCAGATACAGAACGAGAATGACATCGCCAAGCTCGCCCAGTACCGGCGCAAAACTGCCGAACGGAAGATACAGCAGAATCGCAACAGCCGACGCGAGTGCAATGACCGGCATCGCATTGAACAGCCAGGGAATCGCATTTGCCGGAACAATATTCTGCTTCGACAACAGTTTTCTGACATCCGTAAACGGCTGGAGAAGCGGGGGGCCGACCCGCGCCTGCATCCGTGCCGAAACCCGCCGGTCGACACCCGCAAGCAAAAGCCCGAACACAATCCCGAGCACCGCAAGCAGAATCGTACCACCGACCGCAGCAACAAGAATGTTCATTGCATCATCCTCCGTGTCCGCTCATACGAAAGCTTCGTCAGCTGTTCCTTCGTGAAAATTTTCGTCTTCCCGGCGTCCGCATCCGTAACTGCCACACGGTCCGTACACGAAAGACACGGATCCACCGAAGCCACGATAATCGGAATATCCGCAAGCTGGGCACCTTTCAGAATCAGCGGCCAGACATGCAGATTACTATAGGACGACGCCTTTACTTTCCAGGCAACCGGAGCCTCCGCCGTATCCATGGCCACGTAATGCAGACACTCTCCGCGGGGAGCTTCATGGCGGCCGACGGCCTCACCTTCGGCCTTCTTACAGGCGGCGAGAATCTTCACGACCTTCTCCTCCCAGAGAACCGGACCGGCCGGCATATTTGCCAGACACTCCTCAATAATCTCAATCGACTGGGCAATCTCAAAGATACGGACAACAATTCTGTCATACGTATCGCCGTTCACATCACTGCCGTAGACCGTGGGTAGAATCGGTTTCAAATCCAGATCCCCGTAGGCCGCATAGGGATAGTCCACACGCAGATCTGCCGTACAGCCCGACGCCCGGGCGGTCGGCCCGACCGTCGAATAGGCCATTGCCTTCTCAAACGACAACAGACCGGTTCCCTTACACCGGGAATTAATAACCGCATCCTCAAGGAACAGCGTCTTCAGCTTCCCGAAGAGATCCTTATAGGTATTCAGACACCGGCGGATCTGATCATGCTGGGCCTCGGTAATATCCCGGCGAACCCCGCCGATCTGGATGATATCATAGTTCACGCGGTTCCCGGTGATACACTCAATCGCATCCATTGCCTCCTCGCGGACCCGCCACGCCAGATAAAACAGCGTATCAAACCCTAACTCATGCGCCGCAACGCCTGCCCAGAGCAGATGGGACTGAATCCGTTCGAACTCCGCAATGATCGTTCTGACATAGTCAGCCCGTTCCGGAACGGTAATGTCGGCGATCTGCTCAACCGCCCGTGCAAACGCCAGCGAGTGTGTCACCCCGCAGATACCGCAGATACGGTCCGTCAGGTGGACAATCTGAACCGGATTGCGGGACAAACCCATCCACTCAATACCGCGATGAGTCTGACCGGGCGTAAAGTCCGCCGAGATAACCTCCTCCCCGACAACCGTCAGCTCAATGTGAACCGGCTCCTTTAACGCCGGATGGATCGGACCGACCGGCACAATGTACGGTGCGTTCTTTCCGGCCATTACTCCTCACCTCCGTTCAGGGGCGCGGGAGGCCGGCCCGCAGGACGACCGCAGGCCCACAGATCCTTTACCATCGACGCAGGAATCTTTTTCTCATCTTTTCTGAGCGGATACACATTGTCCGGGAAGTCCTGCGGCAGGAAGAATTTATGGGCCGCAGGGGTCAGACCCTCGATTGTGACGCCCAGATACTCAGTCTTTTCCCGTTCCGTAAACGCCGCACCCTCCAGAAGGTCCGTAATCGTCGGCAGCCGGGCATCATTTTTCGGCAGATCCAGCGAAAAGATCACCATGTACTCGCCTGCGGCAACCCCGCCGTAGATCGAAAAGATGTACTGGATGCGAAGATTCGACGCGTCTGCACCGCAGTCATATCCTGCAATACAGGAAAGATGCGGATACCAGATCTTCATCAGCTCCCGGACAGCGTCATGGACCGCGTCCCGGCGAATAGTGATCCAGATATTCGTATTCTCACGTTTCTTTTGACCTTCAGCCCGGGTTTTGATTACCGCATCAAGCACCGCATCCCCGAGAGCCGCGGCAAGCGTATCCGCCACAGCCTGCGGAGAAAGTATCTCATCCATCATTTTTCAGCACCTCCCTCAAGTCTTTCCAGTTTTGCAATGGCAGTCACCACACCCTGAATGATAGCCTCCGGACGCGGAGCGCAGCCCGGCACATACACATCCACCGGGATAAGCTGGTCAATTGGGCCCGCAAGGTTGTAGGATGTACTGAACACCCCGCCCGACTGACCGCAGGTCCCGACAACTAAAACCACCTTCGGTCCCGGCATCTGGGCATACACCCTCCGGAGCCGGTCGGCCATCTGATTGGTGACCGGACCGGTCACCAGCAGCACATCCGCATGCCGGGGCGTGCCGACCAGCTTGATACCAAACCGCTCCGGATCATACCGGGGCGTCAGTGTTGCCACAATCTCAATATCGCAGCCGTTACAGGAACCACTGTTAAAGTGGAACACCCACAGCGACCGGTTCAGAGACGTTGTCAGCTTCATACGAGGATCACCACCACGAACAAAATCACCACACCGATGAGGAACCAGGAAACGTAATCGTTCACAATTCCCGAATGCAGCGGAATCAGCCGGTCGTAATACGACTTCAGTGCGGTCGTAAATCCCCAGTACATGTTTCCGGCACGAATATGTACCGCCCCTTTCTCCGGTTCATCATTTCCGGAAAGATAGGGTTTCGTCTGTTCCGTATCGCGGTCATAATCAGATTCACCGCACCGCCAGATCAGATATGAAAATACCAGAGCTGTTGCGATAACGGCAAGCCAGATCAGCGGATTCCAGATACCAAAACCTGTTGCAAGAGTTCCGATCATAATCCACCTCCAAGGACGGACGCAATATACTGGCCCTGCTGAATCAGGGCATCGGCTGCCGGGGCAACCAGCGTATCAACGATGAGATCCGGCACCAGACCAAATGCGACAACGAACACCGCAAGGATTGCCATGCCGGCGAGCATCCGCCGGGGAACCTCCCGGACGGACGCATACTCAGGCAGTTCCGGTCCCATAAAGACCGAGTGGAACACCTTCATGAACGAGGCAAGCGTTAAGATACTCACTACCATGGCAATGATCGCGATGACCGGGTTAAATGCGAACGTCGATTCATACAGCATCAGCTTTGAGGCAAAGCCGTTGAACGGCGGAATGCCGGCAATCGCCAGTGCGCCGATTAAGAAAAAGATCATCGTCCACTTCATTTTGTGGCCGAGACCCCCCATCCGATTGAGGTTCCACACGCCGGTCCGGTAGATCACCGCACCCACCGCGAGGAACAGGAGACCCTTGTACATTGCATGGTTGATGATATGGAAGAGACCTCCTTCCATGGCCATTTTCCCGAAAGCGTCCGTCAGGGCTACGTCCCCGAGAACGGCAAGACAGACACCGACACCAAGCAGCATGTACCCGGTCTGGGAGACCGCATGATACGACAGCAGCCGCTTGATATCTTTCTGCGGGATTGCCATCGTGACACCGATGAACATCGAAAGGACACCGAGGATAATTACAATCCAGCCGACAGTTGCGGACGTGAACACCCCTCCGTAGACGGAGAAGAGAATCCGGAACATTCCATACAGACCCGCCTGACTTGCGACGATCATGAGTGCGGTTACCCCGGACGGTGCGACCGAGTAGGCGTCCGGCGTTGCAAAGTGGAACGGGACGGCGCCTGCCTTGGTCGCAAGGCCGGCGATAAACAGCACGAGAGCCAGCAGATTCAGCGTTGTCAGCGACAGCTGCGAGGCGATGACCGCCATGTTCAGCGAGTTGTACTGGGCATACAGAAGGCCGATGGCAAAGAGAATCATCAGGCCGCCAACGGTGTTGACGATTAAATATTTCAGTGCCCCTTCCGCAGCAAGACCGCCGTTGCGGTGATACGCGATTAAGGCCGACGCTGCCAGTGAGTTGATCTCAAGGAACACAAAGAAGTTGAACAGATCGCCGGTTGAGACCATGCCGAAGACTCCTGCGACCAGCAGGAGGTAGAGGGCATAGAACTCGGACCGGGAACTGCGTTTGCTCTGCGAAACCGTCAGATAGAGAATTACCGCAAAGGAAACTATCGCAGCGGAGATGAGCATGAATGCCCCGAAGCCGTCGATGTTGAAAATGATGCGGATCGGAATACCGCCGGAATCTACCGGAATCGCACCGGTACCCGGGGCTGCGCCGAACACATAGAGGACGGCACCTTTGGCATAGACCTGTGCTGCGAGGAGCAGGGCAACTGCCGAGGCGGCGAAGCTTGAAAGGATTACCCAGGCGTCCCGGATCTTCGGCAGGAAGCGGCCAAAGACCGGGGTCATGAATGCGCCGAACAGCGGAACTGCGATCAGCAGGGCCGGCAGGTTTGCGAGGAAAAAGTCGGCGTTCATTCTTTGAGCCTCCGCATTTCATTCGCATTGACGGTACCGTACTTTTTGTAGATCAGCATCACAAAAACCAGCATCAGAGCAGTTGTTGCAACACCGATAACGATGTTGGTTAAGGTCAGCGCCTGAACGGTCGGCATGACCATCTCAATGCCGGCCGGGGCACTCGTGAAGATCGGCGCAATACCGCCTTCCCGGTATCCCAGACTGACAAGAAAGAGGTTTACCGCTCCTTCGAGAATACCGAGACCCATGATCATTTTGATCATGTTGCGTTTGAGGAGAATCATCGCAAATGCAATACCTATCAGCAGAGCAACGGCGATAAACGGCAGATTTGCAATCATGATTCCTCCTCCGTCTGGGCGAAGCTCTGAGGTTCATCGTCCTCATCTTTCTGCATGATTTCCTTGAGACCGGCAAACATGTAGAGCATCACGACCGACAGGCCGGCGAAGACTTCGATACCGACGGCGAAGTTCATCAGCGGAATGGTTCCGGCGGTGAACATGTCGCCTGCGTTGACACCGTAGGCAACCGGGTTGCCGAAGAGGCCGCCGCTGGCGTTAAGCCAGTTGAAGAAGAAGCTTGATGCAAGGACGAGTCCTGCAAGGGCGGTACAGATGAAGAATATCAGACCGGCGGACTCGATGAGTTTGAAGTTCTTTGCTTCGATGAAATGTTCCATGCACTCGCGGTAGTAGTAACAGACAAGGACGAGTGCGACGCCGGTTGCAATAACGGCTCCTCCCTGGAATCCTCCGCCGGGCGAGAGATGACCGTGGGCTACGATGTAGAAGCCGAAGATAAAGATAAACGGAACGAGCAGGCGTCCTGCGGTTCGTCCGATAAGTCCTGTAACCATTTTAGTGCCTCCTGCGGAAAAACATGGATACACCCAGCACGGCAATGAAGAGAACGGTAGCTTCGCCGAGGGTGTCAAACCCGCGGAAGTCGAAGACGATCGCGGTAACGGCGTTGTTCGAGCCGGTTTGTTCCTGCGTGTTGTCGATGTAGTACTGGTCGGTTGCCGATGCGAGCGGCTGGCCGAATGAGAGGCCGAACGCCGGCAACAGCAGGATCAGCGTAATCGCAATTACCAGAAAGATCGTAAGTTTCGGGGGAATTGAACAGCGTGCCATATTACTCGCTCTCCTCACGGGTGGTTCCCCGGATTGCGATGATCAGAATGGCGGTTGAGATTCCGGCCCCGATTGATGCTTCGGCGATGGCGACATCCGGTGCCTGCAGGATGAAAAATTCGAGAGCCAGCAGGAAGCTGAACGCGGCAAAAGCGATTGCTGCGGCGATCAGATCTTTTAAGAAGAAGACGGCAACGGCGCAGAGAATCATTGCCGCGAGGAACAGGACATGCAGAACAGCATAGGATGCCGGGAACAGTTCGATCATTTTCTCGCTTCCTCCTGAGCCTTCATTTTTGGTTCGTCCTCCCTCAGAGCGTCGACACTAACGTCTTTTGGCATATTGCCGCTTCGGTAGGCACTGCGGGCAATGGCATGGGTCGAGGTGGTTGCGGTAACGACGACGATGGCGAGTGCCAGAATCACGTGGGCACCGTAGTTGAACCATGCAGATTCACCTGCGGCATACAGGGTGTATGCATAGAGCAGGACGGAGGCACCGGCAAACAGGAGACCGAAACTGCCGACGAGACCTGCGGCGTGGATTCTTGTGTAGAAGTCCGGGAACCGGAAAAGACCGGCAACGCCGAGGATACTGAAGATGAGCGACAGTACCACAAAGATGAGGATTACAGTTTCCATCATTCGAGGTCACCTCTGATGAGTTTGGCGATATAGAGCGTTCCGACAAACGAGAGCAGGGCGTAGACGATGGCGACATCGATGAAGCCCGGCTGCTGGAACCGGATGGAGAGGATGATCATGAGAATGACAACGATTGCGTTGATGACATCAAGTGCGAGCATCCGGTCGGCGTTGGTCGGGCCCATCCACATCCGGACTCCGCAGGCGAAGATGAGGAGGACAAAGATGATTGCGGCGATCATGAAGATGTCAATCATTCGGTGATCCTCCGTATCCATTTGGCAAGATCAAGTTTTGCAAAGATTTTGCCGGGTTCCATCTCTTTTTTGGGTGAATCGCCGACGTCAAGACAGTGAATATAGAGTTCGCGGGTCTTTTCGTTGACATCAACTGTCGCGGTTCCGGGCTGGAACGTGATGGAGGCGGAAAGCAGCAACGCTCCGGCATCAGTTTTGAGGCCGGGCGTGAGTTTGACGATGCCCGGACGAATGTTTCTGCCGGTGATGATCTTTCCTGCAACGATAAGGTTTGCGATAATCAGTTCGATTACAAACGGAATGATATAGACAGCAAGCAGCAGCCAGCGAAGGGGATTTGCCATGGTGTAGCGTTTTCCCTGCCAGAGCTTGCGGCATAGCAGCCCGGTAATAATCGAAAGGATTAGTCCGATGACAAGTTCGGGGATCGACCAGAGAAGGATCGAGTTTGTCTCGCCGGCGGAGCCGACGGATAGTACGAGATAGACGATAAAGGCGGCAACAGTCGCCGCGATGAAGGGAACGACGTTTTTCACGATACTATTCCCCCACGGTATTTGCGTTCACCAGTTTGTTCATACACACCTCCCCATACGGGGTATTCTACAGGCCATGCGAGAACCTGCATCTATTATAATAGTGTGTATAAGCAATTAAGATGTGCGCTCAGAAAGGGAGGGAGAAGTAATTTCCGGTAAGGATTCCCGCGGCTGCCATTCGAACATACCAATTCCTAATGTTGGGGGGTCGCTGCCCCGGACAGGGGCAGCAGCGACCCCCCACAGGAATTGATATCTTCGACTACTCGCCCTTCGGGCTCGGAGAGGGCTACCCCTAGTGGGGGGAACCCCGCAACGGAAGACCTAAAGCGACGACTGAGTGAAGACGCGGAAGCGGCTTCGCCCGGCGGCGCTTTCGGTCTTCCGTTGCGGGGTCCCAAGACGGCGGGGCAACTGCATCGCACTTTTACGGCCCCCTTCAGCCGGATGCATGAGGTTCTGAAAACTCCCGGTTTTCATGTTCCGGAAAAAAACCAATAAAATTTTTTTGTGGTAGGCTCCCTCCTAAAGAATACTATCCACCAGGAATCCGGTCAGCATTGCAAACACAACCACATATCCCAGATAGAACAGGAACGGCTTTGCTCCAAGCACTATCTTTACCGCTCCGAGATTTGTAATCTTTGTCGCAGGGCCGGTCAGCATAAATGCGGTCGCAGCTCCCGGGCTCATTCCCATATGCATCCATTCAACCAGCAGAGGTATGGTTCCCCCGCCGCAGACATAGAGCGGCACCCCGAGTGTTGCAGCCATCAATACACCAAAGCCGTGCTGATCGCCAAACAGCGTTGCAAAGGCGTCTGCCGGGACGTACATCTGGAACAGGACTGCAAGTATGATTCCAAGCAGGAAATATCCGCCGGTTGCACGGAAATTCCGAAGAATGTTCCACAGCAGCCGTTTTGCCGGGCTGGGATCCGTATCACGACAGGGGGGTTCGGTCAGTCCTGAGAAGTTGAAAAAGGATCTGTTCCGGTAGAAGTACCGGATGCAGAGACCGGCACATATCCCGCACAGAAGACAGGTTACCACCCGGATCACAAGCAGTGTTTCGCCCAGAGCTGCACTGTAGATCAGCAGCTGCGGATTTAAGAGGATCGAACTCATCATAAATGCGGCGAGCCAGTCATCCCGGGCACCTTTTTCGGAGAATGCTGCGGCGATGGGGATCGTTCCGTACATACAGAGCGGGGAAGCAATGCCGATCAGGGATGCGGGAACGAGACCGAAGATGCCAAGCCGTTTGTTTTGCAGTGCAGAGAAAAGGGTGTGAATTTTTTCTTTCCCGAACACGGAAATTATCGATCCAAGTATGGTACCGAAGATCCAGTACGGCAGAATCTGTTCCAGCTGTACGGAAAAATAGTAGGTGAAGTAGATCAGCTGGCCGGACAGGTACTCAAGCATCTAAACGTACCAGCGTATAGGTCTGACTGCCGAGGCCGAGCTGCTCTGCATAGTCAAGGAGGTGAGTGCCGTTTCGTGATTCAATCCGTTCGACCAGATGCTGGTTCTGATCTGCAGGGGCTGCATAGATCAGATCCACACCTGCCCGGTCAATTGCAACCGGGTCAAGGGAGGCGAGGATACCGATGTCGTCCATCTCCGGATGGGCAGCGTTGGCATCACAGTCGCAGTCAACCGAGAGGTTGTTGAGGACGTTGATGTAGACAATTCCCTCTCCTTTGTCATCGATCACTGCCTTTGCCGCTTCGGCTACCTGTTCAAGGAACTGGTCGGTACTTGCGGAAAAAAGACCGCCGCCCTGACCGTTACCGTGCACAAGGCCCTTGCCGGATGCAGAGGATAGACCGACGCCAAGATTTTTGAAGGTTCCTCCAAATCCTGCCATGGCATGACCTTTGAAGTGGGCGATGGAGATCAGGGAGGTATAGTTTTCATAGTGTGAGCCTATGAGGGCATTCTCAAGCCGGGTACCGCCGTGAACGGGAAGTTCAATCTCTCCGTCCGCGTCGAGAATGTCGACAGGCGCATAGGTGAATCCGTGATCTCTGGCGACCTGAAGATGCATTGCGGTACTTGCCCGCTGACCGCCGTATGCGGTGTTGCAGTCAACAAATGTTCCGTTTACGGAAAGCACAAGTTCACGGATCAGATTCGGGGAGAGATAGTTGGTATTTCCGTACTCTCCCATGTGGATTTTAATCGCAACATTTCCGTCCGCCGTCCGGTTGAGCGCGTTGTAGACCTTCATCAGACCTTCGGGGCTGATCTCGGAGGTCAGGAAAACGGTAGGAACAGAAGTGAGGTCGGGTGCTGTTGTGCCGGCGGCGGTTGGTACAGGAGTTGCCGCTGTTGTCGGTACGGGTGTGACGGAATTATCCGGACTGCTGCCGATACATCCGGCGCTCAGGACAGTGATCAGTACAAGTACTGCTGCAACCGTTCCTGTCAGATGTTTTCTGGTATTGTGTGCCATGTTTTTTTCTCCGGAGTGTTTCCTTTCCCGCAGATGCACGAAATGAAGACGTTTCATCCTGTGTTCACGGGTGTTTTTACAGAAAATCCAATTATTATATTACCGAATATTCTATTTATATGAAAAAGGATACTGTATTATAGAAAGGAACAGGAAACATCTTTAGGCACAGAGAGTATCCTGAAAAAATGATATGGCAGTTTTTGGCAACAGGATACTGGCTTATTCGCAGATATATTCCACATCATCGGTGAGATGTTCACAACCCCAGAGGCAGAGCTGGTCTAAGATCGGCATGATGGACTGTCCTTTTTCCGTGAGTGAGTATTCCACCTTCGGCGGAACTTCAGAATAGACTGTTCTGGTGACAAGTCCGTGTGATTCCAGTTTCCGGAGTTCTTTGGTGAGCATACACCGGGTGATACTGCAGTAATCCATCTCTTTGAGGATCTGGTTGTACCGTTTGGTCCCGTCCTCAAGGGCATACAGAATCAGTGCCGGCCATTTTCCACCGATAACCGTGAGGGCAGCATTGATTCCATAGGTATGGTCTGGTCGCTGCTGGTTTTCCGGATGTTCACCCATAGGTATCATGTTTGAGGGAATCTATCAAAAGTGTTTCTACCACCCATATTACAGATATATGCATATCATATACCTGAAAACGGGAATGGCGGGCCCACAGTAAAGCCCAAGTACGAAGGATGCGGGCTTGCAAACCACATCGGCCTGCAGACGGACCCCCCCGTCTGCAGGGACACCCGCGCCCCGCCCGGCTTATGCGGGATTTGCATCCGCAATATTTTTCAGCACAATCTCCGGCTCATCCTCATCCGTCAGCGTAATCACCGCATAGTTCCCTTCCGACGCAGGTCCCGGATTCACACAGATACGGTGTTCCAGCTCTGCGATCCCTTTCTGTTCATGAATATGACCGCAGCAGATCAGATCAAACTCGCGGACAACCGCCGCAATCGCTACAGAACCCACATGTATCTCACCATTCTCACCAATCCCGTCCAAGGCTCCCTGGGGCGGTGCATGCGTCAGCAGAATATTCCACCGGTTTTTCTTTGTCTTTGCCAGAACATCCGCAAGTGTTGAGGCAATATCCTCCTCACTCAGTTCATACAACGTGTGAAACGGTGTGGTATTCGAACCGCCCAGCCCCGTCACCGTAATCATGCCCAGATCAATACTCTTCGTATGCAGAGAAATTGCATCCGAAGCCTCGATCACCTGGATAATTTCTTTTGGATCACAGTTACCGGGAATCACAAAGGTCGGCGCCGGAATCTCCTCAAGAGCAGGAATTACCCCGTCCAGCGGCCCGAAATCTGTCAGATCACCTCCGATAAACACAAAATCCGGATCCTCCTCCACAAAAATCTGTGGAATCACCGCAAACTTTCCGTGAATATCGGTAAGAAACACAATCTCCGTCATGAATCATATATTTCCTCTCTGAGGATATGAAGGTTCATTTCCCGAAAGCGAGGTCCCCCAAAAAATCGGACTTCGAACAGTTTCCTCCCTCCCCGAACCCCAGAAACAGTCTGTCCTGCTGAAGGGGAGCATCAGATTTATCTGGAGTCAAAACAGCATATGTACCTTCATGCTTGAGCCGGGAGAAAACAAAAAAAGAAACATCGTCACGGAGGGCAACATCACCAAAGCCCTCCTGATTATCGCCCTCCCGATCATCATCAGTAACATTCTCCAGAGCATTCTGGAAGTAGTGGATATGTACTTCATCGGCAAACTCGGAGATGCCGCCATTGCAGGCGGCACCATGAGTATGTCGATCATCATGGTACTCACCACCGTCATATTCGGCATTGTCACCGCAACTGCAGCATTCATATCACGAGCCTACGGATCGGACAAACCCGGACGTATTCAGGTAATTTTAGTCCACTCCCTCTACCTCGTCTTAGGATTTGCCGCAATCATCGCCGTGATCGGCATGTTTTGGTCCGAAGACCTGCTCCGCCTGCTGGGAGCAGACCCGGATGCGGTCATTGAAGGAGCAAAATTCCTCCAGCCACTGCTGGTCGGCCTGTTTGTGATGGTTGTACTGATGGTCTTCGTGACTGCGTTTCAAAGCAGCGGCGATTCCCGAACGCCGATGTATGTAATGATTGCAATCAACATCGTAAACATCGCTCTCAACCCCACACTGATCCATGGAATGTTCGGTATGCCGGCATTCGGCATCGCCGGATCCGCCTATGCCTCACTCCTGTCGCGGACAGCAGGCATTCTCCTGCTGCTGGGAATTATTTATCTGCATCCGAAGTTCCGGGACTGTCCCGTCCGGCTGCCGACCAAATTCTCGTTTGAACCGGCACTCATCAAAGACATTGTAGGCATTGCCATCCCGTCCGCCATTCAGAGCGGCGTACGAAGTCTGGCATTCCTGTTTATGACGGCAATTGTTGCCCTCTACGGTCTGGAAGCCACAGCTGCCTATGGTGTGTCCGTCCGGCTGGATATGCTGGGCCTCATCATCGTCATGGGATTCTGTACGGCAATTGCAGTCATGGTCGGACAGAACCTCGGGGCACAGAAGGTGGAACGGGCAGAAGCCGCAGTGAAGTATGCCATTGTCATCAACGCCATCTTTATGGCCTGTGTTGCGGTCTTCTATATCCTGAATGCCGAAGGACTGTTGTCATTCTTCGGCCTGGAAGCGATAAGTCTTGCAGACGGTCTGGAGTTTATGCATACGATTCCGCCGTCCTACTTCCTGATTGCAATTGCCATGACACTGGGATTTGCGATGAACGGTGCGGGGCTGACCAAACCGGGAATGTACTCTGCGGTTATCGGGCAGCTGATTGTCCAGGTTGGTCTGTCGGCCGCTCTGGCACTGACCGGTCATTCCCTCCAGTTTATCTGGTATGCAGTGGTCTGCGGAACAGTGGTAATGTGCCTCTGCGACTTCTACTTCTACCGGAAGGGAGACTGGAAACGAAAAGAACTGGATCTCGGCGGAGACGAGTGACAGGAATAATTCTTCTTTTTTTCTGCCGGCTGCAAAGGCAAAGATTCATGTAACATACCTTACTATGTATCTTGTAGAGAGGTTACGTGTACGATGGGGTTGAAAAGCTGGGTGATGCCACAGGATAAGATCTTTTTTGAGCTGTTCGAGGAACAGGCTGAGATTGTCTGCGAGGCAGCAGATCTTTTGATTAATATTTTGTCGGATTATACGAATATTCAGGAAAAATACCGGCAGATGAAGGATCTGGAACATCGGGGTGATGCTATGGCTCACCGGGCGTATGATGAACTGAACCGGACGTTTATTACCCCCATTGAACCTGAAGAAATTTCCCGCCTGGTAACGGCGCTGGATGATGTGATCGACTTTATTGATTCAGGTACGAATATGCTTCTGATCTATGAGGTGGAGAAGCCTGATGAGTATATGGTTGAGTTTTCCAAGGTTATCCGCAAGGCAGCCGAGGAGATTAAAACCGGTGTTGCGGGGCTGCGGACGCTGCATGATCCTGAGACGATTACCGGCTGCTGTATTGAGATTAACCGGCTGGAAAATCAGGGAGATGATATTCTGTCGAATGCGCTGCATGGTCTGTTTAAAACGAAAGATCCGGTGGAGATCATTAAGTTTAAGGATATTTATGAGCATTTCGAGATTGCGACCGATAAGTGTGAAGATGTGGCCGATGTGTTTGCTGCAATTCTTATCCGCCATACGTGAGTGCGATGGACGCAAATACGATTATTATCATACTCGGCATTGTTATCGCACTTGCGTTTAACTTTTCAAACGGCAGGAATGATGCGTCGAATACAATCGCAACGACCGTTGCAACGCGTGCTCTGGCGCCGCGAACGGCGATTATTTTAGCGTCGGTCTGTTGTCTCGCAGGTCCGTTCATTTATTCGACGGCGGTTGCAAAAACGATCGGGAAAGGGATTGTTACCCCTGAGATTTTTACGCCTGTTTTACTGTTTATTGGTTTGATCGGAGCGGTGTTATGGGTGAATGCCTGTTCACAGTATGGAATTCCGGTGTCATCGTCCCATGCTCTGGTGGGCGGTCTGATGGGTGTGGGTCTTGCCGGCGGAGGAATTGGTGCTATTTTCTGGCCGGTACCGGAGATGGTCGGCTACACGGTTCTGTATCTGACTGCAGGAGCAGCTGTCGGGGCAGGAATCATGGTTCTGCTTGCGGTTCTGGCGAAGGATTCGCTGTTGTTTTATGCAAAGCTGGGAGCAGGGATCGGGGCGATTGTGACAATTCCGATTCTGATGATTCTGGATCTGTTTGTGATCAGCGGACTGCTTGCGATTCTGCTGTTTATCTGTGTGTCGCCGATATTAGGTCTGCTGGTGTCATATACGGTGACTACGGTGCTGACGAAGCTGATGGAGCGGTCCCGTCAGCCGACGAAGATGAACAAGTGGTTCCAGCGGGCACAGATTGTGGGTTCCGGTTTTCAGGCGATGAGTCTGGGCGGAAATGATGCCCAGAATGCGATGGGTATTATTATTGCAATTCTGATTTCTGCGGGTCTGGTAACGGCGGATGCGGAGCTGCCGCTGTGGGTGATTGTGTTGTCGGCACTGGCAATTTCGCTGGGTATCCTGTCGGGAGGGTGGAAGGTTATTAAGAAGATGGGTACAGGCATCACCCGTATCCGGCCGTATCAGGGTTTTTCCGCGGCGATGTCGGGTGGTCTGGTGCTGTCGTTTATGACGATGTTTGGGGTGCCGGTTTCAACGACACATGTGGCAAGCGGGACGATTATGGGAACGGGAGTGACCCGCGGGTTTGGTGCTGTCCGCTGGGGAGCAGTCCGGCAGATGGTGACGGCATGGATTCTGACGATTCCCGCGGCAGCGGCGGTGTCGTTTGTGTGTTATGTGGTCGCCCGGGCAATCTTCGGATTCTGACGCGGTGCCGGGCGGGTTCCTAGTAGTCCCCCGGAGGGGGGCTTTCCGCGAAGCGGCTACTTTCATAAAAACGCGAATAGCGCGAATACAGCGAATAAAAATCGCCAAAGGCGATTTTCCAGCCCATTATAATTCTATATAAAGCGCCGCCGCGAAGCGGCTGAGCCGGGCGGCGCTTTAGGTCTTCCGTTGCGGGGTTCCCCCCACTAGGGGTAGCCCTCTCCGAGCCCGAAGGGCGAGTAGTCGAAGATATCAATTCCTGTGGGGGGGTCGCTGCTGCCCCGGACAGGGGCAGCGACCCCCCAACATTAGGAATTGGTATGTTCGAACGACACCCACAGGCATTCGGTTCTGCGTCAACGGATCTGCCCTCCGGTTTGTAGCTGTAGCGTATGAAGAGATGGATGCTGCAGGGTATGGATATCTGAAAGATACAATATAACAAAATCGTGTCCCGCGGGCATCCGGATATTTGCGCGAACTTCCATCCTTTTCTCCGGGGGCCTGCCGAGCCCGGCTGATCCCGACCTCCCCTGCAGGAAAGAAAATCCGGTCAGTCATGCCGATCCCATATATACCTATCTCACGTGACAAAAAACAGGGTTAGAAATCCAAAATACTGTATTAAATATATCGAATGTTACAAAAATACCCAAAAATTTTGTCACAATTGATACGGTTTTATTAACAGGAGGGCAATAGTTCAGCATACAACAGGTCCAAGTCGGAGACTTACGCGACACGCAAGGTCACAGACCTTGCACGCGAATGTTGTATCTACAACAGGTGAATACTTATGGAATCAACAGATACCCTGTCCGTCCTGATAATTGGGGCAGACACCAAATCCGGTAGTGCCTTTGCCCACAACATGCAGGCACTCATTGATCATCTGAAACATGATGATATGCACGTCATTACCGTTGACACCTTTGAAGGCCTCAAAGACGGATTCATTGCAAACGGTGCGATGGCAGACTGTATCTTAATCGACTGGCATGCCCAGAGTGCCCAGGAGTTAATCAAACTCATCCGCAAACAGAACAAATACGTCAGTATTTTTCTCCTCACCGAGCCGGGTGATCTTTCAAAAATCCCGGTTGAGGTGTTCTCCACCATCGATGAGTATGCATGGATTCTCGGTGATACGCCGGAGTTCATCGCAGGGAGAATCAAATCCGCTGCCCGGAAATATCGGAAAGCCATCCTCCCGCCGATGTTCGGCGCACTCATGGACTTCTCCGAAGACTACGAGTACTCCTGGCATACTCCCGGCCACACCGCCGGAACGGCTTTTCTGAAGTCACCTATCGGCAAACTTTTCTATGAATTTTACGGAGAACAGACATTCCGCTCCGACCTTTCCATATCGGTCGGGGAACTCGGCAGTCTGCTTGACCACTCGGGACCTATTGGTGAAGCGGAAAAGTACGCGGCCAAAGTGTTTGGTTCCGACATGACCTTCTTTGTCACGAACGGAACTTCCACATCGAACCGTGTCGTACAGGGAGCACTCGTTGCCCCGGATGAAATCGTCTTTGTGGACCGGAACTGTCACAAATCCCTCGAACAGGCATTCACGCTTGATCACGGCATCCCGGTCTACATGGTGCCGACAAGAAACCGGTATGGTATTCTCGGACCTATCCCGGAGCAGGAGATGAAACAGGAAACTCTGGCAAAGAAGATCGAAACCCACCCGCTGGCATCCAAGGCCGCCGACAAAACAGCGGCCGCCGCGGTTGTTACGAACTCCACCTACGACGGTGTCTGTTACGATGCAGTCCATGCGGAATCACTGCTTGGGAAAACAGTGAACACCATCCACTTCGATGAAGCCTGGTACGGATACGCGAAGTTCAACCCGATGTATGCCGGCCGGTTCGGAATGCATGATGATGAACGGTCTGCAGCAAACCGGCCGACGGTGATTACCACACAGTCCACCCACAAACTGCTCGCGGCGTTATCCCAGGCATCGATGATCCATATCAAAAACGGTCAGCACCCGCTGGATCACGCTCTCTTTAACGAAGCGTTCATGATGCATGCCTCTACCTCCCCGCAGTACAGTATTATTGCGTCCCTGGATGTCTCGTCCAAAATGATGGATATGGGCGGCGAGGCGCTCATGCAGGAGTCCATTGAAGAGGCCATCCGGTTCCGTCAGATGATGGCCAGAGCCTGCGGTGAGATGAACATCTGCAAACCCGGTGACTGGTGGTTCAAGGCCTGGCAGCCCGACATGGTTACTCTGCCGGACGGCAGGAAAGTATCGTTCGCTGATGCCGACCCGGCAGTCCTTGCTCACAATCCAGGCTGCTGGACGCTTCGTCCCGGAGAGGTCTGGCACGGTTTCCCGGAGATGACCGAGAACTGGGCGATGCTGGATCCGATCAAGGTTACCGTCCTGACTCCGGGAATGAAGGACGACGGAACTCACGCGGACTTCGGGATTCCGTCAGCGATCGTGCTTGCCTACCTCGATACGAAAGGTATCATCAACGAGAAGTCCGGCGACTACAACATTCTGTTCCTCTTCTCAATGGGGGTCACCAAAGGAAAGTGGGGAACACTGATGTCGGCACTCTTCGACTTCAAGACCCTGTTCGACAAAAACACCCCGCTCATGGATGTCCTGCCGGATCTGGTCAAGGCATATCCGGACCGCTACAGCGGTATGACACTGCAGACTCTTGCAAAAGAGATGCACCAGTACATTAAATCCACCCGCCAGACCCAGCTTGCAAACGAGGCCTGTGCAGTAATGCCCAAACCGGTGATGAAGCCGTCGGATGCTTACCGCTACATTGTAAAAGGCCAGGTTGAGCACGTACCGGTTGACAAAATGGCAAACCGCATTGTTGCGACCGGTGTTGTTCCGTACCCGCCGGGAATCCCCATGCTCATGCCGGGCGAGTGTGCCGGGAAGGCAGACGGCCCGATTCTGATGTATCTGAAAACTCTGCAGGGTTTCGACCGCAAGTTTCCGGGATTCGCCCACGACACCCATGGAGTCGAGGCGGTCGACGGAACCTACTATGTGTACTGTTTAAAGGAGTAATGTTCTCATGACTGATTCAACAGCTGCCACGGGCACTTCCAGTGGAAGTGCCCCGGCAAAAAAACTCAGCTCCAACAAAAAACTTGGAATTATCTCCCTTGCGATGATCAACGTCGCCGCAGTGTTAAGTCTGCGGAACTTCCCGACGATGGCCATGGAAGGGTGGGGAATGATTTTCTGGTACGTTCTGTTTACCGTGTGTTTCCTGATTCCAACCGCTCTCGTTGCAGCTGAGCTTGCCTCTACCTGGCCAAAAGCCGGAGGTATTTATGCATGGGTGAAAGAGGCATTTCCCGGAGACGGGAGTTTCATTACAATCTGGTGTTCCTGGGTGAACAATCTGGTGTGGTTCCCGACCGTGGTGTCGTTCTTTGCGGCGACTCTCGCATATGCGGTTCTCGCACCGACGCTTGGAAACAACCACATCTATATGGCAATCGCCATGCTTGCCTGTTACTGGGGTGTGACGCTGTTTAACTTTTACAGCTCGACGAAAAACTCGACGCTGCTGTCAACGGTGGGTACGTTCCTTGGTTCTCTGATTCCAATCGGTATCATTGTGGTACTGATGATTGTCTGGATTGCTATGGGTAACCCGAATGCTCTCGGTGCCCCGACGGTCGATAACATGCTACCGTCGATGAACATGAGTACGATTACGTTCGCGGCAAGTATGATTCTCGTGTTTGCCGGTATGGAAATGGCAGGATATCATGCCCGTGAGACAGAGAATCCGCGGCGGGATTATCCGATTGCGATGTTTATTGCAGCGGCCATCATCTGTATCATGTCGATTCTCGGAACTCTTGCGGTTGGTGTGGTGATTCCGGCTGACGAGATCAGCCTGAACGCAGGTATCGTTCAGACGTTCCTGTCAATGTTTACCCATATGCATGTGGAGTGGCTGGTTATTCCTGTCGCAATTATGCTTGCGATCGGTATTATCGCCCAGTTGTCCACCTGGGTTGTCGGTCCGGCAAAAGGTCTTCTTCCTGCTGCAATGACCGGTGATCTGCCGCCAATTTTCCGGAAGACAAACAAGTACGGTATGCCTCTCGGCGTTTTAGTCGTTCAGGGTATTATCTCTTCGGCGTTTGCGATTGCCATGGTCGCAATTCCGTCGATCAATGAGGGATACTGGATTCTGACGGCAATTACCTCGCTGATCAATGCGGTGATGTATATGTTTATGTTCGCGGCGTTCATTAAGCTGCGGAAGACGAAACCGGATGTGAAGCGTCCGTACAAACTTCCGGGTGGGAAGGCCGGTATGTGGATCGTCGGCGGAGTTGCCCTGATTACGCTGTTCTTTGCATTTGCGGTGGGACTCCTGCCGGAGACGAACGGTGTGAGTTACGGGATGACACAGACAATTCTGTATGTTATCGGTATGCTGATTTCCGTGCTGGTAATTATCCTGTTACCGCCGATCATTCTGCGCAAGCTGAAGAAGCCCTCCTGGAAGCCAAGCGATGAGGAGTACAAGGCAT
The DNA here is from genome assembly GCA_023396065.1 of Methanobacteriota archaeon. GTDB lineage: Archaea > Halobacteriota > Methanomicrobia > Methanomicrobiales > Methanocorpusculaceae > Methanocorpusculum. Next base: position 208,397 of record JAEWXF010000028.1, read on the forward strand.
GGCTTGCGGAAGACCCAGAGTAACATAATTTTCCTTTTTTCCTTTTTTCCCGGTTTCAGCAAGCAGTCCGAACCGTTTTGTTTGTTCAGGGGAAACAGGTGTCTGCATGCCAACAGACACAAAATATAGGAGATATCCGGATAATCATGCACAGATAGGCTCCGGTTTGGGGGTGTGTTTTCCTGAAGGGAATCGGAAAGCTTTCTGCTGCCGGTCTCCTTACTTGGAGGTTTCGATATATTTTCTTCCGGAATCGTCCTCAGTGAAGATGGTTGCATCAGGATAGTACATGCATTTTTTCCGGGAAGTTTCCAGATACATTCGTCCCCGGCTTTCAAGGGTGATGAGGATGTCGTCAGAATCTGTTTTCCAGGTGATTTCCAGAAATCCGGTGATGCGTTTCACCATGGAGATTGTTCCTGTCTCAAGCTGACCGAGATAGATGATGTTGCCGAATTTATCAAGCGTGAGTGTTCCGCCCGGCAGGTCCAGTGATGTTTCCCCAGTTGTGCTGTTGCCGATATTGCGTGCGTGTTCTGCGGATTTGGCAAGGTAGAGATCGGCCTGACGAAGAAGGGCGGAGGCCTGGAGGTAGTTGTAATATTCTTCGCGGTTTGTGTCCGAGACACCCATTTTACGGACTGCTGATTCCCCGGTGAGGCAAAGTGCGGCGTCCTGAATACAGGTTACGGTGTTGGCAATGGTAATTTCCAGTCGTTTCATCATGGTAGTGGTGTTCCTGAAGGAAATCAGAAGACTGGTCTCTCGAACACCCGCATCCATGATACGGGCGTAAAATCAGAATAACCCAGATATGGTGGAAGTATTCTTATGAAACCAGAAAATACTGAATCCTACTACAGAAGGATTGCATCAGTTGGAAAAATATCGGAAAATTAGAGTATTGTGTCTCTTTTTTCGAGAAATATTTTGAACAATGAATATCTATATCGACCTGCATTTCACGTGAATTTCTGTGACAGTTATGATATGCAATTCTGTAATGCAGACCCGTATCATCTCCAGATCGTCGATATCTCACAATATGTCAAGATTTAGCGATACTTCATATAGTATTAATACATTAAATACTACTGTAGGAGGGTATATTCATTTGAGAGATGGCAACTGCCCTGATCTGTAAGAATATTTTCCGGGAAGCATCGACTGTATGGTGCGCTGATTCCAGGATAACTGGAGACGGTTTCAGAAAAAAAAACTTTTTTTTACCGGTTTCAACAAGCAGTCCGGTTCATATCGTTCGTTCAGGGAAAACAGATATCTGCATGCCAACAGACGGGAAATATAGGAGGTATCCGGATACTATACACAGATAGGCTCCGGTTTGGGGGTGTGTGTTTTCCTGAAGAGAATCGGAGAGCTTTCTGCTGCCGGTCCCCCTACGCAGAGGTTTCAATATATTTTCTCCCGGATTCATCTTCGGTGAAGATGGTTGCATCAGGATAGTACATGCGTTTTTTCCGGGAGGTGTTCAGATACATTCGTCCCCGGCTTTCGAGGGTGATGAGAATGTCGTCGGACTCTGTTTTCCAGGTGATTTCCAGAAATCCGGTGATGCGTTTCACCATAGAGATTGTCCCCGTTTCAAACCGTCCGAGATAGATGATATTGCCGAATTTGTCGAGTGTCAGGGTTCCGTCCGATAGATCCAGCGACGTCTCTCCGGGGATACTACCACCAATACTTCGGGCATGTTCTGCGGATTTGGCAAGATAGAGATCTGCCTGATGCAGAAGGTCGGAGGCCTGGAGATAGTTGTAGTATTCTTCGCGGTTTGTATCCGAGAGACCCATTTTGCGAACGGCTGATTCCCCGGTGAGACAGAGGACGGCGTCCTGTATGCAGGTTACGGTGTTGGCAATAGTAATTTCCAGTCGTTTTATCATAGTTGTGGTGTTCCTGAAGGAAATCAGAAGGCTGGTCTCTCGAACACCCGTATCTATGATACGGGTCTGATAGAGGAATAATCCCGCTATGATGCGAGAATTCCCGAGGGAACAGGATCAACTGAATCCTACTGCATGAGGATTAATGCTGACCCAAAAAATTTGGAATATCTGTAGAGATTTTTCTTTTTAGCAAGAATTTTTTTCAAAAAAGTATGTCTAAGGAGGTAGATATCTCAGATGATTTTGGATGACAGTTGCGATCTGCAGTTCTGCGAATGTGATGTATTTTACCTTCAGAGAGTCTCTATCTTAAAATTCGTCAAGATTTAGGGACAGTTCATATAGTATTAACACACTAAATACTTATGCAGAAGGATAGTATAGAAAATTCTGGACACTATATTTACCAGGAATCTGATAAAAATACGTTTTTGTGATGATTTTCCTCTCTCTAAGAATAGAGACAGTTTATTCTATTTTCCGGCGGTACATTCTTCCGAAGGTATCCTCAACGAAGATTATGGAGTCCGGATAATATATGCGTTTTTTTGCGGATGTTTCGAGATACATTCTCCCCCGACTTTCCTGAATGATGACGATAGTCCCCACGTCTCTTTTCCACGTGATTTCCAGACTACCGGTTATCCGTTGTATCAGGGAGACGGTTTCCGTACCCGAGTGTCCAAGATAGAAGATGTTGCCGAAGTCATCGGTCGTGAGGGTTCCGTCCGGCAGGCTAAGAGAGGCGTTCCCCTCGGGAATGCTCCCAATACTTCGGGCATGTTCAACTGCCTGAACAAGATACCGGACGGCAAGCTGAAGAAGATCAGATGTCTGGAGATACAGATAATATTCTTCATGACTCGTCTCAGAAATGCCCCCCGGAAAAACCGATGATGTATCGGTTATGCAGAGTAATGCTTCATGGACACAGGTCACTGTATTGGTAATCAGGATTTTTAACAGGTTCATCGTCGAAAACACCTCTTCTGAGAGGTTCAGTCAGCACTGTGGCCGTTTCCTGAATCCTCCTCTAAGAGGTTTTTACGTGAGGAAATTTTTCGGGAGAAAAAATCGCAGAAATAGGGCATCCGGATAAAGCTTTTTGTAAAAGAGAGGGTCAACACGCAGGTTACGAAAGGGATACAATGTACAGTGTCTATGTCAGACAATCTGAGAAAACGGCACATACTGACGTAATATGTGTTTCTCCCGAAAAAATGAGTGATTTGCCTGCATTCATATAGGATTACAACATTACATACTATTAGAGTAGTATTGAGTACTTTATTGATAATTACAACAGTGTGACTTTTTGAGCGAATACATTTGAAAAAAAGAAAATATCAGACCATCCGCTCCGGAGGTGCCTGCATATATTCCCGGCAGACAGTGGTCGCATAATGGCCGGGGGGGAGCGTGAACATGAGGGTAACACTGGCATCCCGGATCTCGGAAGCCACATCGGTCGCCAGAGCAATCTTTCGATGCGCTCCGTCAAAGTTTGTACCGGTAAAAGCAGACGCCCGGACAAACGACTCCCTGGTAATGTGATCCATCTCCATGAGAGAGAACATCGTCTCTTCCAGAGGACCCGGTGTGACCGGCAGAGTCGAACCGGGCATCCAGGCTACAACAGCGCACCGTCCGCGTTTCATATGCTGGAGAGCAGTCGGAATATTTTTCTCTGTAACCGTGTCGATCCGGTCATTCGTAAAGATCAGATGCTCCCCCACTGCAGGTTCATTTAATGCCAGACCGGAAGCACACCGACAGGATAAGGCCATATTGAACAGCCAGGACTGATATGCCGAAACAAACATAGAAAGCAGTTTCGGGGGCAGAGTCCGGAGTGCTTTTCCAAAGTCATCAGGATTTTTCGCAAGGATGTCCAAGAGAATCCGTTCATAGGAAAGAGTCGTCGGCAGGTCATGCAGTGCAGCTTTTGCATCACCAGTCTCGGCAAAAGCCGTCCGGGCTGCCTTCACCGCATCAGACTCCTGGGGGAACGCCTCGCCGACGTATATCCGGACCGCCTCCGCATACTCTCCTCTGAGGATATGAAGACCAACCCGATGAGTAACCGGCTTCAGGGCACCGAAACGCTGGATTCCATAATAATTGGGAATCCCGGTCTGACAGATCTGCCGGGTTGTCTCCTCCACGCGGGAAGAAAGATTCTCCGGGTCGCAATCGCGAAGTGTGATGACAAACCGGTTCCCTGTAAGACTTCCAAGGCCCAGAGAGAACTGATGGCGGGTAACCGGCGTAAGCGTGATATCACGGAGAGAGACTGCGGCAAGCTGTTCCTCAGAGATATCATACAGAGAGATGTACTGCGTTGTAACGGCGTTCCTGTCCTTGGTTCCGCCCCAGCCCAGCCGTTTCGGGCTGATTGCAAGCCGTTTCCCGATCTCTCGCATAGCATGCTGGTGTTCCCAGGACCGTTTGGTAAGTTTTGCAATGAGATACGGGCCGCTGCCGGTAAAAGCAACCGGTATTTCTTCCACAAGGAAGTCCTCGGGCGTACTACGGAGAACGCCGCCGATCCCGTCCGCATCGGTTGCATAGTACTGCATGCCAAGCGCCTGTTCCAGAGGATATACTGAGGGTTTCATGGTTAGAGAAGCGGAAGATTTCCGGTGACTTTGTTTATCAGTTCGGCTTTGGCAGGCCCGATACCAAGGGCGGTTACGGTTCCCGGCGGGATTTCCGTATACCCGGCATCGATGATTAAGGAGACCGGCAGTCCCTGAATCTCTGCGGTTGCTTTGAGTTCGTAGAGTACCCGTTCCCCCGCAGCCTTGAGTGCCACTTTTTTCTGACCCTCCCGCATCCAGGCTTTTTTGTCAAGCAGTGATGCCTTTTCGTAGGCCCCAATGGACGCATGGGCCGCCTGTGCACACATTTTCCCGCAACTGAGTTTGAGGTCAGTACGCAGGATGAGACACTGTTTATATTTGAAAACGTCTTCTCCGCCGGTCATTTCTGGGATGAGTATTGGACGGGGCGGGGGATAAAGATTGAGCGTCGGATACAAAAAAGAGATTTAGTCCCGGTACCGCAGGGTCCGCATCGCATTCAGAACAGCGATAACAGCAACACCCACATCCGCAAAAACTGCGGCCCACATCGTCGCCGCACCAACGGCAGCCGCTGCCAGTACCAGAAACTTGACACCGAGAGCGAAGAGAATATTTTCCCGGACGATCCAGTAGGTTTTCCGGGCGATGCGTATCGCGGCGGCAACTTTCGCCGGGTTGTCATCCATGAGGACGATGTCGGCTGCTTCGATTGCAGCATCCGAGCCGAGAGCCCCCATGGCAATTCCCACGTCGGCGCGTGACAGTACGGGAGCGTCGTTGATACCATCGCCGACGAAGACGACACTGCCGCCGCTGGTTTCTGCGATGACAGTTTCAAGGGCAGTGACTTTGTCCTGCGGCAGGAGTTCTGCACGAAAGTCATCTACACCAAGCTCTGTGGCAATGTCGGTGGCGGCAACCCGGGAATCACCGGTAAGCATGATGGTTTTTCCGACTCCGAGTTTTTTGAGGTCTGCAACTGCTGCGGCTGCTTCCGGTTTGAGGGTGTCGGTGAATCTGAGATATCCTGCATACCTGCCGTTAACAGCGATATGAATGATGGTTCCCGAGGGAATGTTTGGAGGAAGTACAATTCCTGCGTCGGTCATCATACGGGCGTTCCCACAGAGAACAAAACTCCCCCGAACCATGGCCGAGACGCCGCGGCCTGCGGTTTCCACGGCGGCAGATACAGCCCGGGTATCAATGGCGGAACCATATGCTGCCCGGATCGCCGCTGCAAGGGGGTGGGTACTTGCATACTCAGCTCCGGCGGCATAGGCGAGGAGCTCCGGCTCTGAGATGTCGTCAGCCGAATGAACGTCAGCAACCCGGAATGTGCCTGTGGTGAGTGTTCCGGTTTTATCGAAGACCACCGTTCCGACGCGGGCAAGAGACTCCAGATAGTTACTTCCCTTAACAAGGATGCCGTTCCGGGAGGCACCACCGATACCACCGAAGAAGCTGAGGGGAATGGAGATGACGAGGGCGCAGGGACAGGAGACGACCAGAAAGATGAGAGCACGGCCGATCCAGTCGGTAAAGGGTTCACTGAGAAGGAGAGGCGGCAGGAGGGCAAGTGCTGCGGCAATGACGACGACGGCCGGCGTATAATACCGGGCAAAGACGGTGATGAAGTTTTCTGCTTTTGCTTTGCGGGCGGCGGCGTTTTCTACGAGGTCGAGAATGCGGGCTACGGTTGACTCGGCGTAGGGACGCAGTACCCGGACCTGCAGGAGACCAGTGGTGTTGATGCAGCCGCTGATGACTTCGTCGCCCTGGTCAACGGAACGGGGGAGGGATTCTCCGGTGATGGACATGGTGTTGAGTTCGGATGAACCGGAGATGATGATGCCGTCAAGCGGGACACGGTCACCGGGCCGGATAATGATGATGTCACCGGCTGCAATTTCGGCAGGATCAACATCGGTGAGTTCGCCGTCCTTCTCAATGGTGGCGTGATCCGGCCGGATATCCATGAGCTGTGCGATGGACCGGCGGGATTTACTGACTGCATAACTCTGAAAGAGTTCTCCGACCTGATAGAAAAGCATGACAGCAACCGCTTCGGGATATTCTCCGAGGCAGAATGCCCCGATGGTGGCGAGTGCCATGAGGAAGTTTTCGTCGAAAATCTGTCCCCGGCTGATATTTCCGGCGGCACGGATGAGGACATCGTGGCCGATGATGAGATAGGGGATGAGATACAGAAGCAGGTAGCCGTATGCGGGGAGGGAGAGCTGAACTGCGGTCTGGAGAAGAAAAATTCCGAGAAACAGTCCAAAGGAAAGGAGAATCCTCTTCAGATCACGGTTCTGTTTTTTGGTGAGCGCAGACAGCATGGACCCGCCTCCTTATGCGCTGATTTCACAGTCCGGCTCAATGCGCCTGCATACCTCTTGTGCTTTGCTGAGGACTTCTCCGAACCGGTCATCGTCAGCGTCGAGGATGAGTTTCTGGGTCATGAAAACTACAGATGCAGAGTGTACTCCCTCGATTTTGCGGATCTGGGTTTCCATGAGAGCTGCACAGTGGGCACATTCAAGGTTTTCCAGTCTGAAAGTCTTTTTCATGGTTAGTATGTAGGTTTTGGAAGAATATAAGGAAAAAAGTGGCAGTTGGGATAGATAGTTTCCCGGAGGATACTTATTCGTGATAGGGATATGCAAGGGACATGTGAATCTGGGTGATCTCCCATGCATGGCCGGTTCCCCGGAAGACGGCAGTAAACCGTGCGGGCGTTTCGTGAATGGTTCCGTTTCCTACGGTACTGAGGAGAGTACAGTCGGTACTGAGCCAGGCGATGATGCCTTCGCCTTTTATGTCCGGATCTCCAAACCGAACGGCACCTGTTTTGTATCGGGAGAAGTTGGTATGCATGAGGACTGCAACGGCATCGCGCCCGCTGGCTTCTTCGTCTTTACGGCAGCCGTAGAAGATGATGTCCGGAGCGAGAGTTTTGCAGAGCTGATCTGTGTCATGAGAGTTGTAGGCTTCGGCATAGGTGGCGAGGAGGGCCGTAATCTGGGTTTTGGTCTGAGTAGAGAGCGGCATAGTACTATGAAGTATATTGGTGTGCGGAACTGATGGGTTTTTCGACATGAGCGAGGGGAATGTATTGTTCGCAGATGTAGGGGTTTATGAGGACTTTTTTGGAGTTTTCAGTAGGATTTCTGTATTTTCATAGGTATTCCTGCACTCTTCGGATGTACTCAATCTGAACAACGGAAATGGAACTCTTACCGCCATGTCCATATCAACACCACAAAACGACTGCGAGCGTTTTTCTCATTGGAGTCAGATGTCCAAACAGGGCCTTGGTCTGGATGTATGTCTACGATTACACACGAAAGCCTGCTTACCGAAAACTGCTGCGTTTTTATGGAAAAATCAGGTAAGAATAACCCCAGAAACTGCGAACAGCTCATCATTCAGCGGGACAACAATTGCCAGTGTCATATGTCCCTCATAGAAGACATACTGACGGCCGCCTCCCTCGTGGGCCAGGCGGATCAGATCCCGCACGATCGACGAGCCGTAGGCATCCGTCTCCCCGAGGAAATTGTTCCCGACCAGCGACGGATACACAGAAGATGCAACCAGCGTCCCGTTGGTATCAAAAATAACCGCACGGTGCCCCACAGCCGCCAGAACAGCATCCTTTCCTTCGGTCTGCATCAGATTTTGAAGACTGCGAAGACCCAGAATTACCTGTTCTCTTTCGGTAATATTCGTGAAAACCGGCTCATCTCCCAGATATTCTCCGGCAACGATATACCATGAATCATCCACTGGCAGGACATAACTGTGTTTCATCTGCAGGGACAGATTCTCGGTTAACGGATTGGTGGTCACATGCAGAACCGATCCTCCTCCCTGTCCAGCACGGGTTGTATACATACCGACCGTGGATACTCCGTTCTCATCCAGATACAGGACAGCGTTTCTCCCGATATTCGCCGGCATGTATGGATTTGCGAGCAGGGTTCCGTTCCGATCATACGCCGAGATGTAATAGGTATCCGTGGTAAACCTGCCAAGAGGATTCATGAACTCAGAGAGGGCCGTCTCTTTCCCGATGGTACTTGCATACACATATGCTTCCTGTACGAACCGCTGGAGTGACAGCGCGGTTGTTTCTGCCGGTGTGGGAATCAGAGCAGTACTGCTGCATGTTGATGTGAGAATAACAGTTATATTTCCTGCCGGCGTCTGGACGGTATTCCAAGCGGCTACACCGGTATTTTTCGTGAGATTTCCGGAAAACGCAGCAGAGTACCGGGCAATACCTGACGGTTCTCGGAACAGACGCTCAGTAATACCGCCGAACAGAGAATCCTTTTTTGTACTGACATTCAGACCAATCTCAGTAACTTCTGAAGCATGGAGCAGCGTACCTGATTCGTCCAGCACCCAGATGCGGTACTCATGATGTTCGTTCTGAAACTGCTGAACCATTTCTGCAAAATAATCAGCAGAATTACTGAAGTAGAGCAGATATCCTGTAACTGCAGTATCATTTTTCAGTGGAGTTCCGTACATGAGACGATTGTTTTCCAGAACGGGTTCATCCAGTCCGAGAATACGCACAGGATATGTGGTAAAGGCACGGGAAAGTGCGTCAGCGTCGGCAGGATCCCGCAAACTGGAACCAACGTATTTTTCCATATCTGCAGGAGCTGCAGCGACAACGGTAAAGGATTCATTCAGTCTGACGATAGAGTTGAGATCCGGCGTACGGCTGTAGAATTCACGAAGGCCAAAGACCACCAGCGGGTCAGAACTATTCAGTATCTGTTGGGATTCTGCCAGTGCCCGGAGTTCCTCAGAATGGTAGGCGGTATGGTTTTTCACGAGACCGGATAGTATATTCACTGCGATTATCTGGTCTGCGTGGGTTTCCTCCAGCGACCGGGTCGGATCCTCCAGTTCCGGACTGATGCAGCCTGCGGTACTCAGGACAGCGATGAGGCCGAGAAGTAGCAGAATACAGTTTATAGAGGTCCGACAATCCATGATAGTTCCCTGATAAATCGCTGTTATGAGACGATAAGGGTTTGGAAAAAAGAATTTTACTGCCGGGTGATAATAATTCCCGTATTATCAACCGCAGTTTCTACGGCAATTTCCAGGCCAATCGGTTCAAGAACCGGCTGCATCTCTGCGGCACTTTTTTCGGTGACTACGCAGATGGAGGGACCGACTGAACTCATGGCCACAAACTCCAGTCCTGCCTGCCGCAGAACATTCATGTAACTGTAGAGAATAAATGTGTGGTGCTGGACCTCGGCACGTTTGGAGCCGCGGAACTCGATCTCCCACATGGTGTCACCCATACGTTTGAGGTTGCCCCGGGCGAGGGATGGGATCATGTCCATCAGGAGCATGTAGGCTTTGAGTTCCCGGTCGCGGTAGTCAAGGGTCCGTGCCCGGTTCATGAGGAGGCTGAACTCTTCTACACCTGCGTTGTCATCTTCGGCGTGGATCTGCGGGATGAGGATGTAGACGTTTTTCCCTTCGGCGAAGGGGTGGTTGTAGATGCGGGTAAGCCGGTCTCCGACGAAGGTCATGCCCCCGTACATGCTGGCTGCGGAACCGACGCCGGTTTCAAAGCCGAAAGCAATTTTTCCGTCTTCGGTTTCTTCGACATAGTTGTGGCCGATGAGCATCCGGACGTCTTCTTGTGTGAGGGGACAGCCGGTTGCTTCGTTCATGGCCGTGACGACGGCGGTTGCGATGGTACAGGTGGAACCGAGACCCACGTGTTCTCTCCCGTGATCGACGGTACGAATCTGAAATCCGCCGGTGTATCCAGTAACGGCTTTGAATGCAGCTACGAGGTGCTGAATCAAGAGAATACGGGGAGAGTCGATGACGGTTTCAGACGGTGTGCAGGTGACGGAGGCTTCGCAGTAGATCTGCAGGGCAAATCCGAGGCCGCCGCCACCGGGGGTGCCGGGGCTGAATCTGTTCATGTCGAGAACTGAGAGGTGGATGCGTGCCGGAGCACGAACGATTATGGTGTCTCCTGTCGGGTATGGTTTGTGCTGAACTCCGATGTCTGCGGTATGCAGGCATTCACCGGGAGTAAAGGAGCTGAAGTCATACTCAACCAGATCGAGATCTCCACCCCGTATCTTCATTACGGTCATGGTGTTTTCCGGGTTTTAGGTGATGTCTGAGGAGATATAATGGTTTGGGTTGTCCGGGAGATGCGGCTGAAAGCGGAGATCATGAATCTGTCACAATCTGTCTCTCTGGTTTTTTCTTCATCTCATTTTCATTGGGGGTTGTATGCTGTACGCTGTGTGCTGTGTACAGCAGATTGGTGAACTGGGATGAGAGCCGGTCCCACTTTCCGTTTTTTTTGTTTTTTCTGCATTCGTGTGTCTTTTTCTACATTGATGTATCTATTTATACTACTAGTGACATATAATACAACGCGATAATGTATATCATGCCCTGCTGATAAGGAGGGATGATGTTCTCGCTGACTTCTTTTTTCCGGATGGTATCCATCGTACAGTATACAGCGTACTGTGTACAGCGACGGGATAACATACATGTTTGAGCATGTATTTTCGTGGCAGATTCTCTGAATTGCCTCATCTCTCCCTGGATGAGGTGGGAGCGATTTCTGTAAGAGCCAAGTATGAATCTTCTTTCAATATCTCACCGATCAAAGTACGGACTCTTTCCCGTGACCGAAAGCGGGATGGCAAACGCAATTGTTGCATGCGGCAGCAGGCCGAGGGCCAGCGCTGCAGTTCCGGCGGAGAACATAATCCGATTATCCACATTCAGCGTTGATGCGGTTTTGACGGCGGAGCCTGCGGCGACTCCGAGGTCGACGGACCGGAGAGCACAGCAGGGTCCCTGATAGAGGGTGTCAGTGGCGGCATTTTTTGCGGCAGCTTTCATTTCGGTACAGGTGGCGTGACCACAGGCTCCGCAGTTCAGGCCGAGCGTGGAGAGGCCGTCGGCTCCGAGGAGAAGGCAGGCTCCGCTGTTTCGGATATTGCCTGCGTCGCGGAGGAAAAACTTCATGCCGGTCCGTTCTGCGATGCGTTCCATTTCCTGGGCAAGGGGTTCGAGCTGGTCCTGTCCGAGGATGTGTATTTCGATGACGTCGCTTCCTTTTGATTTGGGAGCGGTCCGTGCTGCAACTGCCATGAGTTCTGCAGCAGTCCGGAGTGCTGAGGAGAATTCCATATCAGTGGTATGGTCCGGTGAGGTGATAATTTTTTGCAGTGTACTAAGCCCATAGTGCATATAGCATCATATGGTTTATTCCTTGTGCACACGGACCAGTTCGTATGAACTGGACGTCTACTCCCCGCCTCCTGCGAGGGGGAAGTACTGCTGATAGGCTTTTCTGCGTTCGTCAAGGTCGGTATGGATGTATATTTCTGTAGTCTGAATGGAGTTGTGGCCGAGGTTTTCCTGAACGACCCGAAGGTTGTGCGAGCGTTTGTAGAGTTCGCTGGCGTAACTGTGACGGATTTTATGCGGGGTTATGCCGGGCGGGGCGTAAAGGTTGAAGATGTGCTGAACGGTCCGGGGAGAGATGGCGTGGCCTTTGTTTCCCAAAAATACCGGGCCGGCGACACGGCCATTCAGATGCGTACGGATCATCTGCAGGGTGTCGGTGTCGATGAAGACTATTCGTATTTTGCCGCCTTTTCCCCGGACACGGATGGTGTTTTCTTCATAGTTGATGTGTTCGGCGGCAAGGCCGCATACTTCGGAGACACGCATTCCTGTTGCGTAGATCGTGCGGATGAGGAGGGCGTCACGCGGGTTTTCGAGAGATTCGATGAACTGCATGACCTCTTTATGCCGGAGATATTTGAGTTCCCGGTCTTTGATTTTGGGGCGGTCAACACGGTTCATGGGGTTGGTGTCGGTGATACCCTGCTGGATGAGATGACGGTAAAAGGAGCTGAGCGCTGAGTCGTACTGATGCAGGCTGGCGGGTTTGAGGTGCCGCTCGTTGCGGATCAGGGTGAAAAAGTCCATGATGGTGAACGGGTCAGCGTCGATGTCGGCAGTCATGCCGAATGGTGCAAGCTCTGCGGTAGCTGCCGGAGCGATGCCGTCGTTTGCTTCGAGGCAGGTCTGGTATTGGGCAAAAAGTCTGAGGATACGGCCGTAGGCTTCGATGGTGTTATCAGAGTAGTTTTTGGTCTGGAGGCTGCTGAGGTAACGGGGTATCCAGATGTTGAAGGTTCGTTTGGGCGGGGCCATTGCTCTCACATAGGTTGTATGCTGTGATCCCTGATAATGATTGCGCATAATATGTATTATGCGCAATATAGGGCGTTCAAAATTCGACGAGATAGGAGTTATTTTTAAAAAATGGACGTAATTTGTAGTTTTTTGACTTTTGATACTTTTTTGGGTGTTGAGAGGGGGGTGAGGGGTGATCTGGAAAAAATATGGGGTTTTGGGATGCCATAGCTTCCGGACGATGAATCATACCAGGGACATTCCAATCGGGCTTCAAACGCCGTTTATGAGGGTCATAATTTTTGCAGGGTTCAAAAAATTTTTTTGGAGACCTTGATGAATTCTGGTTTGCGGGGCAAAGTACGATACGGTCGGTATTATTTCTGCGGGGAAGCTGAAGGTTTGCTCGGGGGACTTTGGTTTGTGTTTATCTTTGTTTTTCTTGCGTGTCTTTGGACGTCAGGTGGTTACTGATATATGACCAAAGAATCCCTTATCCTTAGTTTTTCCGTCTTTTCCGTAAGCCGCGTATGCGGCGGTATTTCGTGTTTTTTCTGTGAAAGTCAGTCCGTTCTGTGTGGTCCGTGGTTACCCACCTGACGTCCAAAGACACGCAAGAAACAAATGTCGACGTACACACGAAGCAAGCCACCAAGCTCCAACACCGTCCTCAGCCTCGCAAGCCGCTTCCGGCTCGCTCGGCAAACCGGAATTTATCTCCCCATTTTGTTCATCACATTTCCATTCAACCCGGAGCAAGATGCTGCTTTGTAACTCGAGGAGAATTCCATGAAATACTCTGTTGACTCCAAGTCATTCATCCATATATAGAAAAAAACGAGCGACAGGAAAAACGTGTGGATATCCTGTGTTAGACTCCTAGTGCAGTAAGCCAGAACTCTAAAACCGTCTCCAAATGAATCCACGAAAATCAACATCCCACCAGAGAGAAAAAAATGGGAATAACATCTTGGGACTATCTCTCAGAGACGAAATTCAAAGACCGGAAAAATACCTCCGCAACCCAAACCTTACCTGCCCGCACCACAAAATAAGTTACAATATGCGTTCAATAAACCGCATGATGCTATACAAAGAAGTGGCTGAAAACCAGGCACCCCAAACCCTCAATACCTTTCAGCGACCAATAACATCACAATGGAATCTGACTTGTATGATAACATCCCCGAAACAGAGGATCGAACCGACGAGATCAACAAGTACCAGAAATTCAAAAAAGTTGACGGAGCAACCTATCGCAAAGTAAACATCTTTCTGCGCAAACGAACCTACATCACCGCACGGGAATGGGCCATCGCCCGCCTCTGTTCCGACTTCAAAACACCCTATGGTGCTGAGATGACCTTCATCGGGGAACACTTACCCGAACTCGTCCCGTTCATGGAAGAACCCTACAGTCCTCAGGCCGTCAATCAGGCACGCAACTCATTCAAGAAAAAAGTCCGGAAATCCGGTGCCACCTTCTTCTACGGAGCAATGTGCGGCTTCTTTACCCTCGATGAACTTGACGACATCCTCTTTGAATCCAGTGAAATCGCCCGTTTCCTCCTGGAAATAGAAGGAACCTCACTCGCCATCGATGACGAACTCGACATTGAAGACAAAATCACAGAAATTATGAGAAAACTCGGTGAATCGGCAAACGTCCTCCTCAACACCCGCAAAAAAGCAGGAGAACAGGACGAAGACGACGACGAAGACGAAACCGACTAACCTTTTTTTACCCGGAATTTCCGATATCTATAATCTCAAATCCGCCCAACATACAAGACAAGGATTTGTAGAAAGTATGGCACTCCAGAAGCTCGAAAAGAAATACTTCGGAACAAACGGCGTACGCGGCGTCACGGGAATTGACATGACACCTACCCTCGCTATGAACATTGCAACAGCCTTTGCCACCATGCTGGGCCCCGGAAAAACCATCGGTCTCGCCATGGATACCCGGACCTCCGGCCCCGCACTCTCCGCCGCTGTCCGTGCCGGAGTCATGGCCTGCGGATGCAGCGTCGTAGACTTCGGCATCCTCCCGACTCCCGGTCTTCAGTACCTCATCAGGGACCGCGGCCTTGACGGCGGCGTCATGGTCACCGCCTCCCACAACCCGCCCGAGTACAACGGCATCAAAATCGTCGAAGCTGACGGAACCGAAATGGGCGACGAACGTACCCTTCGGCTCGAAGAAATCATGCAGACCGGCGAATCCGTCATCATCCCGTGGGATTTGGTCGGCACCTGCACCACCGACCCGACCGCACCGGAAACCTACATTGCGGCAATCGTCGCACAGTTTCCCAAAAACTGCGGCAAAGGCATAACCGTCGTCGTCGACCCGGGGAACGGACCCGCAGCCGCAACCACCCCGGAACTCCTCCGCAGACTCGGCTGTACCGTTCACACCATCAACGCAACCTTTGACGGAACATTCCCCGGCCGCCTTCCCGAACCAACTGCCGAAGGCCTTGCCAACCTCTCCGCAACGGTCGTTGCAACCGGAGCAGCATTCGGTGTCGCACACGACGGCGACGCCGACCGTGCCATCTTCGTCGACGAACACGGCACCTTCATGGACGGCAACATCACCTTTGGCCTCCTTGCCTCCTACTTCTGTGCAAAACATCCGAACGGCATCGTTGTTACCCCGGTCAGTACCTCAGGCGTCGTCGAAGCCGTCGCCGCCACCTATCACTGTACCACCAGCTACACCGTCGTCGGCAGCATCTACGTAGCCCGGACCATGCGGAGCATGATCGACGCCGGCGAAAATGTCATCATCGGCGGCGAGGGCAACGGCGGCATCATCTACCCTGCCCACCAGTTCTGCCGCGACGGCGGCATGAGTGCTGCAACCATGCTCGGCCTTATCTCCGAACGAAAGCAGCCACTCTCCGCCCTCATCGCGGAACTGCCCACCTTCACCATGTATCAGGAAAAACGGAAAACACGCCGTGCCCCGGAAATCGTTGCACACATGAAAACCCACTTCGCCGGCTGTCCCATCGACGACCGTGACGGGATCAGAATCTCCCGAAACGATGCATGGGCACTCATCCGTCCCTCAGGAACAGAACCGCTTGTACGGGTATACACCGAATCACGCGATATGCAGGAAGCCAAACAGCTCATGGATGAAATTCTCACAGAGATTGCCGGATATCTGGACTGAATTCATGAGCATGCCAACCTTTACTACAGTACAAACCAGAGGTATAGTATGAACAAACCGGTGTATTTTCTGCTCGGCTGTGTCTGCATCGCAGTAATCCTCTCGGCAGGCTGTGCAAGCCTGACAAACCCCACACCGGATCAGGTAAAAGTCCATGGCAATATCATCATAATGGATCCCACCTACGTGGACAATAATTTTATCTGGTCTCTGCTGCTTAATCCGAACACCTACGACGCAGAACTGATTCGGGAAATTGACAACTGGCTTGATCCCAAAAATCCGGTCATCGAAGTCGGGGCAGGAGTAGGAGTCCTCTCTGCGTACATGAATGACATGCTGATACTCCCGACTCAGCAGGTCTCCGTAGAACCGAATCCATATCTCATCCCGTCTCTGGAAAAAACAAAAACTATCAATGCCCTGGGTTACTCCCTTGTGGCCAAAGCAGTTTCCTACGGCTCACCAAATGTAACAATGTCAGTCGGCTCCTCCATCACCCAGAACAAAATTATGGACGGATCCATGTTTGTGGAGACAATAACCGTCCCAGCCACAACGGTGCAGAAAATCGCAGATGATGCACGATTCACGGGAAATATTACACTCGTCATGAACATCGTGGGATACGAACATGATGTTATCCAGCATGAAGCCGAGTTCCTCAGAAACAATGTCACAACGGTAATTTCTGCAGTATACACCGATGGAAAAAATACCCCTGACACCTTTTCCGCACGGATGAACCACTTGGGCTTTACCGAACGGGAAAGACAGACAGACACAAACGGAGGCTATGTTGCAATGGCATTCCAAAAGACAGCAGTATCAGCTGCCTAACCTCTTTTTTATCCGTCATTGAGTCCGCAGGTACGATAAATTTCTGCAATACAGATACCTTTCTCTGCAAGATATCCATCGATATCATCAGGATACCGGCGTGCCGCCTCCCGTTTTGCGGCGCTGTACCGCTCTGCATCATCCGGGTGAGTTCGCAGATGATTCCGGAAGACAAGATGCCGTCTCAGTTCAGCCGAGTTTTCCGGACATACATACAGATGATGCGGCATAAACTGCGGCAGATCATGGTACGCAAACGCTTCCCTTCCGATAATTCCGAGATTCCCCTCGTGGACATACCCAAGGGTGGCCAGACATTCCGCAGCAGGACCAAACCGGTCGTAGGTTTCTATAATAATATCGATATCCAGAATAGGTTTTGCCCAGAGACCGGGAACAGCCGTACTGCCGACATGTTCTATCCCCAGAATCCGATTGCCGAGAGACCGGGCAAGCACATCACGGATTTTTCCAAACTCCTCAGGCCAGCGAGAACTATAGGGAACCACCGAAATGTGTTGTGTTTTCATACGCGTAACCCTGAAACAATTGAAAAAAAACGACACGCACCGGCCGGGATTTGAACCCGGGTCGAAAGCTCCGGAGGCTTCCAGGATATCCGCTACCCTACCAGTGCACCTGTGCCTTATTCTATTGACACTGTCAGTATAAAAAGATAGGGAATTATTTATTCAGCTGATACTGATACCAGATACGGCAGGCCCCTTCATGGCTCACCATACACGGGCCGACCGGGACACGCGGCGTACATGCTTTCCCGTACAGCTTACAATCTGACGGATCCGCAAGACCCCGGAGAACCCGGTCGCAAATACATCCGGAATTCTTCGTCACCTTCGCATACGTCAGATCAAATTTCTTCTGGGCATCAAACGCCTCAAACTCAGACCGAAGCTGCAGACCCGAATCCGGAATCACCGGAAAACCACGCCACTCCACATCAGTCGGCGTAAAAACCTCCTGCATCAGCTTCTGAGCCTTCACATTTCCCTCCCGGGTAACCACACGCGGATACGCATTCTCCACCTTCGTTTCCCCATTCTCCACCTGCCGGGCAATCATCAGGAGCGACAGCAGGATATCCTCAGGTTCAAACCCGGCAACAACCTGCGGAACCGCAAACTGTTCATACTCATGATACCCCATCACCGCACACACATGTCCCGGCAGAATAAATCCGTCAAGAGACGCCTCACCCTGTGCCATCAGCCATTTCATCGCCGGAGGAACCAGACGGTGCGACACAAGAATGCTGAAGTTCTCCGGCGGCTGCATCAAAAGAGTTGCCGCAACCGTTGGAACCGTCGTCTCAAACCCGACCGAAATAAACACAACCTCCTTCTCAGGATTCTGCCGGGCAATCTCCACCGCCCTTGCAGCTCCCTGCACGATTCTGACATCCCCGTTCACCTGCTCAAGGGACGTCCTCGTACCCGGCACGCGAAGCAGATCCCCGTAGGTTGCAACAATGCATCCGCGTTCGGCAAGTTCGCATGCAGCATCAATTTCACCCTGCGGCGTAATACACACCGGACATCCCGGCCCCATCACAATCTTCAGCTGCGGCGGCAAAACCGACCGGATGCCGTATTTTGCAATAGCCGCCTCATGTGTCCCGCAGACATGCATAATACGGATATCCCGATCCACCACCTCGGCAAGAAGTTTTGCCATATCAGTTCCGATCGTCATACTTCCATTCATATTGTCAGCAGAACCACAAATACCCATTGGACACATTGCGAAGATATAGTATCTCTCCCCGCCAACCCATGTGCATATGCTTGAACTGGATGAACTCTTCCTGGGAGGAGGAATTCTCATCATCGGAATCTGTGCGGCAATCGGTGTTGCCGTTGCGGCACATATTCTTCTCAGCTATCTCCAGAGAGGAGTCCCCAGACTCCTGATAAATGCCTTCGGATACCCGATTGCCGGATACATTATTGCAACCACCATCTACTTTGCGTTCCATCATTATCTCCCCGAACTGCTGAACATTGATGTAAAATATTACCAGGCCGTCATCGTACTGCTCGGGACCTGGACCGCATACCGGCTGGGGGTCAGCATCGTGGAACATATGTACCCTCCGGAACATCACGAACCGAGCCGTGTCGGACCCATTCTCAAGTTTGTCCTGCGAGTAGTCATCTGGGGTCTTGGGCTGATGATGGTTCTCAGCGTACTGAATATCAACATCACCCCGCTGCTCGCAGGTGCCGGAATTGCCGGAATTGCCGTTGCACTGGCAGCTCAGGATCTGCTCAGCAACATCTTCGGCGGTGTTGTCCTGTATGTGGATACGCCGTTTCGTGTGGGAGACTGGGTCAAAGTGAGCGGGCAGTTCGGCGAAGTTCTGCAGGTCGGTCCCCGCAGTACCCGGATCCGGACACTGGACTCCCAGCTCATGACCATCCCGAACGCAAAAATCGCCGGTGACGCGGTGATAAACTTCTCCGCACCGGAAGAGTATATGCTCATCCGTCTGAAGATCGGGGTGGCCTATGGCTCTGATGTGACCCTGGTGAAACAGACACTGCGGGATGCCGCGGAGAACATTCTTGCTTCAACACGCTATCTTTCCCGTGATGAACCGATTGAGACGAATTTTTTGTCCTTTGGCGACTCCAGCCTGAACTTTGAACTGGTGATCTGTGCAGCAAAACCGCTGTATTATTACGCGTCCATCGACGCGGTGAATACCGAAGTGGACCGCCTGTTCCGTGAGAGAAACATCTCGATTCCGTTCCCGCAAAGAGAAATAAGAATTCTCAATCTGCCGGAAACAAAACCCTGATTTTTTGAATAACTGCAAATTTTTTGGTAGTTTCCCATAGCTATATCTGATATTGCGGGAAATATTCCACTGATACATATGAAAAAATCTACCTATGCAGTACTGCTGCTTTTTGCGGTGTTTGCCCTTCTTGTGCTTCCCGCAGCAGCAGAAAATTCCCAGACGGACCGGGTGATTACCACCTCCGGATATGGTGAATCAGTAACCACGCCGGATAAGGTGACCATCAGCTTTGCCGTCGTGACCGAGGACCCGGATGTAAAGATTGCCCAGCAGCAGAATGCAGACCGCATTGCAACGGTTATCTCTGCCATGAAAAATGCAGGCATTGAAGAAAAAAACATCAAAACGACCGGATACTCGATCTATTCATGGACTGTTGGTGAGTATAACCCCGGCAAATGGGCAAACGGGACTGAGGTCTATGAAGTGACAAATACCGTACAGATTATCTCCTATGACATTGAGAAAGCAG
The DNA here is from genome assembly GCA_023396065.1 of Methanobacteriota archaeon. Taxonomy (GTDB): domain Archaea; phylum Halobacteriota; class Methanomicrobia; order Methanomicrobiales; family Methanocorpusculaceae; genus Methanocorpusculum. The sequence continues at coordinate 228,444 of JAEWXF010000028.1, forward strand.
GTGAATACATTGATCTTGCGGTGGCAAATGGAGCAAATAAAGTAAACAATCTGCAGTTCGGTCTTTCGGATGCGAAACAGGCAACTGAACGAACCAATGCGCTTACTGCGGCTGTGACATCCGCCCGTGCGGATGCGAATGCCGTTTCTTCTGCACTTGGCGTGAAGATTTCCGGAACAGGTGTCATCGTGGTGGACCAGAGCAGATACTCTACATCTTACACCAGCATGAATACCTTTGCAAAAGCGGAGGCGGCAGTGATGGATGCGGGAGCCGGAACGACCATTCAGTCAGGTGAACTGAAGACGACTGCTACTGTTTCGGTCGTCTATACCTACTAATCTTTTTTCCCTGATGCAGAAAATGTAAAGCATTATATACATTCAATGTAAAATATGTTTTACATGAAGAACATATACAGTGCTGTTTCGGCAGTGCTGATCTGCCTCGTACTTGTGTGTACTGCAGGTTGTATCAGCTCCTCGGGACAACAGTCATCCGGGACTCAGGTGAATATTGTCCTGAGCGATACCGGTGTTATAGTTGACGGAACGCCCATCTCTACAGACACTGCCAGTCCTGTCTATGCAGGGGCAGACATCATCTACTATGAGGAGGGACACGACAGCTCCTACGGCGAGGGAACAGCAGCCGACGGGCATTCTGCTGCTGAGGCAGCTGCTCATACAGTCATTACGATTACCCAGCCGGGTGTGTATCATCTGAGCGGAACATTGTCCGCCGGACAGATTGCCGTAGATCTGGGAGACACGGCCCAGGACGATCCTGCTGCAGTTGTGGAACTGATCTTGGATGGTGTCACGATTACAAATACCGTCGCGCCTGCGGTATTATTCTATAATGTGTATGAAACCCACAGTACGGAATCGGCAGGAGCTGTTGTTACACTGGCGGATGATTCAGTAAACATCATTCACGGATCATATGTTGCACGGATATATCAGGAGGGTACGACCAAGAAACTGCACAAATATGACGGGGCATTCTACAGCAGAATGTCGATGCTCATACAGGGTAACGGGACGCTGAACATTACTGCGGAAAACGAGGGTCTGGACAGTGAGATGCATCTGATTATCAACGGTGGAACGATCCGGATCAGTTCCCAGGATGATGGAATCAATACGAATGAGGATGGTGTAAGTGTTACGGTCATCAACGGAGGAGATCTGTATATTAATGCAGGACTTGGCAGTGAGGGTGACGGTATTGACTCGAATGGTGATCTGATCATTAATGGCGGGACGATCATCACGATGGCCAATGGACGATCCGGAGACGGAGGTATAGATGCCGATGGTGAAATTCTGATCAACGGAGGAACAGTTATTGCTCTCGGCAGCCGCAACGATGCGGTAAGTTCCGCGTCCGGTCAGCCGTATATGGAGTTATCATATGCAGCAACCAAGGATGCCGGAACAAGTATCAGAATTACGGATGGAAACGGCAGTGAGATTCTGACGTTTACACCGGAGAAGATCTATCAGAGTTTCACCTTCAGTTCCCCTGAGTTGAAAGAGGGAGAGGTATATCAGGTCTACTCAGATGGGATACTGCAGCAGTACACCGGAAACACCATATTTGGAATGGGAATGCCTGGCGGCGGACAGATGTCTCCGGGCGAAAACCGGCAGGAAATGATGCAGACACCGCCAGAGATGCCGGATGGGGAAAAGATGGGGAATCCTCCTGAAATACCGGATGGAGGACAGATGCCGCCAGGAGATAATCAGCAGGGAATGATGCAGACACCGCAGGAAATGACGGGTACCGTCACTCAGGAAATAGGTCAGGGTTCCACGGAGTTCATTCTCACTGCAACAACGCACAGTTTTAGCGGAGTCTCCGATTCACCGGAGGCGAGCGGTAAAACAACTGTGGTGTTCCATGTCAATGAAAATGATCTGATTTCGGACACTCCCGCAGGTGAATCTGTCGAAATCGTGTATGCGGGAGCCGCTCTCAGTGACGGGACGTTGATATCTCTTGCACCGGAAGATATCCAGTTTACCCTGACTGATGTTCCTTCGGAGAGTTATCAGAAAACTGTCCGGTATAGTGACGGCGCTGCTGCTCTGACAGCCATTCTGCCGACAGATGCCGGAACATATCAGCTGATAATTGCAATCTCAAATCCGGATAGTGTCTATACCGGGAGTTCTGTCTGGACATTCCACATTACCTGAAAAAACGGTAATGTGCAACGGAGGGTTGCACCGCAGGACGGGTATTTGATTCCTGTTCCCCGGTGAAACTGGGAAGAAACGAGTATTTTTCTTCCGATAAAATCCTATTTTTTCGGGAACGCGATTCCGTTTCTGCAGATGATGTTTACGATCTGAAAAACTATATGGTCCTTCGGCATAGAAAACAATGAGGAAATCTCAGATGGCGGAATGGTATGTCTCTTCTTCAAGGCTGGATAGAAATCAACGAAAGTTCAGTGACAACCGACCATATTTTATTTCACTGAGGCTTGTTCTGAGCAGTCATCTTGAGGAGTCACGGCTGGATGAAGCGGTCCGAAGAGTTACCCGGGCGGTACCAATTCTTGGCTGCCGGTATGCAGGGGATGAGCGGGAGTCCGGATGGAAACGTCAGTTTCCGATTCAGGAATACAGGATACGGATCACGGATGAAGCTCCGGAACGTGTTCCCGCCTATCTGCTGAGTCTGGACCCGGAACCTCTTCCGTTGCAGGTGGTTGTCTGCCGGAGAGAGGATGAGGATGTTCTGATTTTGTCGATTGATCATACGCTGACCGATGCGCACGGTTTGTTTGATCTGGTGAGGCTGATTGCGGAAACATATAGGATGCTGGAGACGGTCCCTGACTGTACCCCGCGGTTCCTCTCGTGTTCTTCGGACCGTTCGCATTCTGCGTTGTTCTCCCGGCTATCCTATGATACCTGCAGGGCCGCTGCGAAGCGGGAGGCTGCCAGGAGAGACGGGATTTCTGCGTATCAGAAATTTTTTTCTCTTGCGGCGGAGGGAACGTCTGAACAAGGTCTGTGCTGTCAGGAAATATGCCAGGATGATCTGGTCATGCTGAAAGAAACTGCGCATGAGGCAGGGGCAACGATCCATGATATACTGCTTGCGATCTATGGGATTGTGCTGCGTGAGTATGTTTTTCAGGAAACCCGGGAGCGTCTGCCGGTTGTTCCTCTTCGTTCTTCTATGGATCTCCGAAAATATTACCCGCCCGATGTTCAGCCTGTTCTCACAAACTGTTCTATTTCCTACTGGGCGCCGGTGTCGTTTTCCAATACAGCGGAAACGTATGCGTCTGTTCTGAGGAATGTGTGCCGGAAATCCGCCTGTACCAAAAGATATTTTCTTGGTATCGGGACGGCCTTTGGTATTGAGGAGCCATCGTTTGCCGAGTCGGAACCCTATCAGGATACTGGGTATTACCTGACGCCTTTTCTGTCAAATGTCGGAGTTCTGCCCGAAGATGCGGTGGACTTCGGTGAGGAGATACGGATCCGGGATGCATGTATCTATGCGAATTTCCGTTCTGGGAATCCCTGGTTTATCACTGCTTTGACCTGGAATGGTGTGCTGCATCTGACGATATGTACGGACCGGCAGCATGATCTGGCGAAGTGGATTCTGAAACGGTTCTGTGGTGTTGTTCAGGAGATTGGGGGGATGCGGCGTAGCTGAGGTAGGATAGCGGGTTACATTCGAAATGAGATTCGGACTTCTCTTCAAAAGCATGTTTTCCGGTAGTACATCTGTGATATGTACCGCCAAGTGATTACTCGTTGATTACTGATTACTGACGTCATGCACTGGTGCGAAAAAAGGGAATATCCCCGGCTCTCTCACCATGAGAGAGAAACGGGATGATACTACTCTTGTGTTATATATTTCTTTCTAAACATATATAAATACACCCATTGTCTGAAAAAGAAAAAAAATATCCGGCAGATATTCTTTCACAAAAGAGGGATGACGTCAGTAATCAGTAAGCAACGAATCATCAACATCCTGTTGTGCAAAGAAGGATAAACGGAGTCACCCGGTATTCTTCAAGAACCATACCTCCGGGAACGTGAAAGGTGACATCTCGGTGAACTCAGAATTCAGAACTCACCTGCCTTTTTCCAAAAAAGATTCAACCCCCCGGCTCTCTCACCATGAGAGAGAAACGGGATGATACTACCCTCGTGTTATATATTTCTTTCTAAACATATATAAATACACCCACTGTCTGAAAAAGAAAACTGGGAGGGAAACCTATCTCTCGTACAACCCGCGTGAATTCTGAACTCTGAATTCATCATGAATGCAGATCAAACAAACTTCAAAAAGGGAATGGACCGGGCGGAAATTGAATCCGCGGCCTCGTCAATGCCAATGACGCGATCTACCACTGATCTACCGGCCCAATAAAATTGTGCTCTAATACATAGGTCAATCACAAATAAAAAGATATTGCTTTCCTCTCCCGCACAGACGGCGCTATTTATAACATATGCCGGAAAACAGATAAGCGAAGTTAGATGTTAGGCATACTCGGCGGAACTGCACTTCTCGCAGCAGAACTCCCGCCTCTCACCAAAAAACGCGTAGCAACACCGTTCGGCAGTGTCGACGTGTACGCAGGAAAATTCGTATTCCTTCCCCGGCACCAGTACAACACCCCGCCGCACCGCCTCAACCACAGAGCACACCTCGCCGCCTGCAAAATACTCGGCGTCGACCGGCTCATCCTTATCGGCTCCTGCGGCTCAATGCACCCCGGTCTCCGGCCGGGCAGCATCGTCATACCGGATGACTACCTCTGTCCCTGGGACATCCCGTCCCTGCACAACAACGACATCCGTCATGTTCCCCCGACGGTAGACGAAGGGCTTCGGCATGCCCTCGAACAAATCGTCCCCGATGCCGTATCAGGAACCTACTTCCAGGCACACGGCCCCAGGTTTGAAACCCGTGCCGAAATTACCTGCTTTGCTTCACATACTGACATCGTCGGCATGACCATCGCAAGCGAGTTCACCCTCGCAAACGAACTCGGCATCCCGGCCGCCGCCCTCTGTACCGTCGACAACTACGCCAACGGGATCGGCGGTGCCGACGCCCCCGACTACACCGAAATCGTCGCCGTCGCCAAAGCAAACGGTGAGCGCATCAGCAAAATCATCACAGAAATCGTGGAAAGACTCGCATGACAGAACCAGACATCTTTAGAAAGAAGGTCCCAATCCTTCTCAGAAACGTATCAGTAAACGGAAAAGCAGCAGAAATTTACCTCGACGGAACCGGAAAAATCGGCGCAGTCGCAGAGAAAATCACCGACCACGACGCCGAGTTCATCATCGACGGAGACGGAGCAGCCGCCCTCCCCGGCATGGTCAACATGCACACCCATTCCCCCATGAGCCTCCTTCGCGGATACTCCGACGACATGCCCCTCTTCGAATGGCTCTCCACCAAAATCTGGCCGACCGAAGCCCACCTCACCGGAGACGACATGTACTGGGGCGCCAAACTCGCCTGCCTCGAAATGATCCGGACCGGCACAACCACCTTCAATGACATGTACTTCCAGATGGAACGCGTCGCAGACGCCGTCGAAGAAGCCGGCATTCGTGCCTGCCTCTCCTACTGCATGATCGACGGCGGTGACCACGCAAAATTCGAATCCGAATGCAGTGTCATGGAAAAAACCGTCGCCAACCTCAAAGCCCGGAACAATCCCCGCATCATGCCGGGCGTATCTCCCCACGCCCTCTACACCGTCTCCGAAGAAGGCCTCCGCTGGTGTGCCGAGTTCTCCGCCACAGAAAACATCCCGCTCCACATCCATGTCGACGAAACCGACGAAAACCCGGACTGCATCAAAGCCCACGGCATGCGGGTCGTCCCCTGGCTTGACCACTGCGGCGTCCTCTCCAACCGCTGTATTGCCGCCCACTGCTGCTGGCTCGACGCGGATGATATCCGCATCTTCGCAGACCGGGGGGTCACCGCAGTCCATAACCCGGTCAGCAACATGAAACTCACCGTTGGCCGGGCGCTTCCCTACCCGGAGATGAAAGCCGCGGGCGTCAACGTTGCTCTCGGAACGGACGGTGCATCCTCGAACAATGCTCTGGATATGTTTACCGAGATGAAGACCGCAGCACTCCTCCAGAAATTCTTCTGGAACGATCCCACTGTTCTCCCTGCCCACGAAGCACTGGAGATCGCCTCCCGCAATGGCGCCAAAGCGCTCGGCCTCAATGCCGGAGTAATTGCTCCCGGCTATACCGCCGACCTCATCCTTGTAGCCAGAAACCCGGCCAGTGTCCCGGCATTCAATACCACATCCAACGCCGTGTATGCAACCTCCGGCCTGGCTGTTGCCACCACCATCTGTGACGGTGCGGTTCTCATGCATGAAGGAGTCATCCCGGGTGCCGAAGAAATTCTCCAAAAGTCCGAAGAGGTCGCATTCGATCTGGTCCGGCGTGCAACCGAAACCTGATCATCCGATTTTTCGGATACCCTCTTCCGTTACCACCCAGTCCAGCTTCCGGTCATACGGCTCGGCGGGAATACTCTCCGCCTCCTGGCAGGCGTAGGCAAGACCTATGCGGGGAATTGCCGGATATGCGGTAAAAAATCGGTCATAATACCCTGCTCCGTATCCCAGCCGGTTTCCCTCCCGGTCAAAACCCACCAGCGGCAGCAGGGCAATCTCAATTGACTCAGGCGGGGCGGGTTCTTCACAGGAAAGCGGTTCCGGAACCCGGAAGGTTCCCGGTTCCAGATCCGCCATTCTGCGGAGATGAGATATCCGCAGGGTCTTCGTTTCTTTCTGAATAATCGGGACAAGGACAGACTTGCCCTCTTCAAGAAGGCAGTTAATAATCACCATCGACTCCACCTCCGGGTCTTTGGCAACGTAGGCAAGAATCGTCTGATACGGGGCAAGGAACGACGTAAGATACCGGGTAATATAGTAACTTTTCTCCCGTCGCTCCTCCAGTGTCAGCGCCCCTCGCAGGCATTTCAGTCTTTCCCGCAGTGCCGCCTTGTCCTCCTGCATACACAGTAATCAGCGGTCGTCCTGAATAAAGATTCGTGTCGGGAAAATTGGCACCATCCGTTTATTTATGGTGACGGACCCCATACCCGAAAGAGAACATGGATCTGTCCGCGGCTCTGGGTTCCGGCATTGATCACGTTGCAGTGTATGTCGGAAATTATGCGGTCACCTGCCTGATTCCGATATTTCTTCTGGCGGGAGCGATTGTGGTGTATCCCCGGCAGTCGGGACTGTTTCATTACTTTACCAACGAAGTTCCCCGTCCTGTTTCCTATCTCACGGCCCTTGGAACCGGAATGATTCTCTGCATCTTTACTCTCGTGATCATTCCAATGTTCGCCGCTCTGCACCGCAGAGAAGCCGCAGTCGGCCCGCAGATAGTGTTTTTGTATGCGGGTTCAGCACTCAACCTCATTGCAGTGTTCGGAATCGGGCAGCTCTACGGAGTTTCCGGAGCTGTACTCCTGATCGGCGCGGCTACCGGTGTTGCCGTACTGACGGCGCTGTGTATGTCGGCGCTGTTTCAAAGAGTGCAGCCGGTCGGATGTTTCTGCCGGAAAAGTACACCCGGTAAGTGGGAACAGACGCTCTGGTGTGTTCCCGGTCTGTTTGCTCTGCTGATTCTTTTGCTTCTGTCCGGAGCACTGCCGGTTTCCTCCGGGGTGAAGTTCCTGCTGTTTGCCGGTATCGGCGTGGTACTTCTGGGATATACAACGGTATTTCTTTCCTTAGAGAGTATCCGGGAGTGGCTGCGGTCTGCGGGGCATATTGCCGTTCGGGCAGTTCCTTTTCTCCTGCTGGGACATTTTGTGCTCGGTATTTTTACGTCTGTGGTGGATCCGGCATATATTGTTCCGTATCTGTCGGACAACTCGCTTCTGTCCTGTTTGTCCGGCGCGGTCTCCGGACTTTTTTATCACATGCCGGCGGCTCTGGATGTCCCGGTTCTGGAAAGTACCTTCGGGCCGGATGCGTCCTCTCTTGCCGCAGGGCCGTTATTAGCGTTGATTCTGGCCGGATCAGGAATCTGTCTGCCGCTCCTGATGGTGGTCCATGTAGTGATCGGCACCCGGCGTGCTCTGGTGTATGGAGGACTGGTGATTGTGTTCGCGACCTTGTTCGGATTTTTCTACGGGATGGTCAGCGGACCGTTACAGTTATAACCGGTTCCCTTCGGTGACGCCAACGCTTAAGAGGTCTCACTTCTCATACTATTCCCACAATGCATAAGGAAGAACTAATAGAACTACACCAGATATTCTACGATATCAAGGAATACTTCGAAACCATAAATCCGAATCTGAAATTCCCCCAATATACTGCGCTGAAGATTCTGCCCAAACAGGTGAACAGAAGTAAACTTGAGCACAAGTATGCGATCTTCACTCTGGGTTCGGAGCTTGCATCGGCCATGAAGGAAATTGAGACAATCTCTTCCCGGGGGATTCCCACCCGCATGAAAGAGCTTGCCGAAAAAACGCTGAAGGAAATGGAGTCTGAACGCTCCCATTAATCCTTATTTTCTTCCTTCTTTTTCCTGCCGTACCAGATATTCCGCGAGCAGACGCGGGATGGGTGCGGTCATGCAGTGCCAGTTCGGGGTGCCGTTTACTTCGAGGACGGTGTAGCCTCCGTGTTCAAGCGGGAGGAGGTCGACGCCGCAGTAGTCTATGCCGACCGCCTGTGCTGCGGCTTCGGCGGCTTCTTTCATGTCAGACGGGATTTCAACGGCACAGCCGCAGCCTCCCTGATGAATATTGTGGGTAAGATGGGCTGATTCCCGTTTGATTGCGCCAACCGCTTCGTTGTCGATGACGAAGATCCGGTAGTCACGATCATTTTTGACGTATTCCTGAACGTAATAGGGCGGGGCTTCGGTTATTTCCTCAGCCGAGTGGAAGAGGTAGATGCCGTTTCCATCAAACCCGTAGACTGGTTTGTAGACTGCTTTTCCATTGTGGTCTCTGAGGAATGCGGAGATGACGTCTTTGCTGTTGGTGAAGCAGGTTGCGGGGCTGGGGGCGCCGGAGTGGATGAGTTTGGCGGTGGTGGTGACTTTGCTTGCACAGGTTGCGATTGCTTCAGGGGAGTTGATGACGCGGTTTTCCAGTTCGAGTGCTTTGAGCAGTTCAAACTGGACGCCGTCCTGTTTTATGCCGCAGGCCCAGATGGTTTCTCCGGAGACAGGGAGGTTGAACGGGTCCACTGAGGTAAGGTCGAGTACGGCAAACGAAACGCCCATTCGTGTGAGTTCGGCCATTACCATTCCGGTTGAGTTATCACCGGGAGTGTCGGTGGGTTTGGGAATGATATGAATCATGAATGTTGTGTATGCAGGTCTGAAACATAAAGTATGCCGTTTGATTCAGCTGCCCGGGTTCAGAGAAATAGTTTTATGGGTTTCCACCCAATATGACTTCTATCCCATTGGAGGGGTATGTATATGACAAATCTGAAAGGATCGAAAACTGAGGCGAATCTCCAGACCGCTTTTGCCGGTGAGTCGCAGGCCCGGAATAAGTATACGTATTATGCGTCCCGTGCCCGCAAAGATGGATATAATCAGATTGCTGATATCTTTGAAGAGACGGCAAACAATGAAAAAGAGCACGCAAAGATCTGGTTTAAGCTTCTGCATGACGGGGCGGTTCCGGACACTGCGGCAAATCTTGTGGATGCTGCTGCCGGTGAGCATTATGAGTGGACGGATATGTATGCAGGTTTTGCGAAGGAGGCAAAGGAGGAGGGTTTTCCGGAGATCGCTTCTTTGTTTGAGATGGTGGCGGCAATTGAGAAGCACCATGAGGAGCGGTACCGGAAGCTGCTTGCAAACATTCAGCAGGGTCTGGTTTTTTCCCGTGATGGTGATATGATCTGGCAGTGTGCAAACTGCGGCCATATTGTGATCGGGAAATCTGCTCCGGAGGTCTGCCCGGTCTGCGATCATCCAAAGGCATACTTCAAGATTGAAGCTGCCAACTACTAACTTTTTTTTGAGGAAACGGGACCGGCGTGAAAAACGCGGAATCCTCATCTATGTGCAGGTTCTATAGTATAGACAGTATGAATCAGGGTTCCTCCGTGAAAAATATGATGAGCCTGATGGCCTCGCGTATTGATGCCATTGCGCAGACAATCTCTGAAAGTGAGGTTGATGCATTTGTTGCTGCAATTCTTTCGGCAAAGCGGATTTATGTGATGGGTGCCGGGCGGTCCGGTCTTGTTGCGAAGTCGTTTGCGATGCGGCTGATGCATCTGGGTCTTACGTCGTATGTGGTGGGTGAGACGATTACTCCTGCTATTGGCGAGGGGGATCTGATTGTTGCATTTTCCGGGTCGGGTAATACGAAGACGATCGGTGATATTGCGGAGACGGCGAAGACTCTCGGGGTGAAAGTTGCTCTGATTTCGTCGAATCCTGAGTCACGGATCGGCAGGATTGCGGACTATATTATCCGGATTGAGACGCAGCGTGATCCGGTTACGTGTGATGCCCATGAGTATGAGATCCGGCAGATGCTGGGCGAACACCGTTCGTTTGCGCCGCTGGGTACGATTTTTGAGACGACGTCCCTGATGTTTGGGGATGCGGTGATTTCTACTCTGATGGATATGACGAAGACTGAGGAGAGCGACCTGAAACGCCGCCATACGAATATTGAGTGAGGGTTGTATGACACAGTTTTCCCAGCGTGTGCAGGCGATTGATATTTCCGGTATCCGGAAGATGTTTGAGGGGGCGGGACCTGATGCGGTTAATATGGGTCTGGGTCAGCCGGATTTTGATACGCCGGCGAATATTAAGCGTGCGGCGATTGCGGCGATTGAGTCAGGTAAGACGGGGTATACGAATAATGCGGGTATTGATGAGCTGCGGGCGGCTGTGGCCGGGAAGCTTGCCCGGGAGAACGGGCTGGTGTATGATTCCCAGAATGTGGTGATTACGGCGGGAGGATCGGGCGCTCTGCATATTGCGATTGAGGCTCTGGTGGAGGCAGGTGACCGGGTTGTTTTTAATAATCCGGGTTTTGTTTCGTACGGGGCTTTGACGGTGCTTGCCGGAGGAGTTCCGGTTCCGGTACCGCTTCGGCCTGATCTGCATCTGGATGTGGAGGCACTGAAGGAGGAGTTTTCTCATCCGAGGACGCGGGTGTTTGTGCTGAACAGTCCGGCAAATCCGACCGGTATGGTTGAGTCGGAGGAGACGATCCGTGCGGTTGTTGAGTCGGCGGCAGATTCCGGGGTGACGGTTCTGAGTGATGAGGTGTATGAGAAGTTTTGTTATGATGATGCCCGGCATGTGAGTGCGGCGAGGTTTGGGGAGAATGTGGTGACGATGAATGCGACGAGTAAGACGTATGCGATGACTGGCTGGCGGATCGGGTTCCTTGCGGCGCCGGAGGATGTTGTTCACGAGGTGATTAAGGTTCAGCAGTATACGCTTGCGTGTGCGACGTCGATTGCCCAGTATGCGGCGCTTGAGGCGTATTCGGGTCCGCAGGATTCGGTTGCGGCGATGAAGGCCGAGTATGAGGCACGCCGGAATCTTCTGGTTGCGGGTCTGAAGGATCTGGGTGTTCCGGTAAATGTGCCGGCAGGTGCGTTTTATGTGTTTCCGCAGATGGATGCAGAGACCGTGATGCGTGTTGTTGATGCGGGTGTGATTCTTACGCCGGGAACTGCGTTCGGCAGTTCGGGCGCAGGGTATGCCCGGATGAGTTATGCGACGTCGCAGGAGAATATTGCTGCGGCGCTGAAGAGAATTGGTTCAGTTTTGGAGTAAGTAGTATGGAAGTTGTAGAAATCAGCAGGTTACTTGAGAAGTTGTCGAATGCCCACGGTATCTCCGGGTTTGAGGGGTCGGTGGCGAAGGTTATCCGTGAGGAGGTTGCACCTTTTGTGGATGAGATCCGAACGGACCGGATGGGAAATCTTGTTGCGGTGAAGAAGGGGGATGATTTTTCGATTATGCTTGCTGCCCATATGGATGAGATTGGTCTGATGGTGCAGTATGTGGATGAGCACGGGTTTATCCGGTTTGTTGCGGTGGGGGGCTGGTTTAATCCGGTTCTGGTGAGCCAGCGTGTGCTTCTGCACGGGGAGAAGGGGGTTGTGCGGGGCGTTCTGGGTATGAAGCCGCCACATGTGATGAGCGAGGAGGATCGGAAGAAGCCGGTGAGCCTTGCGGATATGTTTATTGATGTGGGGGCGGCGAGTCCTGAGGATGTGGAGGCTCTGGGTATTACGGTCGGGACGCCGGTTACGATTGACCGGGAGTTTGCGCCGCTTTCCGGTTCGGTTGTGACGGGAAAGGCGTTTGATAATCGTGCTGGATGTGCGATGCTGATTGGTGCTCTGCGGGAGATGGAGACGAAGCATACGATTTATGCGGTGTTTACGGTACAGGAGGAGGTCGGGCTGAAGGGGGCGAAGACGAGTGCGTTTTCACTGGAGCCGGATGTGGCGATTGCGACTGATGTGACGATTCCGGGAGATTCTCCGGGAATTGAGCGGAGAAAAGCGCCGGTGTTTATGGGGAAGGGGCCGGTTGTGGTGGCGGTGTCTGCGTCAGGTCGCGGACATATTGCGGATCCCCGTGTGGTTGCGTGGCTTTCAAAGACGGCGAAGAAGTTTGCGATTCCGATGCAGATTGAGGTGGGGGACGGCGGGAATACGGATGCGTCTGCGATTAATTTTGAACGCGGCGGTATTCCGAGTGTTCCTGTGTCGGTTCCGGCCCGGTATATTCATTCGCCGGTTGAGGTGGTGGATCTTCGGGATGTTGCGGCCGGTATTTCGCTGCTGGCGAAGGCTGTTGCGACGCAGCCGAAGTTTTCCTAATTTTTTTGAGGAGTATATTTTCCGTCGGTTTTTATACAGAGCTGAGGAGATATTTGTCAGGAGTGAGGTGGCGGGATGGAAAATGCGGAGCCTGATTTTATAAATATCACCACAGAAAATCTTTTTGAGGAGCATTTGTGCTGTATTATCCGCAGCAAAAAGTTCCATCCGGGTATTGATGCGAAGAGGCAGTGGCTTTCTGACCGGCTGCAGGAAGGTCATGTTTTGAGAAAGTTAGAGGTTAAGGCTCCGGTTTTTATTGAGTATGCGCCTTTGGAGACTGCCTGGGTTCCAATTACCGGCGAGAATTATTATTATGTGTATTGCCTGTGGGTTTCCGGGAGTTTCAAGGGAAAAGGGTACGGGAAGGCGTTGATGGAGTATTGTCTGGCTGATGCCCGGAATAAGGGTAAGTCCGGCGTGTGTCTGCTGGGAGCAAAAAAACAAAAGGCATGGCTGACGGATCAGGCATTTGCGAAGAGGTTTGGTTTTGCGGTTGTTGATTCGACCGATACCGGCTATGAGCTGCTTGCCCTTTCTTTTGATGGAACAACGCCAAAGTTCACAGAGAGTGCGAAACTATCCAAAATTGACGGTAAGGAGCTGACAATCTATTATGATATGCAGTGTCCCTATGTCCCTCAGAATATCGAACTGCTCAGACAGTATTGTGATGCAAATGCGGTTCCCTTGTCTTTGATTTATGTGGATACGCTGTAAAAGGCAAAGGAGCTGCCGTGTGTTTTCAATAACTGGGCGGTGTTTTATCACGGGGAGTTTGAAACTGTGAATCTGCTGCTGGATGTCAACACTTTACAGAGAATACTCAGAAAATGAGATATGAATTTGGAGGGGCCATATGCGGCGGGATCGGCAGACGGGATTCAAAAGCCTCCTGAATAAATACACACAGAACTGACTGCATCCCTGCGGGAAGCATCTGAGAAAAACGGGGAGTTGCAAAAGATCGCCGATAACTGGCAGAATCTAAACCAAAGGAATACCGACAGATATAAGGGAGGACTTAACAAATAACAAATCAGTGAGGGGTTATGGCGACATCTATCAGTGTGAATAAGCAAACCGTTGAACAGTTACTTGGAAGTGGAATAAAAAATCCCTTCGTCATTCCAGATTATCAGCGTCCGTATGCATGGACAGATGAACAAGTTGAAACCCTCTTTCATGACATCTGGGAATTTACAGAGACAAAAGGAGGTACAGAACGTGAAAACACATATTTTCTGGGAAGCATTGTTGCATTCGAAAATGCAGACGGTGAACAGGAAATAATTGATGGGCAGCAGCGCATTACCTCTCTATTCCTACTTTTACGTGCAATATACACGAAACTAACCGCCCCTGGCACAATGGAGTCGGAAGAGGCAATAAATTTCAAAAAGAGAATTGAGCAGATTGTCTGGAGATCTAACAAACTAACGGGGAAAGTAGATGATAAATCTAAAATCCTTTTAACATCCCGTGTTGTCAGCAGTGAGAGCAACGAAATTCTGCAGAGTATTCTTGAAACAGGTCAGGCAGACCCTGTAGCAAAAGATAATTATTCAAAAAATTACCTCACATTTCTCAAGCTCTATGAACAGGCTGCAGAGATGGACGCGTTACGAATTTACCAATTTATCTACGCATTGTTAGACCAGTCGATTCTCTTGCCAATTACTGCAGATAATCAGGATACTGCCCTTGATATTTTCTCCACGTTAAATAATCGTGGTCTGCCCCTCTCGGATGCCGATATCTTTAAAGCAAAGATATACAACAGTTTAAGTGACGATAAAAAAGAGGCATTCATTGAGAAATGGAAAGAACTGGACACCAGGGCAACTGACGTATCAGAAAGTATTCAACAACTATTCTACTATTATATGTTTTACCTTCGCGCAACAGAAGGGGACAAGAATACAACGACACCAGGGCTTCGGAGATATTACTCTCCAAATAAATTCTCGAGGCTTACGGAGAATCCAGAACTTCTGGATGACCTCAACAAACTCCTGAATATCTGGGTCGTCGTTAACGGTAGAAGAGAAATTGAGAATGAAGCTTGGACATCGAACAAAGATATAATAAAAGTTCTTAATTCACTGAGTTCATATCCGAATGAATTCTGGAAATATCCCGTTGTAATTTATTATCTCACTCATTGCGAAGATACAAATTTTGAGCAGAACTTCCTGCGATTCCTGAGAAAACTTTTCGTAGAACTTCTTTCAAAATATATCATCACGCCAACAATTAACGCGGTGAAAAATGACATTCTCCGACTCAATGCAGAAATCATCAAAACATCTAAACCTCAGTTTGAATTCAAAGAATTAGCCGAAAATGAGGTGAAAAATAAAATAAAACATCCCCACAACAGTGTAGTACGCATGATTCTGAAAATGCTTACCTACAACGAACAGGACACACTGTTACCCGAGAAATGGGAGATAGAACACATATTCCCACAGAAATGGGATAACAACTATTTCACAGACTATGACAAAAAATATGTTGAAGAAAAAATTGAGCATATAGGAAATAAAATACCACTCGAAAAGAAACTTAATATCAAAGCAAGCAATGGATATTTCAGCAGAAAAAAAGAAGAATATCTCAAATCACAAATAACTATTACCAGAAATATGGGAAATTCGAATTCTCAGGACTGGAATCTCGAAGATATCCAGGATAGAGATGGTGAAATTTCAAGCACAGTAGTTTCAATTCTGGCAACTTGGAATCGTGAGTATGATGCAGAAGACTCACCCAATTCCCCGTCAACTCCCTCAAAAGAAGATTTAGCAAAAATAGAAGATTTTAAACGAAATGGATGGATTTAATAACGTAGTTGTGGTAAATTTAAGAATATATTTAAACCAAAATCCTCTGCATATTGTGTATTCCGTCCGTGACATTCCCAAACCGTCCGGTACCCCCCTGCCTGTTGATCCTCTCTAATTGGTCCGGAATGAGTATTCTGAATCAATTATTTCACGTCAGCCTGGGCGGAGAAACATTCCTGCAGGAATAAGGTAAAGACCGGACGAAACGCCATTGCCTATGGCACAAGTATCTGTTTTGATGCGGTACTGGTAATTCTGTGTATGAACGTTTGTCCGATGTGCCGTGTTCATTCCGGGAAAAAATTATGCAGGGTATAGGCAGAACCGTTTGTTCATTCGGGAAACTTTTTAGGGTTATAACCAGAAACATATGGTGAGAGTCCCGAATGTTTCCGGGTATAACCCTAACATGTCAATAATTCCACGCAACCAGTACATGCAGAAAATTCTGCCATATAGAGATCAGCCGCTCATTAAAGTGATTACCGGTATACGGCGCTGCGGAAAGTCAGCGATTCTTTCACTGTTTGAGGCTGAGCTTCTGAGCACAGGCGTTCCTGCCTCGCATATTATCCAGATCAATTTTGAGAATCTGGATTATGCAGACATCGCCTCAGCAAAGGAACTGGACAGATATGTGAAAGATCTGATGACGGATGCAGGGAGATATTATGTTCTGCTGGATGAAATTCAGGAGGTTCGGGATTGGGAAAAAGCGGTCAACTCACTTTTGGCCGACGGCAGGGCTGATCTGTATCTGACAGGATCAAACTCCCGGTTACTGTCTTCGGAACTTGCAACATACATTGCAGGAAGATATGTGGAAATTCCTGTGCAGACTCTCTCATTTTCGGAGTTTTTGGAGTTTGCGGAACAGCGGACGGGGGAACGGCCTGTTGACATTCATGCGGCATTTCTCACATACCTGCGTTTCGGGGGGTTTCCGGTGATTCATACCGCTGAGTACACGCCTGAGTCTATGGAACGAATCGTGTATGATATTTACTCGTCTGCTATCCTGCGGGATACCGTGCAGCGCTACCATATCCGCAATATTGACCTTCTGGAACGGATTGTGGGGTATGTGTTTGAGAATGTGGGGAATATTTTTTCGGCGAAGAATGTGGCGGATTATTTTAAGAGCCAGCGTCGGAAGGTGGATCTGAATACGGTCTATACGTATCTGAATGCACTGGAGAGTGCGTTTATTATCAGGAGAATTTCCCGCTATGATCTTCGGGGACGGGAGGTTCTGGCAACGATGGTGAAGTATTATGCAGGTGATGTTTCGCTGATATATGCCCTGATGGGGTATAAAGATCGAATGATTGCAGGGATTTTGGAAAATCTGGTGATGCAGGAGTTGAGCCGCAGAGGATACCGGGTGTATGTGGGGAAACAGGATGCGTGTGAGGTGGATTTTGTGGCGGAACGGCAGGATGAACGGGTGTATGTGCAGGTCTGTTTCCGGATGGAGTCAGAGGAGACGGCGAAACGTGAGTTTGCTCCCCTCTTGGAGATTCGGGATCACTATCCGAAGTTTGTCGTGAGTATGGATGAGGTATGGCGGGAGAATGTGGCAGGAATTCGCCATGTTCATATCGCGGATTTCCTACTGATGAACGGCTATTAGGTCACGATTCGCTCACCTTTTTTCTGACAATGGGCGGCAGTTCTTTTTGGGTGACGGTAAGGCAGGAACTGAGTTCATCGCCGGTGAGTCTCTCTCGAAGGTCGGTAATGTTTACCCGTTCGTATGCTGCTGCTTCGTCGTTTCCGAGAAGTTCCACGACTGCTCTGTGCAGAGCTTTTTTCCCGATGAGCCGGGTGATGTCGTGCGGGCCAATGAAGACGAGGTCTCTGTAGAGATCCGGATAGAGCAGTCTGAGCTTTTCGATGCTGACGGTGCGGACATTTCGTACCGGGGTTAGGAGAACATAGGTCTTGCTGGTGATGTTTTCCTCTTGAATTCGCTGAATCTCCCGGTCTTTTTTCTGTGTGTACTCCTCCTGCAAGGTATTGAGGACTTCGAGGAGGGATTCCCAGTAGTACACTTTTTCAAACGGGTTCTCCGGGTCCGGAGGGATCAGCTCTTTGAGTTCCTCCAGCAGGGAGGCTGCTTCGGGAGAGAGACGTTTCATGATGATACCTCTGTTGGCAGGGAATATCAATATTGTCGGGAATATTTTAGAAGAGTTTTTTCACAGCAGAATCGGATGAGTCTGTGATCAACAGCTTGATATCTGGTCACGTGAGATATACTGCCTGAAGACGTATGACCAATTCATTCACCGCGTCCCTGATTTCCGTCATACCGATGATCCCCGCATTTCTTCCGGGGATTGTCCTATCTCTCTATACAGACCGTGTGCCGTTCATCTGGTTTTCGAGCTTGCCCTTGTCATCCTCATAGCCGGGCTGTGTGCCGGATATCTCGTGAGTCCTGCGATGGGCCGGGCGGCTGATCTGGTAAAACGGGATGCAACGCAGCCAAGACCGCTCCCCACTCCCGGAAAAACGCTTATGATTGTCAGAGTCGTGCTCCTCCTGGTCCTTGCGGCCGCAGTTCTGCTGTTCGGACTGTACCTGCAGAACGGTTTTCCGGTCTTCGCCGGACACACCTACTCACTCTATCTCACAGGTATGATTGCCGGCATGCTGTGTGCAGCTCTCACACTGGAGTTCCCTGCACTGGTTGCAGAGATACGCCGAGACCGTGGTAAATAATTTCTCCCGCAGAAAACGGTTCATTCTTTTTTTATCTCAATGGCACAGCTGCTGCGTCTGACCCTCGGCAGAACGGCGAGTTTGTTTTCATACTGATCACAGGTGAATCCCTCTTTGGGTACAGGGTCAGGAAGAGGACAGCCGTTCTTACAGGTGATATGATACTCGAAGTTGCCGGTTTCGTCGTTGAGGCTGTATTCATGTTTATCCAGTGCAGTACAGGTAAGACAGGGAACTACCATATGATTCGTGAGATAGGCGGGGAGGTGATATAGGGGTTGTGGTTCTGTACCGGAAAAATGTGGTTCATAGAGAGAATCTAGCAGAGATAAATATTGCAACAAAACCATAAATTCCAATAATGAGTGCCAACGAAAATGATCCCATATATACGACCAGGAAAGCACCCCCGGCAGGTACTGCTTCTGCGTGTATTGGTGTGGTATATCTGGCGGGGGCAAAAATTCTGAAGACGGTACGGCACGCTCAGGCGTGAGGTTGGCGGTGACCCCCTCGCTTTACATGAAAATTTCCTCTCTCCCTTATGGAGGGGTGCATTTTCATCCGCCGAGCTGATGGCGAAGCCTCATGGGTGTTTTTTTCAAGGAATTTTCGAAAATTTTTGGTTTTGTTAAGGCAGAGGGTTCCCATCTGATATATGATGTGAACCCTGTGGTTCTGTAATAAAGCCATAACTACTAAAATTAATATGACTGGTTTCTATTCGTGGCATAAATGGTTCTATAATGGGATTTTGCGACAGAATAGATTCCATTTTGTACATTTTTACGGGGATGGATGTTTTCTTTGTATAGAGTATCTGGGAATTATACATCAATATTTCAGCACCCATATCATAATCAAGAGTAAGTTCCCTAAGGTCAAAAGAATTTTCTCTGAACTGAGCAGGTCTTACCATCTCAACATAAAGCGATTTGTCTTCCATCGAGAGATTATTAATATACGAATTTATTCTCTCTGTTTTCATAATCTGATTAACTATGGGGAGGTTTTTCAGAAAATCTTTTGGTATCTCTTCTAAGATTCCAACCTTCAGGGTCATATTTCCCGCTGGTTGAATCAGATATCTGGACTCACCTGTCTTTGTCCAAACAATCGGCTCATCAACTTCAAAATAAGCAACCCGTACCCAATACCATTTGTATTCAAGAACACTGATCATATTTCCTGTGTGGTTCTCAGAGATATGCAATGTATTGGTTAGGAATCCACCCGAACTCAGGATATGCCACAGAGAAAATTTCTGCGATGGTGTATTCTCGATAATCTCTTCAGTTGCCAGATTCCATTCACCAACAAGAGGGTCTGTAGTCTGGCTCGTTGCTGAGAATATGATACAGAATGCCGTAACGAGTAAAATACCTCCAATTACACACCCGAAAACTATTTTCTGGGTTCGGTTTAGATTTTTGAAAGCAAAATTCACATTCTCACCCCCTAATAATTAGGGGACTCCTGCGCCAGTTTCGGAACGTTTCTGCATAGCCTCCTCAATTAATTCCTTCACATTCTCCGGATCTGCAATAGGACCAAAGGACAACTCCTTTTTCTGTCCATGGATTTCAAGGATACCTCTATTCAGTATTGAACCAAGAATTTCTTTCCGAATACCTATCGAAAGAATACTCTCCAAATCTATTTCTAATGCAATTTTTTCATGTTCTCCTCCGGTAAGCACATGAATTCGTGTATTTGTGATGACATACTGATCCTGATCAATGTGGTCAAGAGTTTTCATGAGATAATATATGCCAACAAGGATTGGAATTACGCCTACAAAGAATAGAAGAAGAAGAGGGAATCCAACTAAAATAAGAAGCAGATACTTGATGGTTGCTGTTTTACTGAGCTTTAGTTCAGCGAGTATTATTTCTCCCCGTTTCGGCACTAAGTTGTAATTATATACTTTGTTCATAATGCTTCTGATCTCTGTTACTCGTAGATGTTCCGGGCTGTGGACAGCGAACATCTGTGTTTTTCAGAATTCCAAAGTTCACACGCTTCTTTAAAACAAATGCCGGGTATATGTTCGATTGTTTGGCAGTACCCCAACGTAAACGGACACATTCTGTGATCGGCATCGGCAGGTACAATCTCGTGATTTAGGTGATCATACAGCAAAAGTGTTCCATTTTTATCTCCCCATTGTCTCATATTTACCTTAACCTCCGTAATTTTGTCTGAAAAATATGATGTTTTTCGGATTACTGTACTTCGTCTGCCGCATCGGAAATTGCAGCCCGAATTTTATCTGGGTCCTGAACCGGTCCGAATTGAATTGCATTTGCTCCTGATGATCTGACGGTAAGATATCCGCATCCAAGAAGTCTCTGAAGCAGTGGACGCTCTACATTAACACCGTCCAGTTTGTTGAGTCTGATATCAATCTCTGTTTTACTCAGCAGACCTGTCTTAATGTACACACGTTTGTTCGTCAGTTTCAGATAATTACTGTACATTGCAATTAACCGTAGGAGAAGCCAGGCTACCCCAATGAGCATTAAAATTCCTCCAATGAAGATCACTGTTAGAATTATGCCAAGTACTATCAAGACAATTGGTCCAAGCAAGATGGACCAATAAGGTTTGAGATTCAAAATCTCAATTTCGGACTCTGTTGAAAGCATACCCATATCTTCCTCACCAATAATATGAATGATTGCATAATACTTATTAATATTATATTAATTTGCCTAAATTAGAATATAATGCGCATGTGTGTGGGAGATATTATAAAGAAATCCTCATTCTACGGAATTTATGTCCTCACAGGTGCTTGGATTTCTTAGGCGGAAATATAATGTTGAGTGGTATTCGACAGAGCTTAGCAGTGTGAAATATAAGACATTTCTTACATCGGAATGATTTGGGGGCCCTAATCCTGATGGTAAGGAGACCGGAATTAATAAGTATTAATATATGGGTACTTTCCCCGGCTCATCTCCCATGAAGATCAAAATTCCAATTGCCGATCAAATGACAGGGGTGTTCATGAGAAAGTACCTACATCCCTTCTTTGAGGGATGTCTTGAGAGCAGGCACCAAAATTCCATCTCTCTGGAGTTGATACCTGCTCTCTTTTATCTGACAGGAAAATTTTTCAAAATATCATCCTGTTTTTCAAAAATTCTCCCGGAATACTCCCACAATTCTTCATATTGCATGGATGCAATAGGATAGGGAATGCTCCTCCCATCTGAATTTCTGAGTTATTACTCCCGGAAAACAACCAGACAAACCTACAAAACAGCACTGCAGCGCTATCTGGCGCTCACTCTTGGAAAAACGGTCACCGACCATACCCTTGATCTTCTCTGGACAACCTATCTCGCCGAATCCGAAACCATCACAGCAGACCTGATAGCTTTCCCGGAAAAATGCCGCATTCGGACACCCTCTTTTGCACCCAAAACCATCAACCTCTACACACAGATCGTCCTCATGTACCTCAGGGAATGCGGCATAGAACCCGATCACCACCAGCAGCGGCGTCTCAAAAAAACCAGACCGAAAAACCGCCCCATCTCCCGGGAAACCGAACTTACCCGGGATACCATTCAGACCATCCTCCATCACGCAGACGTACGGCAGCGTGCAGAAATACTCATCGCCGTCTCCTCTGGAATGCGGATCAGCGAACTGCTCAGTATCACCCTTGACGACCTCACGCTTACCGCAGATCCTGTAGAAATTTATATTCCTGCTGCCATCTCCAAAAATGAAACCGCCCGTACCGTATTCATCAGCAGAGAAGCAGCCGACGCACTGCGTGCCTGGCTCATCACTCGCAGGCACATCCAAAAACATACCAAAGATGGAACCTCCCCGGACAAACGTGTCTTTCCCTACTCCGTCACCAACGAAACAGCCCGGTTCAACCGTACACTCCGGCGGGCAGGAACCTATCGGATTGACACCAAAACCCGCCGCAGCATGATCCACTTTCATATCTTCCGGAAATTCTTCCTCACCGAATTCAAACTTGCCGCATCTCCCGACGTTGCCGAGGAGCTTGCCGGTCACACCGGCTATCTCTCTGAGGCCTACCGCAGAATCAGCCGTCAAACCATGCGAGAGGAGTATCATAAAGCAGAACCACAGCTCACCATCGAAACCGGAAACTCCAAAAAGGAATGTCCCTTTCCTGTTGGTGACAGATATCCCGAGGACATGAAAACCGAGTTACACAAAATACAGAGTGACATTCTCCGGCTTCAGGAACTCTATCAGCTCATCCGGACCCAGCTCCATCTGACGATTCCGCAGGATATGGTGCAGTAGCAGGATATGGTGCAGTAGCAGATTCGGCAAAATAGAGCCCCTGAAATTATCTGATCATTTTATCTCAGATTTCTGTGCTCAGAAGTTGCAATATCCGTTGAACTTCCGCATGCAGCTTCGGGACATCATGGCTGCTAATTGCCCATATTTCCTCGGGGTCCACAATGAAATACTGATAAATCAACACATTTCGCAGATCCTTCATCTCTTTCCAGGGAATCTGCGGTGAAGCCTCCTTACATGCTGTCGACACATGAGTCACCGCCTCTCCGATGATCTCAAGAGAACGAACACTGCATCCTGATCTCGGAAACTCTGGTAAAACTCCTCCTCCGTAATCCCGGAAATAATTGCCATAATTCGTTCGCAGCGATCACAAATATGTACAAGATACGGCGCGTCTCCTTTCATGCCGCATCCGCACCCGTCGTATACAAAATCATATCCGGCTCAATAAACGGTCGGATCTCCGGAGCAATCCACTTCACCAGCACAAAGTCAACCTCTCTTCCCAACAGATCCTCCAGATACGCCTTAAACGAAAAAAATTCCCGAAGCGAAAGTCCGCCGCGACAAAAACCGTACAACACATCCACATCACTATCCGGCCCGTCCTCTTCCCGTGCCACAGACCCGAAAATGCCGATTGTCGCAACTCCGTATGTCTCGCAAAGATACGGAAGCGCACGTTCAAGCTTTATCAGAACCTCTGACCGAATACTCTGATATCCTGACATTCCGTATCACTCCCCCTCCGCAATAGGACATATATGCATGGACCGAACAAATAGATAAGGAATTTTTATGACGCGGGTTGTAATCTCAGTCGGAGGATCGGTCCTAGTACCAACACTGGACACGCACTGCCTCATGGAATGGGCAGACGCACTGAAAAATCTGGTAAAACACGGCCATCAGGTCTTTGCCGTGGTCGGGGGGGGGGGCGAAGCACGCCGCTACATCAGCGTCTGCCGGGACATCGGCCTCGACGAAGCAACCTCCGATGAATTCGGCATCCTCATCACCCGTATCAACGCCCGGCTCCTCATCAGCGCCCTCGGTGACTGTGCGTATCCCAGAGTTGCCGAATCATACCTCGAAGCAAAAGAGTTTGCCCTCACCGGCAAAATCGTCGTCATGGGCGGCGTCACCCCCGGCCAGACCACCGACGCCGTTGCCGCATGCCTCGCCGAAGAAATGCATGCCGCACTCATGGTCAACATGACCGCGATTGACGGCATCTACTCTGCCGATCCCAAAAAGGATCCCGCTGCCATCAAATACGACACCCTCAGCCCGCAGGGACTCATCGACTTAATCATGAAAGAAAAACTCTGTGCCGGCAGCAACATGGTCATCGACCTCGTCGCCGCAAAAATCACCGAACGGTCCGGCATCCCCTTAGTCGTCATTGACGGCCGTGACCCCGCCCTCATCGGCAAAGCCCTCATCGACGGAGAGTTCAACGGCACCATCGTCGGCGAAAAAATCGTAACGTTCCCCCTCTGAATATCTTTTTTTCATCCATTCTTCAGCGCCACAATATCGAAGACATCCACCAGCTTCCAGACCATCGTCCGATCATCCGTCACAATCGTCTCCGGAGTATCCGAAGGCCGGTGACCCAGCGCCGCCATACTGTTCACGGAAATCTGACGGTCAAAAATCTTCTCGGCAAACATCCTCCGCACATCCGCCTTCTTCTGCTCGTCCGTCACCTCAGAAAGTTTCCCCTGCAGCGTCACAAACCGATAATATCCCATATCCGGAGAAACATCCTCAATCTCCACAGACACCAGCGGATTTCGGGCGAACAACTGCATCTTCCGCCCGTAGCGTGTCGAAAGGAAATAAAGGTGCTGCTGATCAAACACATACAAAAACGGAGCAATATACGGATACTGCTCACCGCAGAACGCAATCCGGCACAGAGAACCATTCCGGATAAGATCATCATACTCACTGCGGGACATCGTAGGGATTTTTAGAGGAGTCTTCATCGTCTTCATCTCAGGTTTCTATGCTATCTATCATCCGGGCAAAACATAATCCTTCACATCGTACCAAATCCCAACGTGTAATCGTATTCCTTTTTAACCAGAAGCACGTATAGTATTAGCACAAAGGGGGCAGTAGGGTAGCCTGGTCCATCCTAGAGCGTTTGGGACGCTTTGACCCCAGTTCGAATCTGGGCTGCCCCATGTTTTTTTTATGAATACAAGTCTCGCAGTATCCATACTCTCTGAGTTAAACCGCGTGTATCCTCATACCGCCGACGAACGGAACTTTCTCAAATTTGAAAACCCGTATCAGATTCTCATCATGACCATCCTCTCCGCCCAGACCACCGACGTCACCATCAACGGTCTCAGGGACGAACTATTCTCCTGCTACCCCGACCCGCAGACTCTCGCTGCCGCAGAGCAGACGGACGTCGAACAGATCATCCACCCATCCGGCTTCTACCACGCCAAAGCAAAAAACATCATCGGTACTGCCAGATGCCTCTGTGAAAACTTCGGCGGCGAAGTCCCCCGTACCATCCCGGAACTTACCACCCTCCCGGGTGTAGGCCGAAAAACCGCCAACATCGTTACCAATCATGCCTTTGGTGACACGCAGGGTATCGCCGTCGACACCCATGTAGGACGGCTCTCTCAGAGACTCGGATTCACCGACAACACTGACCCGGCAAAAATCGAACAGGACCTCATGCACCTCTTCCCCAAAATATGGTGGGAAGAAATCAACTATCTCCTCATCCGGCACGGCAGGGAAATCTGCAACGCACGAAAACCCCGCTGTGACCTCTGCACACTTTGTCACCAGTGCAGATATTATCAGGAAAACCTGCAAACAGAATAAGTATGGTTGCGACAGACAGTACAACGCGGCATATCATTCTGTTTGCAACATCGATAGGCTCATTCCTCAATCCCTTCATCGGCTCAATGATCGTCCTCGCCATGCCGCAGGTCGGACTGGAGTTCGCCGTCTCTGCCCGTGACCTTGGGTGGCTCACTCTCATCTTTCTTCTCGCAAACGCCATCTTCCTTGTTCCTGCATCACGGCTGGCAGACATACTCGGATACCGGAGATCCTACCTTCTCGGCGCACTCATCGTCGCCGTATCCTGTGCTCTTTCCGTCTTCGCACCAACTTATCCCCTTCTCCTGTTCCTCCGTGTTTGTGCTGCAGTTGGAACCTCATTCCTCCTGATCACCGGACTTGCCATACTCTCCCGCGTCTACCCGGCAAAAGAACGCGGCGGAGCATTCGGCATCAACACCGCTATGGTGTATATCGGAGCATCCGCAGGCCCGATCATCGGCGGATTTCTTACCGGAGCATTCGGCTGGCGTTCCGTATTCCTTGTCATGGTCCCACTTGCCTTCTTCGCCGCAGTACCGCTCTGGAAATACTACCGCGATGATGTACCTGCCTCCTCTGCCGGACCCTTCGATATCCGGGGAACCATCCTCTATGCGACAGCAATGTTCTGTATCATGTACGGCCTCTCCACCCTGCCGGATACCGCCTCCCTCGCACTGGCACTCATCGGCGGTATCCTGATGGCCCTCTTCATCAGATACGAACTCGGACAGACCAACCCGGTCCTTCACGTCAGATTGTTTTTCACCAACAGACGATTCGCCCGCTCCTCCTATGCAGCCCTCCTCAACTACGCCTGTACCTACGGCTCAATCTTTTTCGTCAGCCTCTATCTCCAGTCCATCGGCCACCTCACCGCAGAACAGGCCGGCCTCATCGTCTTCTTCCAGCCGCTGATTCAGGCGTTCATGACACCCATTGCCGGAAAACTGTCGGACAAAATCGATCCGAGGTACATCGTAACACTCGGCATGGTACTCTCGGCAGTCGGCGTCCTCCTCCTTGCAGGCCTCACCATGCAAACAGAACTGCAGTACATCGCCGTGACCCAGATCTGTATAGGTCTTGGAACTTCCCTCTTCTCCGCCCCCAACACCAACGCAATCATGGGTTCAGTCTCCCAAAAGGAGTACAGCACCGCCTCAGGAACCGTGGCCGTCATGCGGCAGTCCGGCATGATCCTTTCCATGGCAGTCTGTATGGCTGCAATCTCCATCTTCGTCGGAAGTACCGACATGCTGGGTCCTGCCATGTATGACCGGTTCTTACAGGCCCTCCAGATATCGATGATCATCTGTGCAGCCCTTGCCGGGATTGGCGCAATATTTTCCTGGTTCCGCGGATCAGCACAGGAATAAAAAAAGAAATGAGTTTAGTCTCTACGGAGGAGAACTGCTGCCCCAACCGCTCCAAAGATACCGAGCAGTGCAAGACCAATCGGACTCTGGGTCTGTGTCGGTACCGAAGTTAACGGGACATTCACCGTAGCGGTTGCGCCCATTGCCGGCATCTGGACAGGCTGGGTTCCTGCTGCATAGCCTGCTGCGGAAACACGGACCTGAGTGATCGGCGTTCCGGTAGTGTAGACGGCAAACTCTGCCTGACCGTCCTTGATCGTACCGGTTTCCGCAACAGTGCCGCTTACAGAGATAAGCTCAACTGTTGCTCCCTCAACATTGGAGGTAACCTGAATGACACCGCGATCACCGCCAATCGGCTGAACTGCGGTAAGAGTTACGGAAACAGTGCTGGTTGCACCTGCTGCCGGCATCGTTACCGGAACAGTGGCGGTCTCATATCCGTCTGCAGAAACACGGACTTCCTTGTACGGTGTTCCGGTCGTGTAGACGGAGAACTCTGCCTGACCGTTCACCACAGTCTGCGAATTGCTCTCGTCACCACTGATAGAGATTAATACTGCTGTTGCCCCGTCGACGTTACAGGAGACCTGGATAACACCGCGTTCTCCGCCGATCTGGTTATCTGCTGCAGAAACCGCACCGGCAAAAAGTGCCAGAACAACAACTGCAATAAGCATACCTGTTAATTTTTTCATGAACAAACCCTCCCTGCCATAGACTATGACATGTTGGTTAACCACATATAAGGTCTGCAAAGAATGTAAAGATTGTGCTGAAATCAGCCGTTTTTTCCGCTAAAACACAAACCCTTTGTTGTTTGGGAAAAAGACAGTACTTCTATGCATCCGTATGTTGCTAAAATAGCCGCTGTCGGTGCCCGGGCCAACCCCACATTTCAGACCCTCGGCATTGAACCTGTCTCATGGGGAGGCGGTCGGGCTGTTCTGAGAATGACCGTAACACCGGCATTTCACAACGGTTCCGGATTTCTTCAGGGAGGTTTTTACGTGATTCTCGCAGACGAAGCAATTGCTCTGGCAATCCTTTCCCTCACAGAGGAGAACGAAGGAACCGCAACCATCTCCGAGACGACACAGTTCCTCCGGGGCGTATATGAAGGTGAGATTTACGGCGTTGCCAGTGTTATACGGAAGGGAAGAAAAATCGTGTTTGCGGAGGGAGAGGTCAGAAAAGGATCCCCTGACGGTGAACTGCTCTCCAAAACAACCGTATCGTATACGATGACGAAGGCAGCCTGATCGTTTTTCCGGATGAACCGGAACGAACGCTTCATCTCCTTTTGGCTCCTATAGATACACCATGAATATTCTTTTCGCAATCGCTCCCGACCGGTTCATGGACGAGGAATATACCGTTCCCAAAAAAGCACTCGAAGAGAAAGGAATTCACTGTACAACCGCATCAACCGTCAAAGGCACCTGCTACGGTATGCATGGCGAGATCGTTGAATCCGATCTCGCCTTTGAAGATATCAACCCGCAGGAGTACGACGGAATCATCATCGCCGGAGGAATCGGCTGTCAGGACTACCTCTGGAGAAACGAAACACTCATCACCATCGTCAACGCCCTAGGAGTTGCCGGAAAAGTTACCGCCGCAATCTGTCTTGCTCCCGTGATCATCGCCGAAGCAGGCCTCCTTGCCGGAAAACAGGCAACCGTTTTTGCCACTCCCGCATCCAGACGTGTCATGGAGCTGGACAAAGCAGTCCTCACGGATGTACCCGTCGTCACTGACGGTATGGTAGTTACCGCACGAATGCCGCAGGATGCACACGCCTTCGCCGAAGCCATTCTCAAACTTCTCGCCTAGATCCAATGACAAACAACGCTCCCGACCACACCCCTGCCCTCAGCGAGGCAATGGATCTCTTCAACGCCGGAAAATACGCCGAGGTCATCACCCTCGTCTCCGGCACGGGAGATCCCGCACTGCTACTCTTAGCTGCCCGGAGCTACGCAGAAACCGGACAGTACGATACCGCGGGCTATCTGCTTCGTGACCTGATCACCCAGATGCCCGCATCCTCATACCTCCACAGTTACCTCGCCGACGTCATGGAAAAAACCGGCGACGAACACGCCGTCTCCGAGTACGCAACCGCACTCATTCTGGACCCGGACAACCGTCCGGCACTGCGGAACTACTCCCGGCTGCTCCTCGCACGAAACGATCTCCGGGGCGCAATTCCCTCACTCCGATCCCTTGTGCGGCTCGGCGGTGATCCGGCAGACATCAGAAAACTGATGCAGATCTTAACCGAAGTTGGCGAACCGGATGAAGCGGCTGCCCTCCACGTTCAGAACTTCGGCGACGAAGAGTTCTCCCCCGAATACATTGAAGCCCTGCTCGCCGCAAAACAGTATCAGAAAGCGATGAACATCGCACTGCGCGGCTGGAATACAGTCCGGGATGTTGTCTATCTCCGCCTGGATCTGGAAGCCCTGGCTGCCCTCGATCCGGAAGCGGCAGAGAGTGCCTACCGGTCGGCTCTCGACAGCTTTGAGGAGGAAAATCTTGAGGACGATTCAGTATCCCAGATCAGATTCTCCTTTATCCTCCTCGAAAAGCTCCTCGGTAACTACGAGGCAGCCCGCTATGAACTTGCTCTCCTCCTCAAAACCCGTCAGGATCCAGTCTACCGACTGCTTGGAGCAGAGCTTGCTTCACGGACCGGTTACGGCGAGGAGGCAAACACCATCTATCGTGAACTGATCGCGCAAGAATGCGGAAAAGATGCGGAGGACGCAGACGTCGCAATGCAGGAGCTGATTATCAGCCGGTTCAAGTATTTCCTGGACGCCGTCCACTCCAAAGAAGAGGTCGCAGGTATTATCAGTGTCCTTCTCTCCGCGTATCCTACTGCCGTCTGCCTCAGTCAGATCGGGGCAGCCTATGAAGAGGCGGGTTCTCTTTCCCAGGCACGCGACTGGTATTACCGTGCATACCGGTCCGACTATATTCACGGCGGCATTGCGTATGCGGCGTTTCTCAAACGTTCCGGTCAGGAACGGGAGTGTGAAACCGTCATCCGCTACATTCTCACCAACATCGTTCGTGCGTCTGATGTGGAGATGGTAGCATCGGAAATTCTCAACGGTAAAGAGGGAATTTACCGGATTCCAAAGGTCATGGATCAGGTACTGACCCGGCTTTCTGCGGTTCTGGAAAAACTCTCCTCTAACGGTCGGGAGATGCTGGCCGTCGGCCTGCTGTATGCGGCGGGCGACGCTCTGGAACGGCAGGACTACGAGGAGTGTAAGTGGCACTGCCTGCTGGGTCTTGACGTGATGCCCTGCTACCCGGCGGTGATTAAAGTTGAGGACTTCATGCAGCTCCTTGCCCAGGCCAAAGGCCGGGCAC
The DNA here is from genome assembly GCA_023396065.1 of Methanobacteriota archaeon. Taxonomy (GTDB): domain Archaea; phylum Halobacteriota; class Methanomicrobia; order Methanomicrobiales; family Methanocorpusculaceae; genus Methanocorpusculum. The sequence continues at coordinate 258,866 of JAEWXF010000028.1, forward strand.
TCGCCGAACGACCGGTGCTTCTGGAGAAAAGTGCGTATCTGCAGTCGGTTGAGCAGCAGGATGAAGCGACGCCGGTGGCAAACCTCCTTGATCTGGACGACCGCGAACAGGTGGTGGTTTCTTTCCTGCAGGAACACCGTGAAGCAACCGAGATGGATCTCCGGGCAGTTCTCGGAACCCGCAGGGTTGCAGGAATTGTCAACGGCATTCTTGCGAAAGCCGCTGAAAAGAATGTGAAGATCATCGAAAAACGCGGCGTCGGCGAACGCGGAGAAATTTATGGCTACACCGGAGAATAAACCAAGAGACGAACGTCAGCTGGAAAGTGTCGGGATTATGAATGCACTGCGGCGGGGAACGGTCCCGGAAGCAGGTCTCAGCAGACTGGCCGTAGGTCTGGATACGGAAGAGAAGGTCATCTCTTCACAGCTGGCATTTGTCGGAACCGGGCATGCGGACTGCAAGTTCATCCGCGGCGAGTACGGATCAGGCAAAACATTTCTGATCTCCCGGGCGGTGGAGATCGGACTGAACCATAAATTTGTGGTCAGCCATGTAGTTATTTCGCCGGATACTCCTCTGCATAAACTTCAGGCGGTCTATGCCCGGATATGTACCGGACTGACAACACCGACCGAGGAGCATGCCCTCAAAAGTATCATCGATACCTGGATCTACGGGATTGAAGACCGGCTGATCAGTACGGGACTGAATGAGGACGACCCAGAGCTTGCGGCCCGGACGGCAAAAGAGATTGAGGCTGTTCTCACGCGTGTCTCCGGGATGAACTCAGGGCTTGCGGCGGCGCTGCGGACGTATTATCAGGCAAACAATACCGGAGACTTTGCAACAGCACAGGCTGCGGTCGGCTGGATATCCGGGGAGCAGACGGTCGGCAGAACGTTTAAGGCTCAGGCAGGTCTGAAAGGAACGGTAACCGAAGGGGATGCTCTGGCCTTTCTGAACGGGCTGGTCTATATAATTGTGCAGGCCGGATACTCCGGACTTCTGGTAAGCTTTGATGAAGTGGAGACTGCTCAGGCGTTTGCCCGGCCGCAGCGGGAGAAGGGATACATTAATCTCCGGCAGATCGTGGATATGATCGACCGCAACGAGCTGCCGAACTGTTTTTTCCTGTTTGCCGGAACACCTGCGCTGTTTGAGAGTGCGAAAGGTATCCGGTCCCTGCCGCCGCTGTATGACCGTATCGGGATGATTGCTGATGACGGCTTTTCCAATCCAATGCAGACGCAGATCGTTCTGCCGAAGTTTGATGTGAAGAAGTTGGAAGAGGTTTCCCTGAAGGTGATGGATATCTATGCGGAGGCGTATGCGGAGGTTGACCGGACGAGGGTGTCTCTCCGGTTTATCCGGGCGATGATCGAACGGGTGACCGGGAAGTTCGGCGGCCGCGTGGATGTGGTGCCGCGTCTGTATCTGCGGGAGTTCGTGGATGTTCTGGACAAATGCGCGTTATATGAGAATTACAGTCCGCTGGAAAAGTATACGTTTACTCCGCAGAGCGGGGATTCTTCTCTGAAAGAGGAGGAAAAAGCGGTCATGGAGGTCTCCTGGTGATACTTTGATTATCACCCGGATACTATAGAACTACCAATGAGTAATTTTGAGTGTACGCAGTGCGGACTCTGCTGTCTGGGAATCGGGGAGATTGTGACGATGCAGCGTCAGATTTCCCCATACGGATTTTATGTGAAAAATGAGATCGTGGGAGAGACGAAGGCGGCTCTGATCACGCCTGAGTACCGGGATCTGTTTGAGAATGATCATTCGATCCAGGAGGAACACCGGTCAGCCTGTTTTTTTGTCCGGCGGCGGGCAGACGGAAAATATGTGTGTACGATTCATCCGTACCGGCTGTTTATCTGTAAAGATTACCACTGCTGTGCCGCCCGGATTTTCCGGAACGGTGAGGAGATCGGCCGGGTAAAGGGCCGGGTGTCTCTGGTGTCGCAGGATGAGGAGCTGAAGGAGATGTGGCGGGAGCTGGTCCAGAAGCATCCGGATCCGTCGCGGGAGTATATCGATGAGCTGCTAAGGAGTAAGGGCTATTCCGTGATATTTTATGACGGTGAATGAGATTTCCGTGGATGCCGGGAAGCTGGTGTGTACGAACGGACGAACCATCACGCCGGATCGGTGCCGGTTCTGTATGCATTCCCGGTATTTTGTTGTGGACGGTGTCCGGGAACGCTCACCGGCTCTGGCGTTTTGTCTGCGGGAACGGGCAACAAAGGAGGTTGATGTTCTGCGGGCGACGGCGATAGGGTGCGGGGATGAACGCGGAGACGGGTATGCAAGTATCGGAAATATAATCTCCTGAACAGCGACTCGCAACTTTAACAATCTTATAGGGCAATTTAGTAGGTAACTATGACTGATGTGAAGGTGCCTCTGGATGTCCCGCAGTGTATGCGGGAGCAGTATCTTGCAAATTATACGCTGATTACGGCAGGTTCCGGCCGGCTGATGCTGTTTGCGGGCGATCAGAAAATTGAGCATCTGAACGATGATTTTTACGGTGCGGATATTCCGGCTGACGATGCGGATCCGGAGCATCTGTTCCGGATTGCGTCAAAGGGAAAGATCGGTGTTCTGGCAGCACAGCTGGGCCTGATTGCCCGGTATGGTATGGATTACCCGGATGTTCCGTATCTGGTGAAGATGAACTCAAAGAGTCATCTGGTGCCGGTTTCCCAGAAAGATCCGGTCAGTCCGCAGCTGTGGACGGTGGATCAGGTTGCGGATATTGCGGAGGAGTCCGGTCTGAAGATTGCAGGTATCGGCTATACGATTTATCTGGGCAGTGAGAATGAGGCTGATATGCTTGCCGAAGCGGCCCAGCTGATTAATGCGGCTCACCAGTATGGTATGGTGACGGTTCTGTGGATTTATCCCCGTGGTGCTGCGGTGAAGAATGAGAAGGATTCTCATCTGATTGCGGGAGCTGCGGGTGTTGCGGCCTGCCTTGGCAGTGATTTTGTGAAGGTGAATGCACCAAAAGGGGATGCTCCGTCAGCTGAGCTGCTGAAGGAGGCGGTAAAAGCCGCAGGACGGACGAAGCTGGTGTGTGCAGGCGGTTCGGCAACGTCTGAGGAAAAGTTCCTGGCGGAACTGTATGATCAGATTCACGTCGGCGGGGCATCCGGAAATGCAACGGGACGGAATATCCACCAGAAGCCGCTTGAGGAGGCGGTGAAGTTCTGTAATGCGATTTATGCGATTACGGTGGAAAATAAATCAGTGGCAGAGGCAGTCCTTCTGCTGAAATAATCTTTTTTTTGAAGTTTTTTTAGCAGGTATTTGTCTCGGTTCGGTGCTGCCTGATGCCGATGAGAATGAATGCGATTCCGAGGAGGAGCTGGAGTGCAACCAGTCCGTATATGAGGCTGAACCAGACGGGACCCAGCCGAATCGAAAGGATGAGGGTGAGAATGCCGTAGACCGGGGTGAAGACTGCAATGAGCTGAAGCAGGCGGGTGACTCTGCCAGGTTTGGGAAATCCCGCGATGATCAGCGGATAGAGCAGAGGGATGATGAGACAGAGAAGAAAGACAACGCCGTCGACCCGGATGATCTGCGGGGCGATGTATGCGGCGATCGCGGCACCGAGGATGAAGAGGTACAGCAGCGGCCGGGTTTTTGTCCGGGCATAGGGGATGTAGAGAATACCGCCAACCGCGGTCAGGGCAAACAGGAGAAATATACCAACCGGGACGGCGAGGTAGGGAGCATTCAGGTGCCGAAGGCAGAATACGTTGATCATGCCGAGAAGCTGCAGGACCGGGATGAGGAAGCAGGCGAGGGAAGCTGTGATGATCGCGGCGGCGGGAGGTATGCGGAGCGTCATACCTGTATATCGGACGCAGGAGATGATAACGGTATTGGGCGAAGCGTCATCACTTCTTGGTGGATACTGTAATGCGGCGTGTTGTTTTCCCTACGGTTCGTCATATTCGGAGCTGCCCGAAAGGAAATCACTGCAGAAACCGGAAAAAATCCAGTCACACAGAAAAATACCCATGACCCCCGCCCCCTCATCCAAACCAACCCCTCACTTTCAATACCTCTGCCGACCAACAAATATGCATTATTCAATTTCCACAAGCGGGGACACAAGAGTGAAGTATGTAGTTGTAACCGGCGGTGTGATGAGCGGCCTTGGCAAAGGCATTACCGCCGCGTCCATCGGACGCATTCTCATCAACAGAGGCTACCACGTAACCTCCGTCAAGATCGACCCCTACCTCAACATCGACGCAGGACTCATGAACCCTGCCCAGCACGGAGAGGTCTTCGTCTTAAAAGACGGCGGGGAAGCAGACCTCGATCTCGGAAACTACGAACGGTTCCTCGACATCGAACTCACCAGCGATCACAACCTGACCACAGGAAAAATCTACTCCTCCGTCATCCACAAAGAACGTCACGGGGACTATCTCGGCGCAACCGTCCAGATCATCCCGCATATCACCGACGAAATCAAAGACAGAATCAAGCATGCCGCCGAAAGCTGGACCGACAAAGACGGCAACCACGCAGAAATCTGTATCGTCGAAGTCGGCGGAACTGTCGGTGACATCGAAAGCATGCCGTTCCTCGAAGCAGTCCGCCAGATGCACTGGGAATACGGAAACGGCGACTTCGTCCTCGTCCACGTCACCCTCCTGCCGGCAGACACCATGGGTGACCTCAAAACCAAACCGACCCAGCACTCCGTCAAAGCACTCCGGGAACTCGGCCTGGAAGCAGACCTCATCGTCGGCAGAAGCACCCTGCCGGTCTCGCTAGCCACCAAAAGAAAAATATCTTCATTCTGTGACGTCGACGTATCGGCCGTCATCAGCGCCACCACCGCTCCCGACACCTACCTCGTCCCGATGGAACTCGAAAAAGAAGGAATGGCCGACGTCCTTCTCCCGCTTCTCAAACTGGAACCGGGAAAACCGGACAACAGCTGGTACTCCCTCGTCTCCCGCGAGTACACCAACCGCGTCAGAATCGGCATAATTACCAAATACGGTGTAGAAGACGTCTACATCTCCATCAAAGAAGCCCTCAAACATGCGGGCCGCCAGCTCTCCACCGAAGTCGTCATAGAGTGGCTTGATGCCGAACAGTACACCACTCAGGACCTTGCCGACCTTGACGGCATCCTCATCCCGGGCGGCTTCGGCAACCGTGGCATCGAAGGCATGATTGGGGCCATCACCTTTGCCCGTGAACACAAAAAACCGCTGCTCGGCCTCTGCCTCGGCTTCCAGCTCTCCGTCATCGAATACACCCGGAACGTCGTCGGTTATAAAGACGCAACCAGTGCTGAGATGGGTGACGGAACACCGGTTATCGCCCTCCTCCCCGAACAGGAAGGGGTCGATGACCTTGGCGGAACCATGCGGCTCGGTGACTACCCCATTGAACTGACTCCGGGATCCCGACTCGCCGAACTCTACGGCTCAACCGCAATCGTCGAACGTCACCGCCACAGATACGAAGTTAACCCCGAGTATATCGACGAAATCGAAGCAAAGGGCCTCAGATTTACCGGAAGAAACGGTCGCAGAATGGAAGCACTCGAACTGCCGGACCACCCGTATTTCGTCGCAACCCAGTTCCACCCCGAGTTCCGGTCCAGACCCACCAGACCCTCGGCCCCCTTCATTGGATTCGTCAATGCCTGTCTCACCAACCACACCAGGAAAGCATAACATGGAATCCGTTCTCGTCCTTGACTTCGGCGGCCAGTACAACCAGCTGATCGCCCGCCGCGTCCGTGAAGCAAACGTCTACTGTGAAGTAAAACCCTGTACCACACCGCTCGACGAGATCATTGCCGGAAACTACATGGGTATCATCTTCACCGGCGGTCCCGCAAGCGTCTACGCAGACGCCGCACCGCGGGTAGACCCGAAAATCTTCGAACTCGGTATTCCGATTCTCGGCATCTGTTACGGCGCACAGCTCACCGCATTCACCCTCGGCGGAAAAGTGTCCTCCGGGGCAACCGCCCTCACCCGTGAGTACGGAAAGACACCGCTGACTCTCTCTGAGAGCCTGCTGTTTGCCGGAATCCCAAACGTTACCTCCTGCTGGATGAGCCACGGCGATTACATCAGCGAACTTCCGGACGGCTTCACCGCAACCGCAACGACGCATGGCTGCCCGTTCGCGGCCCTTGAAAACCCGGAGAAAAAGATTTACGCGGTCCAGTTCCATCCCGAGGTGATGCACACACCAGAAGGCATGGCCATGATCAAAAATTTCCTTTACCATGTCTGCGGCTGTACCGGAACATGGCGGATGTCATCCTTCGTCGACAACATGATTGCACATCTCCGGGAAAAGATCGGCGATAAAAAAGTACTCTGTGCCCTCTCCGGAGGTGTTGACTCCTCCGTTGCCGCCGTACTCGTACACAAAGCAGTCGGCAGACAGCTGACCTGCATCTTCGTGGACCACGGCCTGCTTCGCAAAAACGAAGGAGATGAGGTTGAAGAAGTCTTCCGCAACCAGTACGACATCAATCTTATCCGCGTCAATGCGGAAGACCGCTTCCTCACTAAACTTGACGGTGTCTCAGACCCCGAACAGAAACGAAAAATCATCGGTGCAGAGTTCATCCGTGTCTTTGAAGAAGAGGCCAAAAAGATCGGCAAAGTTGACTTCCTCGTACAGGGAACAATTTACCCGGATGTAATCGAATCCGGACCGGGAAATGCCGCCGTCATCAAAAGCCACCACAACGTCGGCGGTCTGCCGGACCATGTGGACTTCAAGGAAATTATTGAGCCGCTTCGCATCCTCTTTAAGGATGAAGTCCGGGCCGCAGGACTTGAACTCGGGATTCCGGAAAATCTTGTCTGGCGTCAGCCGTTTCCGGGACCGGGACTGGCAATCCGTGTTATCGGCAACATCACCAAAGAAAAACTTGACCTCCTCCGTGACGCGGATGCAATCTTTCGTGAGGAAGTTGCCGCCGCCGGACTCGGTCGGGCAATCAACCAGTACTTCGCGGCCCTCACCAACATGCGGAGCGTCGGCGTCATGGGAGACGAACGTACCTATGACTATGCCGTTGTTCTGCGGGCCGTGACCACAACGGACTTCATGACCGCAGACTGGGCACAGATTCCCTTCCCGGTCCTGGAAAAAATATCCAGCAGAATCATCAACGAGGTGCGCCACGTGAACCGTGTTCTCTACGACATCACAAGCAAACCTCCCGCAACCATCGAATATGAATAACGTGAGATAAAATGATCAGTACCTTCAAAAGCCTTGACAAAGAGTATTACATGCCCGCCTTCAGTCGGGACATCGAAATCATCCGGGGACACGGATGCCATGTATGGGACACAACCGGCAGAAAATATCTGGATCTGGTGGCCGGAATCGCCGTATGCAGTACCGGTCACTGTCATCCGGACGTGACCGCCGCCATCTGTAATCAGGCCCGCCAGTTAATTCACTGCTCAAACCTGTATTATGTACCGGGACAGGCAGAACTTGCAGAAAAACTCTCCAAAGCATCCGGACTCGGCAAAGTTTTCTTCGGAAACTCCGGTGCTGAGGCAAACGATGCAGCCCTGAAACTGGCAATCCTTGAAACCGGTCGCCATGAGTTCGTCTCGTTTGAGCACGACTTTCACGGCAGAACTGTCGGATCTCTCGCCTGTACCCACAAGCCGGAGATCAGAGAGCCGTTTGAACCACTCGGCCTCCCCTGCTCGTTCAGCCCCTACGGTGACATCGAAGAACTGAAAAAACGCGTCAACAAAAAGACTGCAGCCGTTATCCTCGAACCCATTCAGGGAGAGACCGGTGTTATCATTCCGCCGGATGACTTCCTGCCAGGTGTCCGGGACATCTGCGATGACGTAGGTGCCCTGATGATCTGCGACGAGGTCCAGACCGGAATGGGCCGGACCGGGAAATGGTTTGCGTTCCAGCATACCGATGTACAGCCTGATATTATCAGTCTGGCAAAGGGTGTTGCATCCGGGATTCCAATGGGTGCAATCATTGCCCGGGAAGGCCTGGAGTTTACCCGTGGTCAGCACGGCAGTACCTTTGCCGGAGGGCCAATCGCATGCGCTGCAGGAAATGCAACGTTTGAAGTTCTGCGCCGTATTTTACCGGGAATCGCGGCAAAAGGCGAGCGGTTCCGGGCAGGACTTGAGGAAGCAGGTGTGAAGCCGCGGGTCCGTGGACTGATGGTCGGATTTACCGCAGGCGAAAAAGCCCCGGCAATTGCCAAATACTGCCAGAAAAACGGGGTACTTATTAACGTTGCAGGCGGAGAAAATATCCGGATTGTGCCGCCACTGGTCATCTCTACAAGTGACATTGACTCTGCACTCGCCGTAATCAAGGAAGCAGTCAATGCGGTCTGAAAATTGCAGAGTGCGCGAACAGTACCGAAAAGCTGGGTATGTGTTTGCCAAATCTCCGGCGGAAATCGCACGTGACTACGGATTTACCACAATTGCAATGCTGGGAAGCAACGAAAATCCGTATCCGCCATCTCCTGCGGTTGCAACAGCGGCAGTGGAAGCAATTGCCGGTGTGAACCGGTATCCGGATCCGAGAACGCTGGCACTTTGTGCAGCACTCCGGGAACATGTATGTGACCATCCGGTTGTTACGTCCGGTCTTGGTATGGACGGGGTGATTGAGACGATCATCCGTGTCCTCGTGGAGCCGGGTGACACGGTTGCCGTGTCCACACCGACCTTCTCGATGTACGGTCTTGCGGCGGCGGCAGCTTCAGCACGTGTGGTAAATATTCCCCGCCGTGCACCGGACTTTTCAGTGGATGTGGATACCTTTCTTGCCGGGGCGCGGGATGCGAAACTCTCGTTCCTGTGTACCCCGAACAATCCTACCGGAACGGTTACTCCGGCGGCTGATATCGAACAGATTCTTGAGGAGATCTCAGGCGTACTGTTTCTGGACAACGCCTACGTCGAATTCTGCGACACCGACTATCTGACGCTGCTGAAGAACTATGATAATCTCGTGATCGGCAGAACGATGTCAAAGGTCTACGGTCTTGCGGGACTGCGGATCGGATACGGATTTGTTCCGGCGTGGATGGAAGCACCATATCATTCGGCAGCGACGCCATTCACCCTGAACAGAGTTTCCGAAGCAGCAGCCTGTGCAGCCCTCGCAGACACAGGATACCGGGATCGGTTTGTACAGCACGTCCGCGAGTGGCGGAACCGGTTTGTTGCCGAGATTCCGTATCCGTCGCTCTCCTCGGGTGCGAATTTTGTGTTGTTTAACACTCGGCCAATGCCAAGTAACATAGCTGCGGAACAACTTGCCCGCCAGGGTGTTCTGGTCAGATCCTGTGCAAGCTTTCCGGGACTGGGCGAGACGTTTGTCCGGGTGAGTATTGGGGATGCATGGGAAAATGAGAGATTCTTTGCGGCGGTGAAGAATCTGTGATGATCGGGATCACGGGGACACCCGGTACCGGAAAGTCTGCGGTTGCTGCGGAACTCCGACGCCGTGGATGTGATGTACTGGATCTGAAAATGACCATCTCATCGTTTGTCACCGGGCACGATACGGATCGCGATGCAGATATGGTAGACGTGGACGCATGGGCAGAGGAGTTTCCCTATACCGAAGGATACCTTGAGGGATCCCTTGCCCATTTCCTGCCCTGCGACAAGATTATCGTTCTCCGCTGCCGGCCGGATGTTCTCCAACTCCGTCTGGAACCGCGTGGATACTCTCCGGAAAAAATCCGGGAAAACTGTGAGGCTGAAGCCCTGGATGTTATCCTGATTGAGACGGTGGATATGTTTGCATCTGAACAGATTTATGAGATAGATACAACAAATAAAGATGTAATTTCTGTGGCCGATGAGGTGACGGCATTTGCGGAGGATACGGTTTCCTCTGCGTTTGGAGCGCTTGACTGGTCGGCCTATCTGGTATCCTGACATGACTCTTGATTCTCTACGTCCGAAGGTTGCCTGGATTGTGAATCCGGTAGCCCGTGGTATGGTCCGACTGCATTTTACGCCGAATGCCTGTACGGTTCTGGCACTGACAGCTGCGGGAGCAGGAGGCGTGGCATTCGGTCTGGGTCAGCCGATCTGGGGCGTGGTGTGTGTACTTTTCAATGCATTCTTTGATGCAATTGACGGTGCGGTGGCACGTGTTTCCGGGATTGCGAGTCCTGCCGGTGATTATCTGGACCATGTGTTCGACCGGTATGCGGATATATTTTTGATCACGGGAATCTTTGCCTGGGGAACGGTTGCTTGGACGAGTGCTGTTCCTGCATGGGCAATCGGGATCTTTGCGCTGACCGGAGTGATAATGTCCTCATATCTGGGGACGCAGGCGCAGGCGGTCGGGCTGAAACGCAATTACGGCGGAATTCTGGGACGGGCTGACCGGTTGCTGCTGCTGATTGTGTTCGGTGCAGTGGAAGTGGTGTATCCTGCTCCACTGGTCCTCGGGCTGCCGGCACTGGGATGGCTTTTGGTGATTTTCGGGTTGTTCGGCCATATTACTGCAGTGCAGCGGTTTGTTTCCGGCTGGCGCGAGCTGAATGCCGAAAAGAACACCTGACTTTTTTCTCAGGTGTTTTCCGCATGATTCGCAATGAGAAGGTGTATTAACTTGGGCGATAGAGTAGTAAGCATAACACTTCAGGAGGTTCTCAAATGGTAATGCAGGGAGACAGTGATGAGAAAAGTCGGCTGATTACCTGCCCCGGCTGTCTGGAAGAGATGGCACGGGCAGAGCTGGTCGGAAAAAAATGTCCGCTCTGCGGATACAGTCTCACTGATCAGGAACTGGGCGAGGAGTCCACCTATCAGGAAAATGATGAGGAACTTACCTGGATGCTGATTCAGAATCTTCAGAGGACTATTATGGACTGGCTGGCAGAGCTGGGAGCGCCGCCGATGACCGCGTATAAGATATCCTATCGGGTCTGCTGTCTGGATGTAGCTCCGGAACACAGTGATAAGACAACTACTTTTGCGTTTCCGGCAAAGATGACGCCGGAGGAGAGGGGAGCAGAAAAACTCTGTAAACGCTGCGGAAAGACCTTTGTTACCGGCGGCAGAAAGATTGTCGCCGGGGATCTGTTTGAGCCGGAGACGGAGACGACCTATTACTGTGAGGAGTGTAAGGCCGCCGCTCCCCGTGTGTAAGGTCCTCATCCCAATCTGATTTTTGAAAAAGAGATATGAGAAGCCTTTCAGGGCTTCAGGGTTGCGGCAACCAGGGTTTTGTGATTCCCTTTTGCCAGTTCAAGGACGCGGGTCATGCTCAGACCCAGTGCCTTGGTCATCCGCTCACCGTACTCAGGATCAGCCCAGTAACAGTGAACCGCATGGCGATATTTGATGTTCTCCGTGCACGGAGCAATATTTCTGGCAGTGTTACCGATCAGAAGCTCCTTTTTATCCTCGGCCAGAATCCGCCAGAGGTCACCTCCGGCACGGAAACAGTCATCGGTAGGATCGTTGACCGGGTCGTAGGCATACATTGCACCGGAAAGATCCAACGGAGGCTCCATGACGTCCGGCTGTGCGGTCCAGACACCCAGACTGTTCGGAGTGTACGCAGGTGTTCCGCCGTAGTTTCCGTCGGTTCGCATAAAACCGTCGCGGTGGTAATCGTGTACTTCACATTTCGCACGATTGACCGGAATCTGATTGTAGTTGACGCCGAGACGATAGCGCTGAGCGTCACCATAGACAAACAACCGGCCCTGAAGGAACTTATCGGGACTGAATCCGATACCGGGCACAACATGGGCCGGAGTAAAGGCTGACTGTTCAACTTCCGCAAAGTAGTTCTCCGGATTGCGGTTGAGCTCGAGAACACCGACCTCAATCAGCGGGAACTCTGCGTGCCGCCAGATCTTGGTGATGTCAAAGGGGTTTTCGTAATGATGTTTCGCCTGTTCCTCAGTCATGATCTGGACATACATCGTCCATCGCGGATACTCGCCGCGCTCAATTGCCTCATAGAGATCCCGACCGTGACTCTCGCGGTCTTTTGCGATGATTGCTTCCGCCTCGGCGTCAGTCAGGTTTTTGATTCCCTGCTGTGTCTTGAAGTGGAACTTACACCAGACCCGTTCGTTCTCTTTGTTGTAAAAGCTGAACGTATGTTCCCCGAAGACATGCATGTGGCGGTAACTTGCCGGGATTCCGCGATCTGACATGACAACGGTGACCTGATGGAAGCATTCGGGCAGCAGGGTCCAGAAGTCCCAGTTGTTCTGGGCCGACCGCATGTTGGTTTTCGGGTCGCGTTTTACGGCGCGGTTGAGGTCCGGGAAGTGATGGACATCCCGGATGAAGAAGGTCGGGGTGTTGTTACCTACGAGGTCCCAGTTTCCCTCTTCTGTGTAGAATTTACAGGCGAAACCGCGAATGTCCCGCTCGGCGTCCGCTGCTCCCCGTTCACCGGCAACGGTGGAGAATCGTACAAAAACATCACTTTTTGCGCCAGGTTGGAGAACTTTTGCTTTCGTGTACCGGGAGATATCATGGGTAACGGTGAATGTCCCGTACGCGCCGGAACCTTTTGCGTGCATCCGACGTTCGGGAATTACCTCACGGTTGAAGTGAGCCAGCTTCTCCAGCATCCAAACATCCTGCAGCATAACCGGTCCACGTGGCCCGGCTGTCAGCGAATGTTCATTTTCTGCGACGGGAGCACCGACTTCGTTGGTCAGTTTGGTGTGATCCATCGAATTCATACGTATGTTGAAATTAGCGATTGCAGGTCTTAAATGTTAGGGTCGGGAACATTCGATGAATGAAGCAGGACGAAACACGACAGAATCCAGAACATATATTCTGCATTTGAGTGGATACTAATCATCACCCCATATATACCTGAAATGAACATTCTTAGTCATACAAGATCGGTTCCCATGCAGCTCGACATCTCCCCGAAATCCGTTACCTTCCATCTCTCGCCGGACGTCGTCAGCGAGATCAGCACCCTCACCGCAAAAACCCTCAAAGAGGGACAAATCGACCGTGAAGATGCAAAGCATCTCCAAATAGCCGTAGAAAAAGTTCTCCTCAAATGGCTGTCCGTCTTAGGAGAAGGAACCGAATGTACCTTCCGGAGCGGTCGCCGTCTCGGTCGCCAGTACATCACCCTTGCAGTTCCCGGACCAAAGGTCAACCCGTTCGGCGGTGAAGAGGACTGTGTCCTAACCGGCGGCAACTCCGTTCAGACACTCCTTGCCAACATTGGTCTCGTTCCATCCTACCACTACGTCAGCGGGGAAAACCAGATTGCCTTAATGCCGAAACGGCAAAAGGTCAATCCTCTGATATACCTCGTCTGCTCCGTCATCGCCGGTATCCTCACCGGCCTTCTCTGCCGGACACTGCCGGACGGCATATCTCATACTATCGGTACGGGAATTGTCACACCGCTGTTTGACACATTTATCGGTGTGCTGGTTGCCGTCGCTCTCCCAATGATGTTCCTCTCCCTGCTGTGGGGCATCTACAGTATCGGTGACACTGCCACACTCGGTAACATCGGCAACAAAGTTATCGCCCGCTATTTCGGCAGGATTTATTTCACCCTCATTATCTGTACCTTTGTTGCCCTGTCGTTCTTCCACTTCACCGTTGAGGGAGGGTCCCAAAGTCTTGGAGAGTTTCAGGCCATCTTTACCATGCTGCTGTCCATCATCCCGACCAACATTCTCACCCCGTTCACCGAGGGAAACACACTCCAGATCATCTTCCTTGCAGTAATATTTGGCCTCGCAATGCTCATTCTGAATAAAAAGATTCCCACCATCGTTCAGTTTGTCGGGCAGGCCAACACGCTGATCCAGCTGGTGATGGAATGGATCACCTCGCTTCTGCCAATCATTATCTTCATCAGCATTCTGCATCTGATGCTGACCGATATCGAGAACCTCGGCGATCTGTGGAAACTGTTTGCCGTGATTCTCCTCTGTGTGCTAGTGAATCTGGTTCTGATGGTTGGCGGCGTATCATTCGGTCGTAAGATAACCCCGGTGCGTCTGGTGAAAAAACTCCTGCCGTCATTTCTGATTGCCCTTACCACCGCATCATCCGCGGCAACGTTTTCCACCAACATGGACACCTGCGAAAAAAAACTCGGTATTTCGTCCCGGCTGGTAAACTTCGGAGTTCCTCTCGGCACGGCATTCTCCCGCCCAGGACACGCAGCAATATTTTTCTGCGTGTGTCTCTTTATGGCTGATTATTATGCCGTCCCGATTACCTTATCCTGGGTATTCATGGCAATTCTGACCGCAGGTCTTCTGGCACTGGCGGTTCCGCCAGTTCCGGGAGGGGGGATTGCCTGTTACTCAATTCTGTTCCTGCAGCTCGGCATTCCGGTTGAAGCGCTGGGAATTGCAGTTGTGCTGGAGATTCTGCTGGATTTCCTGAGTACGGCTCTCAACATGGTAGCAGTGCCAATCGACATGGTACAGGTAGCAGCCAAACTGGATATGCTGGATGAAGAAAAACTGAAAACGTAAAAGTCCAAGAGTCCGCTTCGCGAGCTCTTGAGACGTCTCAAGCGCCAAAGGCGCTTGGACAAATTTTAGAAATGCAACTCCTGTATCATCCATTCCTTTAGTTCCTCACGCAACCGGCGATAATCTGAGAGTTCATCCTCACCAATCCACAGATCCGGAGAACGAACCGGATGATAGATCACCTCAGCCGCCGGAGGGAATGCAGTCCGTGCCTGCCAGGCATTTTCGCAGAGTACCACCAGTACATCATATGTTCTCACCGGCAGTTCGCAGAGGAGTTTTGCATACATCGAAAAACAGTCAACCCCTTCCTCTTCTAAAACCCTGACAACATGCGGAGACAGAGCAGCCTTTCCAATCCCGGCTGAAGCAATATCCCAGTTGGGATGAAGCCGCCTGCATACTCCCTCGGCAAGCTGGGATCGGACAGAATTGTAGGTACATACAAAGAGAACAGAGGTCATCCAACAGTATTCGGAGTCCGGGAAAATAATGATTGTGCCAGGAGAACGAAACCATCTTATTCCTCTATACCCCATAGAGAAAGAAAGATACTGTATGCCTGACTCATCGTATGTACCTCCTTTTACTCTTACCAGTGCAATGGTAAATCTGATTGCCGGAATCAGTGAACTGGTTGGACAACTTACGGTCAACGGGAGTCTGCAAAGAAATCCCCATCTCAGGAGGAATAATCGGATCCAGACGATTCACTCGTCGTTAGCGATTGAAAATAATACCCTGACACTGTCGCAGGTTACCAATATCATTCAGGGGAAGCGAGTCCTCGGACCACCCGATGAGATCCGTGAGGTCAAGAATGCCTATGCAGCATATGAGCAGCTACTGCGTCTGAATCCCTATTCGCTTGATGATCTGTTACATACTCATAAGATTCTAATGGCAGATCTGGTCCAGGAGGCGGGAGTTCTCCGAAGTGGCGGAGTCGGGGGTTTTGCCGGAACGAAGCTTGTCCATCTGGCCCCTCCGGCACAATTTGTTTCTGGGCAGCTAACTGAACTGCTTGCCTGGTGTGAACAGGCAGATGTGCATCCCCTGATTAAAAGTTGTGTATTTCATGCTGAATTTGAGTTTATCCATCCGTTTGTCGATGGGAACGGACGTATGGGGAGAATGTGGCAGACACTCCTGCTGAGTACATGGAAACCACTCTTTGCCTGGCTGCCGGTTGAGTCACTGATTGAGAAACACCAGACTCAGTACTATGCGGCACTGGATATTGCCGGTAAACAGGGAAACAGTACCGTATTCGTGGAATTTATGCTGGAGATTCTCCGGACTGCGCTTGAAGATGCTATCGTTTCTGCACGATATGATACTGTAAATGAGATAGTATATGATACTGTATCTGATGCTGGGTTTGAAACCCTGAATATTACGCAAAAAGAAGAGGCAATTCTTGAAATTATCCGGAAAAACAGAGATAGTATCATTACAGACATAGTTCAGAAAACCGGATTTTCCAGGGCCACTGTGACACGGGCTCTCGCATCTCTGAAGAAAAAAGGGATTCTTGAGCGGGTAGGTTCTGATAAAACCGGCTACTGGAAAATTACTGGTCTGTTCTACCGCTGAGCAAAACAGGAATCCTCATCTTATTTCGGGGTATACCTTTCTGGTATGGCCACCATCCGGTTTGCAACGGAAGCTGATATCCCACAGATCCTTTCCTTTATCAAAGGACTTGCTGAGTATGAACATATGCTGGACAAGGTCATCGCAACGGAAGATGCCCTGCACGAATGGATTTTTGTTCGGCAAAAAGCCGAGGTACTGATCGCTGAGGCTGCCGGAAGGCCGGTCGGTTTTGCCCTGTTCTTTCATAACTTCTCGACATTTCTCGGTCGTGCCGGCATCTATCTGGAAGACCTCTATGTTCTGCCGGAGGCACGGGGTCAGGGAATTGGAAAAGCATTTTTGCAGCGGCTTGCACAGATTGCGGTGGAACGGGGCTGCGGGAGACTGGAGTGGTGGTGCCTTGACTGGAACAAGCCCAGTATCGACTTTTACCTCTCGCTCGGTGCCGAACCAATGAGTGACTGGACGGTGTACAGAATTGCCGGAGACACTCTGCATGAAATGGCTGGAAAAATGAAAAAAGAAGAGTGAATTTAGTTCAGTCTGCCAATACCGTCAATCGACATACGTTTCCCGGTCTGCATATAATACACCTTCTCGCCCATCCGGCATGCATGATCAGCACACCGTTCGAGATACCGGTTAATCATATGATATGCACTGCACTGGGGAACAACCGAGACATCCATCTCCATTGCCGCCACACAGGACTCATACACATGGTCATACATCCGGTCAATCTCCTCCTCAATACGGGACAGAGAAGAGAGCTGGGTGATATCCCCGGTTGCAAACGCATTGTACACGATATCCAGCATATAAACCGTCTTCTCACCCATCTCCGCAAGCATACCGGAGATCTCCGGCACATGCTCCCGATCAGTAAACTGTACGATCAGTTCTGCAATATCTTTCCCGTATCTGCCGACCCGCTCGGATGACGTAATCATATCCAGACTGCAGGCGATACTGCGAAGGTCGGACGCCATTGGCTGATTCAACGCAATCAGGAGTACACCGCGTTCATTCAGCAGATCATACTGACTTGCAATGTACTCTTTCTGCCGGACAACATCCGCCGCCACCTCACGATCAACCGTTTCAAATGCCATCAGCGCATTTTTTAGCATACCTAACGCAAACCGGCCGTACCAGTTTACCTGATCCTTATAGGAACCAAGTTCAATGTGGAAATACTCATTCATGTTATCCGAATCTCCCGGTCACATAGCGTTCCGTCAACTCTTCTGCAGGATTAGAGAAAATTTTCGGGGTTGCATCCACCTCAATCAGCTTTCCAAGATACATAAATCCTGTTGTATCACTGACGCGGGCTGCCTGCTGCATATTGTGGGTCACGATAATCACCGTGTATTGTTTCTTCAGCTCCGTGATCAGACTCTCAATCTTGGACGTCGCAATCGGGTCGAGTGCGGAACAGGGTTCATCCATCAGAATAATTTCCGGGCTTACCGCAAGTGTTCGCGCAATGCAGAGTCTCTGCTGCTGACCTCCGGAAAGACCGAGTGCCGAATCATGCAGACGGTCCTTCACTTCATCCCAAAGGGCCGCACCTTTCAGACTGGTTTCTACAATCGCATCCAGTTTCCCGGCATCATGTTCCCCGTGGGCACGGGGACCGTATGCGATGTTGTCATAAATCGATTTCGGGAACGGATTCGGCCGCTGAAATACCATCCCGATCTGTTTGCGCAGTTCTACCGGATCGGCATCCAGAATATTTTCGTCACGGAAGAGAATTTCTCCCGCTATTTTGCAGACCGGAATCAGATCATTCATCCGGTTCAGACAGCGGAGAAGTGTTGACTTTCCGCAGCCGGACGGTCCGATGAGGGCTGTCACGTTCTTTTCTTCAAACGGGAAGCTCACATCAAAGAGTGCCTGCTTTGTTCCGTATGATAAGTTCAGATTATTGGTTGAAATTACGGTTGTCATGAAAGATTACCTCAGAAGTTTATTCTGGAAATGTTTGCGCAGGAGAATTGCCGCAAGATAGATGGCCATCACGAGAACGATCAGGACAACTGCGGTTCCGTACTGCTGCGTGGTTGCGCCGGGAACACTGGTGGAAAGAACGAACAGGTGGAACGGTAATGCCATTACCGGATCAAAGAGATCCATGCTGATGAACCGTTTGGTAAACACCACAGCCGTAAACATAATCGGTGCTGTTTCACCCGCAGCCCGGCCGATAGAAAGAATGGCACCGGTAAGAATACCCGGGGCTGCTGACGGAAGAACAACTTTCCGGATGGTCTGCCATTTGGTTGCGCCAAGTCCGAGGGAAGCTTCCCGAAGCGCACTCGGAACCGCCTTGAGTGCTTCTTCCGTGGTTCTGACGATGGTCGGCAGGATCATCAGTGCCAGACATATCTGACCCGCAAGCATACAGATTCCCCAGTTCAGGAAAATGACAAAGAAGGCAAAGCCGAACAGGCCGAATACAATCGACGGTGTGCCATTGAGGAGGTCATTGCCGGTTCGGAGAGCACGGGTGAGAATATTCTCTCGCGAGTACTCAATCAAGTAAATGGCTGCACCAATTCCAATCGGCAGGGCAATAACGATCGCTCCGGCAACCAGCTGGAGTGTTCCGATAATTGCCGGATAAATTCCTCCGGCACGCCCCAGATCACTGGGGGACGAGGTCAGAAACTCCCAGGAGATTGCAGGAATGCCATTCGAGAAGATGTCCCAGAGAATTATGATCAGAATGAGAATTACTGCGGCAGTACAGGCATAAATAAGCCCGAACGCACCCTGCTGCGCGAGTTTCTGCGGAATTTTTGATTTTCCGAGATACCAGCCGGCGGCGAGGACTGCAAGGATTCCCGCAGGCAGAATTCCGGCTGCGGCAACAATGAAGATGAAGAGGAGAACAGCCGCCGCCGCGAACAGAATCTTTTTGATCTGTGCTTTCCGGACGGCAGAGATACGGGATTTTTTCTGTGTTCCCTCCTGAATGTGACGGATAATCCTGGCCGAGAGAAGATTCACGACTAAGGTAATGAGTAACAGGACAACTGCTACGCCAAAGAGGGCATAGTAATGCATACTGCCGGTGGCAACTTCAGCCATCTCAATACCCAGGGTTGCCGTGAGTGTTCTGACCGGTGAGAGTATGTTCCAGACCGGGTCCGGAATGATTGCGGCGTTTCCGGCGACCATCATAACGGCCATCGTTTCACCGATTGCCCGGCCCATACCGAGGACGATCGCTGCTGAGATACCGGATGCGGCGGCAGGCAACAGAACACGGGAGATGGTATGCCAGTAAGTAGCCCCCAGTCCCAACGATGCTTCCTTGTAGTCCTTCGGAACGGCAAACAATGCATCTTCGGAAACGGAGACGATCGTCGGCAGGGCCATAATTCCGAGGATGACCGAGGCCGCAAGCCAGGAGAAACCACTCGAAATATCCAGTGTGGTTCTGAGGAAGCTGCAAAGAACAACCATGCCAAAGAAACCGTATACGACGGACGGAATGCCGGCGAGCAGTTCGATAACCGGTTTTACCGTGTCACGGATTTTTGGCGGTGCGAGATACGAGATGTAGACGGCGGTTGCAAGACCCAGAGGGACGGCAAAAATCATCGCGCCGAGCGTTACCAGCAGTGTATCGATAATGAGTGCAGCAATACCGTAGGACGGCGTTGAACCGGTTGGGTTCCAGTCGGTATTGAAGAGAAATCCTGAAATTCCCACTTCGGCAAAGGCCGGAAGGGCTGTATAGATCAGGTAACCCAAAATAAAAACAACAGCCGCTGCAGAAATCAGTGCGGTGAGAAGCCATACGGATTTCATGATCCGTTCCCGCAGAATTCTTGCGTTGGCTGTGCTTACATTTTCAGTCATACAATTCCCCGAAAAAAGGTACGGGTTTATGCCACTGGCACAAATCCGTTGTCGCTTAAGATTTTCTGACCGTCTGCAGAGAGGATGAAGTCAAGGTAACTCTTTGCAAGCGGGGACGGGTCACCGTTCGTGATCATCAGAAGCGGACGGTTGATCGTGTAGGTTCCGTCAATGACGGTTGCAACCGAGGGGGTTATCCCATCGATAGTGAAGGCTTTCACGCTTGTGTCCACATACTCAAGGGAGACATAGCCGATTGCCCCGGGGGTCTGGGCAACGCTTTTCTGAACTGCTCCATTGGAGTTGAGTTCCTGCATAGTCTTTGCGGCGTCTTCTTTCTTTAAGACGAACTCGGTGAAGAATTCCCGGGTTCCGGAAGCACTGTCACGGCCGACAAGTACAATTTCTGCGTCATTTCCGCCGACTTCGTTCCAGTTGGTAATTTTACCCTGATAAATGTCCTTTACCTGTGCAAGCGTCAGACCGTTTACCGGGTTGGACGGGTGGGCAATGATTGCGATGCCGTCACGGCCGATAACATATTCTTTGAAGCTGTTTGCGGATTTTTCCGAGTCTTTCAGTTCACGGGAGAGCATACCGATATCGGCGGTTCCCGAGGCTGCTGCGGTTACGCCCACGCCGGAACCGCCGCCGCTGATCTGAATGTCGGCTGCTTTGTGCTGGTCCATGTAGACTTCGGCGACTGCCTGAGCAACCGGAAGTACGGTCGTGGAACCTGCTATGGAGATCGTGCCGGAGACGTCATCTGCTGCCGGCTGGCTGACACATCCTGCAGTAAGGAAGATCAGTGCAAGCATTGCAATGGCAAATGCTGCAACTTTCCCCGCAGGGCTGGTTTTGAACGATGTAAAGCTACGCATACTATTATCCTGGTGAAAAACACCCGGAGGCCGGGGCGTTTTCTGCCGCCAACTTCCGACTCATAGGTTATAGATAATCAAGCATAGGGATGTCCGACATAGATTGGGTAAAGTATAGGTCCACTATTCTCAGGCAGAGATTCCATAGAAATATTGAGACTCTATATTTTCTATGCATGCCAATAAATATCTCTTGCGACAGATAGGTATGGAGATGGAAATCCGGAAAGTACAGGTTACGGGAGGATCGTCCTATGTGATCTCCCTGCCGAAGGCATGGGTCCGCCAGCAGCATATTGAGAAGAATGATCCTGTCGGGGTGATTACGCAGGCTGACGGGACGCTGATTCTGACGCCGAATCTGACGTATGATAATACCACGCGGGTGAAGGAGTTTTCCCTGAAAGACTATCCTGATCCGGATATGCTGCTTCGATCATTGATTGGTGCCTATATTGCCGGGTTTACCATGATTCGGGTGACGTCTGCCGGGCGTATTCCGCCAAAGGTCCGGCAGGTGGTGCGCAAGTTTACCCAGATGACGATTGGTCAGGAGGTTGCGGAGGAGAGCGACAATAGTATTATTCTGAAGGATATCCTGAATCCAACCGAGATGCCGTTTGAGAATACGATTCGGCGGATGTATGTGATTGTGAAGGCGATGCATGAAGATGCTTTGTATGCGCTGGAACAGGGACGACGGGAACTGGCGGAGGATGTGGCGGCAAGGGATACGGATGTGGACCGGCTGCACTGGCTGGTTCATCGTCAGTTTTCTCTGATTGTGAC
This sequence comes from Methanobacteriota archaeon, assembly GCA_023396065.1. GTDB lineage: Archaea > Halobacteriota > Methanomicrobia > Methanomicrobiales > Methanocorpusculaceae > Methanocorpusculum. The sequence continues at coordinate 280,559 of JAEWXF010000028.1, forward strand.
GACGCCGTCTCTCGCACGCCGGATGGAGATTGAGCCGTCAAAGGCGGCAACCTATTATCAGATTTCCCGGATTATTGAGCGTGTGGGAGACCATGCTGTGGCAATTTCCGCGGCGGCGCTTGTGTTGATTGATATGCATGTGGATCATACGGTGGTTGCAAAGGTGACCAAGACGGGAGAGGCGTCACTGGGAATTTTTAACCGGAGTGTGAAGGCAATTTATGCAAACAGTATTCCGGAAGCAAATGCGATTATTGAGGCTGCGGATACGCTTGCGCCTGAGTATCATACGTTGTCTGCGACAACCCAGAAGATGAAGGTGAAGGAGGCGGTGGCGATGACGACGATTGCAAACAGTATGCATCGTATTAGTGAGTACAGTTCGGATATTGCGGAAATTCTGATCAATCAGATGGTGAGTGTGAGCGGAAAGGATTGATGACGGAATACAGCCCCGGATATCCTGTCACTATATTTTGTGACACTAGATATTTATGAAAATTCACGCGAATACATAGAGATGAAAAAAACATTCCAGCCAACAAAGTGGACACTTCTTTTCCTTATGCTGTCTGCAATGCTTATTCTGATGGGTGGTGCGGCAGTCGCGCCGGCACTGCCATTGATCAGTACGGCATTTCCGGACGCATCCGAAACGATGGTGTCTCTGATTATTACCCTGCCGTCCCTTGCGGTTGCTCTGACCGGTTTTTTCCTCGGGGCACTGTCTGACCGGATTGGACGGATGCCGGTTCTGATTGTGTCGCTTCTTCTCTTTACGATTGCGGGAACATCGGGATACTATCTCGACAGCCTTCCGGCAATTCTCGTGGGCAGATTTATTGTGGGTATTGGTATCGGAGGACTGACAACAACGGTTACTTCGCTGATTACGGAGTATTATACCGGGATAACCCGGACAAAAGTCCTCGGGTATCAGGCAGCGGCGATGGGTTTCGGCGTTCTGGTTCTCGAAACCAGCGGTGGTTTCCTTGCCGGTGTGTCCTGGCGTATCTCTTTCCTGATCTATGCGGTTGGTGCGATTATTCTGATAGGAGTGCTGCTGACGATGCGGGAACCGGAGCAGAATAAAATGCCGTCTGTAAAAACCAGCGAGCCGCAGGAAAAGGTGCCTATGAGTAAGGGAGATCTCGCGATTCTGTATATAACGCTGTTTCTGGGAGTGGCCTTATTCTTCCTGATGCCCACGAAGCTACCGTATCTTCTCAGTGATATGCTGGGCAGTAACACGGCTTTTCTTGGAGGCCTGATTCTGGGATTTATGGGTCTGTGTGCGTCGATTGCGTCGATCAATGTATGGCGGATTGTCCGGCGGTTTAACCGTCAGATTGTGCTGGGTCTGGCGTTTCTCTGTATGGCAGCCGGGATGCTGCTGCTGAGTGCGGCACCGTCTCTGCCGGTTGTTATCCTGTCGGTAATTCTGGTCGGTTTCGGAAACGGCCTGTTAATGCCGAGTATTACGATGTGGCTCACTGATATTGTGCCGGCATCGGTGATGGGCAAAGCGACCGGAGGATTTTCCGTTTCGCTGAATCTGGGAAACTTTTCCTCAAGTCTGCTTGCGGTTCCGCTGCTGATTGTGGTTGGTACATATGCCGGGCTGTTTGCGGCCGGAGGAGTGGCGGCTCTGCTGATTGGACTGGTTATTTTCGGAAATATCGTGCTGCAGAAACGAAAAATATCAGCCTGAAGAGGGTGTTATGTCTCGCAGAATCTTCCGGGCGAAGTAGTCGCTGCGGGGATCGGTGGGGATGAATACTCCTTCTCCACCCTCTTTTTTGGTGTGAACGATCAATGTTTCCCGCCGGTCAGCGATGATGGTGAGGATGACTTCATCGATGTTTTTGCGAAATATGCTGTCTTCAAGGTCTTTTTTGCCGGTGTACCAGGAGATGCGTGTGTCATCGGCCCGAACGTCCCTGCTGGTAATCAGATAAAGGGCCGCCCGTTTTTTTACGATGAGCAGGGTGTCAAGATATTCGTCAAGGTAGGAGGGGTCATGACAGAGGATGATGAGTTCAGTTTTGACCCGCTGAAGGATCATCTGAATCTGGTGGGTGATTGCGTATCCGGTGTGCAGTTCGTAGGCCCGCATGGCCTGGGCTCCCTGATCACGTTCAAGGCTGGCAAGTCCCAGGCTGAGTTCTTCAAGTTCGGTGAACGTTCGGCGTTTGATACGTTCAAAGGTTGCGGTAATGTCTGCGACGTGATAGCGGGCCGGGTGTTCGTTGAGGAGGACGACATATCCTCCCATGATAAGAGAGTCGAGCGTATCGTAGACCCGGGTTCGGGGAATCCGGGTGATTTCATGGAGTTCACGCGCGGTGGCAACGCGAAGTGTTGAGAGGGCGATGTAGAGTTTTGCTTCATACTCGCCCATGCCGATGTGATTCAGGCGGGTAATGAGTTCAGGAATGCTAAGAGGCGGCTTTTCTACTCCGGAGTCGGACATTATGCAGATAGTTGGTTTTCCCGGGTTAAGATGTTTGTCACTTCAGGAAGTGACATTGACAATGCCAGATTAGAATGGTACGGGGTTACACCGTTTCCAAAAAATGAGTTCCAGGAGGTTTCTTCCCGGTCTTCGTCTGCGGTCAAGACACCTGAGTAAACCTTCGGTTTAGCTCCCTGCTTCGCAGGTCGCGAAACCGAAATTTGACCGGCTGCCGACAAAATCTGACAAGTGACATTCCCGTTCGCCAGGTTTGCGGCGGCGATCCGCGAAGCGGGGAGCAAAGCAGGATACGACATAACATGCGATAAACCGCACACGGATTTTATCCACGTTATTTTCTGAGAACTGCTGCTGTACCGAGAAGTCCGATCAGTGCGAGGAGACCAAAGCCGGGAGAGGGCTGGGGTGTCGGGGCAGTGGTAGGTGTCTGCGGAACAGTGGTGGCTGTCGCGGTGGTCGGGACTGCGGTCGGGGCGGTCTGGTTGGAGACCATAAACTGCTGGGAGGCAGATGCACTCGCGACAATCCCGGTGACAGTCAACTCATACTGGGAGGAGTGCAGTGGATTTACGGTAAAGCTCCAGAGGTTGGACCCGGCTGATTCTCCCGGCTGGACGATGGCAGTACCTGATGCTCCCTGACTCCATGAGGAGGCATCAACGGAGTTTTCCGTTTCTTTGCTTTCCGGCCAGAAGTCGTAGAGGCTGACGGTTACCATGAGGTTGTCACCGGCAGCGAGGTTGGTTGTCCCGGAGACTGTGAAGGGAACTCCCCGGTACTGGGTGCCAACCGGGTTTATGATGATCTGCGGGGCGACGATCTGGAAGGTAAATGTCTGGGAGAGGTCGGGGATGTTGGGACTTTTGAGCATTTCCTCCAATGCATAGGCAGCCTGGGATCCCTGAAGGGCTCCTGGACCCTGAACAATGAAACTGCTGCCGTCGGCCGGAGTGCCGGAGCCCGGGTTGACGGTGATGTAGGTGGTACTGCCGACGGTTACGGGGCCGACGCCGAAGGAACTTCCGGTTCCCGGACTCTGGACAACACAGTAATACTGGGAGGGAGATAGACTGCTGGTGTCATCCAGTGTATACGAGTATGTACCGCCGGTCACTTGGGCGGTATCATAGGAGTAGTAATTCGGGCCGAAGAAATAAAGCGCCACCTGCTGGGATCCGGGTGCCTGACCATCAACATGGAGGGGATCACCTTGAGCAACGGTACTTGATGCAACTCCTGCAGATGCAGGGATAATCAGTGCGGCTGTGAGAATCAGGAAAAATATTCCTGCGGCTGCCTGAGAGTAGCGGGGTAAGGGTATCATGTTCATACAGATATATGTCCTCAGGCAGAGTCATTAAGGCTGATGTTCGTGACAAAGTTGTTTCAGAGCCTGAGGGATATGCTTCCTGATCAAAGTCATCCCATTTCGACTCCATTTTGAGGTTATATCCGAGATTTGGGCTGTTATTCGTGAGATAACAGGATATTTTGGAGGTACTGCAGGTCGTTTTTGTGATTAGGCTGCCTCAGTTTTGTTCTATTGAGGTCAATAGAGGACGAATGCGAGGGGGGTTGCCCTGATGAAGTTTTTGATGTTTTTCTCGCTTTCCCCAGATAGATATCATGATATGGTGACTGGAGGGCATTTTTGCGAGAGGGGTATCTTATGTATAATTTTGAGTAGTTGCGACAGGAAGTCATCCTGCGTACCTCTGATTCAGGATAAAAAAAGAGGGTTAAAAGAGGCCGGAGATATTGCCGTCGGCATCGACGTCAATCTGGCACGCGGCAGGTTTAGCGGGCAGACCCGGCATGGTCATGATGGCTCCGGTTTCAATGACGATGAATCCCGCGCCGTTGAGCAGGCGGACGGTGGCGGCGGTGACGGTGAAGCCGGTCGGCCGGCCGAGTTTGTTCGGATCGTCGGAGAGAGAGTACTGGGTTTTTGCGATGCAGACCGGGAGACTGCCGGAACCCATTGCTTCGATTTCTTTGATGGTGGCGTCGGCGTCCGCAGAGTAGGCAACTTTGGCGGCGCCGTAGATGCCGGAGGTGATAGTTTCGATCTTTTCTTTGACGGGTTTGTCAAGATCGTAGAAGAAGCGGAAGTTGTTCGGCTTTTCACAGGCTGCAACAACTTTGGATGCAAGGTCGCGTCCTCCTTCGCCGCCGCGGGCAAAGACTTCGGAGAGGGCAAAGTCTGCGCCCTTTTTGATGCAGAACTCTTCGAGGGCTTTGATCTCAACGTCGGTGTCGGCGGCGAACCGGTTGATGGCGACGACGATCGGAACACCGAATTTTTTGAGGTTGTCGATGTGAGCTTCGAGGTTGACCATGCCGGCCTTCATTGCGTCAACGTTTGGTTCGGCACATTTGTCCTTCGGGACGCCGCCGTTGTACTTGAGGGCGCGGATGGTTGCAACAAGAACGATGGCGTTCGGGGTGAGACCTGCGTAGCGGCATTTGATGTCCAGGAACTTTTCTGCGCCGAGATCGGAACCGAAACCTGCTTCCGTGATGACATAATCAGCCATTTTGAGGGCAAGCCGGGTTGCCCGGACTGAGTTGCAGCCGTGAGCGATGTTCGCAAACGGTCCCCCGTGGATGAGGCAGGGGGTGTTTTCGAGTGTCTGGACGAGGTTGGGTTTGAGGGCGTCTTTGAGAAGGGCGGCCATGGCACCCTGGGCCTGAAGGTCACTCGCGTAGAGGATTTTTCCGCTGCGGGAATACCCGATGATGATTTTGCCGAGCCGGGTTTTGAGGTCGGTGATGTCGGTTGCGAGACACAGGATTGCCATGACCTCGGATGCGACGGTGATCATGAAGTGGTCTTCACGGGGGACGCCGTTGGTGGGGCCGCCCATGCCGATAGCAAGGTTGCGAAGCGCCCGGTCGTTCATGTCGAGGCAGCGTTTGAAGGTGATGCGCCGCGTGTCGATGTCAAGGATGTTCCCCTGCTGGATGTGATTGTCGATCATGGCGCAGAGGAGGTTGTTGGCGGCGGTGATTGCGTGAATGTCACCGGTGAAGTGGAGGTTGATGTCCTCCATGGGGATAACCTGGGAGTATCCTCCGCCTGCTGCGCCGCCTTTGACGCCGAAGACGGGACCAAGAGATGGTTCACGCAGGGCGATGACGGCTTTTTTGCCGATCTTTGCCATGGCCTGACCGAGGCCGACGGTGGTGGTGGTTTTTCCTTCGCCGGCCGGAGTCGGGTTGATGGCGGTGACGAGGATGAGTTTTCCGTCCGGGTTTCCGGCGAGTCGCCTTTCGAGTGCGTCGGAGAGTTTTGCTTTGTACTGGCCGTAGGGTTCCAGTTCGTCGGGCTGGATGCCAAGCTGTGCAGCGATTACGGTAATCTTCTGCATGTCGGCTTTTTGTGCGATTTCAATGTCAGAGAGCATGGTTTTTGGTTCACCCCTCGGTGATATCTGGTGACGGCTGCGTGGCATGACCGTCGTTATAGTATAGATGGTCGGAGGGTGTGATAAATGCAGTGGGAACAGATCGACGGGAAAAAAGTTAGGGGGTGAGGAGGGAGTTGACCGGGACGGATGCGACGCGGTACCAGACTTCGGTAGGATCTACGTGAACTTTGACATAGGCTTCAAGGGTCTGACCTGTATGGTTCGCTAACGTGGCCACCGGCAGGGATATTGCAGTTTCTCTCTGCCCGGTTACGAAATCCGTCATGACCGGTTTCCCGGATTGAATGAAGTAATATGCGAGATTTGGATTAACATTCTGGAGACTGTTTCCGCTGGGCAGCTTTTTCTTTGTAAGGGAGAGGTTTACTGTTTCGCTGACTTTGTCATAGCTGATAGTACCATCAAGGTAGTTTTTATTTTCAAAGATGTTTTTCCGGGCAGGAATGGTAATCGGTCCTACGGTAACGGGGAAAGACTCACCACTGGACAGCGTAACAGTTACAGTTACGTTTCCGGTAAGCGCACCCAGCATCCAGTGCTTATTTTCAGTGTCTGGATAGGGAGTCTGATCCCAGCCGCTACCACTCGAACCCAATTTTGTGGAAAGATCATAGGTAGATCTATTATCTTTCTGAGGATCCCCTTCGACACTGATAGGAGTTTTCTTCGGAGAAGTAATCTCGAAGGTCGCCGTAGTTCCCAGACCCGTGACTGATGTATTCAAAATGGTTACAATAAATCCATGGGCAGGGTAAGTCTCATTGATGTAGTAGGGAATAGCTGAGACATACTCACCTGAAATTCCACCCTCGGTTCCGGGGATTGCCGGACCAGCAGTACCTGTTCCGTTCCATCGCGGAATTTTCCGGTGACGGTTACATAACAGTCCATGGCAGCCACCTGTATCTTTCCGTCCGTTGTAAGATTTACATGAAACCCCTTCTTATTAATTGCTTCAATTATTGCTGGGTCCACATAGGCAGCAAACCGGTACTCCTGCCCAACCTGCGGATTTTCCACATAATTCGCCTTTGTCGGTGCATAGATCAGTTTCGGGCCGGTGATAACGGCGGAAAGCGACACAATATCTGCCGCATCCGCTCCCCCGTATACGGTGATCCCAATCCCATGCTCGGGGCTCTCATTACCAATCCCGTACGGATTGAGGGTCAGGCCTACCGATTTAAATGCGAACAGCCCGCCGGAGATGCCCATGACAACGGCTACCACGATGGAGACGAAGAGAACCGTAAGGGCAATCAGCAGAATTGTACCAATCACGGGTGAGACCGCAGTGTCCTGCGGGGATGAGGTTGACATAGTATTTCAGTGGTAATATTCTCATTCAAATATAAATAAGTTCGTTGTCGGGATGCCATTCACTCCTTTCATTATAACGTGACAATAACAGTGATGTTCGGTAGTTGCTGCCAGAGAAGGGATGGTGAGAGAATATAAAAAAGAATTATGGGATCAGTGTGGCAACTGGAATGGTGGCGACACGATACCACACCGACGTGGACCCCCGTTTTACCTGAACATACACTTCCAAGGTGTCCTGCGGATAGTCCTGAAGATTCTCATCGGCATCCCTTCCGTTCAGAATCGTTACCGTTACCCCATGTTCCGGTTCACCTGAAGTTTCTACCGGCATTGTATGCGTGTCAAGAATAAGGCCGACACTTTTGGAGGAAAGATCCCCGGCCACAAGACCCGTTCCCACCGCAAACACAACCGTGAGTGCCACTAAGAGAATGACGTCGATTGCAGACTCACACCCTTGGATTTGGATGACGGCAATTTCATATGCTTTATCTATTTGGTTTTTTCTGAAGAATAAAAAGCAGTTTCAGTGCAGATGATGAGAAGATATCCAAAATATTCTAAAAAACAACACAATATCGTGTGGGGCATTACTACCCTCGATCCAAAAGCCTCAGGGGGGATTTGAACCCCCGACCTGCTGATTACAAATCAGCCGCTATGCCGGGCTAGGCCACTGAGGCAAAAGTGACTATACTAATTCACCCTCTCCCTTCTAATAGTTTACGCTTTTCCACCGATAAAAGTACCCGAGCCTCATCAGGAGTTCCAGGATTCCCTACGCGGAGAATACGCGAGTACGTTTATCAACCTCCATCTCAGATACAGATGACCGCTTTCTTGCCGGATATTCAGAGAGTGTTCCACCGTCTGAGGCAAGATGTTGAACGCAATTGAGGAGACAAACCAGAATCCATCAATACAGCATGACGAAGAACAGTTTCCTGAAAAATTACGGGAGCGTAATCGTTCCCATAATCCTCAGTTTGCCGCCGTCAAGATACTGCAGAACCGCCCTGTCTCCCGGTTTGTAGACAAGCGGCGTCTCCGTCTCAAGCGTCAGGGTTGGCGTGTGCCAGTCGGCCCCGTTCTCCACCACAGTAACCCGGGCAGAGAGGAACTGCATCCAGTGACCAACTGAGACCACCATCTGTTCTTTTACCGCCGCAGGCCAGTACTTCACCAGCACGGCAGACCCGGTTATCGTCGTCGCACTCGTAACCTTCGGATCGGTTGTCAGAACAAAACCGCGGTCAAGCTCCTCAGCCTCAATATCTTTCAGAGCACAACCGACCCGGTCGCCTGCATACGCCCAGGCAAAATCATCATCATGCTTCTGCACAGACCGGATCTGGGCCGTCTTTCCGACCGGCTCCACCCGCATCTTGTCATGCTTTTTAATCCAGCCGTCAGCAACACAGCCAAGGATGACCGTCCCGATTCCACGGACATTGAAGTGATGATCGATCGGCACAATCCCGACCGCCCCGTCTCCCGGCTCAGGTTCCGGCTGTGCGGCAGCTTTTGCAAGAAGCTCCGCGGAAAGCGAGATGAAATCCTCTTTATCAGTAACCGTATAGTTTTCCAGAACCGTTCCTTGAATCAGCGGTGCAATCTGCTCCGGCTGAAGATAATTTTTCAGAATAATGGTTCCCTTCGGGACACCGGCACAGTCAAGCATCAAAACCCATTCGGCAAACATCGGCGTGATCTCACTGAGAACCACAATCGCTTCGTGGGCCATGGAAACCACATAATACAGCGGGGCAAGCCGGTCCGGATACCGCGTTGGTTCCAGAAGCGTTACCGTATCATGTCCTTTCTTCAGATTATAGAAGGTGATATCCGTACTGGTTCCCTTTTTCCCGAGATCCCGGGCGTATCCGTTGGGAGCGAGTACGGCAACAGTCAGATTTGGCATATCCTCTTATATTGGTTGCCGGGGGGCATTAATGCTTCTTCAGGCCGGAAGTATTTCCGGTATCCGGGCAGTCTGTAACGTTTTTATGTCTGCGCGGCATAGGTGAATTATGCGTCCTTATGTGATCATCAATGCAGCGATGAGTGCAGACGGGAAACTTTCCACGAAAGAACGTCATCAGACAAAAATCTCCGGCAATGACGACTTTGCCCGGGTTGACCGTCTCCGGGCCGAATGCGACGCGGTCATGGTGGGTATCGGCACCGTTCTCGCAGACGACCCGTCGCTCAGGATTAAAAATCCTGACCTGACCGCGAAACGGGTTGCCGAAGGCCGGGAGGAAAACCCGATGCGTGTGGTGATCGACAGCCAGGCACGGACACCGGCGGACGGGGACCTGTTCAAAAAAGGATCCGGAAAACGGGTAATCTTCGTCTCCGCAAAAGCGCCAGAGGATCGTGTTGCAGCACTCGCACAGCATGCCCTCGTCATTCGTGCCGGAGAGGACTCGGTGGATCTGGATCGTGTACTGGATACACTTGGAGAACTTGGCGTACGAAAACTCATGGTGGAAGGCGGGGCAACCCTGCTGTGGTCCTTTACCAGTCAGCAGCTGTTCGATGAAATCAGAATTTATGTAGGTGCCCTTATCATCGGCGGGGCGGATGCGCCAACGTTCGTGGACGGTTCCGGATTCACGCAAAAAGAAGGATTCCCCCGGCTTGTCCTGAAAAATGTCGAGAAAATTGACGACGGTGTGCTGCTTACCTGGATGAAACGTTCGTAAAAAAGAAAAAGAATTTTTTTTAGTTCTTCGACTTGTAGGTGTAGAGGTCATCCTGTGAGGTGACAACTTCACCGGAGTAGTACGAGACGACAACCTTTACCCGGTCGCTGGTTGCGGGTGTCGTGGAACCCTGGAACACATGTTCAGTGCCGATCTTCGGCTCCTTGCCAAAGTTAAAGACCTCAATCTTGCCATCGTCAGCGCGGTAGAGGGTCACTTCAATGTCTTTGACCTGGTTGGTGCCCTTACCGCCTGCATACGTTACCGTGATGGTCGGCTTGTTCGAGTCACGGCCAACCTGAATCAGGACATCTTTTCCTTCAGGGAACGCATCGGTCTTGCCGGGCGTCAGAGAAAAGCCCGGGTCGGTCGAGGGCGTTGCTTCCACGGTTGGTGTTGCTGTCGGAGTAGGCGTCTGGGTATCGCTTCCGGTACATCCGGCTGCGAGAACAAAGACTGCCAGGAACAGAACACACACTGTTACAATCTTAAAGTTCATAGTGATAAGATGGACACGGACGCCTATTATAGTTTGTGCCCGGTCTCCGAACAGGGGAGAATCGATAAATACCCGTCTGTCCCATATACCAGACAACGAAATGGCCGCAGTTCCGATCCGCACCTACCCTTTACCCGGCTCCTCTCTTCCGGAATACCTCTCCCTGTTCCGCAGCCGCGTAAACCGGCATCCGCTCACCACCTGGTTTATCCTCCCGACCAAAAACCTTGCCCGGGCAGTCCGGTACGAACTGCAGAAACAGGGAATGGCACTGCTTCCGGACCGCATCACCACCATAAAAGAGTTGAGCAGCACCATTCTCCGGGAGACCGACCCGGACATGCATCTCCTCACCGGCGAGGAGGAGTATCTCCTCATACACACGCTCGCCTCCGCCTTCCCGGATATCATCCGCCTTCTGCCGGACGGAAAACTCACCGCAGGCGTCACCGACAACCTCCGGACCATTCTCTCCGCGTTTGCCGAGGCAGGACTCCGGGAAATCCCGGCCCGCACCCCCAAACTCACCGCCCTTGCCGGTCTCGCCGCCGCATACCGCAGCCACTGTGCAGAACATCATCTCTGTGACAGCCGGCAGGCCGTATCCCATGCCGCAGAACTTCTCCGGGCAGGAAAATACCGGCTCGGCACCGTTCTCGTCTACGGCCTGTATGAGAAAACACCGCTTGACCGCGAATTTCTGGATGCGCTCCCGGAAGCATCCGACGAACTGCACATCGCCACACCATATGCCAACAACCCCCGCATCTTTCCCCCCGCAGAGAACCCTGCAGATACCCCCGCCGAAGACCACTGGGTAACCCGGCTGTTCGGCACATCTCCACATCCCCCGGATACCTTCCGGGGCGCAACTGCATACCCGGATACGGTCACCGAACTCCGGGGCGTTCTGGACCATGTCTGCTCCCTCATCGAAGCAGGGGAAAGCGCGGCTGACATGATGATCCTCGCCCCGCCCGGATACCCCGCCGTCTCCATCGCCGACGAAATTATCGGTGAGTTCAGCGTGGCAGGACCAGACGGACGAACTCCACTCCGGGTTACCTCATATGCCGGTCTATCCCTCTCCCGCTACCCGGTCATTCAGGGACTTCTCACGCCGTACCAGATATTTGAAAGCGGATACGCTCTCGCGGATCTTGCTGCCCTCCTCTCCTCTCCCTGCTATTTCTTTGAACCGGACCGGTATCTCAGCCCCGCATCACTGAAATCTCTCTCCCGGAGTGCCGGCATCATCTCCGGAAAAATCGCATGGGAAACAATTACCGAAACAATTCTCTCCCGGACACCCGACCCGTCCCCGGAGTATCGGACATATCTCACCGAAACACAGAGCAGACTCTCTGCACTCATCGCAGATCTCGAAACACTGCGGGGAACCCGGACGCTGCATGACCATGTAGCCGTCCTCCGCCGCTACCTAACCAGCAAGCGCTTCCCGGGAAACACGATCAGTCCGGAGGGAAAACGTGCCTGGTATCAGTTCGATCAGATTCTGAAAAATCTGCAGAAAAGTCCGTATCCGACAGATAGGATGGACGCCGGAACATTTGGAAAACTTCTCAGAAAGTTTGCCGCATCAACAAGTCTTCTCATACCCCTTGTGGTCGGTCCCTATACCGTCCGTATTGCCGGATTTCAGGAAGCTGCGCATATCCGGGCAAAACACATCTTCATCATCGGTCTATCCGCGGGAAAAATTCCCCATGTCTCACCCGGCCTGCCGCTGCTTACCCTTGCAGAGACCGAACCGCTTGGTCTTCCCGGCACAACCGAACTCCTCATGCGGGAACGCTACACCTATCTCGCCGTCCTCCTGACCGCAACGGAAAACCTCTGGCTCTCCTGCCCTCTGGCAGAAAACGGAAACACGCTCATCCCGTCGCCCTTCCTGGTACAGTTCGGAGAACCGGTTCCCTTCTCCGGAACCTGCATGCATGCCGTCTCCGGAAACCAGCAGTATGCAGGGTCAATCATCGCCGAGGAACGGTATGCCGAGCTTCCCGGGCTGTGCGGCATCTCGCCCGCCGACCGGCTGGTAGAGACGATCGCTATTGAAACCTGCGACCGGAAAGGGCCGTACCACAGCCCGGCCGATGCGGATTTCACCGGCACACCGCTTGCGGACCGGTTTGCCGCCCGATACACGGACGACACCTGCTTTGCTCCGACCACACTGGAAAACTATGCCCGCTGTCCGTATCTCTGGTATCTCGAAAAGCATCTCGACCTCTCTCTTCCCCGGACAGAAGAAAATGCCGAGTCGCGTCTGCTGGGAACGGTCTTCCACCAGATCATGCAGAAATTTTTTACCGAGTATACCGGCCCCCTGACCCGTGAAGAAAAATCTTCAGCGCTTGACGCAATCCGCCGGATTGCCGAAGAGGAGTTTGCAAAAATTCCGCTCACCTCTCCCCGGTGGAACGCGATGAAGGACGGCTACCTCGGATACGGGCGGTGGGACGGTGTTTTGTCCCTGCTCCTTGATCAGGAGATTGCATGGGCAGAACAGGGATACCGGACACCCCCGGAATGGCTGGAACGGGAACTTGCCGACGTTGCCCTGACCCGTGAAGAAAACCGGCCGCTGCACATCACCGTCCGACCGGACCGCGTACTGGTTCATGAGAACTCATTTCTGGTTCTGGATTACAAAACCGGGAAGAGTTCCTACACCAAAAAACAGATCACCGACGGCGAACTTCTCCAGCTCCCGCTCTATCTGCGGGCAGTGGAACTGGAAGGGACCTTGGGAACGGCGGAAGGGGGACATTATCTTAAGGCAACTCCCCGGACGGTCAAAACGGAAAATCCCTTCGCAAAGCAACCGGTCGGGGAACTGATTGAGCAGAGCGTTGCGCATGCATTCCGCTACCGGGAAGGCATCCGGGCAGGAAAATGTCATCCGTCCGAACGGAAATGCAGCTCCGCCTCCTGCCCCGCACGGTTTATCTGCAGATATCAGAGTATGCGGCTGACATCTCCGGAGGTGCCGGATGACTGAACTCACCGCCGCCCAGACCGCCGCTCTCGTTCCCCGGAAAAGTCTCTGTGTCATTGCCGGGGCAGGAACCGGAAAAACGTTCCTGCTCGGCGAAAAATATCTCTCGCTCCTTGCTCTCCATGCCGGAACCGCAGGGGAGATTCATGCCGGAAACATCCTGGCACTCACCTATACGGAAAAAGCGGCGGCCGAGATGAAGGAACGCATTGAACGTGCGGTCCAGCTCCGCATCACCACGGATCCGGCCCGGTCAGAGTTCTGGAAATCGATTGCCGACGAGTTTTTCCGCTGTTCCATCAGCACCTTTCACGGATTCTGCAGTTCGCTGATTCGTGAGTTTTCCTTTGAGGCCGGTGTGGACCCGGCATTCCGGGTGATGGAGGAGATCGACACACAGGAACTGGTCTCTGATGTTGTCCGGGACCTCTACCGGCGTCCTCCGGAGGAACTTGCAGCAGACGTCCGGGAACTGTATCACTACTTTGATCAGTTCACACTTCTGGAACTTACCGAACTCCTGCTTGCGAAGTGGAGCACCTTTGGGAACTGGTTTGCACAAGCCGGCAGGCCAGAGGAACTCATCACCGCATGGACGCAGCTGTATGAACAGATGTTCTGCCGGTTCCGGGATGATCTGCGGTCTGACGTGGCGGTCTGCCGGGTGATGGATGCTCTGGATGCGGATCCGAAGTGGGAGGACGCCTGCAGCAGGTTCCGTCATCTGCTGCGGTGTGATGCGGGCGGAATTCCCGCAGCTCTATCAGAGTTTTCCGCCGCAATCAAAGGAAAACGCAAACCCAAAGATTTTGCCTGCCCGGAATGCTGGGAACGGTTTACGGAGATGCGGGACGATATCAGGGAAATTCTTGCCGTTCCCTGCCCCTCAGCGGATCAGGACCTGACCGCGGCAACGCTCGCCGTCATGGCTGCGTTTTCCCGGATCCTTTCCTCTCTGGACTCCACGATCCGGGACCGGAAACGTCAGCGGGGCGCACTGGACTTCGATGATCTGGTTGCGTCCGCCTCCCGGCTTTTGGAAAATCCTGCCGTTCTTTCGGTACTGCAGAAACGATATTGGTACGTTTTGGTGGACGAGGTGCAGGACAATGACCCGGTTCTCTCCCGGATGATTCTTGCCCTGTGCGGGGATCCCCGCACAAGTGATAAACTGTTCATCGTCGGCGATCCGAAACAGTCAATCTACGGATTCCGGGGGGCGGATGTCTGCGGGATACGATCTCTTTCCGGAAAGTTTTCCGGGGAACCGGTCGTCCTTGACCGGAGTTTCCGGACGGTCCCGCAGATTCTTGCGTTTGTCAACGGGATTTTCTCCCGGATGTTTGCCAGCCCTGTTGAGGAGTGGATGACCGAGTATCACCCGCTGGCTCCCTGTCCGGAACGTGCGGACGACGCCGGAAAGACCATTCTCCTGCAGTACACCTGCGGCGCAGATGAGGAGCCGCGAACCGAAGAAGCGGCGATGCTTGCCGAGTATCTTTCCCGGGCGGTTGCCGACGGTCTCCTCCCGGTTCGCGGAAAAGACGGCACAGTCCGGCCCGCAGGATTCGGGGACATCTGCGTACTGGTAGAGGCACGGACATCGCTGGACCGGCTGCTGCATGCCTTTGACGATCTGGGGGTTCCCTATCAGGTCCATAAAGGCCAGAGCTTCTACGCCCGGCAGGAGGTCTATGATTTTGTAAATCTTCTGACGGCGGTTGTCTATCCTGATCAGGATGCTGCCCTGTATGGTCTTCTGCGGTCACCGTACTTCGGGATATCCGATGAAATTCTCTGTTCTGGCGTGCAAGCCCTTGGGGCTTGCGTGCCGTCCAAGTCTTTGACTTGGACTTCACCGAAGGGAACGAATGACTCCTCTCTCTTCACCCGTCTGTCGCGTGCAAGCCCTACCGGCTTGCGTGCCGCCCTCGACCGGATATCCGGCTGGCATGCAGCAATTCTTTCAGAACCGCTCCCCCGCGTGGTGCGGCGCATGGTTCTCGACTCCGGTATTTACGCGGTCTATGCTGCAATGCCCGAAGGCCCCGCGATGACAGCGAACCTTGAGAAACTTCTTTCGATCTGCCGGACTAAATCAGAGACTGTCGGCATCACGCCGTTTGCTTTTGTGGATCTGATGCAGACATCCATCGAACGGAATCTGAGTGAAGCAGAGGCTGACTTCTCGGATGCGGGCGACTGCGTGAAAATTATGACGATTCATGCAGCAAAAGGCCTGGAGTTTCCGGTTACCGCGGTGGCATTCTGTGGAGCGGAGCATAAAGAAACTGTATCCTCGATCCTCTTCGATCCAGAGGTCGGGGTCGGGTTTTCCCTCTCGCTCGCCGGAGGGGAAAAGCCGGTGAAGACCTTCATCCACCAGTATCTTGCCCCCGCAGCAATCGCTCAGGGGATGGAAGAGAAACGCAGACTTTTGTATGTGGCCCTGACCCGTGCCCGGGATCACCTGATTCTCTGCGGCGCCCGCAAAGGGGAAACGTACGGGAAAAACTCCTTCATGAGCTGGATTGAAACCTTCGGCAAGGATCTGTCTCCCGAAGTCTGCGGAATATCCGTGCCGGACCGCGAGTCATATGCTCCCCGGGTCACGACCGCAACACGGTCGCGGCCCCGGCTGCCGGAGGGGCTGACGGTTCCCGAACCGGTCCTGCACTCTCCGGAGGAGAGGACAGATGAGAAACTGACCGCATCAACGACCGCTGTTCTCTGGAACACGAATGTTTCCGCAGCACTGAATCGCGGAACAGCCCTGCATGAGATTTTTGCCGGCAGACCTGTGGAGGATGTTGTCCGGGAGTACGGCATCAGTATGGACGAGGGAACCTGTTTTGCCGGGCTGCGGGAGGTGTTTCTCTCCTCACCGCTGCTGGAGGGGTCCGTGGATGTCAGATATGAACAGGAGATTGCCTTCACCCTTGACGGAAAATCTGTTGCAGGAAAAATTGACTGTCTGATTCGCACGCCGGATGGTTTCCGGGTCGTTGATTTCAAGTCAGGCAGCCGCGATCCCGGGCTTGAAGCAGGATATATGCGGGAGATCGCCGTTTATTCTCTTGCCGTAGAGCAGGTGTTCGGTGTGTTTCCGGAGGCCTGCCTGTATTATGCCGAGTCCGGGGACCCTGTGGTTCCGGCGGTGTTTTCCGATGCAGAACAGGCCCGGCAGCTCGTGATGCGTACATCACCTCAAACCGAATGTGTTATATGACAACACGTGTCACTCTTATAGTATGATACTTGGATTACCCGACATAACCGTACTCACCGTCGGTGGGACGATTGTTGCTATATTTCTCCTCCTGATCATCTGGGGTCTGACCTTCCCCAAGGTGGTGGAGTAATTCCATGGGTCTATCAGAGGGCAGTACTTTTGTTACACTTATTTTGATTGTCGTCTACTTTGTCGTTCTTCTGGGGATTGGCATATGGGCCTCCAAGAAGATTAAAAACTCTGAAGACTACATGCTTGCCGGCAGAAGCCTTGGTTTCTGGTTATTCACACTGTTGATCGTCTGTTCGATCTGCAGCGGCATGACACTGGTCGGCACCAGCGGCTTCGGCTATGCGTCAGGCTGGCCGGGTATCTGGGAACAGATCTTTGTTCCGCTTGCGGCAGCATTCTGTATTATCTTCTTCGGCTCCAAACTCAATAAGATCGGCCGGGAGAAGGGATGCATGACGCTGGAGGATTACTTTGCGATCCGGTATGAAAACAACCGCGAACTTCGCGCCCTGTCCGCTCTGGCCAGTATTGCCGTGTCGCTGGTGTATCTGGTCGGTCAGTACACCGCAATCAGTATTGTTCTGATCTGGGTGTTCGGTCTGGAGCACTGGCAGGCTCTGGTGATTTCCGGAATTATTATTACTGCATATACGGTGATCGGCGGTCTGTATGCTGTTTCCTGGACAGGGCTGGTTCAGGGACTTATTCTGATCTTCGGCGTTCTGCTTGTGTCCCCCTTCATTCTCAGTTATGCGGGAGGTCTGGAACATATTAATACTGTCCTTGCGTCCATCGATCCGAACCTGGTCATGCCAGCATTCCCGAATGCCTATGCTGCGTATGCGTACTGTACCCCTGAATTTCTGGTATCGTTCGGGATTCTGCTGATGGTCGGTCTTGCCTGTGCACCGCATATCATGTCAAACGTCTTCGCCGCGAAAAAGATCTCCTACTTTAAGTGGGCGCCGCTGGTTGCTTTCGGCATCTATGTGGTTATCATGTTCCTCGTGAAACTCTGCGGTATGGGTGTCCGCGTTATGGCGGAGGACGGGAAACTTGATACGGTGGCAGCGACGAATGCCCCAGACTTTGCGCTGATGTACGGTATTCAGGCAGCAGCTCCGAGTATCTTCATTACCGGTCTGTTTGCCGTGATTGTCCTCTCGGCGGTTATGTCCACGACCGACCGTCTGATGCTGACGGTTGGAACAGAGTTCTCCTGGAACATCTTTAAGACGATGCTCCGGCCGAAGGCAAGTGAGCGTCAGGTTGTCCGCGTCAGTCAGATATGTGTGCTGATTGCAGCGGTCGTATCCCTGATTCTTGCGATCAATCCTCCGGAGATGCTGGCGTTTCTGATCTGGCTCGGTATCGGTCTGATGCTCTGTTCGTTTGCGGTTCCTCTCATTGCCGGTCTGTACTGGCGGCGGGCGACGGCTGCCGGAGCGATTGCAAGTATGGCGGTAGGTCTTGTCTCTGCCGTCGGGTTTGGATATTATTATCAGTTTGTTGAGAAACTGCCGATGCATTTCTCGATTTATGCTCTGGCCCTTTCCATCCTTGCGATGATTGTGGTAAGTCTGATGACGCAGAAAAACTCGGATGCAGCTCTGGACGAAACCTACACGGGTGCATATCTCCACCCGAAAGAACTTCCCAAATAATTTCGTTCTCTTTTTCATCCGAACACACACTCCGGGCTGCGGTTGCGATCGTGCACGGAAATGGTCATGATACTTCGTATCAGGGTCTCCGATGAAAAACAGTACATGCAATACTATCCTATTGCGTAATTTTGCAATTTTTTTGGCGATGATCTCCATATCATCGAACCGCGTAAGTCCTATTGAGATGTGGCACAATGCTCAATACGTTTAAGTAACTCCTGCCCGTATATTCTCCAAAGGAGAAACGATTCATGAGCCGGACACTTTACTTCAGATCAGGATGCATACTCACTGCCGTCAGCGGAATTCTCCCGTCCGGTCCTGTATACTTCTCCTCACCGGAGGCAACCCGGAGTATGCAGAACTCCTGACCCCCTGGACAGTATGCGGTTTTCTTCTCTCCGGTCTTGGATGTCTCCTGCTGATCAGACAGACTCCCAAAAAATCTGCTGGAATTCTACCCTACCTCTGTGCAACCGGGTTCCTTGCCCTTGCAGTTCACTGCTGCTTCAGAACTGCCGGACAGTTCCCGCTGATTCTCACTACAATATCAGTACTCGGATTTACCGCATACCCGCTGCTGTCCTCCTTTGATGACCTCTCCGATCAGAGGGCAGTCCCGCTGTTCACCCTCGGGGCCGGAACCTGCGGAGTACTGACCGCTTTCGGGACCGCCGCATATCAGTACTATCCCGGTCTTTCCGAATATCTGATACGCGACATCCTGAACTATCCGCTGATGTTCGGCCTGGCACTGCTGTTCGGGGTAAGCCTGATCCTCCTCTCCGAAGGACTCAAAGGAAAAAAAGAGAACGAAGTTATTTGGTAAGGTCTTTCGGACGGAGGGACACATCCCGATACCGGGTCACAATGGCGGTGCAGTTCGAACATACCCCACATTAGAAAGGTGCGTGTTCGACTGGTTACTCGTCTGCAAAGATTTTTGCCAGAAGGTCAGTTGCCTGCACAAGTCCGTAGGAACCTTTTGCTGCAACCTCCTTTTCCGTATAGACCGATACTGCATCCGTTCCCTTTCCCAGAACCGCAAACGGAACAGGCGCGTTGGTGTGGGTCTTTTTCGCAATCGGTGTCGGGTGATCGGGCATCAGCAGTACGCATCCGTCGAAGTTGTCCAGTATATAGCCGACTGCTTCATCCAGCCGTTCGATTGCTTTGATCTTCTCTTCGAGACTGCCGAGGTGTCCGGCTTCATCGGTTGCTTCCACATGCATGTAGACAAAATCGACGTCGCCTTTCAGTGTTTCAACGGCTGCCTTTGCTTTTCCCATGTAGTTGGTGTCCAGATACCCGGTTGCTCCCGGCACCTTTACCACCTCCATTCCGGCGCAGCGGGCAATACCGAACAGCAGATCCACCGCCGAGATTACCGCTCCGGTCTTATGGTACTTCTCGGCAAACTGCGGCATCGCCGGTTTGGCACCGCCGCTCCACGGCCAGATCATGGATGCAGGGTTCTTTCCTGCGGCAACTCTGGCTTTGTTGACCGGATGACGGGAGAAGACATCATAGGAGATGACCATGTAGCGAAGCAGCCGTTCGGCATCTTCGCCGTGGGGGAGGTATGGGTCGATCAGTTCGCCGGTGATGTCATGCGGAGCGGTTGTATCGCATCCCTTTCCTCCGGGGAGCATGAGGACGTTTCGGTAGGACACTCCCGGATAGAGTTTTGCGTCCCGCAGTTTCTCCTGCAGGGCTGCGAACAGTTGTGCGCCCTCTTCACTGGTGATGTGGCCTGCAGCGAAGTCTTTCATCTTTGCGTCTTCAATGGTAACAAAGTTGCACCGGTATGCAAGATCAGTCTCTGCAAACGGGACGCCCATGCTGAGTGCTTCCAGCGCTCCGCGTCCGGTATAGTATTTTGCCGGGTCATAGCCGAAGATTGCCATATTGGCAACGTCGGAACCGGGATGCATGCCGTCCGGCACGGTCCGGAGCATCCCGCATTTTCCTTCGCGTGCGATCCTGTCCATGTTGGGCTTTTTTGCCACTTCCAGAGGGGTTTTGCCGCCCAGCTCCGGGATTGGCTCGTCTGCCATCCCATCTCCGAGAACTAAGAGATATTTCATATTTGCCGGTAGTATATGGACCGGGAACGATGATAAAGGGATTTGTCCGGAACTTCATCAAAGGAAATCTTCTTAGCTAAACCGGTCAAATGCATAGATACCACAACGGCGGATACTGAATGCAAACGATTATGAAACATATTCTAGATTATTTCCGGGGGGTTTCTATGGCTGTTGCCGATAGTGTTCCCGGCGTTTCCGGCGGAACGATCGCGTTTCTTCTTGGCTTTTATGAGACGTTTATTTCATCGGTGCATAATTTTCTGATGGGATCAAATGCGGAACGAAAAGCGGCATTTCCGTTTTTGTGTAAGCTTGGGGCCGGGTGGGTCTGCGGATTTTTGGTCTGTGTGGTGATTCTGGCAGCTCTGTTCCATTCGTATATTTATGAGATCAGTTCGGTGTTTCTCGGTCTGACGATTGCGGCGATCCCGGTTGTAATTCTGGAGGAGATGGATGCCGTCCGGGGAAAGTATGCGTATCTGGTCTTTACGGTTCTCGGCGTTCTGGTGGTGCCGGTTCTGATGTTTTTCAGTCCGGCGGTAGGCGCTGAGAATATGATTGATCTGACGCAGGCGTCGCTGGGTCTTGCGATATTTTTGTTTGTTGCAGCAATCATTGCGGTCTCTGCACTGGTGTTACCCGGTATTTCCGGATCTACGCTTTTGCTGATTATGGGGCTGTATGTTCCGCTGATCTCGGCGGTGAGTGCGTTTGTCCACCGGGATTTTTCGTATGTGCCAATGCTGGTGGTATTCGGTCTGGGTATGATTGCGGGTCTTGGTCTGAGTGCGAAGGTTATTCGGCACTGCTTTGCCCGGTACCGGTCGCAGACGATTTATCTGTGTGTCGGTCTTCTGATCGGCTCGATATATGCGATTGCTCTGGGACCGACAACTCTGTCTGACCCTATGCCTGCGATGACGTGGACGACGTTCTACCCGGTATTCTTTATCTTTGGTGCGGCGATTCTTGTAGTTCTGCAGGTGCTGAAACGCCGTGCAGCAGCAAGGGTCACGGTATAATTCTTTTTTGAACATGCAGTTACCCATCACATGGGTTTTCTGACGGAATTCTCCGTGTGCCTTAGGGAGAGTATCAGGTTTGCAATGTGTCTGTCTGATGGTACCTCTATTTGTACACCCCCACCGTACGAGTCCTGCCATATTTTATGATGTTCGAGTACTACCCGATGGTGAGTTCAAATACACCCCACATCCTTATTTCCTTTTACTCTCTATCAATTAGTACGTATATGGATGTGTGTTTATGAAAAAATATAGGATCGCAATTCTTCTTCTCTCTGCTTTTATCCTCCTGATCTTCTGTGCAGGCCCGATTGCAGCGGAGGAGAGCGAAGAGACCCCAGTACCAACGACGATGAAAACCACAGTCCCTACGACGGTACCGACCACAGTCCCTACGACGGTGCCAACCACTGTACCTACAACGATAGTCCTGACAACTATACCAACGACAGTCCAGACCACAGTGCCCACGACGGTAGTCCTGACAACTATGCCAACGACGGTGGCGACAACGCTGGCCCCAACGACAGTCCAGACCACCAGACCAACGACGGTGGCAACAACTCTGGCCCCGACGACAGTCCAGACTACAGTGCCAACGACGGTGGCGACAACACCAGTGCCAACGACTACCCAGTCTTCAGAGGAATTTACCTCAAAGACCATCGCCACACCATCATCTCCCATCTCCGATGTTCAGTCCTTAGTTAATAATGCAGGTCGTGTAATGGAGTCTAAGGCACCAGAAGGTACCACGTTTTCGGATGGCATCACTATCATTGGACTCGCGGACAATGTATCCAACGATAAACTGGTTCGCATCAAAATTTCTGATACCAAATTTGCCACATCCATCGCCAAATCCATTGGCACCAATCGCATCTATGCCAATAAGACCGGTGTCATCGATCTCCGGGATGCAGCCGTCGGCAGCGACCCTGAACCATACAAAGTCTATGACAATGAAACAGTCATTGAAACCATAAAAATATATGCTATGGACAAAAAAGAGGACCAAAAATCACAGAGTGAGTCATCAGAACCTGCTGTGTCAGCACCCACGGCAACACCTACTCCCACACCCACAAGCATATCTCTCCGTGACCAGCAGGCCTCAAGCCCGGCAGCTAATGAAACTACTCGTACTATTTCCCCTGGTAACAATGCATCCATCAATGAGCAGATCCGTATCCAAATTTCCAACGGCATCTTCGCCACATCCATCGCCAAATACAGTGACGGCGCAAACCCGGTGATGATTAACAACATCAGTGCTAACACAAATGGCGTCATCGACCTCAGTGAAGCCGCCGTCAATAACGAAACAGGTGAATATCGTGTCTACAATGGTAGTGCATGGACCGGGGCCACCATCCAAATCAATGCTCAGGCTGAGTCACCAACATCCACCGTAACACCTACCCCCACCCCTACTCCCACCTACATCTCCAGCGGCCCGCATGACAAATACCCGGTCGCAGGAAATATCCGGAACATCTCCGCCGGTGACAGCGCTTTCATCTACGAACAGATCCGTATCAAAATTACCGACAACAAATTTGCCACATCCATTGCCAAGTACAGCGGCAGTGCAACCCCGGTGATGATCAACTCCATCAGTGCCGACGCAAACGGCGTCATCAATCTCCTGGAAGCATCCGTCGGCAGTGAAACTGGCGCATACCGCATCTATGACGGCAGCACCTGGACCGGCGGCTCTATCCTCATCTGGAAACCCGACCTCACCCTCAAAGCAGAACTCGCCGGCTCTACCGATTCCGTCGACGGAAAAGCAGTATCCAAAAGCAGCAGCATACACTTCACCATTCAGTCGCCCAAAGTGGGAGGAGCCGACATCGGTTCCAAGGTAAGAATTCTTATCACGACACCCGTCGGCGGCCAGACAACCATGCTTGGCTTTGTCAACCTTGCAGAAATACCCATGGACTCGGTCCAGCACATTACCGCAGACATCCCCCTCTCCGACACATCCCTCACCGCCGGTACCTACGTTGCCCGTGCCGAATGGATCAGCCCATCGTCCTTCAATGCCTTCGCCCCCAAATCCAACACCATCTCATTCAGAATTGACAGTAATACTGGACTGGATATCACCACAAACACCGAGTCCGTCGTCCGCAACAACCCCTTTACCGTCACCATCCGTGGTAACGCCAACACTCAATACATCGTCTCCCTTGACTCCGGCAAATCCCCGGTACCGGAACTGATCCCCGGTCAGGTCGGTGTTGTCCGCGGTGATGCAGAACCCAAAATTGTCGACACAAGCGGAACCACAAAAACTGTACAGAAACCGAGCAGTGCAGCAGACGATCCCAAATCATGGGGAGTTGCCACCACCGACGCAAGCGGAAAACGCACCGTCCAGTACTCCACCAATCCGGTCAACGGCAAAAACGTCGAAGACGGAACCTATACCGTCCGGGTCAACGAAATAGAGTCCCGAACAACAACCGCAATTGCAGGAACCGAATACGCACGGATCAACGTCAAAGTCGTCACGGGAGCACTGAGCCTGACCGCAGGATCCGACCGCAACTACTACATGGGTCAGGAGATCAAACTCACCGGAACCAACACCGACTCCGACACCACCTACCTGTTCCTCACCGGTCCGAACCTCAACAGCAACGGCGTCAGCCTTGACGCATTGAAGTCGGGGGAGTTCACCAAAGTATCCGTCAAAACCGATCACACCTGGGAGTACAAATGGGACACCGCCGCAACCGGTCTGGACGTCGGCTCCTACACCGTCTATGCAGTCAGCTCCATGAATGACAAAACCCACCTCTCCGGTACCAAATACGCCACAACCTCAGTACTGCTCAAGCAGCCGGGCATGAGTACCAGCTCCAGCACGCTTTCCGCAGCCAAAGGCGATGACGTCCATATCACCGGAACCGTCTCCGGCAACCCCTCATCCATCGCCATCTTCCTGTTTGGCACAAACTACTACCAGAGGGTAACAACCTCGGTAAACGACGGAACCTACGACTACAAATTCCATGTCCCTGAGAGCATGTCCTCCGGCGAGTACTACGTCGTAATCGAGCATCCCATGTATGACGGAAAGTTCGGCGTTGTAGAAATCCACAGCGACGGAAAAACCATCCTTGCCCAGAACAGCGCCTCGGGCAGTACCCAGAGTTCCTTCGTCGTCGAAGGACAGGGACGGCTGCAGGGTTCCCAGGCAGCAAACGCCCTCATCAAAATGCTCGACTCACCCTATATCGACGATCTCTACTCCAGTCTGAAACTGATCGTCGCAGAACCGTACATCAGCATTGACCCGGTTGGCGATCAGCTGATCGGCCACTCATTCACGATAACCGGCAGAACGAACATGGAATCTGGCGACCAGCTGCTGATTGAAGTTGCACCAACCTCCTTTGTCCCGACCGGCAAAAACCAGCAGACCGCACCGTCCGGCGTATCCGGATCAGTAGTGATTGAAAAAGGTTCAGCCAACAACATCTGGAAGTTTGAAGTTGACGGATCACGTCTCGCACTGGACGCCTACACCGTAAAGGTCTCCGGTGTCGAAGTTTCTACCAGTACGTCCGCCTCATTTAATGTCATCGCATCCATGCCGGAAACCCCGACGCCCCTGCCGACCACAACAGAAGTTCCAACAACACCGGTCACGCCGACCGAAGCTGCAAAATCCCCGTTCGGCACGGTAGCCCTCCTCTTCGGAGCCGCCGGAGCGCTGTGTCTGATTGGAAGACGGCAGTAACTTTCCCTTTTTTTCTCCGTGAAATGCGGTTTTGTCACCATCTCCATTCTTAATACCGTAGGGAATCCATCATCTAGAAATGGAGAACTCCCCATGAAATCTATCCGTTATCTTCTACTGATTCTGCTGTTCTGTACTGCTATCCTCGCGATACCGGCGACGGCGGACGATGATTTTGTTCTCAAACAGTATGCCGGAACCGGAGACTATGCATACAAAAATATCCTGCACCCGTCTCTCCTGAGTAAAAATTCAGAGCAGACAACTGCTCAGAGTATTTTGCGGAACGTCTCGGAGACCACCACCCCGGAGCCGACCGTGACCGCAACACCAACGCCTGTTCCAACCTACATAACCGGCGGCACACGTCTCCCGTATCCTGAATCCGGAAATACCCCAGTGGTCTATCCGGGCAATACGGTATTCGTGTATGAACAGATAAAAATCGAAATTCTTCCCGGAACCTATGCAACCTCCATCGCAAAGATGAGCGGCGACGCAACGCCGGTGGTGATGAATACGATCAGTGCGGATGCAAACGGCGTCATCAATCTGCTGGGCGCATCCGTTGCGGGTGAGACGGGTGCATACCGCATTTATGACGGAGGCACCTGGACTGGCGGGTATATTTATGTCTGGAATCCTGAGTTGAGTCTGAAGGCGTGGCTCGCCGGTTCCACAGATTCGATCAACGGGACGAGTGTATCCAAAAGCAGCAGTATCAATTTTGTTGTGGAAGCGCCACGGGTTGGTGCGGAAAATATCGGGGCACAGGTAAAAATTGTAGTGACTACTCCGGTCGGAGGCAAGACAACGATGCTTGGATCCACCGATCTTTCTGCAATCTCTCTGAATTCAGTACAGGTAATCACACCGGATATCCCGCTGTCTGCTCAGGACCTGACCGCAGGCATCTACCGCTGTCAGGCGGAGTGGACGGTCCCTGCGGCCTTTGACTACTTCGCTTCCGATTCAAACAGTATCACGTTTCAGCTCGGCAGCGATGCATCTCTGGGTATCACCGTAAACAAAGATACCATTGTCCGCAGCAATCCCTTTACGGTGACGATTACGGGTGATCCGAATACACCGTATCTGGTTTATCTGGATGCAGGCGGCGGCAGTGCGGTACCGCAGATGATACCCGGTCAGCTTGGTGTGGTCCGCGGGGATGCAGGACCGACGGTCAGTCTTGACGGTGCGGTGAAGACGGTACAGCCGCCGTCCGGCACCGCATCCAATGCAAAATCCTGGGGCGTGGTGACTACCGATGCCGGCGGCAGACGTGTTGTGGAGTACTCAACGCAGCCGGTGAACGGTGTGGTGATTGCGGAAGGGTCGTATACCATCCGGGTTGCCAACATTGTTGATTACGGCGGGTCCACTGCCGGGGCAGGTTCAAACTCTGACCGGGTGAATGTCAGGATTCAGGTGGGCAGTGTCAGTATCAGTTCCGGCGGAGATCGTTCCTATTACATGGGTCAGGAAGTAAAACTCACGGGAACGAATACAGACTCGGATACCACGTATCTGTTCCTGACCGGTCCCAATCTCAACAGTAACGGGATTAGTCTGGACGGGTCGGGACAGTTTACGTCGGTTTCGGTGAAAACTGATACCACCTGGTCGTATACCTGGGATACAGGGAGCAGCGGTCTGGATACGGGAGTATACACGATCTATGCAGTGAGTACCAGAAGCGATAAGGGGCAGCTTTCCGGGACACAGTATGCAACGATCTCAATTCAGCTGATGCAGCCGAGTCTGAGTGTGGATTCAACGACCATTTCAGCGGCCAAAGGGGATTATGTACATATTACCGGCAGTGCTGTGGGGAATCCGTCATCGGTTGCGATTTTTCTGTTCGGTTCGAACTATTATCAGCGGGTAACAGCGTCTGTGAATAACAACAGGTATGATTATAAGATGTATATCCCGGAGAGTATGTCTTCCGGGGAGTATTATCTCGTGATTGAGCATCCGATGTATGACGGGACGTTCGGTGTGACGGAGATTACGCGAAACGGCCAGACGATTCTTGCTCTGACGGGTGCGGGCGGCAGTATTCAGAGTTCCTTTGTTGTGGAGGGACCGAACCGTTTGCAGGGGTCTCAGGCGGCGAATGCTCTGGTGCAGATGCTTGATTCTCCCTATATCGATGATCTGTATTCAACGATGAAACTGATTGTGCAGGAGCCATACATTATGATTGATCCGGTTGGTACTCAGGAGATCGAACGGTCGTTTGTTCTGTCCGGTTCGACGAATCTTGCAGCCGGTGACCAGCTGCTGGTTGAGGTGGTTCCAACGTCCTTTGTTCCGTCAGGAAAGGATCAGCCGGTGCCGTCCTCGGGTGTTTCCGGGACGGTGACGATTGCGGGCGGCAGTACGCAGAATGTCTGGTCATATCCGGTGTCCGGGTCGAGTCTGGCTGCTGATTCCTATACGGTCAGGGTGTCCGGGGTGGCGGTGACGACGAGTACGTCGGCTGTGTTTGAGGTGGTGACGGCTTTGCCAACGGTTCCTCCGACATGGGTTCCAACGACTGTTCCGTCTACGCCGGAACCGACTGAGCCGGTACAGACGCCGTTTGGTCTGATCGGGTTTGTCGCAGTGCTGGGAGCTGTTGTGCTTCCGGTACTCCGGCGGCACTAATTTTTTTTGTTTCCGGGAGAGGAAATTCTCATTATAGTTTGCCTGCCAATAATAACATATCATGGCGCAACTTCGATGCCCGAAATGCGGAGCACCTGCCAGGGCGGAACACGGGACGCAGTATGTGACCTGCGATTCCTGCGGAACGGTCATTTATATTGATCGAAGCAGTGTGATCTTTAACTACATTATGCCGTTTCTCCTGGATGAGGAAAAGGCGCGTGCGGTGTTTCGCCGCTGGTGTGCCGGGCCGTCGCTGGCAAAGGGTCTGGACCACGACGCAGAGATTCTCAGCGTGGAGAAGTTGTATTTTCCGGTGTTTTTGTTCCGCCGGGTAATAAACGGTGTGGAAAAGTCGATTCTGAAACCTGCGAAAGGGACGACGCTTCCGGGGCTGCAGAGTCAGATTGTCCCACCGGGGGATATGCGAGTGTTTGATGCGACCGTTTCCACCGGGAATGCGGAGGTTATTTCTCCGGAGATCAGTATTGAGACGTATCTGGCAGATCTTCCGGGAACAGCGAAGGAGCAGGCACTATTGTATTTGCCGTTCTTTGTGTTTCATTACCGGTATCAGGGAGCTGATTACACGTCAGTGATGGGCGGGACGTCGGGACGGGTATATACGGCAGGATTTCCCGCGCGGTCTGCGGCGCCGTATACCCTTGTGGTCGGCGGCGGGTTTGTGATTGCGTGTGTCGGTGGAATACTTGGATTTGTGATTACGCCGGTTTTGTATCTGCTGGCGTTTGCCGGAGCGGTACTTGCAATGATTTCAGGTCGTGTGGTGGTACGGTCGGGAGGTGAGAAGTAAATGGCAGGAGCTGTACGGCTTATGGTTGGTCTGACCTGTCCGTCCTGCGGGGGTACTATCGAGGTCCGTGAGGGAAGCAGACTGGCGCATTGCCCCTTCTGTGATGCGGCTCTGGCGATTACGGCGGACGATGCGGGTGTTACGAGGCTGATGTATCCGAGGCGTGTTTCGGAGGAGGAAGCGCTGGCTACTGCGAAGAAGTGGTTCGGAGCGTTTCCCAAAGCACGTGACCTGGCAGCGACGGCGGAGATTACGGAGCAGTTTTCGATGTATATTCCGTTCTGGCGTCTGTCAGGTACGGGCAAGGCGATTGTGTGCGGGACGTCTACTTCGAAGGATAAGAATGGGAATACCAGTACTACACCGCATGAGGAGGTTGCTGAGGGTGAGTATGTGTGGTCGACGATTGCCTGTCAGACGGGGGATCTGGGGATTACTACGCCACCTCAGCCGGATAGCGATCTGCAGCCGTATGTAGAGGGTGATATTCCTGTGTTTGATACGACGTCATCCCGGGATGAGGCATTTGATGCAGCTGATACAGATATCAGGATGGAGGTGTACCGGAAGGCTTCAGCGGGGATTGATACGATGACGTTTACCCGGACGTTTTGTATTCCCCGAGAATTCAGCCTGCTGTATTATCCGTACTGGATTATCCGGTATCAGTATCGTGCCCGGGATTATTTTGTGGTGCTGGACGGGGTTTCCGGTGCTCCGGTTTCCGGGCGAGCTCCCGGAGATACGGCGTATCAGGCGATCGCGGCGGGACTTGGTGCAGGGTTTGGGGGACTGGTTACCGGGATCTGTATTGCATTTGCTGCGTTTTCCGGCAGTGAGTATGCCCTCTGGAGTCTGGCAGGAATTGTGGTTGGTCTGATTCTGGTACTTGCCGGATACTGGGTTTTCCGGTTCGGATCAGATGTTGTGGAAGGGAAACTGACCGGCGGCATTTCTCTATCTACGAAGGGTTTTGGGCAGAAAACGGTTCAGGAGGTGGCGTGATATGGGAATGATTGTGAAAAATCTGATATGCAGCAGCTGCGGTTCGCCGTTGAAGTCGAAGGAGGCGGATCTGATTTTGTTCTGTCCGCACTGCGAATCAACGATGGAGTTTCTGGATACTGATGCGGGACCGGTTGGTCTGCATATTCTAGTTTCTTCTGCACTGGAAAAGGAAGTTGTGTATATTCCGTTCTGGCGGGTTGATGCGGATATTTCGGTAGATCGTGTTGAGAGTACAGGAGGGTTTCTGGAACGCGGGACGAAATCTCTGCGGGGTGCCCAGCGGTTTTATGTTTGTGCGGCAGGTGGGATGAAGGACGGCTGGAACATGGAGTTTACCCGTGTGCCTCCGGCGGCAGAGGAGGCTTCCGGTTTTGGGAGGTCAACGCGGCTTGCGGCGGTGAAGACGTCGGGCGCTGCGGCGAAGGATGCGGAGTTTTTGTTTTTGAAGCAGGAGGTGGCGGCGGCCGGGACGCTGCAGGAGATAGAGTATACGTTCCGGGTGACGGGGCATGAGGTTGTGTATATTCCGTTTGTACGGTCGGGGAGCGGGTACGCTCCCGCATTCTGATTTTGAAAAGTGTGTTGGGGAGAGAAGATCTCTCCCGGCAGTATTTGTGTTTTCCCTGGTATTTGGGAATATACGTGCAGAGAAATGTTTGTGCAGGTTCCGTTTCGGGTTCCCGTCTGTTGGCATGTTGGCGGCATGCCCCCCAACAAAAGTTCATGCCTTCCCTGTCATGCGGCACGGGGATGTCACAGAGAACCGGAAACAGGGTGGTTCCGGTACATGTGTATGTGGAATGCTGTAACTTCGCTATCCCGTACCTTTCAGTATGTTGTTCGCGGTAGTATATGAAGTGATGCGCTGAGTTTTTCCAGTTGCAGCGCATATAGTGTATTCAGTTCATGAGTGTTGTGGGATATGGCAGGATTATCCGGCCAATGAACGCGATTGTGTCCGGGTTTACGGCAGTTATCGCATATATTGTTGCATCGGGAACGGATGTGTTTTCGGCGTTTGCGCTGTTTTTTATTGTGACGGTGATCTGCGGGGCAGGGAACGTGCTGAATGATTATTTTGATCAGGAGATTGATGCGATTAATCGTCCGGACCGTCCGATTCCCGCGGGTCTGGTAAGTTCCCGGGGGGCGGTGTGCTGGTCGGGTCTGTTGTTTGCAGCGGGTGTTGCCGTCAGTTGTGCGACGAATGTCTGGTGCTTTGCGATTGCGGTGCTGAATTCTGTCCTGCTGATTGCATATGCGGCAAAGCTGAAGAAGCTGCCTCTTTTGGGGAATTTAGCGGTTGCGTATCTGTCTGGCAGTATTTTTCTGTTTGGCGGCGCCCTGGCGGGTCCTGCTTCGTTTGCGGTGACGCTGCCGTTGTTTGCGATTACGTTTTTCGGGACGCTTGCCCGGGAGATTCTGAAGGCTGCTGAGGATGTTGAGGGGGATGCGGCTGGCGGTGCCCGGACACTGCCGATGCTGATTGGTGTGCAAAAAAGCGGGTTTGTTGCGGTTGGTCTGGTTTTCTGTGCGGTGGCTGCGAGTGTTGCTCCGGTCGTCCGGTGGGGACCGGTATATCTTGTGCTGATTGCGGTGATTGATCTGTGTATTCTCTGGGCTGCGTTCCGTTCGGTTCGTTGTACGAGGCCGGAGGAGCTGATTGCGGCGCGGTCTACGTCATATATTAAGTACGGGATGTTTGCGGCTCTGTTTGTTTTTCTCATTATGGAGCTTGCCCATGGATGGTTTTCGGTGATTACGTGAGATAACCTATTAATACGCTGAGGATGAAGCATATACTATCATAAGGGATGGCCAATGAAGGTTTTTGTGAAAGGTACGACATATATGGCAGAGCCGGGTTCCTATTTCAAAGATCCGGTGAAAATTGAAGGTGATTTTCTTGTGCCCCCTAAGACACAGTTCTGGAAAGATCTGGTTGTTACAGGGACGTTGTCACTGGGCGCGGGGTCCCGCGTGGGTGGGAATGTGCAGTGCAGCGGGGCGGTAGTTGGCCGCGGATGTCTGGTGGAGGGAGAGCTGTCTGCGGGGTCGGGACAGGTTACGATCTGTGACGGTGCCCGTGTCCGGATTATCCGGTCGGAGGGGAATGTGCTGCTGCGGCCGGGTATGGTTGCTGATGAGGTACACGGGGAGAATATCTTGGTGATGGGAAAGGTCCACTGTGGGAAGCTGATGGGACGGAATACCCGGGTGGTTACGAATTAATTTTTCTGTTTTCCAGATTTTTTCTGATTTTTGCATTCTGTTCCAAACCAGAATGTATTGATGCAACGGGAATGATGCGTACAATCACGAAAATACCTAAAACGTCCCGTACGAAACGACACAGAAATTCTCCAGAGAAACAACCAAAAAAGGGATAATTATTTTTTCTGCTTTTTCATCTTCGCAATCTCTTCCTCAACCTCACCGGCTCCCTCTTTGTAGAACTTCTCTTCATCGGGGGCAAGTTCATGCAAAAGGCGGAGGAACTCACCGGCATGTACACGTTCCTCATCCGCAATATCTTTGAGAACCTCAATTGCGAGTTTATTCTCAGTTGAATCAGCGAGCTGTTGATACAGCTGAATTGCCTCATATTCTGCAGCGATCATAAAGCGAATGGCACGTACGAGTTCCGCATCGGTTAACTTCCGGTCGAACTTCTGGCCTGCAAATGGATTTCCAAATTCCGGCATAGATACTCATTCACCCCGGATTGAGATAAAGATAGAGATTGGGACAACAGTCCCGCAGTTCACCACGGATACCGACCGGCAACCAGACCAATCCCGCCCTTCTCCAGAACATACATACTCCCGTCCTCCAGCCGAAGATACTTTGTATCCCAGTAATACGTCTCCTGTGAGGGGCGGGAACCGTACGCATCAAACAAACGTTCAGCATCAGTAGGAGAAACATACACCGCATACCCTGCAACCGGTTCCTCCGAAATAATCGCCGTCCGAACAGGAGCAGCACTGTTCAGAATATCCAAAAGTACCGGAAACTCGGTAAACACCTCACCGGAAACTGGCACAATCGTCTCTCCCGTAGTACAGGAAAGATACGCAGGTGTCAGACGAAGTTCTCCCGGCAGCGGCGGAGCCTGCGTCCCGTACCAACTCCCCTTCGCCTCCCAGAGATCAAGCAGCTCATAATACGAACACGCAACATACAGCGAAGAATCTGCCATCACCTGACCGCGCCCGGAGTACACCCGATCAATCTTATACGGAACGCCATCCGCAACAAACGAAAGACTAAACCGATTTCCCGGACCCGCAAAAAGATGGAAAATCGTATCCGGATCCGAAGAATCAGTATACCCGGTATAAGCCACCACATCAGGTGAATCATCCCAATGCCGATTTTTCATCGGAACCGTGTACTCCTTACCGTTTACCGTAAACGTGAAAATATACGTCTCCGTATCGAAGGGAACCTTATTCTCAAACGTAAAATAGTTCCTGCCTGAAAAGGCCGGTTCCCAGTCCGTCAGCCCATACTCATCCAGAAAATCCGGATCCGTAAGATTTTTTCCGATGAATGAAGTCGTCATACCAGGAATCGAAAATGACGGGACCTTGACATTCACGGCTGCATTCGACGGCCGGGGAACAGGAGTCTGTGACGGCTCAGGAGTCGGTAGTATCGACTTTGGATGCACATACACGGCATGCAGTGGATGTACCGACGCCTCGGTATACATTCTGTTCTGTACTGGAGTTACTTCAATAGACGTATCGTTCCACGGAATAGAAGCGATAACCAGATTTCCCGGTCCAAATGTAATAAAGAAATGAGTAGACTCATCCTCCGGAAAAAGCCGGCCCTGATACGTCACAATCTCAGGGTCTGCATTCCCGGACACCCTCTTCAGAATACGGTGATAGGACTCCCCGTAAATCGTAAAATCCAGAGCAATCGCCTCATCAAACTTTGCCACAGGTTTATCAAAAGTAACAAGCGTATACTCCTGAACCGAGGAATGCAGAGATAACGGACCATACGTCGCAGCAAACTCCGGACTCAGGGGATCTTCCAAAAGTACCGAAGTATGACCGTCAATAACAAAGGCAACATCGACAGGACCCCGAGGACCCTGCACCACAGTGTCCGCAGCAATACATCCGGCAGACAGGACGAGAAGAATACCGAAAAAACCGAGAGACACCAACACCTGTTTCATATATCGAGTCAGTTGGTCCGGGAACTATATAATAAGATTGAGCAAATACTGACCGCAGGAATCCTGGCATACCCTGCTCACAGAGTTCATATATCAGAAGCGTCCATCGTAAACTACGTGAACCGATGAGACCGAGCACATACATTCTCCTCTCTGTTTTGATAAATGTGGTCCTGCTTGCAGTCATAGGTATCATTGCATGTTCCGCAGCAGAACTGCCGGAAACAGGCCCGCAGGAACCCTACTCCAAAGCAGACTTCCGCATGTACGAAGCATCCGTAGCAGCCGGTCTGACCATGGACTATGAAGAGTACCTCATCCGGAAATATCCCCGAGAACACACCGACCCGCGAAGCCAGCGGGCAAATCAGCAGTACTGGCTTACTGTAAATCCGGTAACGGAACGTGCTGCAGCCTGGATGGAAAATAAAACCGGACAGCCGATCACCTGCATACATCTCACCGGAACGGATCTTTCCCGCTATCCGCTTATCGGCGAACTGCTTATTGCTGACGTCCCGTTCCCGGAAATACCAGCATTCCGATACGAAATTACCGAACTCACGCCGCTGACCGGGGAACAGGTACTGATCGTCTGGAACGACTCGCTGTACTCGCTTAAGGCCGTGTATCCAAATCCGTACTGGTGGTAAAACATGAAGCCGGGCACACTACTGAGATGGTCAGTTGTATTGAACGTACTCCTGATTCTCTGTGCCTTCGGTCTGGTGTGGAGTATGACCGTCCCAATTGAAAAAGAAACAGGGATCACCTACTCAGAAATTCCCGGGACTTATCCCGAAAGCATGACCGTACGGGAATATCGCGATGCTGCAGACCATGGGCTTACCCTGACATACACCGAGTATCTCGAACGAAAATCACCGGACAGAAATTCAGATCTCTTCGGAGGGCCGTATTACTACCTGAGTCTGCATGAACTTCCGATAGATCCGGACTTTCCGGCAGGGTCCCTGCGGATTGTAGAAATTACCGATACCAAGCTTTTGGAACATCCGCCGCTTGCAGATCTGTTTTCGGCACATATTCCGTTTTCATTCGTCCGGGTAAATGTCTCGGAGATGCAGGAACTGGAACAGTTTGTCACCGATGAAGTGATTCTCTATCGGGACGGCATATTCTACGGACATCTCGCGGTTGCGGAGCTCGTACTTGGGAGTCTGACGATACTCACTACAGGTTTCTGCATATTTGCCTACACCCGAAAGAAACTCTCCGAGGATCCGAACTCCCGGGAAATGATTCTCTGCCGGTTTGTTCTGGAACATCCGGGATGTATGATGCGGGATCTGACGATCAACACGGGATACTCACGGGGATCGGTTTCGTATCAGCTTTTGCGGCTGGAACGGGAAAAGAAAATTCGAAAAGACAAACATCACGGATGTGTCAGGTACTTTCCCCGGAAAGGTCAGACGGACCCGGAGGAACAAATTCTCAGGGATGTTCTGGAAAAGGACCGACCGTGTCGGATATTTTCCACAGTGTTGGACGAAGAGGGAATGTCACGGCAGAAGATCAGTGAAAAGACGAATATCCCGGTTTCCACAGTACGCTGGCATCTGGGACGGATGATGCTGGATGGAATTCTTCTGATGGAGAAATCGGGTGGAAAAACGCAGTATCGGGTATGTGAGGTATTCGCAGATGTGTATACCAGACTGCGGGATGAAAAAAGTGATGATTAAGAGGCATAAATATAGGGAGCAAGACCGATACCTCCCTTTTCGAGGAAATAATTTTCCCGGTCGATTGAGAGGAACTGATGTACCCAAGGATGTGTCTGATAGAGGCCGTCAGCCGGGTGTGTTCCGTACACGGCAAAAATCTCATCCGCTTCCGCCGGTGTGAGGAACACATCATACCCGCGAACCGGCTGGTCAGCGATGACGGCGGTTTTGTTCTCCGCAGCATAGAGCCGTGCCAGTGCAGGGTACCGGGCAAAGTCACTTTCGTTCAGCACATGGGAGATTTCCCCTGTGGGACAGCTAAGCATGACCGATTTCCTGGTCAGCCGGATCTCCGCAGGACCAAGAGGTTCCGGGTCTTCGTCACCGCCGGTTAGAAGAGAAACCAGATGAACCGGCTGGTCTCCTCCGGTGAGCGGCGTTATACTCAGTGAGATGTTTTGCCATCCGATAAACGTGGACATCTGATTGCCGTCTTCAAACGAGAGACGGAATGCGGTTGCGGGATCCGTATCATTCAGATGTCCGACGTACTCCGCGTAACCTTCGACACGTACGTTGAGATTCTGCAGAACAATCGTATATGGTTCACCGAAGATGGTGATGGTGAGTTCCGGGTTCGCAGCGCCGCCCGGGATTGTGTTGTTGAAGAGGAAAAGACCGGCCTGTGTGTGATGCGTCAGGTTCAGATAATTTTGAATGGATGCCTGATAGGGAGAGATATTTTCAACCGGCGTGGTCATGCCGGGAATGGTAAACGGTTCTGCCGTGATGTTGCGCATAAACGGTTCCGGCGGGTCCTGCAAAGGAGAGGAGGATGAAGTTGCCTCAACCGGTTCATGATCTCCGAGGCACCCGGCTGCCGCCGTTGTAAGAACGAGGAGGAACAGGATGAGGACATATTTTCTCATGCTTAACACTGGATGCTATGAGAAGAAAAAGATTTCCCGGATTTATCCCTGTCTGAGGAAATACGTTCCCGTGTTCCAGAGAAGATACTGATCAGACCCGAACTCGGAGATGAGGCGGTCCGCTTCTTCAGATGAAACCATAACCGTGTAGTTCTGGGGATTCGCGATACCGGTAACTCCCGCCTTGAGTGGCGGATGGATTCCCCAGATCATCTGGCGAAGTGCCGGATGGTTTGTCAGTATCTCATCAGTGAGCGTGATCGGGTGTTCACCGACAAAGTCGATGGGATATACCCGGATTAGCCTGAGTTCTCCTGCAGGAAGCTGAATAGAATCAGGGAACTCAGGGGGGAGGAGATCGAGGGTTGAGTAGACGAGATAGGGAGGGTTGGTAGTATTGGTAAAATATTCCCCGGTTTGCAGCGGGAGGATGGCAATGCGTTCGCCCGGCACGGCGATAGAACCATGAAGAAGTGTACCGTTCTGGAAGTGAACACCGAAAAATGTGGTGGAGTCGCTGTTCAGGCGCCCGTTAATGTCCAGATTTCCCCCGGGGTACTGCGTGAGAAAGATCTTTGAGTCTGCACTGGAAAGTTTGCCGATATATTCATGCAACGGGGTAAATTCTCCGCTGTCCTCGGACTCCACGCGCTGCATGGTTACGGTGTAGGAGTTGCCGTGAATGGTAACGGGAATTTCCAGAAAGG
Source organism: Methanobacteriota archaeon (assembly GCA_023396065.1). Classification (GTDB taxonomy): domain Archaea; phylum Halobacteriota; class Methanomicrobia; order Methanomicrobiales; family Methanocorpusculaceae; genus Methanocorpusculum. Next base: position 317,803 of record JAEWXF010000028.1, read on the forward strand.
AAGCTCCCAGAGGCGGAATGGGATCATGGAAAAACACCACATCAAACTTCGGAATGGAGGGTGAAATGTGTACCGGCCCGTATTGGTTCAGAAATGCCGAGCTGTTCAGTGTTTCCGGGGATACGAGGGTGGTGTGACCAACGACGGTGAAGATTGCATCCGAACTGTTGATCGCAGGAATCGGTGGAAGTTCCGGATAGGTGTCCTGATAGACAATATGCAGCGGGAGACCATTTGCCGTGGAAAGATAGAGTGGTTCGACATAGATCTGATGGTTTTTGTACGGGAACGACGCAAGAATTTCATTGTTTTGGGTAATGGTTATGCTGATGTGAGACTGGTAGTCTGACTCGTCAAGTGAGGCTGTGTATGAATCTATACCATCATCAACCATGTCCCAGTTGGCCCGGATGAGCCGGACTGAGTACGCATCCCCGTATACGGTGAACGAAAGCGGATAAATTTCTGGTCGTTCGGTGAAAAGATCACCGAATGTCTGAATGGTGTAATCGCCGGTGTCCGGGAGAAGAAGCGGTGCTCCGTACCTCTCTATGGCATCTTCGTTTCTCAGATCAGCCGGGTTGATGAGTTCTGTTTTTTCAGGGATGTAAAAGGCCGATGCGGCAGGATCACCTACAGCCGGGGTCTGGATACAGCCTGCTGCAGAGCAGATGAGGGCTGTCAACAGGAGAAGAAGAAAGAGGATAGGGCTTTGGACCGACATTAGGGGTTTATTGCGGTTATTTTCTATATATGTTTATTGGCCATTGTATCATTCAATGGATCGCGTCAGTTTTTCCCCTCCGGAATCATACCGCGGGAAAGATCCGCAAACCGAACCGGCGGGATAACACCGGAGAAGAAAAAAACAAAACAACGACAAAAATCTAAACCCAAAAAAACATCACAAAACAATCAATCAAAAGGAAGGGGGTGCAGCGTTGAATAGTTCCCGTGAATTCGCATATCACAGTACAGTATCCGACGTAAGAGAGCTTAACTGCCGGGTTCGGAATGGGT
>JAEWXF010000007.1 GCA_023396065.1 Methanobacteriota archaeon
ACTAAGGAAGTTGGATGCCTCGTTCGTCCGTCGATATTTTTCCTGTGTGGGTCTTGTCCAAAAAGTCTAAGGCTTCAACTTGGACGGCACGCTATCCCGCATGGCTTGCACGCGAATCCCAGAAAACGTATTAATCGGACGTCCGAAGCATCCCACTTCCTTAGTCTTTCCGTTTTTTCCGTAAGCGAAGCGGTATTCCGTGTTTTTTCCGTGGAATTCGGTGTGTTCCGTGCTGTTCCGTGGTTACCCACATACATCCAAAGAATCTCATCTCCGGAAACCATCTTCGGCTTTCAAGCCGTGGTTACCCACATACATCCAAAGAATCTCATCTCCGGAAACCATCTTCGACTTTCAAGCCGTGGTTACCCAAATGCATTCAAAGACACACGAGAAAAGTATCGACCTGCATCGAAAAAGTATCATCAGATACCTTTGTGTTTCCCAGAGTGACAGATTGTTTTTGAGGTATCCGTCAAATTCAGGAAAAAAGAGAACGTGGGGATAAAATCTACTGTTTCTCGTCCTCTTTCTCGGTGAACAACGGAATAATATCGGTGATCGCTTTGCGTTCTCCGATAACAACCGCAGTATCACCTTCTTCAAGAACAGTATTTCCGTCTGGCGTCACCACAGTGTCCGCCGCATTTTCGGAATTCCGGCGGACCGCAATAACCGATACACCGTAATCCGCCCGCAGATGAATATCAGAAAGCCGTTTTCCGACGACCTCACAGTTTTTATTGACATGAATCTGTTCCACCGATGCCCGGGTTTTCGGTATTTTCTCCTCGGCTGCCTTTGCCTTCAGACGGATAGTATCAAACCAGGTAGCCTTTGGTTCATCTTTCAGATGTGAATCCATAGGCTTTTCAAAATACTCATCGTAGAGATCGTTTCTGATCTGTCTCACATAGAGATCAAGATCCTGCTGAGGCACCTGCTCATTTGCCAGGATGCGGCGGAAAATCTGAATTGCCGCTTCACGCTCGTCCACGATAACCTCATCGGCACCGAGTTTATACAGCTCGCCGGTTTCCGAGATAAACCGGGACCTGCTGATAATTCCAATTCTGGGATTCAGACCGCGGGCAGTAGAGATGATCGCCTTGATCGCCTCCATGTTCGGGATACTGATCACAATCGTCCGGGCTTTCATGATACCGGCATACTCCAGAATGGCATCATGACTCGCATCCCCGTAGACAATACGCTCCCCCTTCTTTTTCTCTTTCTCAACCGTATCAGCGTTGAGCTCAAGAATAATATAGGGAATGTCCACCCGTTTCAGGGCTTTTGCAACGTACCGTCCGGCAAGTCCGTATCCCACGATGATAACATGCTCCTTGGGCTGGATCTCACAGCTTGTAGCGTCGCCTTCAAAGATATCCTCTCCGGGCACCTTCGGTTTCACAAGCCGCCGCGCAATCGCAGGTCCGGCATTCACAGCGAACGGCGTTACGGCCATTGTCACGATAGTAATGGCGAGGAAAACCTGATACACATCCGCAGTAAGAATTCCTGCCTCAAGTCCGGTGGACCCGAGAATGAACGAGAACTCTCCTACCTGCGACAGACCGATTGCCGAAAGGATGGCCGCTCCGCTTGCAATACCGATCGCCTTCACACTGATAAAGTTGATGAGAGTCTTTCCAAGCAGGAGAACGACTGCAATTCCGACGATGAGGAAAAGATGCTCTGCGACATAGACAAGATTGAGCATCATACCAATCGACACAAAGAAAAAGCTGGTGAGGAGATCACGGAAGGGGAGAATCTGGCCGATAACTTCGTGGCTGTACTCGGACTCCGAGATTGCAATTCCCGCAAGGAATGCCCCGAGAGCGAGGGATACGCCGTTCAGGGACATGAGCCAGGCAATACCGAAACAGATGGCAACAATCGAGATGATGAAAAGTTCCTTGCTCCGGGTAAGGGCGACCCGCATCAGGAACCGGGGAACAAGGAATATTGCGGCCACCAGAACCACGCCGAGAATAACCATTCCCATACCGAAGTTGAGAAGAGAACCAAGGATATCAGTATCAGAGTTTCCCGCAAGACTCGGGACCATCAGCATCATGGGGATGACGTTTAAGTCCTGGAAAATCAGGAGACCAAGGACGATTTTTCCATGCTGGGTATCGACCTCACCACTGCTCTGATACAGATTCATGATAACGGCAGTGGACGAGTGGGCAACGAGGAAACCTATAAACAGGGCAACGTTTGAAGAAAAGCCCACTGCGACCATGACAGCCCAGACGGCGACGGTGGTTACAACGAGTTGGAGTGTTCCGCCGATGAGAACGATTTTTTTCATGGACAGGAGGCTTTTGAGGGACATCTCCAGTCCGATAGTGAACATCAGGAGGATAACTCCGAGTTCTGCCAGGAGTGATACCTGATCTTCTGTTACCAGGCCGAGGCAGGCGGGTCCGACAATGATACCGGTAATGAAGTATCCGATGATGAACGGCATGCGGAGCCGCCGTCCGAGAAAGAGGACGGCGATGGCACACGCAAGAACGACCACGATGGCCATAATAAGTTCTGCTTCTGTTTCCACTGTGAGTTACCTCCGTTTTTTTCCGTGATGCGACAGGCCGTTCATCAGGGAAGACACAAAACACGGACAGCCGTTTGCGGTTCTGTTTTGTGTATTCTATGATGACTGTGACGTTTTTGTACAATCATCCCGGCTTTGCACGGAAAAATACTAGTGCAGGTATATACTTCGTAATTGGTAAAAAATATGCCTATTAAGAGAGGGAGATTTGGGGATTTCAGGATTCTTTGAAGAGGTTTTTGATTAGAGTGAGCTGGGTTTCGGTTCCCATGAGTTCGACGATGTCACCTTCGGAAAGGATAGTGTTTCCGTCGATGGGGAGAACAGGTTCGCCGTTGCTGTGCCGGAGGGAAACAACGGTCGTGCTGTAGGTTGTCCGGAGATGGAGTTTGCAGAGTGGCTGACCGTCGACGGATGAGTTTTTCCCGACCTGAAGGAGGGTAAAGGTGGTTTTGCTTTTGGGTTCAAGGGTACCGACGAGGTGTTCGATTTTCCCGGGTTTTGCGTCGGGACTGGAACGGGCCTGGGTGATTTCGGCGTAGACTTCGGCGCGGATCTGCTTGATGTACTGGACAAGGTCCGTGTCGGCAATGTTTTCGTTGGCAAAGATTCTCCGGGAGATCTGGATTGCAGCTTCACGTTCGTCGGCAATGACCTCGTCAGCCCCGAGGCGGAAGAGGGTTGTGGTGTCGGAGATATATTTGGAACGGGTGATGATGGGGATTTTCGGGTTGAGTCGGCGGGCGTTGGAGAGAATGTTTTTGATGGCAGTGGTATCGGGGATGGTGATGACGAGGGTACTGGCACGGGTGATGCCGGCGTACTCAAGGAGGGTCTCGTGACCTGCGTCTCCGTAGATAATATGTTCTCCGGTCTGTTTGACGTGTTTTACGGTTTCAGGATTCATCTCGATGATGAGATAGGGTTTTCCGACTTTTTTGAGGGCGCGGATAACGTATTTTCCGGCAACACCGTATCCGACAACGATAACATGATTGGAGGGTTTGATGCTGCAGGTCTGGGAATCGGCGAAGTCGGGACGATCGGCAGGGATTTTGGGACGGGCAAGTTTGGCGGTGATTTTGGGAGCTGCTCCAATGGCAAACGGAGTGATGGTCATGGAAAGGATGGCAATTGCAAGGAAGGTCTGATAGAGATCGTTGGTGAGAATGCCAAGACTGATGCCGGTTGTGCCGAGGACGAAGGAGAACTCTCCGATCTGGGCGAGACCGATACCGCTGAGAAGCGCTGTGCCGGTGGCGGCCCCCGCGGCTTTTGCGGAGATGGTGGTGATGAAGGTTTTTCCAAGGATGAGGAGAATGAGGAGAGCTACGATGAGAAGGATGTTCTGAATCATGTAACTGATGGACAGCAGCATACCAACAGAGATGAAGAAGAAGCTGGTGAGGATGTCACGAATCGGCATGATGAGGCCGATAACTTCATGACTGTATTCGGAGCCGGAGATGGCGACACCGGCAAGGAAGGCACCAAGGGAGAGGGAAACACCGTTGAGAGAGAGGATCCAGGCAATACCGAAGCAGATGGTGAGTACACTGATGATGAAGAGTTCCCGGCTGCGCTGTGCGGCAATTTTGTCGAGGATTCTCGGGACAATGTAGAGTGCTGCGACGAGAACGATAACAAGTGCGGTCATGCCGATTGCAAGCTGGATGAGGGAGGAGGTGATGTCAAAGCTGCCCGCTTCGGCAAGCATGGGGGTGATAAGCATCATGGGAATGACGGCGAGGTCCTGGAAGATGAGGATGCCAAGGGCTATTTTGCCGTGCCGGGCGTCAATCTGGCCGTTGTTCTGATAGATGTTGAGAACTATCGCGGTAGAGGAGGTGGCAGCCATCATGCCGACGAGGAGGGAGGCACCGGACGGGAGACCTACGGCCTGGAGGAGAAGCCAGACGGCAAGGGTGGTGAGGAGAACCTGAACTCCTCCGCCGATGAGGACGATTTTTTTCATGGACAGGAGGTTTTTGATGGAGATGTCCAGACCTATGGTGAACATCAGGAGGATGATACCGAATTCTGCGACGAGTTCTACCTGTTCATAGGTAAAGAGGTGCAGGCCGGACGGGCCGACGAGAATACCGGCAAGGAAAAAGCCGATGATCGTGGGCAGCCTGAGTTTGCTGCTGATGAACAGTACGATGAGCGTACAGGCAAGAATGAGAAATAAACCAAGTATGAGTGCGTCATAATCCATGAGGTGCCGCCGGAGATTTTTGTGAACGTACCTGTTGGGGTTTCGGGAGTATAGTCTTTGTTTTTCTGCGGTGGTATCCTGGAAACTCACGGACGGGGGGTGTTTTTCCGGGGGATAAATTCCGGTTTGCTGAGGAGCCGTTTCGCGGCTCCTCAGCAAACCGAAATTTTCGAAAAAATCGCCCCGTGTCACCTACCCTCTACCGCATCACACATATATAAATTCCCTCAACTCCAAACATTACAGAATATTTGAAGCGAAAAAACACATCAGCTTCAGGTGAAAAAATGACAAACGATGAATCTACCGTGTCCAACAGCAACACGACTGACCGTGTCTGGATCTTTGACACAACGCTCCGTGACGGCGAACAATCTCCCGGCGCAACCATGAACCTTCAGGAAAAGGTACGCCTCGCCCGCCAGCTAGAGCTACTCGGTGTAGATATCATCGAAGCAGGATTTCCCGCAGCAAGTCCCGGTGACTTTGAAGCAGTGCGTGCCGTCTCGGAAACGGTAACCAACTGTCAGGTCGCCGGCCTCTGCCGCTGTGTCACCGCTGATATCGACCGGGCATGGGAAGCCCTGGCTCCTGCCGTTCACCCGAGGATTCATGTATTCCTCGCAACCAGTCCCATTCACATGGAGCACAAGCTCCGCAAAACCCCGGAACAGGTACTCGAAATGGCAGAAAATGCCGTCCGGTACGCCGCATCCCTGACGAAAAATGTCGAGTTCTCCGCAGAAGACGCGTCCCGGAGCGACCCGGCATTCCTCGCAAAAGTAGTTGAAACCGTAATCAATGCCGGCGCCACAACCGTAAACATCCCCGACACCGTCGGATACAGCCAGCCTGCCGAGTACGGCGCTCTCATCCGCTACCTCAAAGAACACGTCAGCAATATTGAGAAAGTCGTCATCTCGGTTCACTGTCACGACGACCTCGGACTTGCGGTCGCAAACAGCCTTGCCGCCGTAGAAGCAGGTGCCCGTCAGATCGAATGCACCATCAACGGCATCGGCGAACGTGCCGGCAACGCCGCCATGGACGAAGTCGTCATGAACCTCAGCGTCCGCCGCGACCATTACCACTGCAGCTGCGGCATCAACACCGAACAGATCTACCCCACCGCCCGCACCCTCTCCCACATCATCGGTATGCCGATACCGGCCAACAAAGCCATTGTCGGTGCGAACGCCTTTGCCCATGAATCCGGAATTCATCAGGACGGCGTCCTCAAATGCCGGGAAACCTATGAAATCATGGACGCCGCATCAATCGGCAAAACCGGAAACGACATGGTGCTCGGCAAACACTCAGGCCGCCATGCCATCAAAGCCAAAGTCGAGGAGCTCGGCTACACCCTCAGCGACGACCAGATAACAACCGTCGCCGACACCGTCAAAAAACTCGCCGACATCAAAAAAGAGGTCTTCGGCGAAGACGTCGAAGCAATCATCCTCGAAGAAATCTTCCGGGTGCCCGACAAATTCAAACTCAAATACATTCAGGCCCATGCCGGTAACGGCCCGATCCCGCCGAACGCCATCGTCATCATGGACGTCGACGGCGTAGAACAGCGGCTGCATAACTTCGGCGTCGGCCCGATCGACGCAGTCTTCAACACCATCGGTCAGATCGCCGGATGCAGACCGGAACTGGAACAGTTCTCCATCAACGCCATCACCGGCGGAACCGATGCACAGGGCGAAGTAACCGTCCGGATCCGCAGAAACAGCTACTCCGCAATCGGCCGGGGTGCCGACCCGGACATTCTCGTTGCCGCAGGAAAAGCCTATGTGAACGCACTCAACCGTCTGGTTAAAAAGGTGGAGGAAAACCATGCACCGAACAATTGCTGAAAAAATCTTACAGGCACACACCACACAAAAAATCACCGGACCCGGACAGATCGTCCGGTGTAACCTCTCTCTGGTCCTGGCAAACGACATCACCGCCCCGCTTGCCATCAAATCCTTCCATGAAATGGGAGCTGCAAAAGTCTTCGACCCGGAGAAAGTCGTCTTCGTCTGTGATCATTTCACCCCGAACAAAGACATCGACTCTGCAGAGCAGGTAGCAGTCACCCGCAGATTTGCGCAGGAGATGGGAATCACCCACTACTACGAAGGCGGAAACTGCGGCATCGAACATGCCCTCCTGCCCGAAGAAGGCCTTGTCGGCCCGGGTGATCTGGTGATCGGCGCTGACAGTCACACCTGTACCTACGGCGGTCTCGGCGCATTTTCCACCGGCATGGGTTCCACCGACATTGCCGCAGGCATGGTCCTCGGAGAAAACTGGTTCAAAGTCCCGCCGAGCATCAAAGTCAGCGTTCACGGAAAAATGGGTCCCTGCGTACAGGGAAAAGACGTCATATTAAACCTGATCGGAAAAATCGGCGTCTCCGGTGCATTGTACAAAGCTCTGGAGTTCAGCGGCTCAGGCGTCGAAAAGATGTCGGTCGAAAGCCGGCTGACCATTGCGAACATGGCAATCGAAGCGGGCGGCAAGGCAGGCCTCTTCCCTGCCGACAAAAAAACACTAAAGTACACCCGGAAAGCCGGACGCGACGATGATGAGATCAAAGCAGACAAACTGGCGGTCTATGAATCCGAAGTCGACATTGAGCTGAAAGGCATGGCCCCGCAGGTCGCCCTGCCGCATCTCCCGGAAAATGTAAAAGGCGTGGATGAACTCGGTGAGATCAAAATCGACCAGGCGGTCATCGGCAGCTGTACGAACGGAAGAATCGAGGATATGCGGCAGGCCGCAGAGATTCTCCGGGGGCGGAAAATCGACCGGAATGTCCGCTGCATCATAATTCCTGCAACACCGCGTGTCTGGCGGGAATGTGTCCGCGAAGGTCTGATGCAGGTCTTCATTGACGCAGGCGCAATCATTTCCCCGCCGACCTGCGGCCCGTGTCTCGGTGGTCATATGGGTATTCTCGCCAAGGGTGAACGTGCCATCTCCACGACGAACAGAAACTTCCGGGGCAGAATGGGCGCACTGGAGTCAGAGGTCCTCCTCTCGAACCCTGCGGTCGCCGCAGCCTCTGCCGTTACCGGATTTGTGACCGATCCAAGGAGCCTGTAACAATGGAATATAAAGGAACAGCCCACGTGGTAGGGGCAAATATTGATACGGATGCAATTATTCCGGCCCGGTTTCTGGTGACGACCGATGAAGTGGAACTCGGAAAACACTGCATGGACGGACTCGAAGAGAACTGGATCTCCCGTGTCGCCGCAGGTGACTTCCTCGTTGCCGGAGAAAACTTCGGCTGCGGATCGTCCCGGGAACACGCCCCGGTAGCAATCAAAGGAGCCGGAATTCCGGTGGTCATCGGCAAAAGTTTTGCCAGAATTTTCTACCGGAATGCATTCAATACCGGTCTGATTCTGCTGGAAGTCGGGGATGACTACCAAAAAATTGCCGACGGCGAGTCCCTGACAATCGATACTGAAAAGGGAACGATCACCACCGCCGGCGGCGTAACGATCACCTGCCCGCCGGTGCCTGCATTCATGCAGGAGATTCTGAATGCCGGCGGTCTGGTCGGCTATGTCAGAAAACAGACCGGAGCTGAGTAAGATGGGAAACTTTACCATTGCGGTTCTGCCCGGAGACGGGATCGGCCCGGAAGTTGTCCGCGAGGCGGTGCATGTCCTGGAAGTTGTCGGAAAGAAGTTCGGCCACACGTTTACCCTTCGGTATGCAGCCTTTGGCGGTGCAGCGATCGATGAGTCCGGGGTCCCGTTTCCAGACACCACGCGGGATGTCTGCCTGTCGTCTGATGCGGTGCTGTTCGGGGCTGTTGGAGGTCCGAAGTGGGACACACTGGACCCCGCAATCCGTCCGGAGAAAGGACTGCTGGCTCTGCGGAAATCCGCTGGTGCGTTTGCCAACCTCAGACCGGCAAAACTGTTTCCGGAACTTGCGGATGCCTGCTATCTCCGGCCCGATATTGTCGCAAACGGCATTGACATTCTGGTGGTCCGCGAACTGATCGGGGACGTATACTTCGGCGAACCTGCCGGTATTGAGGTCCGCGACGGCGAACGGGTCGGTTTTTCCAATATGATCTACCGGGAACATGAGATCCGCCGGGTGGCAAAGGTGGCTTTTGAAACTGCAATGAAGCGGAGTAAGCGGCTGTGTTCGGTGGATAAAGCGAACGTGCTTGCGGTATCCCGACTGTGGCGTGAAGTGGTAACCGAGGTTTCCCGGGAGTACCCCGAGGTGGAACTGTCCTTTATGTATGTGGATAATGCAGCAATGCAGCTGGTGAGAAATCCTGCGGCGTTTGATGTAATCGTGACCGGCAACCTCTTCGGGGATATCCTGTCCGATGAAGCCGCGGCAATTACCGGCTCAATTGGAATGCTGCCGTCCGCCTCCATAGGAGAACCGGGAACGCCGGGTCTCTATGAACCGGTTCACGGCTCAGCTCCGGATATCGCCGGTCAGGACCTGGCAAATCCGGTGGCAACGGTCTTGTCACTGGCAATGCTGCTGCGGTATTCGCTGAATCTGGCATCAGAAGCGGACGCGGTAGAGGCTGCAGTGGCAAACGTGCTTACCGCAGGATACCGGACGGGCGATATTTTCCGTGAAGGTACCCGGAAGGTCGGCTGTACCAAGATGGGACAGCTGATCGCAGATGCAGTACAGAACGCGTGAAGCTTTCTGTGCAGTTTTCTTTTTTTGTGTCAGTCGTCGTTTCCGACACGTTCGCTGATATTTTTTTGCGTGATGATGCGGTAGAGCTGGATGTATGCCGGGAGTGCGGTGTAGCAGGCAGTGTTTTTGTATATCTCTTTGGCGATGACCTGTTCGTCAAGGAGGCTTGACAGATGCCACTGACAGGTTGTCTGAGGTATACCGGTTGTTTCGATAAGCTGTTTCTGGGTTATTTCGGGATGCTCCATGATGGTCCGAAATATTTGATGCGGGTTTTCTCCGGCTATGATGAGACGCATTCTCTCTTCGTCGGGGTTCAGGGTCTCTGTTATCGGGTAGTAATGGGTCGTCCCGCTGCTGATAATGGTGAGAAGTTTTTCATCGTGTTCAAGCAGGTGGAGGGTACGGCTGAGAGAATTGCGTGAGTATCCGGTAACGGTTCGAAGTTCTGAGACTGTTGTTCCGGGATTTTTCTCTACCGTGTCAAGGAGATGCAGGGTTTTTCCATCCGTCTCGTCTGACTGCGGACGACCGCGGGTATAGAGCAGCGCAACCGCTCCTGAGGTGAGGAGAATGAGAGACAGCGCAATGAGTTCCGTGACAAGGACAGGCGGAAGTCCGTACTGGCGGCTGTATGCAGTCACCAGATACGTCCGCAGATCGTCTACGGGATGGTGTATTTCATCGGTAATGTCAGTGAGGGTCTGATTGTCGTCGGGGATGTCGGGGTAGCCGGAGGATATATGGATGTTTTCCAGCGGGTAATAGATCTCCTGCGTCTGATTTGCTGCGGCAGGCGCTATGAGAAGAACAATGAGGAGGATAACGGTGATGTGCAGATTTGGTTTGTTCATATTTTTCCTGTACTTCATCGGTTTACTTGTCAGTAGTGAATAGGGTGTGGTCAGGTAAATAGATTCAGTATTTTTCCATGCCTCTGTTTTTGAGAGAACGGCAGCCCATTTCCTGTTTGACATTGGCGCCGAACAGATATCATGGAAAGAAAAGAGAAGCTCTCTTCTGAACAAACTCTGGATTATTTGTATCGAAGATGAGGGAATTATTGGGTACTGACAGTTGTGTGGTGGTATATGTCAATAACCGGTGAGGATATTATCCAGTGGCTGCTGGAACAAATGCCTGTGGAAACATTTGTCAAAGCAATCATACCGGGAGAATGCAAGTAGCTTTAGCGAATCCAAGTCATAGGATACCTCCTGTTTCATCCTGAGAGGGAAGTATTCATGAGTTTTTTCCTCATGAAATTGTTCAACATCATACATGGCTTAGAGCATTTCATGCTCCATATACATATAGGCCGTTAGGGAGCCAAATATTCTGTCCGAAAGAGATTCGGAAATTTCGGAAAATCCCAAAACTCATCAGGTCAGACCGCAAACATACCTGAGAAGTACCTGTGACAAAAGAGGAGATTGAGCTGGACCCGGATTTCACGCCGGAGGAACACGAAGAATTTACCCGGCTGGAACGTGATCACCCCTATCGCGAAGTTCACGAGGAAAAAATTGCGGTGCCGGACCGCCCGGAGAATGCCCGGGATGGGAAATATGATACCCTGTTTCTCCTTCTCTTTATCCTTCTCATGGCAGTATTCCTCTATCTTCTCCTCACCGGAGGGATTCCTGCGCCATGACTTCACCGTTCCGGCTTTTTTCCAAGGCTGTAGATTCCTGTGATTTTGCCGAATGGAACTGCTGGTATGCCCGGTATCTGCAGGAGTCTGATGAAGCGGTTATGATTCTGCCCAGTCTGGATCTTTCCGGCGTTGATCTTACCGGTGCTCTGATGAGGAACTTTGATCTGACCGGCAGTGATTTCAGCAGTGCGGTGCTGGTCAATGCCGATCTCACCGGCTCAACGCTTGATGAAGCGGTGTTTCGGCACGCAGTCCTGATATCCGGAAATCTTTCCGGGAGCTATGCTGCATATGCGGACTTTTCCGGCGCTGACCTAACGTGTGCCAATCTTTCCGGGACTGATCTGACATCTGCCGTCCTGCGGGATGCGATTCTGGCACGGTGTTATGCCCAACGTGTTGTTCTGACCGATGTTGATCTTTCCGGTGCGGATCTGCGGGGAATGTATGCCCGCATGGCGGATTGTACCCGGGCCAAGTTTCGTGATGCACGGGTGTCCGGCGCAACGTTTTCTGCGGCGGATCTGACCGGTGCGGATCTGACCGGTGCGGATTTCACCGGTGCGCTTGACTCCTGAAAAATCGCAATCCTTAAATTTACCGGGAGCGTACATAAATAACGCAAACGTGATTGCGGGGTCGTGGCCTAGTCCGGAATGGCGACGGGCTCCAGCGGTCTTAGCGTATGATGAACTATCGGGTCTGCTGATTACTTAGATGATGACCCGTTGGAGCGCTGATGCTTTCGTCGCGCCTCCTGTTCCCGTGAGGGAGACATGTTCGCTTGTCGGAGAGACCCGTCGATCGTGAGTTCAAATCTCACCGACCCCACGTTTGAAATCTGTTTTCAGAATATACGGAAGTTATTTACCTGTGTGCATCGATTCATCGGTACACGATTATATGCGTAGATATGTACTGCTGGCTGCAGTGTGTTGTATTTGTGCCCTGTGTCTGGGTGTGATGTTTTTCCCGTCGGAAGATCCTGTTTCTCCGGCAGAAGCGCCTGATCCGCTTATGCAGATGGGGATCGATAAGTTTGTGATTGTTTCTGAGGCTGACATGCTCACTACCAGCTCAGGTCTGCGCAGACATGTCCGGCTTCTTGAGGATCTGGCGGCGGACAGTCCGGAGGTCTGGGACATTCTGACCGATACCCGTATACGAAATCCCATTTCCGATTCTGTGGTCCGGATCAACGAGAATGGGAGTATTACTGCTATGGTTCCGGAGGGTAATCGGTCTCTGATCGGAACACAGGATACATTGCTTCTGAATGAAAGTTCCTTTACTTCCCTGTCAAGTACTCTGTCCGGGTATCACCGGTTTGAGAACGGAAATTATGGCGTGACCTATAGTTATCCAGTCTATACGAGTAACCAGACCTATACCGGCTATGTAAATGTAAACATTGACCTCGGCCTGTTGTTTTCGGCGCTTATTCAGGATATGTACGAATCGACGGGGTATGATATCTGGGTTGCAGATGCCGACGGGACTGTTCTGTATGATAAGGATTCCTTTGAGATCGGGAGAAATCTGCAGACTGATCCGCTCTACATGGTGCCGGCGCTGCAGTCAACTCTGCAGAAAATTCTGACTGAACCTGCAGGATCGGACAGATATGTATTCTATACCAGCGGATGGACGAGCAAGGCATATGTTACTGCAGTCTGGAAAACTATATCCTTTACGAGCGGGCGGGAGTGGCGTGTTGTTCTGACGAGCACTACTCCGGTGGAGGGTTCTGTGAACGCTGCAATTGATCCGGGCGAGGCTGCTATGGAGCATCTGCTTTCCCGTGCCTTTGTGTATGCCGGGGAGCATGGAAAAGAGGCGGCACTGGCTGTGTTTAACGATCCGAACGGGGAGTTTTCGAGAGATGGATTTTATGTGTTTGCCTATGATATGAACGGGACAGTGCTGGCTTTGCCCTATCAGCAGGAGCTGGTGGGCATCAACCGGTATAATCAGATGGATGATGTTGGGGTGAAATATGTCAGGCAGGGTATTTTCCGTGCCGCCCAGGGAGGAGGATATTTGTATTATCCGTATGCGAATCCGGGCAATAACTATACTCAGGAGATGAAACTCGCGTACACGCTTCCGGTGGACGATACCTGGCTTATTGGTACTGGTATAAGTCTGCATGATGTTCCGCAGTCTATCGACTGGCAGAAGCGGGAGAATATGATTACACAGGTCAGACGTATGGTGAGTTACGCACATACGGAGGGGAAAGATGCGCTGGCAGATGTTTTGAATAATCCCACCGGTATGTTTTCAGAACCGGTTTTGTCTCCATATGCGTTTACGAATGACGGGACTCTGGTTGCAAGCCCCGGGAAGCCGGCCGATGTAGGTGAGTCACAGATGGGGACCGTGAATGCATATGGAATTTCGTATATGCGTGATGCTGTTATTCTTGGAAAGAACGGCGGCGGTATGATGTATGCGGGTTTTGTGGATCCGGATACCGGATCTGAGAAGATATGTCTGTTATATATTGAACCGATCGATGACGAATGGTTTGTCGGGAGCAGTATCCCTCTTATCTGAGTTCAGTCCAAGGGTACACCCTTGGGCGGCACGCAAGGTCAGAGACCTTGCACACTCCGGCTTTTTGTTCATATCTCTCCCGTTTTTCTTTTTGGCAGGTATAAAACATGCTGATCGGAGATATGCACCGGCCGGAATGGCTGAGTTGATGTTTTATTGTACTGATCTTTACGAAAAAGGCGTAAGGTGATATGGGAGGAACACCTACGTTATACATAGTATGCCTGCACCGAAGCGTCTTTGCAAGAAGCCTACTTCCTATAAACTCCCCGTGGATATTGAGGTGCTTTTACATAATGCTGTGGAGAGTGGAGAGTATAATAATACCTCAGATGCGATTACTGCGGCCCTGCGGTTTTTCTTCCAGCACAGGGATATTCAGCAGGTAAAGAATGAAATGGCTGTGCTGCAGAGTGAAATCTCTGTGCTGCATACGAAGAATCAGCTGCTGGAAAAGAGGATGGCTGCCCTTGAGACGACAATACAGGCTTTTCTGGTCGATACCGAGTCCGAGTAACGTTTATCCCCATCACGTTCGCTGGTAAATTCTGGTTTGTCCTGCTTTGCCGTAATCCCGCGAGGAAGCCGGAGGTTTACTCGGTTGCAGCCGTGGAAGGAATGCCGCAGGATCATTCGTTCCCGCCGGCGCGTTTCAGCCCAATAGGCTTGCATGCCCCGCTCAGGTCCTTCGGACTTGGGCTTTGTACACGGATATTTTATCGTTTTTTCGCACAGGCCTCACAGTAGGTGAGAATGTCCCGTGTCCGTTCAATCCCCAGTGTCGGTTTCACCGACTCCAGCCAGAGATAAAATCCCACGCGGGACGGTGTCGGCCGTTCATATTTGAACCCCCCTTTCTTATCGGGAACCATCTTAAAGTACGTCCGCTGTTTCCGGGGTTTCAGATAAATAACCGGTGACATCTCTGGATAATCCACTGCGAGTACCACTTTTGAATAATTTGCCGACAGCTTCGAAAAGTCCAAAATCTCAGACTTCACCCGGAGACCATATCCCGAGACCAGACCTTTCAGCGCAGACGGAAACAGGGCACCGCAGATAACCTTCTTCACCAGCGGAGACACACACGGATCCATAAAATACTGCTCCACGGAAAATGAATGATCTATTGCAAAGTACAAACGGCTGAGTGCCTCGTCGTGCAGTTTTTTGTAATCAAACGGCTGCGTCCGCAAAGACTCACATGTCACAAGTTTCGGATTTTTTACCGGCGTCATCGGCAGCGTTGTCAGACGAAGCGGTTTCAGTACATCCTTCATCACTTCACAGGGTTTCGTTCCCACATACACATTATCCGGATCCGCAGCAAGCCTTCGGACCACCTGGGTATTTGAAATATCCACCGAAGAGAACAGAATAAATCCTACATGTTCCTGATGAAACATATATCCGAACAGATGTTTCTTGTAGATAATCTCCGCTTCCAGCTCGCGGAGATCAGCCGGGGACGTCACAATTTCACAGAACACCACCTGATTTTCATGATCGAACAGTAACAGATCCACTTCCGCCAGATCCTGACCGTTTCCCCTGACCCGGATATCACCTTTCTCGGCAGAGTACAGGCCGTTTGTCCCAAGGGCAAGCTTCACCCGGCGCTTTGGAACATCCGCACCTTTCCGGACAATTTTTTTGATCGTCCCGGTCTGGGATGCAATCTTAATCAGCTGTTCATAAATGAGTGATTCAAACCAGTATCCCTCCGCGGTCCGCATCAGCATAATATCTTCTGAAAACAGGTTTTTCCGCTCAGCTGCCCGCATATGCCGCATCGCCCGAACCGCCGTCGCACGATCAGGACGATAACGGTTAAACTGTTCGCGTATCCACTGGAGCATTTACCGCTCCCCGTATGTACAGTACATTCAATATTGTTTCCACATCAGGAGAGCACAAGAATCCGCCGGGTAAGACTCTTATGCACCCGCTGTTCATAATATCCCGAGATGGTAAACAGTTCCGTGGTCAGGGACCGGATATCCCGGTGTGTCACCACAACCGCCCGGCCGCCTTTTTTCAGGATGCGCCGGATTTCACGCAACGATTCCGTATACAGCGTATCCAGACTTTCCGCCCCGATCGTCGTCGACTGACCGTACGGCAGGTCACAGGCAACAGCATCAAACATTCCGTCAGGATACGGCATACATGCAGCATCAGCACGCACATACGCACCGTCCGGCAGATTTCTCCGGCACCCCTCCAGCATCTCAGGATCATAATCACTGCCGATGGACCGCACGCCCATCAGCTCCGTTTCAAGCAGCATACCGCCCGTTCCGCAGAACGGATCGCAGAAAAGTTCACCCGGACGCACCAGCGTCAGGTTCACCATGGTCCGGGCCATCAGCGGCATCATAACGCCGGGATGGAAAAATGCCCGTCTCTGCGGATTACGGCAGGAATAGGATCCGCGGTCAATGGTATAGAGTACCCGACCGAGGAAACACCGGTTATCGGTAAAGAGTGCACGGAACTCCACAACAGGAGCACTGAGGGAAACTGTTCCGTGAATACTCTGCCCCATCATGCGTTCCAGCTCCAGCTGGGACATATCGACGGTGGCAGGATGAATCTTTCTGGCCCGACAGCAGAAGGGAGCAGGTGCGGTTATGTCAAGCTCCGTCAGAAGGGTTTGGAGAGCACTCCCGGAACAGTCACATTCTCCGAGAAGCTCCATGACCACATGAGTCTGTGCAAGCCGTGTTGTTGTCTCCGGTTGCGCAACCTCGGCAAGCGCGATACCGGCTGCCGTGCGGTATACGTTACCAACACAGGCCAGTTCTGCTACGGCCAAAGCCGGGTTGTCTCCGGAAAGTTCAAACAGCAGGTTCATCCGCTGTATGTATGGGTGGTCAAACGGGATATAGATGTCAGTCGGGGTCACACAAATCCTTAAGCCTTCAGACACCGATATTGCTGACCGAACATACCACTTCCTAATGTGGGGGGTCGCTGCCCCGCAGCGGGCAGCAGCGCCCCCCCCACAGGAAATGATATCTTCGACGCACTCGCCCTCCGGGCTGCGGTGTCTCGTACGGGTGGTCCTCTATTCACCGGTATAGGGAGTGGAGCCCGCCAACGGAAGACCTAAAGCGACGACTGAGCGAAGCGTGTCGGAGACGACTCACGAAGTGAGGAGTCGAGCAAGGCGCGAAGCGACTTGCGAAGCGGCTGACCCTGCAGGCGGCGGAGCCGTGGCCGGAGTGGGCGCCGGTTGCTTGGCCGAGAGTGACGAGCCCCGAAGCCTGAGGAGCTAGCGAAGTGAGCGAAGCGAACGTCCCAGAGCGTAGCGGAGGGTCGCAGTCCGAAGACAGCGAGGGGTGAAGGCACCAAGGCGCGACCGGTTGATAGCCCCGGAGTGCGACGGATTCGCCGGTCTGCCCCTTCGGAAATCTTCGTTTGTGCCCCGGAGATGATTTCCGGAAATAGGATTCTTTGAGTGTATGTGGGTAACCACGGAAAACACCGAACACACGGAATTCCACGGAAAAAAACACGGTTCTCAAGTCCTTCGACCTTGCTCTCCGCTTCGGGCTTCGCCCTCGCTTGAATACCGCTTCGCTTACGGAAAAAACGGAAAGACTAAGGAAGTGGAATGCTTCATTCGTATGTTACGACTTTTTTTCGTGTGCCTTGGATGTATTTGGGTAACCACGGAACACACCGAATTCCACGGAAAACTTCCCCGGGAAGACGTCCGAAGCATCCCATTTCCTTAGTCTTTCCGTGCTTTTCCGTAAGCCGCGAAGCGGCGGTTTTCCGTGTTTTTTTTCCGTGTTTTTTCCGTGTGTTCGGTGTTTTCCGTGGTTACCCACATAGGGCCAAAGAATCCCATCTCCGGAAACCATCTTCGGGGCGCAAACGAAGATGTCCGACGGGACGGAATGGGGGAGCGTCGCTTCCGGCCTTTGCGTGGTCGCGGCCTGGCGTGACTGCACCCTCGTGCACTCTCAGAACTACTCGCTGTTCGCTTCACTCACAGCCGCTCGCTTCGCTCGCTCTCGCAGATCTTCCGGCACTCGGTCTTGTCCCCTGCGGCCACAAACCACACAGGCCTGCAGCCACGCTCCCCCATCCGCAGGAACAACCGCGCCGACCGGCTCAGCCGCTGACGCGGCTTCGCCCGGCGTCGCTTTAGGTCTTCCGTTGGTGGGTTCCTCCCCACTAGGGGTAACCCTCTCCGAGCCTGAAAGGCGAGTAGTCGAAGATATCCAACTGGACCATTGTTCAGAGCTGAGACGCAGCCCACACCTCTTTTTTCAGGCTCACCTTACGACCGGTGGTATAGATTCTATCCTGACTGAGACCTTTGGCGATATCCTCTGCATGGCCTGCATCCTGAATGATGAACGTTGAGATGTCATCGATTCCAAAGGAAAACAGTACCGGAGCAAGCGGGGTTGACGGACCGACCAGAACAACCGAAGCGTCAGGGCAGAGGCTCAGGTATCCGGGCAGTGATTTGTAGACCAGACTTGCACAGGTAATGAATACATACTCGGCATCCGGCAGAAGATACGCAGCGGCAGATTCGGGATAGTCTCCCTCCAGCGGTTCCGTCTCGATAATTGCCAGATTGCAGACCGGCGCAAACAGTTTGTCCAGATACGGGAAATGACCGACCACACAGACATTTTTGTCCCTGATCATGTTCTGATACATGATGAACGGATCACTTTTCCGGTCCTCAGTCTGTTTTGCGGCGGCAAGCGGAATTCCGTATGCCCCGGCGCATGCCGGGGTATTATACCAGGCATTCACCGCCGCAAGACCGATGGAAGCCTCCACAAAGTTCCAGGATTTTATACACTCCGCAAGGTCTCTGAGCGGCATACCGCAGTACTTTTTCCAGGATTCCGGGCGGGAATCTCCCGGAATTGTTCCGGCAAATCCGCAGGATTCATTACTTTTGACAATTACCGAGTATGCACCGCATACCAGATCATCAACCGTACATTCCGGAGGAATGCCGGCAATCAACGCATCATATAGTTCCCACATGACTACTCTCCACAGGTATGGACACCATATCAGGTGTTATACGTTCGCCGCCCCGCAGTCTGCGACGCAGTTCAATCAGCGTGGTATCCAGTTTCTCAATCTGAACGAGGCTTTCCTGCTCCGCAGGAGACGTCTCTAAAATCGTATGAATCCCGCCGTTTCTGATCACCAGACGTTTCCCGGCCATCAGGGCAAGCAGGGGATCATGCGTTGATATCAGTACTATTTTTTCATTTTTGGCAAGCATCCGGACCGCCTCTCTGCGGTCAACACCGGCGTTTTCAATCTCATCAATCAGCACGATCGGTGAGGCACTCATGCATGCCGTATCAGCAATCATCAGGGCACGTGACTGACCGCCGGACAACTGGGTCACCTTTGTTGCAAGCGTAAACTTTTCTCCGGCAAGTTCGTTTGCCGCGGCAAAACAGTCGCGGGCGATTGCAGCAGGATCCGCACAGAGCCGGCTTTTGGCATGCATCTCCAGAAACTCGCCGACACTGAGATCCATTACAAAGTTCATGTTCTGGGACAACTGGGCCACCAGCCGCCCGTCCATGTTGAAACGCTCCTCATCGTTCATCTCATGACCGTTGACGAGGATCTGCCGGCCGGTCGGCGTATCCCGCTGGGCAAGACACTCAATGTCAGCCAGAAGACGGCTTTTTCCGGAACCGGTAGGACCGACGATACTGACCACCTCTCCGGCAGAAATAGTAATCGTGATGTTTTCTGCATCTCCGTTTTTATTATGTCCGCCAAGAATGGTAATCTCCGATACTGCTGCGGTCTTCTGTACTGCAGAGATCGTTTCGAGAAAACGAACAAACTGACGGATCAGCCCCGGACGGTCGAGACCAAACTCAAGAAGTTCCTCCTCATCAATATGATCAAGCGCTTCCTCAAGGGTCTGATCAAAGGAGATATTCCGGAGATTGTAGTTGACAAAGAAGTCCCGGATTACCGGGTACTGCTGGATCAGATCTGCAAGGGAACGGGTTCCCGCTGCTTCAAAAAAATCCTGGCTCATGGGATCTACAGCTCCATTTTTCTCAACATCCCCATCTGGTACTCTTCGCCGATCCGGGTCTCACCCGTACAGTAGGAACAGACTGAGGCGGGCGTTGTGAATCGCAGACGCAGACCCCGGACGGTAGAAATCTCCGGAGCTGCCGCTGCCTGTTTCGCAAGCATGAAGGCACCCTGGCCGGTAATCCCGTTGATGAAGATAATCTTTGCTGCGGCGTTGACCTGACGAATGTTGAACATGAACACCTCACGTTCGGCCTGAGACACGATATCGCCTTTGGTAACGACTACGATATCTGCGAACTTCAGCATGGGTCCGATCTTCCGGGGCGTATGGACTCCGGAGAGATTGTCAATGACACAGACGGCCGGGACCTGCCGGATATGCGGCGAGCACCGGTTGCACAGGCCGGCACTTTCGGTTATGAGGATATCAAACCCCCGGGATACCCCCCACGATACAGCATCCTCAATGTTGCTGATGAAATAGTGGTCAGGACAAAACTTCCCGGAAAATCCCACACGTGCTTCCAGACCGTGGGTTTCATACCGCTCCCGGTCAAATGAGGTCAGGCAGTCAAATTTTACAACCCCTGTATGCAGGTGCATGTCACGCAGGACATCCGCAAGCCTGAGGATTACGGAGGTTTTTCCCGAGGAGGGGGGACCTGCTACGGTGATCAGTTTCATCCACAATCCACTTCCTTTCTGGTATACTATTTTCCCAACACGGTATAAATGGATGTGGATATCTGGTTTATTAAACCTGCTGAACCAAGGGATCTTAGATCTGCCAGGAGACGGACTGCTGCTGCAGGTGCGTCATGCGGGCATACAGCCCGTTTTTCTGCAGAAGGTCAGGTCCGGTTCCGGTCTCTGCCACTTTGCCGTTGTCCAGAACGACAATTGTGTCGGCAGAGGCTACCGTCCGCATTCTATGGGCAATGACCAGAACCGTCTTGTTCCGTGTCAGGGTGGAAAGGGCGGACTGAATCAGCGTTTCGTTCTCCACATCCAGTGAAGCAGTTGCTTCATCCAGCAAAATCACGGGGGCATCTTTGAGGAGAGCACGGGCAATGGACAGCCTCTGCCGCTCACCTCCGGAGAGAGTATCTCCGTTCTCACCGACAACGGTCTGATACCCTTCCGGAAGCCGGGATATGAACTCCTCGCACCGGGCTGCTCTGGCTGCGGCATACACCTCCTCGGTCGTGGCATCCTTTCTGCCGATACGAATATTTTCCAGAATGGTCGTATGAAACAGGACGACGTCCTGAAACACAACCGAATACTGTCTCAGCAGGACTTCCGGTTCAACCGTGGAGATGTCCACACCCCCGAGGGTGATGGTCCCGGAGTTGACATCCCAGAATCTGGCTGCAAGCTTTGCGACGGTGCTTTTTCCGCTGCCTGACGGCCCGACCAGCGCTGTTACCTCACCCTGTTTTGCCGTGAAAGAGACATCTGATAGGACAGTATCCCTGTTGTAGGAGAAGGTGACATGGTCAAAGACGATGTCATATCCTGCGGGCAGGCACTCGGATGATCCGGTCTGGACCGGCTGCTGTTCCAGGGTCTGCATCCGGTCTATCCGAACACGGGATTCGAAAATTTCTGCGATCTGCATAAACATCGTGGAGAGCGGGTCGTAGATTCTGGATGCGACCAGCAGGAATATCAGATAGGTTAGGAAGTTGATCTCACCGGTTACAATCAGTCCGCCTCCGATGAAGATAACTGTAGCAAATCCAAGCCTGAGCACTGCCATCCCGGATGAGACGAAGCTTCCTGTTATGCACTCAGACCGAATGGCCGATGAAACCATGGCATCGAACTTTGTATCGAGATCAGCAAGATATTTTTCCTCACGTCCGCAGCTACGAATGTCTTTGACCGTTTCCAGACATTCCTGAATCCCGTCGGCAGCGATGAGTTTATCGGTAATCTTGTCCCGGCTGAATCTGTCCTGAATCCGTTTACTGCCAAGTACCAGAAGGAGAGACAGCGGAAGCGCGAGGAACAGTGCCAGTGCCATTCTCCATTCCATACAGAATAATCCGATACAGACAAGTAGAATGGCAATGACAGCGCCAAACGCCTGAGGGATCGCATGGGAGAATGTATGTTCAAGGGCCGTACAGTCCCCCATCATTGTGGTGGTCAGTTCACTGAGATTTTTTCTGCCGAAATAGGAGAGCGGAAGCTGTCGAAGTTTTTCGGCGAGAGTTATTCTCCGGTTGGCACTCTCTTCATATGCGGCAATGTAGGTTGCGGTGTACTGACGGAGATGGACACCGTAGATGAGCACCAGGATGACTGCGGCAAGTCCGGTGTACAGCCAGACATTGGGGATTGATACCGGTTCACCGAACAGCGGTTTGAGCAGTTCGGCAATTATCATGAGAATCAGACCAACCGGCAGCATGAGGCTGATGTTGGCTGCGGCAGACCAGAGGATACCCTGTTTGAGATCATGTACTCCCTGAGGGCTGAGGGAAAACATCTCACGCAGCATTGACTGTTTCCTCCTTTCCGAGTCTCCAGGCAAGAGAGCACCGGTACTCGTTCCACATGGCGGTGTAGAGTCTGTTCTGGGTGAGAAGCTGTTCGTGAGTACCGAGTTCCCTGATGGTTCCGTTTTCCACGACACAGATCTGGTCCGCATTTTTAATTGTGGAGAGCCGGTGTGCAATGAGAAGGACGGTTTTGTCCCGGCACAATCGGGTGAGAGCCTGGTGAATTTTGTATTCGTTTTCGGCATCCGCAAAAGCGGTTGCTTCGTCAAGAATAATGATCGGAGCGTCTTTCAGAATGGCACGGGCAAGGACAATTCTCTGCTGTTCTCCTCCGGAGAGATAGGTGCCCTGTGTGCCGATCACTGTGTCCAACCCCTCGGGAAGTTTTGCGATGATGTCATTGCATTGTGCTGCGGAGGCGGCAGCACGGACTTCATCGTCTGTAGCATCCGGTCGTGCGGCACGAATGTTGTTTCCGAGTGTGTCTTTGAACAGATGTGAGTCTTGAAATACAAAGGAGATTTTTTGCATGAGGACCGCCAGGTCCATCTGCCGGATGTCAATCCCGCCGATTCTGATGCATCCCGAGCTGATGTCCCAGAACCGGGGGATGAGACTTGCGATGGTGGTTTTTCCACCTCCGGACGGACCGACCAGTGCGAGGGTTGTACCTTCGGGTATTCTGAAACTGATGTGCTGAAGGGTTGGATTTTTGGATCCGGGATAGGTGAATCCTACATCCTCAAAGGAGATTTCACAGGTTATCGGCAGTTTTGGATTTTCCGGAACGGGAAGCGGGGATTCGTTTAGAAGCCCGTCGATCCGGGAAAGGGATTCCTGCGCGATCATTTTGTAGGAGGTCAGATACATGATTTTGATGAGCATGACCGCACAGGCAGGGGTGAAGATGAGATAGAAGATGAAACTGAGAAGGAATTCTGTCAGATCTGCGGCCTGGGAGCTCAGCAGTATTCCTGCGGGTATGAGGAGAAAGAATGCACCGTTGATGACGGTGAGAAACAGAGTCATCGGCTGTTTGCAGGAGAGTGCGTAGGCTGCGGCGAAGTTTTTGTAGGTCAGAATGGCTTTTTTGAAGTTGGTGAAGGTGTGAATTGTCTGGCCGAATACTTTGACAACCGAGATGCCCCGGACATACTCGACTGCTTCGGCATTCATCTCCTCCAGTGCGTCCTGATATGTTTTGAGAAATGCCGCCCCTTCACCTTCTACCAGTTTCATCTGAATGAAAAATCCGAGCATGAGGGTTGCGAGGCTGAGAATACCAAGACGCCAGTCGAAGATGAGCAGCATCATGACAATTGCAATCATGCTGACGCAGGAGCCGACGAGATCTGGAAGCTGGTGAGCGACGAAGGATTCCGTTGCTGCACTGTTGTCTTCGATGATTTTGCGAAGCCGACCGCTGGAGTTTTGGGTGTGGAAACCCATCGGAAGCCTGATCAGGTGGTGCATGACGGCGGATTTCATGTTTCGTTCTATGGTAAATGCGGTGATGTGTGAGCAGATGAGGGAGATGAAGTAGAATAGAAATCCAATCGCTGCTGCACCGACGGCAATCCATCCGTATCCGTAGAGCTGGGCGGCGTCCAGCGTGGAAAGATCGGGTGCAGCTTTCAGAACGATTCCAACTGTATAGTATATGCAGATGAAGGGTGTCAGGATGGCAACGGCACTGAGAGCGGAGAAAAGTCCGGAGATGATTATCAGATGGCGATATGGTCCGGCGAAGGCAAACAGCCGGAACAATCCGTTTTGTTCGGACGGCATTTATGCACCTCCGCATCCGGGAGATGGGTATGAAGAGTTCATACACCACTGTCTGTAATTAGGTGCATATATGAGAGAACCGAATATTATTTGTTTATCGTTACATTTCCGAAAATACAAAAAACAGCAATGTCTGTGGAGTATGGCAGGTGAGTGACTATCTCCGGAAGCACAACCGTGACACACTCGGGGTCCGGAACGTATATGAAACATTGCCCCTTCCTATATGGAGAGGGGGACGCTGCCGTAAATCGGTACAGGGGGACGTCACCCTGCACCGGATATCCCTGATCCTGATGCGGACCGGTACACTGTGGCAGACAAACGCGGAGGATATGCGGTCTACAGACGGTCTGATACAAGCATTTCCTGAGAATCGGGAACCAACCACCCGCCGCAGCCATGACCTGACCCGGCTCCCGTTTCAGCTTGTGAAAACAGCACCAGTAAATAACGAGGAAACCAACAACCTAAAGCCGGTCTAATCAACCGAGTAACACAATGGAGGTGACACGATGACTCACCTAATCATCGTGGGTGGTATATCTCGCGATCCGAGTTTCAGAAGAAATTCGGGCGTGGTATGTATTGCTCAAAAAGTGAGAGAAGGGGCAATCCCCCTTTCACTTATCTCCACTACGTGTGTGGTTCATGGCAAAATCATTTATGCGATTACCACATTAGTAGTATTTGTATTAGGTGAGTTGTTGACCGGGGCCGGAGTGATTAACCGGCACGCATCCGGAAGGGTGCCCCGTCACCTCCTTATTCTGTTTTCACCCTGAGTTTGACACTAGGCTAATTTTTCCCCGTGGTGCATCCACTAGCATCACACCAATTTTTTGGAGTATGAGAATTTGACAGATTCCTCAAAATCAACCAGTCACTCCGGGAAACACAAAGGTGTCTGATAATACTTTTTTCGATGCAGGTCGATACTTTTCTTGCGGGCCTTTGGACGTATATGGATAACCACGGCTTTCAAGCCGTGGTTACCCATATACGTCCAAAGACCCGCAAGAAAACCAATCCTAATTGCACCCCAATATTGTTTTCTGTCCAAAAATTGGGTGGTTTTTTGAACCCATATCAGATCATTTGACACCAGAAATATACATGAAAGGAGCAAAAAAAGAAGAACGTTCTACTTCACGTAAGACGTCCCGGCTGGGACTTGAACCCAGGTCAAAAGCTCCGCAGGCTTCTAGGATATCCTCTACCCTACCGGGACACTCACAACACTTCTGTGTTTGTGCTCTACTACATTAGAAGTTTGAAAATATAAACCCACCGCTTTGAAAATGTAATTTAGGGAAGATGTACCGGAATTTACTTCCGGAGCATCTTGTCAATACCGCGGGCCGCATCCTTTGCAGTACCCATCGCGAGAATGACCGTTGCGGCACCTGTTGCAACATCCCCGCCGGCATAGACTCCCGGCATGGATGTCTGGCCGAGACAGTTCACGGCAATGCTGCCGTTTCTGTTCCGGGAAAGTTCGGGAAGCATTCTCAGAAGCAGCGGGTTTGGTCCCTGACCGATTGCCTCAATGACCACATCGGCATCAATGGTAAAGTTACTGCCCTCCACCGGGAAGAAGGAACAGCGGCCGTCGTCACCGGGTGTCCCAAGTTCCATTCGAATGGCTTTGACACCTGCGACCGCATTGTTCTCTCCGGCCAGGAATGCAACCGGGTTGGTGCAGCACATGAAGGTCACACCCTCTTCTTTGGCGTGGCGGACCTCGTCCAGACGTGCCGGCATGTCAGACTCACCACGACGGTACATCAGCGTAACCTCAGAACCCATCCTCCGGGCCACACGTGCTGCGTCCATCGCTACATTTCCTCCGCCGATTACGACGACCTTTTTACCGAACTTGACGGGAGTGTCATGTGCGGGGAACTTGTCGGCTCCCATCAGGTTTACCCGGGTCAGGAACTCGTTTGCCGAGTAGATACCACAGAGATTCTCGCCGGGGAGTCCCATGAAATAGGGAAGACCTGCACCGGTTCCCAGGAATACTGCGTCGTATGCAAGCAGTTCCTCGACCGGAACACTTCTGCCGACCACATGATTTGTCCGGATCTCAGCGCCAAGCGCGATAACCTGCTCGATCTCTGCCTGAACGATCTCTTTTGGCAGACGGAATGCCGGAATACCGTACATCAGTACGCCGCCCGCTTCGTGCAGGGATTCGAAGACTGTTACCTCATGACCGAGCCGTGCTAGTTCTGCTGCGGCAGACAGGCCCGCAGGGCCGGAACCGACGACTGCAATCTTTTTTCCGGTAGCCGGGAATTTTGCGGGGGCTTCAACACCGTTCTGCCGTTCCCAGTCGGCAACGAACCGTTCCAGATGGCCGATTGAGATAGGGGTGTCTTTGTTGCCAAGTACACATTCTCCCTGACACTGGGTTTCCTGGGGACAGACACGACCGCAGATTGCCGGAAGCATGTTGTCTTTTTTGATGATGCGGGCTGCTTCACGGAACTCTCCTGTTTCACAGGCGTGAATGAATGCAGGGATGTCGATACCTACCGGGCAGCCGTTTACACATTTGGGTTTTTTGCACTGAATACACCGTGCTGCTTCTGCCCGGACTTCTGCCTCGGTAAATCCAAGGTCAACTTCGCAGAAGTCATTGATCCGTTCTGAAGGGTTTCTGTCCATTTATTCCACCTTCCTGCAGCGGCATTCGTGCTGTTCTTCACGGAATGCGATTGATGCTTTTTCCTCAGGCATGTACATCCGCTGACGTGCCATGAGATCGTCCCAGTCAACCAGATGCGCATCAAACTCGGGGCCGTCTACACAGGCAAACTTCATTTCGCCGTTGACGATGACACGGCAGGAGCCGCACATGCCGGTGCCGTCCACCATGACGGGGTTGAGGGAGACATAGGTCTTGATGCCGAACGGTTTGGTGACACCGCTGGTGACCTTCATCATCATTCCGGGGCCGATGATCCATACCTTATCGATCTTTCTGCCGCTTTCACAGAGTTCCTTGAGCGGCATGCTGGCAAATCCCTTGATTCCGTAGGAACCGTCATCTGTTGTGACAAACAGTTCATCGCAGATGGCACGCATGTCATCTTCGAAGATCAGGAGGTCTTTATTTCGTGCGCCAATAATGCCGATCACATGGTTTCCCGCAGCTTTTGCGGCCTGAGCAATGATCGGGGTACAGGCAACGCCTACACCGCCGCCGACGATGACGACTGTTTCGTTTCCGGGGGCAATGTCACTCGGCATTCCGAGAGGACCGACTACATCACGCAGGCAGTCACCTGCTTTGAGCGTTGCCAGCAGTTTGGTGGTGGTACCAACTGCCATGAAGGCGATCCGGATGAGGTCTCCGTCGGTTCCGGAGATGGTCAGCGGAACACGTTCCCCTGCTCCGTCGGGGTGAATGATACAGAACTGCCCTGCCTGTGCATTGCGTGCGACCTGCGGTGCACGAATCCACATCTCAAATACGGCCTCGGATAAGGCTTGTGCTTTCACTATCTCGTACAATCTTTTTCACTCCGGTTTTATCCACAGGGAGATATGGGAGTATATTGGTTGCGGGATGACTTTAGGGTTATGAGAGTTGGGTCACTGAGATTTCCATATGATATCATTTCATTTTTTATTATGGAATATGTATCAAACGAAATATTTTGGTCGGTGAATGTATCATACTGCCACTTTTTCATGCGTTTTGTGCGTGGGGACCCCTCATTCGCGTTTGATATGGATGAATGAGACAGACCGCTTGGTTCTGTTTTCAGTACAGATCAGGTACTGTATCGCATTTCCCGGATGTATCCAAAAAAAAGTTTGAAGGTGTCACGTTCAGAGCCTGGAGAGTTCCAGAGTGATATCCATATTCAGTTTGTCAGAAATTTCCAGTTTCGCAGGGTTTATGGTCATGATAAGTGTGTTTCCCGACATTACAAAGTCAAGGGATTTGGAACTGTAGGTGCCGCGATACTTGCTGCTTCCAAGGTTTTCCCAGGTGAAGCCGGTTGCGATGGTTTTGTCAAGACCCGGACCCTGTACGAATCCGGATACAGAGGCGGTATGATCTGCGTTGAAGGTTACCGTGGCCTCGCCTGAGTAGACGAAGAGAACTGTCTTGGATCCCTTCCACGTACCAACAATAGGATCAGGCGTGGGTGCAGGGGTCGGGGAGACGGTAGTCACGGCGGATGGAGATACCCCGCCACTGGAAGAGGAGGCCGTTGCGGTACCTGCAGTAGGGACTACAGTTGCCGTCGACGATGGTGTCGGAGTTGCTACGGCATGTGTTGCGGTTGGTGGAACGGAAGATGCCGTGGCCTCGGTCGGCGTGAGGGTAGTGGTGACCTCCCCAGTTGCCGCCGGAGGATACGCAGATCCAATCAGCATGCCGGTTCCAATTCCCGCAAGAAATACACCGAGAAATATCAGGATCTTGACTACAGATGTCACCCGGTATTACACCCTCTTCATGTCTATGTCTATGTCCATATCCAGTAAATCGATTACTCCGAACTTTTTCGGGTTGACCGTCATGGTGAGTGTGTCGCCGGATAGAGAGAAGTCCAGGGATTTGGATGCGGAAACGCCACGGTATGTATTTCCTCCGAGATTTTCCCAGGTGAAGTCGACGGAGAATGTTTTATCCAGTCCTGGCCCCCGGAAGTATCCCTCAGCGTGGGCGGAGTGATCAGAATTGAAGGTGACGGTTCCTTCTCCGTTGTATGATACCAGGATGAGGGAAATGGTTTTTGTGCCGGTCCACGTACCGATGACGGGGTCCACGGATGTTTGCCCCGAAGGAGCGGTGCCGGTTGTCCCGGTACTTCCTGAGGATGATGAGCTCTGAGATGCGGGAGCTGCTGCGTGTCCTTCGTTCTCCTGAGCACTGCCGGCGTTCAGGAGAATGATTCCTGCTGCAGCGGCTGCTACACAGAGGATAATAAGTATTCCTGCAATGAGTTTCACGGGCAGGGGTTTCTGCTCTGGTTCAGTATCTGCCATATGTACTGTTGTATTTGATTTTCCAATAAGAAGAGTTTGTCCAATTACGATTTTCCCTGGTTTTCACACGTAAGATTGCCGGATTTCTGAATTCGGGGTATGTCACGACACTGTTTCCAATACAAGACGGATCCCGCGTGATAGAGAAGCAGGTCTTCGAGTGGTTGATATAGATCACATTCATACTGAACGTAACCCCGGGTCTGCGCGCAACTTCACCGCATGGGGCATCCCCTTCTCTACCCCGAGATATATGAGTAGCCTTTATCATTGTAGAGACCCTAATCTAAAGGATACGCTTTGGGTCTCAATGGCCGGGGGATGAGTATTATGGCAAATCCGGATGATATGATTAAGCAGTGTGTAATGATGCTGCAGGCAATGAGCGAGGACAACACAATTCCTCGTAATATTCGCCGTGTTGCAGATGAAACGAAGAATATTCTTCTTGATGAGAAAAAAACGACGGGACTCCGGGCCGCAAGTGCTCTTTCCAAAATTGATGAGATCAGTAATGATCCTAATATGCCGGTGCACGCACGGACCAGAATCTGGGAACTGGCTTCCACGCTGGAAGCAGTCCCCCTCGATTAATTTTTTTATCAACGATTTTCTTTCCGCAGAGTATCCGCTGCAGAGAAGGATGCAAGCTGTTCAGCCGAGGTAAATCCTGAGTTTTTCCGGGCAGTTATCTGTCGCAGCATCTCGCCTGCACAATCTGCAGATGCAGATTCAGCGATACGCGGAACCTTGGCAAGATCAATTTTATGGCCGCACTGACAGGTCTTTGTTGCCCGGGAGAGATCGGCGACCATCAGACGCCGGCACCGGCTGCAGCCGATTACAGCAAATCCGGAAGAGGTCATATGAAGAAGATTTGACCCGGTCTGCTATATTTCTAACGTGTGATTGTCCGATCTGCTGATCGGACAACCCCACAAAAAATAGAGTGGCGCGACCCACTCGCGAACCGGTGAAAAACTATTTGCCCGGAGCTGACAGACGGGATACGTCAGGCTCAGGTCATGCCTGAACCTCACATTAGAAATACCGTGGATCAAATACTATTCTATTCTCATGAAAAATCTGGTTGTGAAGGGTGCACGTCAGCACAATCTTCAGAATATCACCATAGAACTCCCGCGCGACAAGCTTATCGTTATAACCGGAGTGTCCGGCTCGGGAAAATCCACTCTGGCGTTTGATACCATCTATGCCGAAGGCCAGAGGAGATACGTGGAGTCCCTGTCCGCCTACGCCCGGCAGTTCCTCGGACAGATGAACAAACCAGATGTGGACAGTATCGAAGGTCTGTCCCCTGCAATATCCATCGAACAAAAAACCACCTCAAAAAACCCCAGATCTACCGTTGGAACCGTCACCGAGATTTATGACTACCTTCGTCTGCTATACGCCAGAATCGGAACTCCCTACTGTCCGAAACATCAGGTCAAAATAGAATCGCGAAGTCCCGAACAGATTGCCGATGATATTACCGCGGACTTTCCTCCCGGAGAGATGGTAACCGTCCTTGCACCGGTTGTCAGAAAGAAAAAGGGAACCTATGAACAGCTGTTTCGGAACCTCAACGCCGACGGGTTTACCCGTGTCCGGGTAGACGGCATCTTCCACCGGACCGATGAAGAGATCAAACTTGCCCGGTATGTGATGCACAATATTGACATTGTCATTGACCGGCTGGACACAACTGACCGGAGCAGGCTGGTCGAAGCAATCGAGTCGGCACTCACCCGGGCGGAAGACGGACTGGTCTATGCCGCAGGTCCGGAAAATCAGGAACGTGTGTATTCATCCCGGCTTGCCTGTCCGGTCTGCGGTTTCTCCTTTGAGGAGCTGCAGCCGCGAATGTTCTCCTTCAATAGTCCGTTCGGGGCGTGTCCGACATGTAACGGTCTTGGGATTCAGATGAAGTTCGATCCGGATCTGATTATCCCTGACAAATCAAAGTCTATTGCTGACGGAGCGGTTGCGATCTACCGGAACTTCCTTGACGGGTACCGGGTCCAGTATCTGGATGCAGTCGCAAAACATCTGGGATTTTCCATGATGACGTCGATCAGCGAACTGACCGAGGCGCAGTACAACGGGCTGATGTACGGTACGCAGGAAACACTGCGGTTTGTGATGGCCTCAAAGAATGCGGAATGGGCACACAACGGGCCATGGGAAGGTCTGCTTCCGCAGACTGAACGGCTGTACCGGGAGACGAAGTCCGAGTACCGCAAAGAGGAACTGGAAAAGTTCATGCGGGTACTTCCCTGTCCGGACTGTCACGGCAAACGTCTCAAAGATCATGTGCTGTCCGTAAAGATTGGCGGAAAGTCCATTGCTGCAGTCACGGATCTCTCAATTGATGATGCAATCGTGTTTTTCCGGGAACTGCCGCTGACGACGAAGGAACAGGAGATTGCCAAACTGATTCTTCGGGAGATTGATTCACGGCTGGTGTTTCTCCAGCAGGTAGGACTCGGATATCTGACATTGTCCCGGAATGCCGGAACACTTTCGGGCGGGGAAGCCCAGAGAATCCGGCTGGCAACACAGATCGGCTCGAATCTGATGGGTGTTTTGTATATTCTGGATGAACCCTCGATTGGTCTGCATCAGCGGGATAATCAGTTGCTGATTGCAACCCTGCAGCATCTGCGTGATCTGGGGAACACGCTGATCGTGGTGGAACATGATGAGGATACTATCCGGTCGGCAGATTATGTTGTGGATATCGGTCCGGGTGCGGGGGTTCACGGCGGGCATGTGGTTGCGCAAGGGACACCTGAGGAGGTTGCAGCAACCCCTGAGTCCCTGACTGGTCAGTATCTGAACGGGATACTGGAGATTCCCGTCCCGACAACCCGGCGCCCGGCAAAGAAGTTTATCCGGCTGAACGGCTGTACGGAGAACAATCTGAAAAATGTGAATGCAGCAATTCCGATGGGTGTGCTGACGGTGATTACCGGAGTGTCAGGTTCAGGGAAGTCAACCCTGATCTATGATACGCTGTATCAGGCGCTGATGAAGGAGCTGTACAAATCCCGCGTGACACCGGGTGCCTACAAAGAGTTGATCTTTGAGTCGGAGATTGATAAGGTGATTGTGATTGATCAGTCACCAATCGGCAGAACGCCGAGATCAAATCCTGCGACGTATACGAAGGTGTTTGATGATATCAGAAAGCTGTTTGCCGAGACGAAGGAGGCGAAGCTTCGCGGATATGATCCAGGCCGGTTTTCGTTTAATCTGAAAGGCGGACGGTGTGAGGCATGTCAGGGTGACGGCGTGATGAAGATTGAGATGAACTTCCTGCCGGATGTGTATATTGACTGTGAGGAGTGTAAGGGGACGCGGTATAATGCGGAGACGCTGGAGGTGCGGTATAAGGATAAGTCGATTGCGGATGTGCTGAATATGAGTGTGGATGAGGCGCTGGATCTGTTTGAGAATGTGCCGAATATCCGTGCGAAGCTGCAGACGCTGGCGGATGTGGGACTCGGCTATATTAAACTGGGGCAGAGTTCAACGACGCTGTCGGGCGGAGAGGCACAGCGGATTAAGCTTACCCGGGAGCTGGCAAAGCGGGCGACGGGAAAGACGGTGTATCTGCTGGATGAACCGACGACCGGGCTGCATTTCCATGATGTGAAGAAGCTGATCGGGGTTCTGGACAGTCTGGTGGCGAAGGGGAATACCGTTGTTGTGATTGAGCATAATCTGGATGTGATTAAGTGTGCGGATTATCTGATTGATCTCGGTCCGGAAGGCGGAAAGGCGGGAGGAAAGATTATTGCGGTGGGAACACCGGAGGAGGTGGCACAGGTGAAAAAGAGTTACACCGGAAAGTTCCTGAAAAAGATGCTGAAGATGGTGAACTGAACAACGTTCCTCTTTTTCGCGGGAGAATGCCCGGTCAAAAAAGACCATCACCTTCAAAAACGTCACGTATCATAAATATCATGATACTCTGATTTGAAACACGAAAAAAATGTCAAAAACATCATCCCAAATTGCCCCCTGGCAGATGTCTTCTATTGACCTCCATAAACGGGATATGAGGCAAGAAAACATTCGGGATGATCTCTGGTATACCCTGATAGTGCCCGGTTTTGGCAGAATGCTTGCTTAGATTTGGAATTTACCCCGGGAAATTGGTTATTTTAGTGAGGGTCCGGTATCCTTTTACCCGGATGTCCGGTTCAGGTACAATCAGGCATCGGTCATCTGGCGAAGGTCGCAATCTCTATCATACCACGAGCCCAAATAATACCCAAGAACAGATAAGGAGACAGTTGTGAAATCCACCTATGTAATCGGACACCGTCATCCGGATACGGATAGTATCTGCAGTGTGATCGGCTACGCCGCTTATCTCAATAGTCTGGGCCGGGGTCAGTATCTCGCCGCACGATGCGGTGAGATGAACGCCGAGTCAAAGTTCGCCCTGAATAAGTTTGGTGTGGACGGACCGGTGTTGGTCCTGAGCGTTGAACCGTCGGTTTCCGATATTCCGTTTACCTATCCGCAGAGTGCAACTGCGGATACACCTACGATTGATGTCATAGACACCATGGATGCAAATGATCTGCGGAACCTGCCGATTACCGATGCGTCCGGACATCTGATCGGTCTGGTGAGTGAACACGGCCTGGCCCGCGCGTATGTAAGTAATGTAAAAATGGAGGCACTTTCGGTGTCCCCGATTCCGGTTGACACTCTGGCACGCATTCTCCATGCGATGGTCCGGGTAAAGAACCATGAGGTCCTGGAAGGCTCTGTATATATTTCAATTGATGCCCTGCATGTAATCCTGTCCCGCATTACCGCAAAAGACATTGCAATCGTCGGAGATGATGAACCCACCCAGCTGGCTCTGGTTTCTGCAGGTATTGCTGCGCTGATCATCGCGGACTCTGCTCCGGTGGGAGAACGTCTGCTGACGGCAGCAAAAGCACGGAGTGTAACGGTGCTTTCTACGGACGTGGACGCATTCGGCGTTGCAAAAATGATCCATCTGACTTTGCCGGCAGAGAGAATCATGGCAACCGATGTGCCGACGGTACATATGGGAGATACGCTTGAGTACGTCAAACAGCTGGTCTCCAACTCCAAATACAGGACAGCCTGTGTGGTTGACGAGGCAGGAAAACTGCTCGGTACGATCTCCCGCAACTCCCTGATGGAGGATGTGGCAAAATCGGTGATCCTCCTTGATCACAATGAATACAGTCAGGCGGTTGACGGAATTGAGACCGCAGATATCATTGAGATTATTGACCACCACAGGCTTGGGGCAATGACCACACTCCGGCCGATCCGCTTTGATCTGGAACCGGTTGGTTCCACGTCAACGATTGTTACCAGCCGGTTTATGGAAAGCGGGATCACACCGGATACAGGGGTAGCGGGAGCACTCCTCTCCGGGATTCTTTCCGATACCCTTGGCCTGAAGATGTCAACCACTACTCCCATGGATGAGAAAGCGGTTGTATTTCTGGCAGAAATTGCCGGGGTTGATCCGCAGGCATATGCTCAGGAGCTGATTGCCGAAGGTATGTCGCTTTCCGGTGTGTCGCATACAGAACTCCTGGAACGGGACACCAAAGAGTACAATCTGTCCGGGAAACGGGTTGTGGTTGCTCAGGTCCTGACACCGTCGTATGAGTATGCCCAGAGCCAGACCGCTGAGATTTATGCAGCACTGCATGAAAAAATGCAGGAGATAAATGCGCCGGACATCTATATTGCTCTCTATACCAGTGTCTCTGAGATGGGATCGGATATGTTTGCGGTTGCAGATGAGGGGACGATGATGAAGATGCACTGGGGAACGAAACCGCTGCATCTTGAAGGGGTTGTGTCCCGGAAAAAAGATTTCGTACCGCGGTTTGGAAAACTCCTCTCAAATTCCTTTTAATCTTTTTTCATACCCGGAAATGTGCCGCTGTATTCTGAAAAAAAGTATCTCTATCCGTACGTTCATAGGGTTCCAGAGTACATATTCCAGTAACCAGTGCCGGAAATATCCGGCTGGCAGAAGATGATATCTATGGCAACAAAAAAATCCCCGGTTTATGATGCAATTTCCAAGCAGATCAACGCTGAACTCTATTCTGCATACCTGTATCTGCAGTTTTCCGCAGATGCAAGCGCTATGAAGTGGAACGGTGCGGCATCCTGGCTTCGTGCCCATGCCCTGGAGGAAATGACCCATGCGACCCGTTTCTACGATTACTTAATCCGTAAGGGAATCACGGTCAAACTTGACGCAATCGACAAGCCCACTACCAATGCGAAAGATCTCTCTGAGATTTTCAAGGCGGTCTACGGTCATGAGATCAAAGTCACTGCAATGATCAACAAGATTATGGAAACTGCAATCACGGAAAAAGACTATGCTGCAGTACAGGAACTCCAGTGGTTTGTGACCGAGCAGGTTGAGGAAGAGGAGACGGTGAGTGATATTGTGGACATGCTGGAAAAAGCAGGAACTTCACCGGAAGCTCTGTTCTTTATTGATAACAAACTGGGTTCATCCCAGGAATAATGTTCTTTTTCCCTGAGAATTCTTTCGTAAAAAATATATTAGTCTGAAGCCAGTGCATCCACCGGATTCAGATTGGCTGCTTTCCATGCCGGATAGAGGCCCGACAACAGGCAGACAATAATACCAAGGCAGAGTCCGTACGGGATATACAGCAGGACCGGAAGCGTAAACAATCCTCCGATACTCCCGAATATCAGGGAGAGGATGACTGCCGCGCCTGCAATGCTGAGGACACCGCCGATCAGCGAACCGATAAACCCGATGATCGCAGCCTCATACAGAAACATCTGCAGAACCTGTAACTTCAGTGTCCCGATGCTGCGGAGAATACCAATTTCCCGGATACGTTCATTCACACTCATCAGCATTACATTGAAGATGGAGACCGCCGCAACCACCAGAGAGATGCCGCCGATTGCCATGATAAACAAAGCAATCTGGTTGATTGATTCCTGCATCATCTCAACCATCTGCCGTGCATCGATAATATTGACGGTATCATCGGTATCCCGGTCTGCACGACCGTTCATCTTCGACTCAATTGCTGAGATGACCGGGTCCAGATCATCCAGATTGTCTATCATGATCATCGCTGACGAGTACAGACCTTTTGTTGTCTGGAACGTTTCATACCAGCTGTCAGTTCCAATGATCGCACTGTCGGTCGAAAACGTCAGAGTCATTGATCCGGAGTTGGCCATGATGCCGACTACCCGGACAGAGATAGACTCGCCGCCGCGTTTGGGAATTTCCAGACGACTGCCGACCGAAAGGTCATAGTCATCGGCCAGCTGCCGTCCTATCAGAACACCGTCCGATCCGCGGGGTATCTTTCCCTCTTCAAGCGTCACCAGATCCTCGATGTCCGACGCCTGCAGGCCGTAAAGAGATGCCTGGAGTGCTTCATCTGTTCCGATCGGCCGCACCATCGCATAGCCTGAGTACATCGGAACAAGCGTGTACTCCTCGGTAACCGACTTCACGGCAGACTCAATGTTTCGCAGGTCCTTTGTGGAAAATCCCGTAACACGTGTTCCGTCGGAGAACTCTGTTGCCTGCATCGGAGTTACGGTAATTGAGTTCGTCGAACCGGTCAGGGAGCTTGTGATGTCGGCTGAGAATGCAGCCCCGGTCATACCCATTGAGGTGATCGCAACAACACCGATGATGATACCGATCATCGCAAGCAGACTCCGGAGAAAGTTCAGCCGGAGGTTGCGTATTGAGAGTTCAAAGATTATTGGTGAGATGATTTTTTCATTCATCTACTATCTCCCCGTCCCGGATGACAATTGTCCGGTCCGCGTAGGTTGCTGTGTGCGGGTCGTGGGTGACCATTACAATGGTTCTCCCTTTGGTATTCAGATCCCGAAGGAGTGCCATGATCTGTTCACTCATTTTTGAGTCCAGATTGCCGGTGGGTTCGTCGCAGAGGAGGAGAGCAGGGTCGTTTACGAGTGACCGGGCAATGGCGACACGCTGCTGCTGACCGCCGGAGAGTTCAAACGGGGTGTGGGTCATTTTCTGCTCATCAATCCCGACCATCTGTAACAGTTCCCTCGGCCGGCCGGTGGTGTCACGCTTTCCGTACTTCAGGATCATGGGATACTCCACATTTTCGTACGCGGTCAGAAGGCCGATCAGATTGAACTTCTGAAAGATGAACCCGATCCGGTCACGGCGGTGAATTGTCAGTTCGTCGTCTGTCATATCTTTGACACTGCGGCCGCCGATGAACATATCGCCTGAGGTCGGGACGTCAAGGCAGCCGATCATGTTCATCAGCGTGGATTTTCCGGATCCGGACGGTCCCATGATTGCAACAAACTCTCCCGGCAGAACGGAGATGGTGACGCCGTTCAGGGCATGAACATCCCCGGCCGGCATCTGATACACTTTGTAGACATCCCGCAGCTCAACCACAGGTGTTTCTGCTTCTGTCATGGTTGACTCCTTATTTCTTCCGCAGGTCCGAAAGCAGTCCGCGTTTCCAGGCAACGGCAGCACAGCCGGCAACGGCAGCTACGGCAATTACTGCAATGATGGTGCCGAACGGATTTGAAGTGTTTCCTTGTGCAGCAGTACCGGTTGTTCCGCCCGTGACCGGGGTTGTGGCAGAACCGACACTGACTTCTACGGTTTCCTGATAGGAGTTGCCGTCATCGTCTTTGTAGTCGACAACAAGTTCTACGGTGTTTCCTTCAGGGTTGTTGAAGGTAACTTCAAACTCTGCCAGTCCGTCCGGTTCAAGGGAGCCGACGACGTAGGATTTGTAGGGTTCGGTTGCGGTCGCTTTTGCGGTGGTAACCGTAACCGACTTGGCGTCTTCCAGACCGGCGTTGTTGACGTCGCCGCTGATGGTGTAGTAGCTGCCTGAGTTTTTGACCTCGATGTTGTTGAGGATCATTTCTGCCCGGACTTTTCGTTCACCAAGTTCGACGGGAATGCCGACTGAATTTTCGTGGAGGTTCTGACCGTTCCGGTAGGTGACATCAAAGGAGATGTCGGTCGGCTGATCGACTACGACGGTGAGTTCTGCGTCGACATACTGATCAGGTTCCAGTTTTCCGACGAAGTAGGCGGTCTGTTTGGAGGAGACGCCGTCGCCGGTGACAACGATTTCAATGCCGTTTAAGGTGTTTGCTCTGGGATTTCCGATACGCAGAGTTACCTGTTCGTTTCTGCTCTGACCGAATGCATCCGGCTGGTCGATGAGGGCAACGGAAAGCTGGGTGTCGTCAACCTGTACGGGGAATGTGTACTTCAGACTGTTGAGGCTGGCATCCAGGAAGTCAATGTAGAGGGTAGGATAGAATGTCCCGGTGGCTCCGTTGGATTTGATCGGGAATGTGAATGTCATGGTGTCTCCGGGACCAAGCATGCCGACGGTACTGTAGGCTTTGTCGGCGGAGGAGTAGATTTCGTTTACTCCCATGATGAGAACTCTGCCGATGGAGACGGAGGTAGTGCCGGAGTTTTTGATGGTTGCGGTGACAATTGCAGTGTCTCCGGGCATCAGAACTTCGGGATCCATGGTAAGGCTGGTTACTGCTACCTGTCCTGTGGCAGTATCGTCAGCACTGACAGCTGCGGTTCCTGCTGCAAGAAAGAGGAAGATGGCCAGAATGCTGTACATCAGAACATTTCTTTTCATATACTCACTGATTAGAGCTCATTGTATTTAACATATTGTAAAACATTAGTTACATTATGTTCTGCACATCTGCCATATTGTCCTGTGTGAATGACATGTCATGTGCCAGCATGGAGCAGTATTTGGCTCAATCTCAATCTATAAATCAGCTGAATGTCATTGTATTTTATGAAATTCTTTGTTTCGCTTGTTCTTGTGGCCTTTGTCTGTGCGGTGTGTATGATCACGGCAGGATGTGTGACGGTGACGGGACCGGATGCAA
Organism: Methanobacteriota archaeon; assembly: GCA_023396065.1. GTDB lineage: Archaea > Halobacteriota > Methanomicrobia > Methanomicrobiales > Methanocorpusculaceae > Methanocorpusculum. The sequence continues at coordinate 39,036 of JAEWXF010000007.1, forward strand.
ACTCCGGGTCAGGGAATGTTTCAACCGCGCAGACCGCGGGGACTCCGAGAATTCTTGAGCCCGGGCCGGTGGTGAGTGTGGTGCCTGGCGAATGGGAGGGGTGGCTGACCCGTTCCGATGGAACGCAGGTGAAGTATTCTCTTGACTGTGAACGTGACGGCTCTGCCAAGATTGAGATTGACCAGCAGATGGGAGTGAAAGATACCGAACGAACGTATTATGGTACGTGGACGGCAATTTCCGAGACGAGTTATGTTCTGGACTTTTCATCGGCCGGTAGTTATACGCTGACGATCGGAAACGCCGGTACTGCAACACTGAAAACACCGGAGGGGGAGTCCGTGGTGATGAACCCGGATGATGAGCAGGCCAAGACCCTGGTTGTCCCGAAGGTTGAGCCGGTTGTCGGGGACTGGAAAGGATCCGTCCGGCAGGCCGACAATACGTATGTCGAGTATGATCTGGATCTGAAGACCGGAGGCAGTGCGGAGATTGGTGTTGAGACGACAGTACCGCTCTCCTATGAAAAAGAATCAAAATACTATGGTTCCTGGACAAAATCCGCGGAGAATGTCTACAGTATTCAGGCATCCGGGACTTCGGGATACACAATGACTCTCACCGGCGCAGGAACTGCAACCCTGAAACTCTCTGATTCGTCTGAGGTCCCGCTTGTCCGGGACTACTAATTTTTCGGTATTTTTCGAACGGGATATCGATATCCTCGGTAATGCCAGTTTTTTTCGGAGAAATAAACTGATCAAACTCCAAAATACAAATCCCCGGTTTCCGGTCTGCGGATACACCTGATATCTGAACTCTCCCCGACGCTGCTCTGAATGCATTTCCAAAGATTTTTTCCCCAAACTCTTTATACTTCCCGAAACGATTCAGTACCCAATGACCGGAGAGGAGCGGACACTGCAGGACTGGACAAAAGTTATCCTGCGGCGGCTCTGCCTCCTCACCGGTCCTCTTCTGATCTATGCGTTTCTCATCCTCATATTCTGGTTCACTTATCCGCCGGAAACCACGCTGTTCGGACCGCCGAGCCAGCAGTTTCTCGTCCTGATGGGGCTGCTTGTTGCGTATCTTGTCCCGCCCCTTGGAAAAGAAAGTATTATTCCAATCTCGCTAGGACTCGGGTATCCTGCCTGGGTGATCGTCTCCGGCATCATCCTCATGGACATGGTGACTGCGATGTTTATCGCGCTCAACTTCGATCTGCTGGAAAAAATTCCCTTCGTGGGTGGCCTTATCCGCAAGTTCATGGACGGAGCAAATGCTATCCGGACCCGTCAGCCCTGGGTTGAACAGCTGTCCCATGTCGGCCTGCTGATCTTTATGTACATCCCGCTGCAGGGATCCGGCGCGATGAACACCACCATCCTTGGAAGACTGCTTGGAATGCAGCCGCGAATTGTCTATGCAATCGTCACCGTCGGCAGCATTCTCTCAACCCTGACCATTACGTTTGGTGTCTCCGCCATTCTCGAACTCTGGCGGATCAATCCGGTGTATGCCGTCGCCGCTGCAGCCGCTGTTGCGGTGGTGATCATTCTCCTGGTACTGGCGTGGCGCAGATATACTGCAAAACTGGCGAGTGAGGATAAGTAAATGCCGGTGGATGTGGAAACCCTCAGACAGCGGAATCTCCGTGTCAAAACGGCATTTACCTTGGTATTCCCGTTTTTTCTGGCCCTGGTCTTCGTTGCAGGCCTGTTTATCGGACTTCCCGTTGATCGGGCTGCCGTCCTGTTCAGTATTCTTCTCGCCTACGTCTTTTCCCCGGCGGGAAAAGAGACACTCATTCCCCTGATGATTGTTCTCGGCTATCCCTGGTGGCTCGTTGTCGGCTGCCTGCTGATAACAGATGTCTGCTGTGCCCTGGTGGTCAGCTGGAACTTCCGGCTGCTCCTCAAAATTCCGTGGATCGGTACACAGCTGCGCAAGTGGACCGAAAATGCAGGCAGCTATCAGGAAGCACATCCGGGTCTGGCACGTCTTGCCGGTGCCGGTCTGTTCTTCTTCACGATGGTCCCGTTTCAGGGATTCGGTACGATTACCGGCACAATTGTCGGAACCATGCTCGGCATGAAGCCGGTACGACTGTTTCTGACGGTTGTCGGCGGGGGGTTTGTAACGTCGCTGATTCTCGCCTACGGCCTGAGTGCCCTTGCACGGATGTATACGTCCCATCCGTATCTGGTTACTATCATCGCGGTAATCCTCGCAGTGATTACCATTGCCGCATACATCTGTCTGAAAAAGTCAGCGAACAAAACCATTGCACAAAACCCCGGGTCCGGGGGACCCTGATCTCATGGCCAGTCCCTACTATACTCCTGATCTGAAACTCAGACTCTGCGCTACCGGAGGTATTCTTGCGGTATTTGCTCTGATGTTTCTCGTGTTCCGGCTGACGATGACGGACGTGATGTTTTACAAGTTTGCCGGATTCATGGTGGCCTATACGCTTCCCGGGTTTGGGAAAGAAAGTATCGTACCGCTTGCCATGGCGTTCGGGATTGCATGGTGGCAGATTACCATCGGAATTATCATTGCAGATATGACACTGGCAATTATTATTGCCTACAACTTTGATCTGCTGCTGAAGATTCCCCTGCTTGGCCGGCTTCTTCGCTACTTTACTGCAAAAACGAATGAGGTTCTGCAAAAATATCTGTGGATTCAGGGACTGTCGCTCGTCGGGCTGTTTCTCTTTATGTACATCCCGTTCATGGGATCAAGTGCGATTAATACTACCATCGTCGGGCGCCTTTTGTCCATTCGTCCCCGGGTACTCCTTACGATTGTTTTCGTCGGGAGTGTTCTCGCAACGCTGACGATGTCTGTCGGGATGCATGTGATTATGGAGCTGTATCTGATGAATCCGGTCTATGCTGTGATTGCTGTTGTCTGTATTGTGCTTGGCGCGCTTGCGGTCTGGAAACTCTGGAAGCGGTACACTGAGAAACGGTTTCCGAAAAACGAGGAGGAGTAACCTCTCTTCCTACAACAAAAAGAGGTTAGTTTCCCCCCAGATCATCCAGCCGCAGCATACATGCTGCCATCTTCTCCCGGTTCCCGAGAGCTTCATAACATGCGGCAAGTCCGTTCAGTGAAATAATATCGTCCGGTACAAGAATCAGGGTCCGTTCAAATGCAGCCACTGCATCGCCATAGTGTTCCAGAGACTGCAGAGACCGGGCGCGGCCGCGCCACGCATCCGGATCGTTCGGCATCAGTTCGGTCAGCTGACGAAAAGCCTCCGCGGCTTTTTCAAATCTGCCGGCATCGAGCAGCTGTTCCGCGGTAGTTTTCCAGAACACCGGATTGTTCGTCGGATGAAACGTCATGGTGAAAGGTATGCCGTACTGCGGGAAATAAGAAACGGTTCACGAAAAACAAAGAGAAAAGTGCTGATATCGGGATTCGAACCCGAGTCGCTGGCGTGAAAGGCCAGCATGATTGGCCTCTACACTATATCAGCCCTGCTGTGCTGCTGAAGTCCAAAGGACTTGCAAGCTTGCCAATAAAGGTTAACCCCTGTAGATAAAAAGATTATGATTCTGGTCCGTATCTTCGGATCAGATTAGTATGCGTCGCCTTCGTTCCGGGTAACTTCCTGGAATGCCGGGACAAGTCTGCGGTATACCGCGCCGGGAGTGCCGTCACCAATCACGCGGCCGTCAATCTTCGTAATGGCGCAGACCTCTGCTGCAGTTCCGGTCACCATGACCTCATCAGCAGTATAGAGATCGAACAGGCCGAGTTCACAGACCTCGTACGGAATGCCGAGTTTGTCCAGCAGCTCAAGCAGGACATGGCGGGTAATTCCCTTGAGGTTATTGATGGTCGGCGGCGTGTAGAGTTTCCCGTTTTTGACCAGATAGATGTTGTCTCCCGAACCCTCTGCAAGTTTTCCGGTCCGGTCAAGGAAGATTGCCTCGTCGCCTCCCTTGTAGTTCGCCTCAATCTTTCCGAGGATGTTGTTGAGGTAGTTTAAGGACTTGATGTTCGGCGGCAGGGAGTCCGGAGTGTTCCGGCGGACACACACCGTTACTGCGGTCAGACCTTTCTCATACAAATCTCCGTACATCGCTCCCCACTCAGCTGCGGCACAGACCACCGTCGGAGTTGAACACCGGTGCGGGTCGAGACCCATGGACCCGATACCCCGGCTGATAATCGGACGGATGTAGGCATTCTTCAGATTGTTTTTGCGCAGCGTCTCTTTGATGATCTCGCACATCTCCTCTTTGGTTACCGGGGGAACCAGATCAATGGCTTTCGCAGAGTCATACAGGCGGTCCACATGCTCCATCAGGCGAAATACCCTGCCGTCATACGCGCGGATACCTTCGAAGACACCATCCCCATACAAAAATCCATGGTCAAAAATGGATACTGTCGCCTGTTCCTCAGGGACGAACTTTCCATTGATATAGACTAACATGATGAATAGTATTGTGAGTGGAATCTTATAGCCCTTATTGTGATTTCTCTCTGTTTTCATCCTGGTATATATCCTGTTTTTTTCTTTACCGGCAAAACAGAGTCTTCATACGTGATCAGGACGCATATGTATGATATTATGCTGGCAGATGAGGTGACACCGGATGAAGTGGGGGATAGACGGGTCGGTGTTCTCAGAACACCAGGAATTCTTCACCGGTCTGGTCACCCTTTTAATTAGTGTCAGTTTATCGTTTATTGCGGGAATCTATCTGGGATCGGTCAGCGCGGTTCTGCTGCTGATCCCGGGCCTGATGGTGCTTGTCACACCGTCAATTAACATGCGGGGAGCGATAGCCGGCATTCTGACGTCCCGTCTGTCCTCTTCCATGCACCTCGGTGCGTTTGAAGTTACCTTCGGAAAAGATACCGATCTTGGCGATAATCTGCGGGCATCTATTTTGCTGACCGTTATTATTTCGGTGTGCCTTGCAGTATTCGGCAAAATTATCTGTATCCTGACCGGAACCGAGGTAATCGGCCTCGTTGACATGGTGGTTATCTCGGTGATCTCCGGAACGCTTGCCGGTTTGATCGTAACAATGATCGGTGTTGTTACCTCGATTGTCTGTTACCGCAGGAGCTGGAACCTGGATATGGTCGGTGCCCCGGTGGTAACCACATTCGGGGACATGATGACCCTGCCGTTTCTGGTGGTAACGGCACTGGTAGTTATGGAACTGCCGGGCATCATGAAAACCGCCCTCAGCGTGCTGGTTCTGGTGATCATTCTCTGGACGGTTGTTTCGATGAAATGGTCAACGCAGATCATGAAAGATGTCCTGCGTGAAGGAGTCCCTCTGCTTGCACCACTGTCGCTTCTGGGAATCATCGCCGGTGTTCTGTATACGGACGGTCTGGACAGCCTGATTGCCGCGGCGGCGGTCCTGATTCTGATGGCACCGTTTATGAACGGATGCGGTTCAATCGGAGGAATTCTGACGTCTAGGGTGGCGACGGAGATGCATATGGGTCTGGTGGACGCGGACATGATACCGTCAAAGGCGGTACTGCGGCATTTTCTGGAGAACTATGTGTATGCCCTGCTGATTCTGCCGCTGATGGGTGCTTTATCTCACCTGTCCGCGGAACTGATCGGCATCACGACCCCCGGTCTGGTGCCGATGCTGTTGTTATCGGTTATCGCAGGATTTCTGGTAATCACGGTGATGAATCTGCTCGGCTACTATACGGCTGTTCTGTCCTACCGTCTGGGGTTTGATCCGGATAACTTCGGCGTGCCAGTGGTGACAAGTTCGATTGATCTTATCGGGGCGACCGCCCTGCTGCTGGTTATGGCAGTACTGCTGATATGACCGGGAGAGCGCCGGTCTGAACGTGATGTCTGCCCTGAAAAAAAGAGTAGTGCAAACTGATCTCAGAGTAATCTGTACCCGGCCTTTTGAAGAGCGGCTTTGATCTCATCGATCTGCTGCTGATCGCGGGTTTCCATGCCGAGTTTAATCACACAGCTGTTAATAGCCGAGTTCGCCTCGCCCCGGTCATGATGGACACTCACTACATTTCCGCCAAGACATGCGATGATCTCGGCGATACTCTGCAGTTCCCCGGGCTTGTCGATCAGGGGAATCGTCAGATTCGCCACCCGGCCTGACTTCAGGAGGCCCCGGGTGATGACCCGGCTCAGAATCGTCACATCAATATTCCCGCCGGACAGAAGACATACCACATTTTTCCCGGCAACATCAATTTTCCCGAACATGACGGCGGCAACGGCAACAGCTCCTGCTCCCTCAGCAATGAGTTTCTGGTGTTCGATCAGCTCCAGAACAGCGCTTGCGACCTCATCGTCGGTCACCGTAACGATTTCATCAACATAGCGGCTGACCAGATCAAACGTGAGATCTCCCGGACACTTCACTGCAATACCATCCGCAAAGGTGGACACCGCAGGGATTGCCTGTTTCTGATGCAGAGAAACGGACTGCTTCATGGCCGGAGCACCTTCTGTCTGGACACCGTAGATTCTACATTCAGGCCTGAGATGTTTGACGGCAAACGCAATGCCGGAGATGAGACCCCCGCCGCCGATCGGGACAACAACCGCATCCACATTCGGGAGCTGATCAAGAATCTCTAGACCAATCGTTCCCTGACCCGCGATCACATCTTCGTCATCAAACGGATGAATAAATGTCCTGCCCTGTTCCGCCTGCAGCTCGCAGGCGCGTGCATATGCTTCATCATAGTCTCCTTTGACGAGTTCAACTCCGGCCCCGTATGACTTCGTTGCCTCAATCTTCGAAATCGGCGCATTATCCGGAATACAGATGAGGGCGTTGATGCCGTTCTTCGCAGCCGCGAGCGCCACACCCTGAGCATGGTTTCCGGCTGAGCAGGCGATGACACCCTTCGCTTTATCGTCGGGGCTGAGCTGGGATATTTTGTAGTACGCACCGCGGACTTTGAATGACCCGGTGATCTGAAGATTTTCCGTTTTCAGATAGACATACCCGTCTTTCCTCAGGTTTGCCGCGTAAATGATGTCCGTTTTCCGGATAACCGGCCGCAGAACATAAGCTGCATGATAGATTTTGTCCAGGGTAAGCATTGGTTGGTATCTCTGTACCATTAGACCCGTTCTGGGAAATATAGTTCGTCATTGTATCCTGCCAAACCCTTATCCCGGAGAACAGAAAACCTAACTCTCATACCATGACCTCCCCCTCCCTCCTCCTCCACAGCCTCGTCATCTTCCGGAATCTTCTCAGTCTCCCGGTGTATCAGAAACTCACCGCCGTGCTGGAAGACGACGGGAGTGATCCCGTCCGGTTTGTTGACCGGTATGCCGCCTTCGTCGCGGAACTCTACTGCCACACAGATAATCTCAGTGAGTACGTCAGACGTTCCGTCTATGAAGACGACAACTTCTACGTCCGGCTCGTTGCCGAAGGGAAACCCATCCGGGAAAAGATCGCCGAAACCCTCGCCGCCGAACTGCAGACCCTTGAACAGCTTGCACGACTCCGGCCCGCAGACATCCGGCGCGGGTATACCGGATTTCTGCCCGAATGGCAGACCACAGAAATCGATCTCACCGCCGGGTATGCGGACCGCATGAAAAACATTCACACAACCGGGTACGGAATCTACACACACAACCGCATGTTCATCATTCGCGGTGAAACGGTCACCCCCCTCAGACACCCCGACCCGCAGACCCTCGCCGACCTTCACGGCTATGAAACCGAACGGCAGAAAATTATCGCCAACACCAAAGCCCTCCTTGCCGGCCGGCCGGCGGTCAATGTTCTCCTGTACGGTGATGCAGGTACCGGCAAAAGTTCCACCGTCAAAGCGATTGTCAACGCCTACGCAGACTGCGGTCTCCGTCTCATCGAAGTCAAAAAATCCCAGCTGTATCTCATCCCCTCCCTGATCGAACAGCTCGCCGCAAACCCCCTGAAGTTCATTCTCTTCGTCGATGATCTTTCGTTCACCGAAAGCGACGGCAGTTTCGCTGCTCTCAAAGCAATTCTTGAGGGGAGCGCTGCCGCCCGCACCCAGAATATCGTCATCTACGCGACCAGTAACCGCCGTCACCTCATGAAGGAATGTCACGCAGACCGCCAGGGTGACGACGTTCATCTGAGTGACACCCTCGAAGAAACCGTCAGTCTGTCCGCCCGTTTCGGTCTCATTGTCACGTTCCAGAAACCCGATAAAGATACCTATCTTGGGATTGTTTCCGCCCTCGCCGAAAAATACGGTCTGGAAATTTCCCGGGAGGAACTCTTCCGGGGAGCAGAACTGCATGCCCTCCGGAGTAACGGCCGGACGCCCCGGACTGCAAAGCAGTATGTTGAACTGCTTGCCGGGCAGACAATCGCCTGAAATGCCGTGGGAATTATCCTCATTTTTGAGAATTTCACTCCCGACCAAAACCATTTTTTACCTTCGCGCAAGTACCTGTAAGAATTAACGTTTTGCAAACTCGATGACGTTAATGAATATGGGAACACAGATAACAGTACCCCTCCCAAACCGGGTGAAAGTATCTGTCAGATTCCGGAACAGTGAAGTAAAACATGTTATTAACTGGTGCAGAGATCATCGCAGAGGTCCTCATCGAACAGGGAGCCACGACCATCTTCGGCTACCCCGGCGGTGCCGTCCTTAACATCTACGATGCCCTCTATGAATACCGTGACAAAATCCGTCACATCATGACAGCCCACGAGGAGGGAGCCTCTCACGCGGCTGACGGATATGCACGTTCAACCGGCAAAACCGGCGTAGTACTTGCAACATCCGGGCCCGGAGCAACGAACCTCGTTACAGGAATTGCTACCGCATATATGGATAGTGTCCCCCTCGTTGCACTGACCGGGAATGTTGGAACCAGTCTGATCGGGCGTGACAGTTTCCAGGAGGTCTATATTGCAGGAATTACAATGCCCATCACGAAACACAACTTCGTTGTACGGGACGTAACGCAGCTTGCAGACATTTTGCGCAGCGCGTTTCGGATTGCGCAGACCGGCAGGTGCGGCCCGGTTCTCGTTGACATCCCCAAAGACGTCACCGCAGCAAAAACCGAGTTCGAGAGAAAACCTCCGGTCACCATTCCGCGTCCGGCCCTGCCGGACCCGGATGAAATTCTGCGTGCCGCGGAAATCATCAACCGGGCAGTCCGCCCGGTTATCTACTTTGGCGGCGGTGTCATCAGCAGCGAAGCGTCTGATATCCTTGCCCGTCTCATCCACACCGCAAACATTCCTGCCTGTCACACCATTATGGGAACCGGCGTCCTGAGTGACTCCGATCCCCTCAACCTTGGTATGATCGGCATGCACGGCTGCATCACCACCAATAAAACGGTGGACGAAGCAGATGTGGTCATCGCAATTGGAACCCGGTTCAGTGACCGTGTTGCCCTCAACACGAAAAAATTTGCAGCCAGAGCCACCATCATTCATATCGACATCGACCCGAGTGAGATCAGTAAAAACGTTCCCGCTGACATGCGGCTCATCGGTGATGTCGGTGAGATCCTGCAGGCTATGATGCCGGAGATTCATCCGGCAGACCATACCGAGTGGCGGAGCCGGATTGCCGGGTGGCAGACGAACGACTATGTTCCTGAGGACAGTACAACCGTTCTCCGGCCGCATCAGATTATTCATACGATATCCCGGCTTGCCGGAGACGATGCGATCATCGCAACGGATGTCGGCCAGCATCAGATGTGGGCTGCTCAGTACTGCGAATGTACGAAACCCCGTTCGTTTCTCACAAGCGGCGGTCTTGGAACGATGGGGTTCGGATACGGGGCGGCGATCGGTGCAAAAGTTGCCCATCCCGACCGTCCGGTCATCCACATCACCGGTGACGGCAGTTTCCACATGAACTTACACGAAGCCTGTACTGTTGCAAGCTATGACCTCCCGGTTATTACCGTCATCCTCAACAACCGTGTTCTCGGAATGGTCCGGCAGTGGCAGACCGTCTTCTACGGAGGACGGTACTCCAGTACCGACCCGCAACGGAAGACCGACTTTGCCAAAGTCGCCGAAGGATTCGGAATTCACGGTGTCCGGGTTACCACTCCGGCAGAGTTTGAAGCCGCGTTTGCGGCTGCCCTCCGGGAGAACAAACCTGTCTGGATTGAGTGCGTCATTGACAAAGATGAGAAAGTCCTGCCCATGATTCCTGCCGGAGGGGCCGTTGAGGATATCATAGCGGAGTGAGTTGCATGGCAAAAAAAGAAGTACTCTCTGTCCTCGTTGACAATCACTCGGGTGTCCTCGCCCGGGTTGCAAGCCTGTTCGGCAGACGCGGCTACAACATCGATTCCCTGACGGTATCGGCGACGAATGATCCCGGGATTTCACGGATCACTATTGTTGTGGAAGGGGATGAGGCGATCATCAGCCAGATTATCAGCCAGACCAGAAAACTCATTGAGACCCGCGATGTTTTCGCCCTCAATGAACAGAAGTCCCTGCTGCGTGAGCTGCTGCTCGTTAAACTCGCTGCTACTGAAAGCAGACGAAGCGCCATCCGGGAAGTTTCCGATATTTACGGAGCTGATATTGTCGACCTTTCGGTCGACAGCATGATTGTAGAACTCACCGGAGCGCCGGCAAAGATCGACGCATTTCTTGAAGTGCTGAAAGAATATGACATCGTGGAGATGTGCCGCACGGGTATTACTGCCCTGGAACGCGGAATTACAAAATGAGGTGAAAAAATGGTAACAATGTACTACGATAAAGACTGTAACTTAGGACTGCTCGACGGAAAATGTGTGGCTGTTATCGGCTACGGCAGCCAGGGCCACGCCCACGCCCAGAATCTGCATGAAAGCGGCGTGAACGTGGTTGTCGGTCTCAGAAAATCCTCTGCATCCTGGAAGAAAGCCGAGGATGCGGGTCTGACCGTCATGGAGGTTGCCGATGCGGCCAAAGCGGCTGATTTCATTATGATGCTTGTTCCCGATGAGCAGCAGGCTGATATCTATGCGGGCCAGATTGCCCCGAATCTGAAAGAGGGGAATGTGCTGATGTTTGCCCACGGGTTTAACATCCACTTCAAGCAGATCACGCCGCCGGCGGGTGTTGATGTGATCATGGTGGCCCCGAAGGGACCCGGTCACACGGTCCGCAGTCAGTATCTTGAGGGACGCGGTGTGCCGAGTCTGATTGCGGTTCATCAGGATGCATCCGGCAAAGCCCGGGAGTATGCCCTCGCGTATGCCTGCGGTATCGGTGCCGGCCGGGCAGGAATCATTGAGACGACGTTCCGTGAGGAGACCGAGACCGATCTGTTCGGAGAACAGGCGGTGCTCTGCGGCGGTGTGACCGAGCTGATGAAAGCAGGGTTTGATACTCTGGTAAAAGCCGGATACGCGCCGGAGATGGCGTACTTTGAGTGCGTGCATGAGATGAAGCTCATTGTGGACCTGATTAACTCGGGCGGATTTTCGTTTATGCGCTACTCTATTTCGGATACTGCGGAGTACGGCGATTACCGTACCGGAAAACGCATCATCACGGAAGATACGCGAAAGGAGATGGAAAAAGTTCTCCGCGAGATCCAGGACGGTACCTTTGCCAGTGAGTGGATTACCGAGAATCGTGCGGGCCGCCGGGCGAAGTTCCTTGCAACCCGTCAGCTTGAGTCCGAGCATCTGGTGGAGAAGGTCGGTGCCCGGCTCAGGAAGATGATGTGCTGGTTGAAGCCGCAGCAGTGAGGGGAGAATGGAGCTTCGCAGCCATACGGTTACCCGTGGTGTTGAGCGGGCGCCGAACCGTTCTCTGTTCTATGCTATGGGCTATACGGAGGAGGAACTGTCCCTCCCCCTGATAGGGGTGGTCTCGGCCCACAGTGAGATTGTGCCGGGTCATATTCATCTGGATAAGATTGCGGATGCGGTGAAGGCAGGCGTCCGTATGGCGGGCGGAACGCCGGTTCTGATTCCGGCTATCGGTGTCTGCGACGGTATTGCGATGGGGCATGCCGGGATGAAGTACTCGCTTGCAAGCCGCGAGCTGATTGCTGACAGTGTTGAGACGATGGCAATGGCCCACTGTCTTGATGGTCTGGTGCTGGTGCCGAACTGTGATAAAATTGTGCCCGGTATGATTATGGCGGCTGCCCGCCTTGATATCCCGGCGGTGGTATGCAGCGGCGGCCCCATGCTTGCGGGCGTTGACAACGGTGAGGAGATCAGTCTGTCGAAGCTGTTTGAGGCGGTCGGTGCCCGGAAGGTGAACGCGATTACCGATGCAGACCTCACCCGGATTGAGATGGATGCCTGTCCGGGCTGCGGTTCGTGTGCCGGGATGTATACGGCAAACAGTATGAACTGTCTGGCGGAGGCGGTCGGTATTGCGCTTCCGGGGAACGGTACGATTCCTGCGGTGATGGCGGCCCGCGTCCAGCTGGCAAAGCATGCGGGTATGCGGGTTATGGATATGGTTCGTGCGGGTATCACGGCCCGGCAGATTCTGACTCCCGCGGCAATAAAAAATGCCCTTGCCTGTGATATGGCGCTCGGCTGCAGTACGAACAGTGTTCTGCATCTCCTGGCAATATCCCGGGAGGCGGGTGTTCCGCTGAATCTTGCGACGATTGCTGAGGTCAGTGCCGGTACGCCGAACCTCTGTCATCTTGCTCCGGCAGGTCCGGCCCATATTCAGGATCTGCATGCGGCGGGTGGTATCCCGGCGGTTCTCGCGGAGCTTGCCAGGGACGGATTTATTGATACGTCGGTGATTACGGTGACGGGCAAAACGCTCGGTGAAAATATTTCCGGAGCCGTGAACCGGAATCCGGATGTTATCCGGCCGATTGAGCGTCCCTACAGTATGACGGGCGGTATTGCTGTTCTGTGGGGAAATATTGCGAAAGACGGCTGTGTGGTAAAACGCAGTGCGGTTGCTGATGAGATGCTGGTCCACAGCGGTCCTGCCCGGGTTTTTGACTCGGAGGATGCCGCAATTGCGGCTATCTATGCCGGAAAAATCGTGTCCGGCGATGTTGTGGTGATCCGGTATGAGGGGCCGAAAGGCGGACCCGGTATGCGGGAGATGCTGAATCCTACTTCTGCCCTTGCCGGGATGAAGCTGGACCGCGAGGTTGCGTTACTTACGGACGGCCGTTTCTCGGGTGCGAGCCGCGGGGCTTCTATCGGACATGTCTGTCCGGAGGCGGCGGCGGGCGGTGAGATTGGTCTTCTCTGTGAGGGAGATACGATTCTGATCGATATTCCGAACGGTGCCGTGAACGCTCTGGTGAGTGATGAGGAGTTTTCCCGAAGGCGTGAGAGGTACACTGCCCCGCACCCGACGGTCACTTCCGGCTGGCTTGCCCGGTATGCCCGCGGTGTTGCCGGGGCGAACGAAGGCGCGGTGATGAAATAATTTCTTTTTTTGGTTACCGGTTGCGTTTGAGATTCTTCATCTGTTTTTCCAGTTCTTTTTTCAGTTCCTCTTCGTTTATGGACGGGTTCGGGTACGCAAAGTACTGTGTGCAGGGGACTTCCGGACACTGTCCGCAGGAGGAGAAGCCCCGGCCGTTTCTGCAGCAGTTATAGACCGGACAGACGGAAATTTCCACATACTTTGTCCAGAACGGGGTTCCGCGAATTTGGGAACAGCTGGGACAGTCTTCGGATAGAGTACAGGCATCGCAGTCTGCACCGCAACAGGCTATCATTGATTATAGTGTGAGGTTGGGATCCAATACATTTTCGGCCTGTCTGTTTTCTCATGCTTTTGTTCGAATTATTCATTTTTTGACGGAATTTCAAAAGAATATGAACATAAAATCTTGTTTTTTGTCCATCAGCTTTATACCCAATGCAGGATATGTATATATTATGCCTGGATTTTGGGGGTCCTGAGATGCAAGGAGGATTGCGTTTACCGCTTCCCGGGTGGGTTCTGCTGGTGATATGTGCAGCAGGGATGCTTTTTTTCTCTGCAGGCTGTGTTGAGGTGTCAGACAGTTCTGTGTCCGTCGTTCCCTCACCGGAGATGAATGAGACACTTGGTGCCGTTTGTGCGTATGCCCAGACGTCTCTTGCCGGGATTGGTGAGGATGTGCGGGCTGCGGCAGGGAATCAGTCGGGATATTCCCATGATGATCCGCTTCTGACGGTGTCGGTCCGGGAGTTGTATCAGATGTATCCATGGGCCCAGTGGGCTGTCCGGTATTCTCAGAATGGAAGTGTGATTGCCGGATATCCGTTTTATGGAGCGGATACGCCGTATCTTGGGGATCCGATGGTGTTGAACGGTACGTCCGCGGATTCCGGATATCTGCTGTCGCAGCCGGGTGTTAATGCGAATGGTATGGATAGTATTTCCGTTTCCGCACCGGTGTATACGAAGAGTGGCGGGTATGACGGGTATGTTTCTCTGGAGATGTATCCATGGATGTTCTACCAGCAGATGGTACGGGAGACGGGGTATCCTTCGTATTCTGTATGGCTGGTTGATACGAATGGCGTGGTATACTGTTCGCCTGATGCGGTTGCCATTGGGGAAAATATTCTGACTGATTCTCTCTATGCGGGGTGCAAGGAGAGAGAGATTGTCCGAAATATTGCGGTTTCTCCCGAGGGGGCAATAGTCGGAGACGGGTTTGATCTGTCGTACGGTTCTCTTGTGGAGAAGGTTTTTGTCTGGAGGACGATTTCTGCAGGCGGGAGGGATGTCTGTGTAATTCTGTCTGATCAGGTTGAACCGGGTCAGATGGTTTTTCCTGCGAAGGATACTGATCTTGATTCTATGAGAAGTACTGCTGCGAAGATTTATCTGTATGCAAAGGAGAATGGCCGGGAGGAGACGCTTGCGGTGCTGAATGACCCGAAGGGGCGGTTTGTGCCGGAGGGTGGTGCGGCGTTTGCTTTTGATATGAACGGGACGCTGCTTGCGGATTCGGTACGCGGGAATCTGACGGGGGAAAATTTTCTGAATTACCGGGACGGATATGGTGTTGAGACAATAAAGATACTGCTTAAACGCAGCTGGCAGGGCGGGGGATTTGTGCCGTATTGTCATCCGATCCGTTCGGAGGATGAGGTGAGAACGGCACGGCTCTGTCTGGCGTATGTTCTGCCGATGGATGAGACGTGGGTTGTGGGTGTCGTTCAGCCGTTTTCTTCGGAGCAGGTGCCGTATCTGATTTCTCTGCGTGATACGGCTCAGGGTAATGTGCAGGCTGCTCTCTCCTATGTGGATACATTTGGGAAAGATGCCGCTCTGGCTGCGTTTATGGATCCTGAGGGAGTGTTTGTGAAGGAGGGTATCCGACTGTATGCTATGGATGTGAACGGAACTATCCTCGCTGACGGGAAGCGGCCGTATAATGTGGGGATAAATGGATTTTTCTTTACTGACCGGTACGGCGGGTCGATGAGCCGGCTGGCGGTTATGATTGCAGAGGATGGCGGCGGGTATCTGCTGTCTCTGCATGATACGCAGGAGGGTACTGTCCGTGTTGTGCTTCAGTATATTCGGATGGTAGATGAGGAGTGGCTGATCGGCGCGACTGTGGAACTTGGTTCGGTTGCAGTGGCTGCCTGAGATTTTTTTGATGTCTTCCGGTTTGCCGGTGCCGAGACAGGTTCCATCTCGAAACCGGTAATTGTTGTGCACACCAGAGGTTGTTCCTGAGAATCAAAGCCAATTTTAAATGTGTTCTGAGTGTTATTGGGGGGGATGATGATTTTATATGTATATCACGCATATTACTTCGTATATGTGTTCCCGCTCAGTTCAGATTCAGGAGGAGGCTGTTTCTCCGGTTATCGGTACTTTGCTGATCCTGGCAATTACGATTGTGCTGATTGCGGTGATCTGCGGGGTGGCGCTCGGGTTTTTCAGCGGGATGTTTTCGGCGAAGAATGTGGGGGCTACGCTTACGCCGTATGAGACACAGGATGAGTACGGGATGGAGTTTCTGCTGTATTCGGGAGCGGATGCGAAGAATATTACGTCGGTCCGGGTGCTTGGGAGCGGTGTGACGTTTGCGTGGAACGGTGCGTCTTCGGTGGAAAATCCGCAGATCGGGGTGTCGTACCGGTTTCATGTGACGGGTGTTACCGCGGGTGTTCTCGGAAGTAATATGATTGTTACGGCAGTCGGGACATTTGCAGACGGTGAGGAGGTTGTTCTGGTTCAGACACGGATGACTGTTCTCGGAGACGGAAACAATGATGTGGTTGTTACGGAGAACGGGTATCTGAAAGTTATGTTCGGGACGTATTCGAATACCACGTATACTGATGACAAGGTCGGTGTTATTCCGGGAAGGGGGGTGTATATCCAGATTCTGGATATACTGAACTCGTCGGTAACAAAGGTGAAGACGTTTACGGTTGCCCAGCCAAATGGTGTTCAGATTGCAACTCCGGGATCAAATAACCAATTAAAGGCAGTGGCAAATCCGCAGACCGGGGTGAATTATTATTTCTATGCCGTGCTTTCCCAGTATTGGAATTTCCCATACAAGGAACGTGCGGAAAATCCTGCCGTTTCAAATCTGAAGATAAACGGAACGTTTTCCCTTACGGTAGACGGCGGTTCGGGTGTTGATGTGGTGGAGAGACAGTCGGTCAATCTTCCGGCGCGACAGGTTATCTTTACGTATCCGGAACTGGTAGCAGGGACTGTGGAAAGATACGGGAGTGGTTCATCGACGAAAATAAATGTGACGATAACACAGCAAACCCTGGAGGGTACCATAAAACTGGAGGTCTATGTTCTGCCGGATGGTACGGTTGGTGATGTATCCACCGAGGCGAAGCGTTTATACTCTGGATCAATGCCCTCAACATCAACGATTACCCTATCTCCGAAGCTTGATAGTCTTGGCCTTGGATTCTCAAATAATTCCAGGGTAGATGTCCTTGTCAAGAAAGAGGAGACGGCAAGCGGCTGGTCCGCATGGTATCGTGTGGGGTCTACGACGGTCGGTGCCCTGAGAGGAACCTGATCTCCGGCAAACCTACTTATACCGCGGACGCTATAACACTACAAAACGAGAGAGCCGAAGGTGAGATAACCAGCATGCCACCCAAACGACGAACGAAGTTTGATGCCGACCAGTATGCGATGCTGCAGCGATGTTCGCTTGCGATGGATTTTACCGAGTGGAACGCATGGTATGCGGGGTATCTGAAGGAGAATCAGTTTCTGCGGAGTACGGATAATTACGGGGCGCATCTGGAGGGGGCAGACCTGGCCTACTGGTATCTGGAAGGGGTGGATCTGCGGTTTGCCCTGCTGCAGAAGGCGGATCTTTCCTATACGTATCTGAAGAATGCCCGTCTGGAAAATGCGAATCTTGCCGGTGCGAATCTCTGGCGGGCGTTTCTCGGCGGTGCAAGTCTGATCGGGGCGAACCCGGATGCGGCGGAGTATGATGCAGCGGGAAAGATGAAGTATGATGCGGGAGTGGCGGAGCTTTTGCGGAAATCGGCGGAGACCGGGGATATTGCCGGGTGGAATGTCAGGTATCAGGAGATGCTTGTAAACGGCGGGGGAGATGTTCGTACCTACGGGGCGTATCTGGAGGAGGCACATCTGCGGGATCTGGATCTGTCGGGGGCCGACCTGCGGTATGCCCATCTGGAGGGCGCGGATCTGCGGAATGTACGGTTATGCGGCGCGGATCTGCGGTATGCCCACATGGAGGGTGCGGATCTGTGGCAGGCGGATCTGACGGATGCAAACATGGAACATGCGGAGCTTGGCGGGGCAAATCTTGCGGGAGCGAAACGGGAGAGGGTGAAGTTTTAGTTCGGCAGGGACCGGTTTGTCGTAATTTTCGGTACGGGTTGTTGTATATTTTTTCATGAAAACGGGTAATCAGGGCTCGAAAGCCGGAGGTGTGTTCGCAAATATGCGGTTTGCTCACCGCTTCGCTTACGGAAAAAACGGAAAGACTAAGGAAATGAGATGATGCGTTCGTATGTCGATACGTTTTCTTGTGCATCTTTAGACGTCAGGTGGGTAACCACGGAACACACAGAATTCCACGGAAGAAAAAACACAGAAAACCGCCGCTACGCGGCTTACGGAAAAAACGGAAAGACTAAGGAAGTGGGAAGTTTTGAACGTATATCGAGAACCACATATATCCAAAGACACACGAGAAAAAGTCGCAACATACGAGCGAAACATCCCACTTCCTTAGTCTTTCCGTTTTTTCCGTAAGCGAAGCGGTATTCCGTGTTTTTTCCGTGTGTTCGGTGTGTTCCGTGGTTACCCAAATGCGTCCAAAGACACACGAGAAAAAGTCGCAACATACGAATGAAGAATCCCTCGAAAAAATATTGACAAACGCACAAACAAAAATCTCACGGAAAAACCTTTGGTTTATTCGCGGGATGAATCCCATATCACCCCGTGCTTCGTCCCACCTCCCTCTTCACACCCCGCTCAGCACACCAGACTGAATATTTTATTCAGTATCCCAGATGATCTGAAGCTTGGCCGGGATTGCGCGAAACCTCACCGGATGTTTTGCATTTTTCCGCAACACGCACCTGTCTTCTCAACGAAAAGAGTACATACTGAAAAAAATCTCCGGAAATGAGGGATTCCGGAGCCGGGTCACTCTGGCTTTTGTTCGGTAACGACGGTCCATTTACCCTGTTTGGAGATGCTGATCAGTTCCCGTTTTTCGGCAAGTTTCATCCATTCTTCAAAAAGCTGTTTTCCGTCATCGCCGAACTGTTCCTCAAAGGTCTGGGCCAGCCAGCCAAGGTAGAGGTTGCGTTTGCTGTCTTTGAGGGAGGAGCCGCATTCGTTGCAGAATTTGGCAGCTGCGGCGTTGATTGTGCCGCAGGAGGGACAGATATTGAGGAGGCTGAGACGGTCTACTGCTCCTTTGCGGATCCATTCCTGAGAGGTCATGCCTTCGATCTTTGCGGCGGCCTCGATCTGGGACTTCAGGGCGCCCGGCAGGCGGATGAGGATCTGTTCATCGTTTCGTTCGGAGCTGTTCATAATGTACTAGATGTGGGCGTCAGGATTATAACATCTTTGTGATCTGATATATTTTTATATCGTAGATATCGTTGGATGGGATTTTTTGGGAGTCGAAGGCTGTTACGATTTTACTGAGGGGGGAGAGGGGAGTAACTCTAAAGAGGTCAAGATTTAATCGTCCCTACAGGTAACCAGTCGCCAATATTTGCTGGATTTCTCGATATGCGCCATATACTATTCGGATCTGTTGCTCCTGTTTGTATACATATGTATAATTTTTTATCGTAATCATATAATGAACCACAGACAGGAGCTGGGATTTTCCATGGTGAATTGATGTCAGATCCATCAATATCATTCGTTGTATAAATATATGTGGATAAATTTATCTTTAGTAAATAGGTGGGATGCAGATTGGTATACTCTTCAATGGTAAGATTCTGGTTAGCCTCACTCTGTGATAAATACTGGTGGTTAATTGAAACCCAACAGTAAATGCTTATCCCATCGGAATAGATAATACCATGTCCAAGCGAGGCACCAGAATTCTTTTTCGCATATTCCACTAACTCCCACCAATCATACGTGGTCCCTATTTCGTAGTCAGATGTGTTACCTCCCTGTGATAGTGGAGGTATCGTGAACCAGTCCGGTACCATATCTCCGGTCGGCAGGGACGCCGACGAACCACTCGCCCGGTACACCAGAACGCTGTTTCCGTTCGCAGACTTTGCAACGATGGAGCCGAGCGTCACATTTGCATCAGTGGTGATAAACTCACCCGGAGTCCAGACTCCGGAGTTCCCATTTGTCCCGGTCTTACCGTTGGGAAAAGTCACATAGTCAGAAATCACAGTCCCGTTCTTATCGTAGAAGGTCAGATCCGCGATCGGGAGCACATCCCCTCCCGTCAGATAGAGCCGGTTCTCATTTGCCGACGCCTGAAACTGTGCGTGCAGCGTCTCGGGGGCCGCATTCTGCACCGACTGGAGAACGATCAGGCTGACAATGGATGCACAGAGGACCACCAGCGCCAACAGCAGAACAACCGCAATTATCGATGAAATACCCGAATCTCCGGAACGGGGGACAGACTCCATAAGTAATATATCTCATTATCCCTGAACAAGAAATACCTTTTTACCGGGGAAGCGGCCCGGAAAGAAACCCCGGGGAAAATACCGCTGATACTCCCGAAAACTGTCGGAGGTCTGTTAAAATAAGCCATATACAGGTTTAAAATCGGAATTCAGGCGATTATTCCAGCAGGGAGGGTGTATTTTGGAGATGGTGCACGATCGTTTTCCACACTGCCACGCCCTATTTCCCGTTTACGCGGGTCCGTAGAAAGCATACAGTTCCGGGTCCCGTGTGATGAAGTTTTTGCTGTTTTTTCTCTCATCATACCTTTGAAAGCATGATATCTTTGATACACGGCATTTTAGAAAGGGAATGCCGCACGTATACCTACACAAAATCCGGCCCGGCCCCCCGCACATCCCGCCCCCAACCACAGTAAGTAAATAATCTCACATTGTATGTACTATCATGAATACAGTCCCCTCTCCTCTCGACAGCATCGCCCTCCTCTACAACCCCGACAAAAGCATCAGACATCAGGCAGCCCGCACCCTCGCCGGTTACGGCACCGACATCCTCCCTCTCATACTCCCGCTGCTCGACAACGACTCCTGGCTCATCCGCTATCGCGCCTGTGAAATCCTCGGCCTCCTCAAAGACCCGGTCTGCTCCCCGCACCTCCTCAGCAAACTTCACGACCCCCGCGACCATGTCCGCTACATGGCAGTCAAAGGCCTCGGCCTCCTCGGTGACCCTGCCGCCGTTTCTGCCGTCATCCCCATGCTCAGCGATGAAAACCCCTTCGTCCGGCGCATCACCGTCCAGACCCTCAGCACATTCGGCGGAGACGAAGCACACCGGGCAATTACCACCTGGGCAGAACAGGAAACCGACCCTGCCGTCCGCAAAGCCTGCAAAAATATACTCACAGCCTGACGTACCAAATTTGACAGATACCTTTGTGTTTCCCGGAGTGACAGGTTGATTTTGAGGTATCTGTCAAATTCTCATACTCCAAAAAATTGGTATGATGCTGGTGGATGCGCTGCGGGGGAGGAGGGACCTAGTATCAAAGTCAGGTGACCGTACCCGTACCAAACAACGCACCTCAGGCAGTCCGTACACACCTTCAGCCTACAAAAAAATAAAAAATATCGCGTATCAGCCGCACATTAGCTGATATTATCAATACTATAACCGCGAATCGTTAACAGTTCCTTCACTCTGTCGCGATGGTTCCCCTGCAGCTCAATAGAATTCTCCTTCACAGTGCCGCCGCATGCAAGACGTCCTTTCAGATATTTGGAAAGATCCTCGAGATCAATCTCGTACGGATCCAGACCATCAACAACGGTCACCTCTTTCCCGTACCGTCTCTTGCTCACTTTCACACTGATCCTTTGCTGTTCCTTTGCGACTTCCTCACAAATACAGAGTTCCTTGGGTAAACCACATTTAGGGCAGATGCCACTGTTCATTGCATTACTTAGTGGTGCCCGTAACTTAAAATAGGTATTGGCCTGACCCAACCATTTTCAGCAAAACCTACCCCTTAAAATTATAAAAATAGTTCTCCAGCTTCTCCTCCCGCTCCACAAACCATCGTTCCTCCTTCGTCAGCATCAGATCACGCTCCCTGCTCTGCACCGCAGGACAGAACCTACACAGCGTCTCATCCACCTCACCCTGAACCTCCCGGACCGGACAATAATACACACCCTCATGCAGCTCCACCGCATACCCTCCCGGAAACGGCGTCCCGACCGGATGTGCCGGCTCCTCACACACAAACATCGCAAACGCCGCAATCACATACTTCAGCGCCCGCAGCCGGTCCCCTTCCGTTCCCCGGGAACTCTGCCGTCCGGCCTCCCGCACAAACTCTCTCCACATCCTTGGCAGACGCACAGCTCCATGCACCTCATCCAGCTCAGCAACCATCAGCCCATGATACCCGTCGACAACCTGCCCGCGTGCCGAACTCATCAGCGCCGCCGCATACTCAGCCGGAACAAACTCCAGCTTCCGCCCGTAACGGACCAGCATCTCCTCAAGATCCTCCGGCGAATACAACCCTGCAGCCTCCCGCAGCGCCGCACACAACTCCCCCTTCCGGGAAATTTTTCCGAACTCATCCCAGGAAAACGGAACATCCGTCGGACGATCAGGCGTCCGGTACCAGAACCCCGTTCAGACCACCCGCTTCATACTCAGCGTAACCCGGTTCCGGGCAGAATCAACCGCCAGAACCACCACCCGCACCCGCATACCCACCGAAACCACCTCAGACGGATGCTGCACAAACCGGTCCGCCAGCTCACTGATATGCACCAGACCGTCCTGGCCTGCTCCCACATCCACAAACGCCCCGAACGCCGTCACATTCGTCACCAGACCCGGCAAAACCATACCCTCCGCAAGATCCCCCACCTCATGCACCGAAGCATCAAACGAAAACTCATCCTCATCCGTCACCCGGATATCCCGGCCCGGATGAGCAAGCTCATCCAAAACATCCTCAACCGTCACCAGACCGCAGTCTGCCGTCACATACCTCCCAGCCTCAACACGCCGCAGCAGCTCCTCAGCCCCCACAAGCCGCGATACCGGCACCCCCAGATCCGCAGCAATACGGCCCGCAAGCTCATATCGTTCCGGATGCACCCCCGTCATATCCAGAGGATTCGATCCCCCGAACACACGCAGAAACCCGGCAGAAAGCTCAAACGTCTTCGGCCCGACCCCCGGCACCCTCAGCAGATCCGCACGGCAGTCAAACGGTCCGTGCATATTCCGGAACGCCACAATCTTCTCCGCCAGTGCCGGACCAATCCCCGACACATACGACAACAGGATAGCGCTGGCCGTATTCAGATTTACTCCCACCGCATTCACCACCTGCTCCACCACATCCGACAACTTCGCAGACAGCCGGTTCTGATCCACATCATGCTGATACTGCCCCACACCAAGTGACTTCGGATCAATCTTAATCAGCTCCGCCAGCGGATCCTGAACCCGTCTGCCGATCGACACCGCCCCGCGCAGCGTAACATCCATCTCAGGAAACTCACGCCGCGCCTCAGGCGACGCCGAGTACACCGACGCCCCGCACTCACTTGTCAGCAGCACCGGAACCGGACGACCAAACCGGATCCCCCGGACAAACCGCTCCGTCTCCCGGCCCGCCGTACCGTTCCCGACCGCAATAATATCGACCGCATGCGTCTTACACAACCGCATCATCATCTCCCGCGCCTCAGCCGGCCGGACCTGCGGATAGATCACACCCGTCTCCAGAACTTTCCCCGTCCCGTCCAGACAAACCACCTTACAGCCAGTCCGGTACCCCGGATCGATTGCCAGGACGCGCCTCTCTCCCGCAGGAGCCGCCAGCAGCAGATGCCGGAGATTTTCCGCAAACACCCGGATAGCCTCAGAATCCGCCCGCTCCTTCACCGTCGCAAAAAACTCCCGTTCCAGAGACGGTGCAATCAGCCGGCGGTACGAATCAGCCGCCGCCGCCGCAACCTCCGCAGACGCCGGCCCGCGTTCCGCAACCACACGGCGCGTAACCTCCCCAACCGCCACATCCTCAGGCGGCAGCAGATGCAGCCTCAGCACCCCTTCCCGTTCACCCCGCATCACCGCAAGCACCCGGTGCGACGCCGCCCGCCCGACCATCTCCTCCCACGCATAATACCCCGCATACACCGAAGAATCCTCAGCCTTACCCTTCACCACCGACGAAGAAATCCGGGCATCCTTCGCAAAAATCCCGCGGACCGCAGCCCGGATATCTGTATCCTCTGAAAATTCCTCCGCAAGGATATCCCGGGCGCCTGCCAGAGCATCCGCCGGAGTCGGAACCGCCTCACAGACAAACGTCTTCGCCGCCGTTTCCGGTGACAGCCGGGGATCCTGCATCCGCAGAACCGCAGCAAGCGGAGCAAGCCCCCGGTCCCGCGCCACACTCGCCCGTGTCTGCCGTTTCGGCCGGTACGGCAGATACACATCCTCCAGCTCCGCAATCGTATCGGCACGGAACAGCCGCTCCTGTAAATCCGGTGTGAACAGATTCCGTTCCCGAAGCGACGCAACAATCGCCTTCTTTCGTTTATCCACCTGCTGAATCCGGATCAGCGCATCACGTACCGACGCAACCGCCACCTCATCCAGACATCCGGTAGCCTCTTTCCGGTACCGGGCGATAAACGGCACCGTCGCACCACTTCCGAACAGAGACGCAACCGCACTCACCGACTCTTCCGGCAGCGCCAGCACATCCGCGACTTTCCGGTACAGCCGGGTACTCCCGGAACCTGACGAGAGAATCATACTACCACATACGTGGCACCGTTCCGGGCATAAACTCTACGAACCAGTAGTGGTGGATAACGCGGTACCGGCCCCCCTTTACCGGTGATTTAGAGGACCACCCATGCAAGGTGAACTACGGCATAAATATCTGTCCGCCGCAGTCCTGCTTCCAGCGGCGCATAATCTTCTCAGTCAGATACCGGTCACCCTTCTCAAACGGATCAAAAATACACAGCGAATCTCCCAGATCCGTCCTTTGTCTCGGCAGACATCGGAAATCCCCATGCCAGACATCAAGCCGCAGACCGGCACCTGCCGCCTCTGCCACCGGAACCGGGCAGGTCCGGATTTTCCGGGAACATAAATCCGCAAAATCCACACACCAGGCAAACTCCTCAATCCCGAGAGGACGCTGGTTCACCTCAATATTTACCCCGGTCCAGAACGCCGCCGCATACCAGCGGTCATTCAGAATCACATGGGACGGCATCCCGGACAGCGCCGCAGCAAGACCCAGTGTTCCAACCCCGCAGCACCCGTCAACCACAAGCTTCGGATGCCTGCGGTCCAGCATCCCTATCACCGACACAAACTTCGGCTGAATCGGGCGGGGCAGCTCCACATGCATCGTTGAACTCCGCTGATACACAACCACCGCCCCGGCCCGTGACGGAAAAATCGTCGCATGCAAATCGCAGCCGGCAATCAGCTCGTGTGTATGAAACTTCGGAGACTGATACCCGTCCGAAATCCCCGGAACAACACGGCAGTCACGAACCACCCCGCGAAGTTCCGGGACCTCCTCCATAAGACGTTCGGCAA
This sequence comes from Methanobacteriota archaeon, assembly GCA_023396065.1. GTDB lineage: Archaea > Halobacteriota > Methanomicrobia > Methanomicrobiales > Methanocorpusculaceae > Methanocorpusculum. Next base: position 64,244 of record JAEWXF010000007.1, read on the forward strand.
CCGGCACCCCGATCGCATGAGTCAGCAGAATCAGAGAAGCAGGGGGAAGAAAAGGCGGAGAATCAAGGACCATACTCGGATGCAGATGCGGAATCCCCACATCTTTCAGCGGCGCGGTTACCGGGAGTACCCCCTCCTCAGTCAGAATCAGCCATATATGCGCAAACACATCATCCAGATGCCGCTTCCCGCAGACCGGACACCGAGGCGGCGGAGTATCGACACACGGCGGCATAAACTTGTCTCTGGGCAAACCATTGCAGGATGGACACGAAGTAAACCGGTGATGCGAAGAAATCAACAGATCATCAGAAGACTGAATGCAATCCTGCCCGCAGACAGGACATTTCATACGGGATAGTAGTCCTCTGAGGTAATAAGCGTATTCCAAAAAAGAAAAAATCAGAAAAATGGGAAAATTATTCCTTCTTTTCCGGTTTTGCCGGCATCGACTTTGCGTATTTCTTCCAGACCTGTTCCCGGTACACCGGACCGCTGTTATACGTACAGAACGGAATCAGACGTCCGTCAGGGGTTGCATAATGAATACAGCAGCGCTCAACCCGGTCCGTATCGTAATTGAAACAGTCCATGAAATGCATCGTACCGATAAACAAAGCATTCTTATGGAACTTGCCGATCGTCTCATAATCATGCTTGATCAGCGCGTCATAGATCATCTTGTTCATATCGATCTTAATACCGTCAATCTCACCCGTTTCCACAGATTTCCTGATATGATTCAGGCCGGTTGCCATTGCCAGATACTTCCCGGTCATCCCGGAAGTCTTCAGTTTCCCGGCCATCTTCTCAATCTCATCAAAGAATTTATCCACATCAAGGAAGCGGTTGATCGGCACCAGCTCACCCTTATCGTTGACAAATCCGTAGGTTGCCGCACCGCAGTGCGGATGGGCACAGAACATAATCTGCGGCTCACCGGTATATGCCTCAATCAGATCACAGACCGACATCATCGAAGGGACCGGATAGAAATCAGACTGCTTCAGCGTTCCTTTGGTCTGCTCCTCAATACGTCTCGTCAGATCCGGAACCGTTACCCGCTCGCGGGCAACATCGTCATCTTTGGCGGCTCCGGTAAACGCAACCGGCTGGAAGTTGATACCGCGAATGACATCGATATTTTTACTGGCAAACCGGATAATATCGCCGACCTGGTGATCATTTTTCCCGTTGATCACCGTCGGGACCAGAACAATACCAAGACCAGCTTTCCGGCAGTTTTCAACTGCCGGGAGACTGGTCTTCTCCAGAAGCGGATTGGTATCCTTCGTCACACCATCAAAGTGCAGATAGACCGTAGAAAGACCAGCACGCTTCAGATCACAGGCAAGATCAGGATTCTGGGCAAGCTTGACCCCGTTTGATGCCATCTGCACCTGATTAAATCCGAGTTCCTTTGCTTTCTTCACGATCTCAATCAGATCATCACGCATCGTCGGCTCGCCGCCGGCAAGCTGGACCGCGGGACAGGGAATCGGCTGCTCATTCCTGAGCATTGTAAACATGTTAACGATCTCGTCAAACGTCGGCTCGTAGACATATCCGCATGCCCGGGCATTTGCAAAGCAGAACTCACATTTCAGGTTGCAGCGGTTCGTCACATCAACATTCGCCAACAGTGTTCCTGATTTGTGGTGGGCGCACAGGCCGCAGCGCTGGGTACACTCACCGGGAGTATCAGTGTTCGGATTGAGAACACCGCGACCCTGGCGGTCATACTTTGCAAACCGGTGATACATGGCAGCGTCTGACCAGTACAGGGTTTTTTCCTCTCCATGCTCAGGGCAGGTTCTCCGAATCCAGATCGCCCCATCCTCCTCAGTCACCGTTGCTTCCAGCAGTCGTCCGCAGACTGGGCACATGCTTTTTGTTTTCTTGATAATTTCCATAGCTTAACTATCCTATTATACGCTTTTTATGAGACAGACAGCCTTCCGGGGGCCCGTAGGAACCACTGAATATAAGTTATTATATCTTTTTGCTCTCTATCTAATAAACTAATGGATAGAGTGATCTGATGGTAAGCGACATACTATTCGGCGTCCTGATGACGTTTGTTGCGGCATTTTGGATAATGGTCCCCGCCTATGTGCCGAACTCCGCGGCCGCCGCAGTCGGCGGGGGAACACCGGTCGACTTTGGAAAGTCCGCAAAAGACGGACGGCGGTATCTGGGTGACGGAAAAACTTGGCGCGGTCTGATCGGCGGCATTCTCGCCGGAATTCTGTTTGGCCTGATACAGATTTTTCTTGCCGGATACCTGCACTGGGATTCTCTGCCGCAGCATACGATTGTAACGATTACCGCTCTCGCCGTAGGTGCACTCCTCGGTGACATGGTAAAAAGCTACTTCAAGCGCCGCGCAGGAAAGGACCGCGGGGAAAAATGGCCGATTGCAGATATGTATGATCTGGTTGCGGGTTCACTGATCCTGCTTTGCATCTGTGCTCCGCTCTGGGTGCTGGAGTATATCAGCATCTGGGTCCTGATTGCGATTCTGATTCTGACCCCTCTGCTGCACCGCGGCGCAAATATTATCGGATATCTGATCGGGGTAAAGGATGTTCCCTGGTAAATCCAGGGATTCGTGCGGGGGCAATTGATTATACCTGATGGAGGGTATACAATATAGGATATCTGACAGGAGTCTGATATAGTATCATGACAAACCCGGTATTAGACCTCTTAATTCAATATAAAGCCGTGGAGTTCGGGGACTTTGTGCTCGCCTCCGGGGCAAAAAGCAAATACTACATAGATGTCAAAACAGCCGTAATGCAGCCCGCGCTTCTCTCCGAGATTGCCCGCGAGGTTGCCGTACGGTTTTCTTTTGATGTGATTGCAGGTGTTGCCGTTGGCGGTGTTCCGCTGGCGGTCGCAGTATCACTTGCCAGCGGAAAACCCTGTGCGGTCATCCGCTCGGCAGCGAAGGATCACGGAAAAAGCCAGATGATTATCGGAGATGTTGCCGGAAAACATGTCCTCCTCATTGAGGATGTTACCACCTCCGGCGGGTCATCAAAGTATGGTGTCGATGAACTGCGGGCAGCCGGGGCAATCATTGATTCGGTAGTGACGGTTGTTGACCGGGAAGGCGGCGCAGAACAGCTGCTCGGGAGCGCGGGTGTTACCCTGCATCCGCTGGTTCGTGCAGGCGAGCTGCTCAGTCACTGAATTTTCTTTTTCAGGGAACATTTTTTTGATGGATAAAGGAGCATAATATGAGCATGAGGATACTTGTGGTGGGTGGCGGCGGCCGGGAGCATGCAATCGCTGCTGCACTTTCCAGAAATAGTGATACCGAACTGTATAGTGTAATGGCCAAGAAAAATCCGGGAATTGCGAAGTTGTCCCGGAAAGTGTTGATCCATCCGGAGACGGATTCTGCTGCAGTGAGTGCGTTTGCGCAACAATACAATATTCAATATGCTGTGATCGGCCCTGAGGCACCCCTGCAGGCAGGTGTTGCGGATGTGCTGACAAAGGCCGGGATCGGCTGCGTCGGACCGACTGCGGCGGCAGCGAAGATTGAGACGGATAAGGGATTCTGCCGGGAACTGATGCAGAAGTACGCAATTCCCGGATGTCCGGCATATAAACTGTGTACAACGCCGGATGAGGCAGTGGCGTATATCCGTGAGTATCCGGGTGATCTTGCGGTGAAACCAACCGGTCTTACCGGCGGAAAAGGGGTAAAGGTCATGGGTGAACAGGTGGACCGTGAGGGAGCGGTTGCCTATGCCCGGACTCTCACGAATCAGATGATTATTCTTGAGGAACGGCTGCTTGGCGAGGAGTTTACGCTGATGGCGTTCGTCGACGGGAAGACCCTTGTTCCTATGCCGCTGGTGCAGGATCACAAACGGGCTTTTGACGGTGATAAAGGGCCGAATACCGGAGGCATGGGCTCCTATACGCTTGCGGAACATACGTTCCCGTTCGTGTCGGATGAGGAGTATGCGCAGGCGTTTTCCATTATGCAGGCAACGGTTGCGGCTCTGGCACAGGAAGGTTCTCCCTATAAAGGAGTGTTGTACGGCCAGTTCATGAACACGGCATCCGGTCCGAAGGTGATTGAATTTAATGCACGGTTCGGGGATCCGGAGGCGATGAATGTTCTGACTCTGCTAGATTCGGACTTTTCGAACATTGTGGAGCATATTGTTGCAGGAACTCTGTCACCTGCTGATGTGTCGTTTCGGAATCTGGCGACGGTCTGTAAGTATATTGTACCGGCGGGATATCCCGAGAGTCCGCATGCCGGAGATCCGATTACCCTTGGAACTCATGAGAACACGGTTCTCTACTATGCAAATGTGGTTGAGGATGACGGGGTGCTGAAGACGCAGACATCCCGGACGATGGCGTTTGTCGGTGTCGGCGAGAGTCTGGATGAGGCGGAAGCAGCAGCAGAGGCGGCGTGCAGAAATGTGTCCGGGAACGTCCGGCACCGCAGTGATATCGGAACGTCTGCACTGTTTGCGAAGCGTATTGCCCATATGAAGGAGTTACGATGAAGAAGGATTTTTTATCGATTACTGATCTGTCCGCTGAGGAGTATGATGATATTCTCACGCTTGCCGCACGGCTGAAGCGTCAGCGGTATGCGGGAGTGCCGCACCCGCTGCTTGCCGGAAAAACACTTGCGATGATCTTTGAGAAGGCGTCAACCAGAACACGTATTTCGTTTGATGTGGGGATGTACGATCTTGGCGGCTATGCGCTGTATCTGAACTCGCGGGATACCCAGCTTGGCCGGGGGGAGACGATTGCGGATACGGCACGGGTGATGTCGCGGTATGTGCACGGAGCAATTATGCGGACCTATAAGCATGAGACGATTGTGGACTTTGCGAAGTATGCGTCCATTCCGGTGATTAACGCTCTGTCGGATAAGGAACACCCCTGTCAGATTATGGCGGACTCCCTGACACTGAAAGAGAAGTTCGGTGAGCTGCAGGGTCTTCGGATTGCCTGGATCGGTGACGGGAACAATGTCTGCAACTCGCTGATTATGGCGTCGGTGCAAACGGGTATGGAGATTGCGGTTGCGACCCCGAAGGGGTATGAACCGGATCCGGCAGCAATTCGGTTTGCGCGGGAGAACGGGGGTAAGATTGTTGAGTATGATGATCCTACAAAAGCGGTTGCCGACGCGCATGCCATCTACACGGATACGTGGATTTCGATGGGCGAAGAGGAAATAAAAGATATGAAACTGAAAGACTTTACCGGATTCTGTCTTGATATGCCGCTTCTGAAGCGGGCTGCCCCGGATGCAATCGTGCTCCACTGCCTGCCGGCACACCGGGGGGAGGAGATCACGGATGATGTGATCGATTCCATGCAGAGCGGTGTGTGGGATCAGGCTGAGAACCGGCTCCATGCCCAGAAGGCGATTCTGGTCCGGCTGATGGGTCCGGGACTCTGAGTCCCTCTGTTTTTTTCAAAATTATTCCCGGGACGGGACCTCAACACCTTTTCCGGGTGACAGCAGATTGACCTGCATTGCCGTCGTTGCTTCTATCGCTTTTTTGAATCCGGAGAGGTCCTGTTCAATTGCCGGGAATGTATTGTAATGCATGGGAATTACCAGCGGCGCACCAATCCACTCGGCGGCAATCATTGCCTCTTCCGGTCCCATGGTATAGTGTCCCCCCGCAGGAAGCAGGGCCACATCCGGGTGATACAGGTCATGGATCAGCCGCATATCGGAAAACAGTGCGGTGTCACCCGCATGATACACAGAGACTCCGTCCATCTCGACGACGAAGCCGCAGGGTGACCCCATATATGCGTCTGTTCCGTCCGGCAGTTCGACCGATGACGAGTGCAGAGCGGGAATCATTCTGATTGTCACGCCGTCCATATTCATTGATCCCCCAAGTCCCATGCCTGTTGCGGGTACTCCCTGTTTCTGCAGGTACCGGGACAGTTCGTGCACCGCAATCGTCTGTGTTCCAAGTTTTTTCAGGATTTGCAGATTCATGTGATCTCCGTGTGCATGCGTCACTAAAACCAGATCGGCATTGACATCTGCCGCCTCAGCCGGCATTGGGTCAATCAGAATCTTCTTTGTGCCTTCGAGGGAGAAGGAGGAGTGACCGAGATATCGGATATACATGTAGTATACTTTTTTTTTCTCTCATAAATACGGGTCGGTCGGGGAATTAGTCGAATAACAGGAGAGGGTTTCACCCCTCCCGTCTTCCAAGAACCGTACATGCGACTTTCACCGCATACGGCTCACGCCACTTCTGCCATTTCTGGCGTCATTCTCCCAAAATAGCAGGGAATAGTTTTTTTTTCAGCATCTCATAGCCTTTCGTCCCTGAAAGTATGCGGTATCTATGTAGGGATTCATTCCCAGTTTCACGAGGGAATATCTTCGAATCTTCGTATCCGAAAACTGCCGAAGCACTGTTTCCCCATCGCAGAACACATACTTTCGTTTGTTCAGAGGATGCCAGTACCGGTTCAATGTCCAGTGTGGCGTCTTCTTTGGATGCCTTTTCTTCGCCCATTTGCGCATCATTCCATACAGGGTATTGTCTAACAGATGGAATATCTGTGATGCTACCGTATGTCGGTGATACGCCGTCCATCCGGCAATAATCGGATTCAGCTGCCGGATCAGTTCCCGCTGTGGGGAAGCAATGGTTTGTCTCAGAGTGAGCCGAAGCTTCTCTGTGATTCTTTCCCTTGCTTCCTTCGCTGGTTTGATCAGCAGTTTTCCTGAGTATTTCCGGAAGTTCCATCCGAGAAAATCAAATCCCTCGTCGATGTGGGTAATATGCGTCTTCTCTGAAGACAGTATGAGTCCTCTTTCCCTCAAAAAGTTCGCCACCCTCCGAACGATATCCTCCGCCGTTTCCGGGGAGTCTGCAGTGATGACAAAGTCATCTGCATACCGTGCGAGGTTCACCTTGTGGGGGTTGTAGCTTTTGGTTATCTTTCCACTCTTTGGTCTCCTGTTGTAGGCCTGCAGGAGCATTGTTTCAAGCCCATTCAGCGTAATGTTCGCAAGAATGGGTGATATCGTGCCACCCTGCGGCGTTCCTTTCACCGTGGGGAACAGTTGATACCCCTCCATGAATCCTGCCTTGAGGAATTGCTTCAGAACGTGTTTGTCCATAGGGACATTTTCAAGGAGCCATGCGTGATTGATTTCATCAAAACATGCCTGAATGTCTCCTTCTACAATCCATTGGGCAGATCCTGATCTGCTCAGACAGCTGAAGAGATACGTGCTTGCATCCCTAGCAGAACGGCCTTTCCGAAATCCGAATGACGTAGTATCGCCGGTGGAGAACTCAACCGGGGCACGGGCGAGGGCATACAGAGTCTGTATAGCCCGGTCATGCATGGTTGGGATACTCAGAGGGCGGGTTTTTCCATTCTTTTTCGGAATGTATTTCCGTTTGAGAGGCAGAGAGTGATAACCTTTGTTGGTAAGGGACAGAGCGGCTGCATACTTTTCTTCGGCGGTGACCCATACTTGATTATCAATACCGGGGGTTCGTTTTCCTTTGTTGGAAGTGACGATCTTCACCGAGAGAAGTTTCGCAGAGAGGGAATGGGTAAGCAGGTAGGAGAGCTGATGAACCTTTCTCCAATTCTTTTGAGCGGATGATCTTGCAATTCGTTTCTGCAGGGCATTCACCGTGGCCTCAATCTCGTTCCAGTTGAGGGAGGACCAGAGGGAAGCGGGAGTAAACGCCTCACCGGATAGGGGTGTCTTTGACTCTTTTACTTTCATGCGTATGCATCACTGTTGCTTCGGTGACCTGAAACAAGTCTGCCGATTTTCATCGAGAGGCAGGAGCCTCTATGCTGCTCATTACAAGCAGCCGTTCGCTTTCTGTTTCTTCCTTTGCCGCCTGCAGAGTTGGGTGTTCCTCACGAAACACTTACCGTGGGTTTTTTTTCCACGGACTGCATGCGGTTTACCAAGTTGCATCTGATGGATATCATGAGGACATTTAGGTCCCTTCTTTACACCGGAAACCACGTTGTCCTTCAGTCATACTGTAATTCGAGCAGTATGACCCGGGTTTCAATACCTTTTGGTTCGTGTGTGTCAACCTGTTTTCACACGTTTTCGCTAACGATGCTTGCAAAGGTTCACCTTTCGATTGACCATGTGTTCTCTTTCTCTGGCAGGTTTGGGACCGTCAGGTTTGGCCTTGACCCACGTTGTTCCCCAAGCTTTACACACCACAGTTACCCGCAGCGCATATTGGGGTAGAGACAATTCTGAAGGAGGAAGAGGGGGAATTTAGCCCCAATCCATCAAATGCCTGAGCTTGTCGCACCTAATTAACACAAATTAGTAATTCTTAGTAATTCCCCTGTTCCTGAAATCAATGCCGCCCAAAACTACAGGTACAAAGGAATCTCTGCCTTCAAACGATTCATCCTCACATCATTGATTCCCGAACAGAGGCCAGCCACCCCTCATCTACAATATAATACTGGGCCTTTCCCTTTTTTTTCATCCAAAGATACTGAGAATCCTCTAGATGCATCAGATCTGTTCTTGCAGTCTGATATGCAATGGAAAATCTCTCTGCAATTTCCCGAATTCCAAACTCCTCCTCCTTATACTCCAGCACATACCTGAGTATCTGTCCCTGCCGTTTTGTCAGATTCGGTAAAGCAGCAATCAGACGATCTGCCCTGCTTGTCCTCTCACGCTCATTGTGCAGATGTTCGATGAGTTTTTCCCGTGCTTTCCGGATACACCGAATAGTATAGACAAGGAAATAGGTAAGATCCAAATCATCCTCTTCCGTCGCAATATAGGCATCCCGATACTGGGTCTGGATATGGCCCGCATCCTTGAAATGGTAAAAAGGAGTCATACTACCCTGAGACTTCCCGGATCTTTTTTCGCAGGGCTTGCGGTAGAAATATACCGGGCCGGGAGACATATATTCCGCATATGAATGATTCAGCGGCAGCCCCTGAATTCGTCCGGATTGGAACACGCTTGTTCCGCGAACATCTTGTCGGCGGCAACTTTGGGAACATGAGTCTGCGTACCGAAAACGAGTACTTCATCACCCGGACCGGCTCGTATCTGGATGCAGATCCCGCCCAGATCGTTCTCATGCCGCTCAACGGCAGAGTCACACCCGGCGCATCCAGTGAATGGCGTGTCCACACCGCTATCTATACCGCGTGTCCCGATCATCAGGCAGTTGTTCATGCCCATCCGGCCCACGCCGTCGCACTCTCGCTCCTCGCAGAAACCGAACTTGCTACCATCGACAGTGAAGGCAAAATGCTGGCGCCCGTCATCAGTATTGTGGACGGCGAACCGGGAACGCAGGAGCTTGCCGACGCCGTCGCCGCAGGGCTCAAAACCTCCCACGTCGTCATTGCACGCGGACACGGTACCTTTGCCGCAGGCAAAGATCTCGATCAGGCATATCTGTTCACGTCACTTGCGGAACACTGTTGTACCATTCTCCACTACACCGGTCTGTGGCGGCAGCAGAAACTCTGAAAAGTTTGTGCCCCGGCCTGACCAATGAACTACATGAGGGAGACAAATTCCGGTTTGCGACCTGTGCATAGGCAAGAAACATTCTCAGAAAAAAATAGGATTAAAGAAGCGGATCGATATATTCACAGATCCTTGGAACCGACACTGCCCCGACCGGGACCGCCTTTCCGTTCACCAAAATAATCGGCAGAGGCGGATGTTCCGCACGCACAATCTCCTTAATCCGTTCCGGGATCTCCTTGTCCAGTGCTACCAGAGACACACAGACCGCATCCCCGTACTTCTCTTTTAGCGCGTTTTCCAGAGCCGGAAATGCGAAAGAAAGTTTTTCTTTCTCAAAACACTCGGTAAGCCCGCAGGAACGGTCCGCATCACAGGGGAACGGTCCGCAGGGACGGTACGTATACCCGACAACTTCAACGGTCACTGTACTCATACTATCCATGTAGAACGCCGGATGAAAAGAGGTTTGTGAACCGGTCCGAAAAAAATATCCGGGGAAAACCCTGGTAAAAACGGTTACATCAGGGATTTCAGCAGAGCTTCCAGTCGGGACGCATCGGTGACACCTTCCAGACGGTGTACCACTTTTCCATCCTTTTCGATGATCAGCGTCGGCACAACACTGATCTGATACTTGTTGGCCAGATCCGGGAACTGATCCACATCAATCTTCTTCACCTCTACGGTATCACCAAGCTTTGCAGCCAGAGTATCAATGATCGGACTCTGAATCTTACACGGCCCGCACCACGTCGCAAAGAAATCGGATAATACTGGTTTTGTCATAAGTATTCGTGGGAGAAGCACGCTAATATACCTTGGCATTGCGGAACAGTCGGAGAAAAAAAGAGAGTGCCGGTCGGCAGATCAGGAAATATTATATAACGCCGTAATCACGTCGCGGTCAAACAGCATGCCGGACAGCCGCATATCATTATCAATAATCGGCATCTGATCAACCCGTCCGCGTTTCATTTTCAGGGCACAATCGCTGATCTCTGCATTATTCGGCACAGAGATAACTTTGCGGATCATCATATCCTTTACCGGGCGGTTCGGCAGCTCAACTTTGGAGATACCATACGAAATCGTGTGATTGTCACGAATACTCTCCCACGTCCACTCGTCATCGTCTGTTCCGGTGGAGAAGTCACTCGTCTGGACGTCGTCCTCAATGCGGGAACAGCGGATGAGATCACGCTCGGAGATGATGCCGGTCAGTTTATTTTCTGAGTTTAAGATCGGCATGGCATCAACCTCGGCCAGCTCCATGATTCTGCCGACCACCGGAAGCGGCGTTTCCTCCCAGATCGCAAACGTGTGCTTGCTGACAAAGTTGTCGCGGATCTCGCGTTTATCATCCAGCTTTGCAACCGCGCTGATCAGATCAGATACACTTAAGAGACCTACGAGTTTATTTCCCTCAACAACCGGGAGACGGCGGACATTACATTCAGTCATCACCTGGGCAGCTTCTGCCAGCGTTGCGTCCGGGCGGATCGTCAGCGGTTCTGCGGTCATCAGAAGCGCAATTTGTGCCTCTTCCGGTTTGTGCAGGATATCCTTCCGGGTAACAATACCGATCAGGTGGTCACCCTTTACCACCGGGACACCGCTGATACCGGTACGTTTCAGAATCCGCAGGACATCATCACGGCTGGAAGGTATTTCTACCGATACAACATCCTTTGTCATATAATCCTTGGCGAACATATCCTCGGCACTCATAGGAACACCGCCTGGAATTTTCTTGTCAGTATAGTGTGTGACATAAGCATTTCATTTCCAAACCGGAAAAGTCAGAGTACTGTTGGTTTGTTTCATGTAAAAACAGTTCTATCGGAATCGGGAGATACATGATGTCCGGGATTTCAGGAATACAGGTAATATGCACGCAAACTATCCGGATTTCCGGAAAACATATCTGCAGAGAGTACGATATGGTTCAAGGTTTCTTCGGGGTCGCGCAGAAAAAAAATAAGGACGTATCTGTTTTTTCAGGTACGAACGATCATAATGTTTGTCTTGCTGTAGTTTACCACATATGAGGAGACACTGCCCAGCAGGAGGCGGTCAAGCTTTGATTTGCCGAGTGAACCAAGAATGATCAGATCTGCTCCGATCTTGGTACTGGTCTCAATGATGGTGTCTCCGGCATGGCCTGCTTCGATGTGCGGCTCAACCACGATACCTTTGGCCTTTGCGTCACTGACCAGTTCGGTCATTACGGCGTGGCCCTCTTTTTCAAACCGTTCGTAAATCAGCTCCCAGGTTGTGTCAACCGGGGCGGGACTTACGATTCCGGATTCGATCACATAAATTGCGTGAAGTTCAGCTTTGTTCTGTTTTGCGAGGTCGACTGCCCGGGCAAATGCACGTCGGCTGATCTCTGATCCGTCAATAGCAACTAATATTTTGGAAAACATGATTGTTCTACCCCGCAGTATTTGCGTTGCTTTCTAATTCCGTTTCCATACTTAAAATAAGTTCGGATATGGCATCTTTGGACCCGGGTTATATTTTCCGGCAGATTGTCAGGTATCCGGTGTGGGAAACCCGTGTGGACGGACGCGTTCCCCGATTGCTGCGCGTGAGTTCCCGTTCCATGCATTCAAAGGTCTGGACGCTGTCCTCTCCGAAGAGTTTTCGGGCGGTGTCCATGACGGTGAAGGTCTGTTCGAGGAACGGTGTGTAGGTTGCGAAGTAGCCGCCGGTCCGGAGGAGAGCGTATGCATGCTCCACGTGGCGCGGTTCGATCATCATGTCCAGATGTACGATGTCAAAGGGTCCGTCACTGACGTCCAGAACATCACAGGCCCGGCACTCTACGTTGGTAAGGCCTGCGTCCTGGATGTTTCCCGAGGCGGTTTTGGAGAAGTCTTCTCTAGCTTCGCAGGTGACGACGGTGTCTGCAATGCCGCCGAAGTAGATTGCGGCGATGCCGGAGCCGGTCCCGGCGTCAAGTACCCGGTCCCGGTGTGACATTCCGGTGTATGCGGTGACCATGCCGATGTCTTTGGGCATCATGGGTGCGCCGGTCCGTTTGCCGTGGGTGAAGAAGTCGGTCGGGCGCGGGAGGAGGACGGTGAAGGGTTTTCCAAGATGGGTGAGGATTGTATCCCCGCTTTCCAGGGCGGCTGCTTCGGCGAGGTCAATCATGCCGAGGTCGGTGGAGAGTTTTCCAACGCCTGCACGGACGTAGTATTCACGTTCGTTTCCGCGGACCAGTATGCGGTTGTTTCCGATCATACTGCGGTCAGTTTGAGGATTGCTTCGGCGATGTCGCCGTTGCATTCTTCTAAAGCTTGGCGGGCGGCTTCGGGAGATACGGTGGTCTGGGATGCGACGAGCTCTACGTCGGATTCGGGGATTTCCAGTTTTGCCGGTTCAAACCGCGGGGTGCCGGTGAGCTGGTAGGAGGTCTGGCCCTGCATGGTGATTCCGACGACTTCCGCGGGTTCGAAGACGTAGTTTCCGGAAGGGGTGTAGACGACGACTTTTTCGACGTCAACGATCTCTTCCATCTTCATGCCCATTTTTTTCATGGCAGCTTTCATCTGTTTGGGATTAATTCCAGGCATCATTTTTTGTTTCTTCCCTGTCTTACTTTTACGGCTGTTCCATAATTAAACCCAATCATCTCGCTTCCGGAAAGGATGGCCATGCCGGTTGCAAGGAGGTTGTCATTTTCGTCAACGACGAAGACTTCGTCTTCGGCGCGGATTTGGGGGTCACTGGCGAGGACATGTTTGGCCATGGCGTTTTTTCCGTCGAGGATGAAGGGGACGGCTTCTTCCATGACGACGACGCGGTTGGCGGGTGCCGGGAGCCAGGCGTGGAGACGGGCTGCGGCGGGGTAGCCGAGGGTGAGTCTGCCGTCACCGGCACGGACGGTTACGAGCCGGATTTTGCCGATGTTTGCGTACCGGATGCGTTTGGTGTTGGAGTAGCTGAAGGTGACGGTGTCGGGGAACAGTGCGTCGCCCGCGCCGCGCCCGAACTGGAAGTCAGCTATGCGGCGTATTCGCTGTAAGCTGGGCGCGAATAAGTTCGTTAACTCTTCTGATGAAATCATGTTCACAACCTGCGGGGATATATGCCCCCGCTGCGATATTATGTCCTCCGCCTGCGCCGTCAACTTCTGCTGCTGCGGTGACGAGGGCGGCCTGGAGGTCGACTCCTTTGCGGAGGACTTTTTCGTTGGTTCTCATGGAGACTTTGATCATGTCGGGTTCGTCGGCGACGGTGCAGAGAACCATGATGGGTTTGGTTTTGTCGAGCCGGGAGAGCGCCATGCCTGCCCCGATACCGACGATGGTGTCAGGGTATTTGTCTTTGGTGTGGAGCCACTGGATGGCGCCGGCGTCGGTTACGCCGGTGTCGAGGATGTATTCGCAGAGTTCGCGGATGATGCTGCGGTGGTGGCGGAGCATGTGTTCTGCTTCCCGGTAATGGATGCCCCGGTCACCGAAACAGACGGCTTCGCCGATGGCGGGTTTTGCCCACCGGCCGCAGGCGTTGAGCATGGTGGCGTATTCGGATGCGTTTCTGAGGGGTGAGTTTTGCATTTCTTCGGGGAAGAGGTAGAGTTCGGCGATGAGCCGGTCACAGGTTTCTCCGTTGGCGATCATCTGTTCGGCAAGGGTGCTGGTGAGGAGTTTTGCCTGTTCGGGGGTGAGGTCTTCCCAGACTTTTTGGGAGGAGGAACTGTCGTAGATACCGAGGCGGATGAGGAGGTCGGTGGCTGCTTTGGGGTTTGCGGCGAGGCCGGGGACGGCGGGGTCGTCGCTGTTTGCGAGGCAGAGGTGAAGGGGCCGTGTGGAGAGGCCGTAGCAGTTGAGGCCTTTGGTGATGCGGATTTTTCCGGTACTGCTGCCGTCTTCTGCGATCCAGCGGGCGATGCCGGTGAGGCCGCAGGTTTCGCGGCCCATCATGTCGCCGATGTTGCCGACAACGGCGAGCGGGGCGAGGTCGGTGTTTTTGGGGTCCAGTTTGCGGGATACGAGGTAGGTGATGCCTGCGGCGCTGCATTTTGCATAGTCGGGTCCGTAGAACTGGGAGTTGACCTGGGGATAGGGGGTGTTTCCCGGCGGCGGCTGGTTAATGTGGTGGTCGAGGATGAGGACGCGGTCTGCGGGGAGGCCGGATTCTTCGAGGAGGTTCTGCTGGCCGGCGCCGAGGTCGGTGAAGATTTTCAGGGTGGTATCGTCCGGGATGTGTTTCATGGTGAGGGGTTCAAGTTGCCGGATGAAGACAGGGGTTACGGGGATGCCTGCCCGGGTGATTGCCTGGGAGAGGATGGCTTCGCTGGTGATGCCGTCTGCGTCGATGTGTGAGATGAGGGTGACGGCGCGGGCGTTGCGGATCATGTCGACTGCGGTGCTGATGTCCTCGATGAAACCCATTGCAGAGGAGTATTGGTTGCGGGAGGTGGTATAGGTAATGCTGCTGTTTCGGCAGTACCTGTTTTCTGTCCTCCAAAAAATAGAGTTCTCTTTTTATCTGGTTACTGGCCGGAGGTTATCGAGCCGTCCGATGTCCATGTGGTTACCTTTCCGTCAGGTTCAACCATTTTGTAATGGACTACTCCTTTTTCGTCGACAGTGTACGTGAGTGAACTGCCGTCGCCTCCGTCAATGTTTCCTTCGTTGTTATTTCCAACAACACTGGAACCGTCGGAACCCTGATAGTTATAATTTCCGTCTTTGTCCATGCTGGCTGATGATCCGTCTTCGGCTGTACCGCTCCATGATCCGTCAGGATTTATCTGGACCTTGGTTCCGTCTTTATCTACCCCATAGTAGGAACCGTCAGGATTCTTGTACACGGTTACTCCGTCCTCGGAATGAACGGGAACGGCACCTACTGCGGCGCCGTCGGGAGTATTTGCGGGTGACGGAGCTGGTGTGCTGGTACACCCGGCTGCTGCAATCACCAGGACAATACACACTATCAAAGCAATCAGTACGTGTTTCATACAATACGTAACTGCCTGCTGTGATGTATATAATGATTTGGGAGATTCAGAATATAGTCCTGATAACAATCATTCGGAATTTTCCGGGCTCTGAGAGTTTTCTTTTCGAAAACTTCGTGATTCACACGCGAATGAAAAATGTCGGTATCTATAGTCATATATACTGATTCCTGGATGTGTGCGCGGGTTGCCGGTGTGGTCTCTGTACCAGAAATGGTTCGGGATTCCATGAGAACGAACTGTGGGATCATGTTTGCTCAAGTCATGGGGGGAAAAATTATGCGGAGAAATACTTTTGGTAGAGCGTAAGGAGGAAATCTATATTATTTCCTGCAATACTATTGATACATATAATGGATATGCAGACGGGTGATGACGGGGTCTCTGAGGTGGTAGGGTTTATTCTGATACTGGCCCTGATCGTTATCGTTGTTGCTGTCTGGGGAGTATATGCGTCATCGGCTGAAGGGTCGGCAAAGGAGTCGGAGAATTCGATACATATTCTGGAGCAGATGTCGGATCTGAAGTACGGGATGGATCTGCTCTGGGAGGCGAATACAACCGGGGTTCAGAGAAGTATGATGTTTTCTTTGTATCCGGATATGAAGTCCGATGCATTTCTGCCGGTGATGGATATGTATCCGGGTTCGGGAACTTTGCGGGTTGTGCCAAGCGATTTGCATCTCACGATTGAGAATGATAGTAACAGACTTGATGTTGACGATATTCGGATGCTGGAGTATGTTACGTCCTATAATTATGCGGAGAATATTGTTATGTCGCTGGATCTGGGGGCTGTAACTTCACAAACTGTTCAGAGCGGGGTGTCTAATTCTGTTCTGCTGCCGCCGGTTGGGAATGGTACGTCCGGACCGGGACCGCTTGTTGTCCTGCCGGTTTTATCAGTAAGTGGTCCAGAATCTATTTCAGGAAATGGTATTGTGGCTCTGGATTATAATCTAACGCATCTGGATAGACGACCGTTTGTGTCTGGTGCTAATATTACGATTGAGGCGGATGATACGAGTCTTGCTGCTGTTCAGTGGAAACAGATGCTGGATGTGTCTGGTTTTCAGGTTGATCCTTCCAATGAGAGTATATATCGGTACAGCGGAGGGCGGGGAAATATTACGATTGCGAGATATGAGGTTACGATGAGGGCGGTTGTATGAGACGGGATGCGGCGGTTACCGAAGTTATCGGATTTATCGTTATTCTGATGCTGGTAATTTCTGCTCTGATGATCTGGGCCCTCGTTGCTCTGCCGGATCAGGTTGAACGCAGTGAGGTGTCCCATGTGGAGGAGATTCAGCTGGAGTTCGGTGAGTTCAAGACCGGCGTTGATACTCTGTGGCTCGCGAACAATACGGGAGTTGTGCGAAAGGCTGTGTTCGGGCTTGCACCGGGTGCCCGGGTAACCGAGGCGTCGATTCTGCCGAATCTTCTGGGTTCCCGGGGGGCGGGAACTCTCTGGCTGGAGAATTCCACGAAGATACTTCTAAATGATAGTCCAATTTATCAGCTTCGTTACCGTTCGTCAAATCAGTACGCCGAGAACATTGAGATACTGTACGTTGCCGGGGCAGTGATGGTAAAAAAAGGTTTCAGTGATTATCAGATGGTATTGAATCCTCCGATGGGTGACAATGCAATCATTCCGGTACTTACCGAACCATCTCAGAGTATCTCCGGCGATGTTTTGGTGATTGCTGAGTATCAGCTGAATGGTATCTATTCCACAGACCATCCCATCAGTTTTTCATATGAATCGGGAGATAGTGTGACTGCATCACGTGTTGCCGTATTTGAGGTGGCCCTCCGATGAGCCGTACTGCCGATTCCGGTTCGTCTGTGGTGATTGCGTTCGTTCTTCTGCTGATGCTTTTTGTGGCGGCGATCACATTATGGGCGCTGATTGGTGCTCCGGCACAGCTGGAGAATGCCGAGGAGACATACCTCACGGAGGTGGAGAACTCCTTTATTGAGTACAAGCTGGCCACTGATACTGTCAGGGTCAATGACAATATTGGCGGACGACTCAGTATGCTGATTCCCGGGAGATCGGGATTTTCCGGAGGGTATCTTCAGTTTGCGCCGGATACGGGTGGAATGGTTACTATAACCACCAAAAATGTGAGTGAGTCCGTGGAAACAAAAGCACGTCTCCCTATCAGCCGTCTTTCGGAATTTATTAGCAGGATGTCCGGAACAACAGAGATCGGATATGAGAACGGCGGGATTTTCCGCAGTGACGGGTCGAATGCTACATGGCTTACTCCCGGACTTTTGCAGATTAATCCATGGATGGAGAGATTTCCCTCGGAGTCTTTGACCGAGATTGTCTATGTAAATCTCACCGGAGAGCCGGAAATTGGCAGTAATCGGTATATTCCTGTGACGTCTGTGTTACTGATGTATAATGATACGTATCTTTTCTGGAATGAGAGCGCAACAATCACGTTTGAAAGTGATAATAATCCTATGCAAAATTCATTGTGGGACTCTATGTTTCATGAAGCAGAGTCTCGATGGGGGGATACCATCTTCGAAAACTCAAATGGCAGAACGGATGTAACTGTTAAGATGGAGCCATCCGTAAAACTCAACCTGACCTCGCAGTCTTCTAACCCGGAAAATTATTCTGTCATTGTACTTCGGGAAGCCGTGTATAATGTTTCCATAGCACCGGACGGTGTGATGCCTGTGCCGACAACGCGGCCTGTCACTCCGGTACCGACAACCGGGACACCAACACCGACACAGACTGGCGGTGGCGGCGGAGGTGAAACTCCTATCACAACAAAGTATCTTGAGGTTAAGTTCAATACATATTCAAATAACACTCCAATTAACAATATTGTAGGGGTGATTCCTGGAAGAGGGGTGACTGTGACGATTCTCAGGGTTTTGAATGAATCAGTTAATAATGTGATGAACTTTTCGGTTGATCAACCATCCGGTCTTGATCGACCGTTACGGGTTCCGGGAACAAACATAAACTATGTGAGAAATCCGGTGATCGGAACGGAGTATTACTTCTATGCGAGTCCGGGAAGATATACGGATTCTCCTTATTGGGAACGGTGGGAAAACCCGGCGGTTCCCAATTTGAATATATCCGGAAACTTTACTGTACAGTTCGTTAGTGGAAATACTGAGGATCGTGTGGAGAGAGGAGCAGCGAATCTTCCGGCACGGCAGGTTATCTTTGACTATCCGGAGATTGTATCTGGGACTGTGCAGCAATACATGGGGGGATCATATTCCCGGATGAATGTGACGATAACGAATCAGACTCTGATACCGCCTGCTGGAACGAGTTCTGAAAATGGTATAAAACTGGAGGTCTATGTTTTGCCAGCTGGCACCGTGGACAATGCATCGAATGCGTCGGGGAGGAGAGTTTATTCTGCACCTATACCCCCAACAGGTACGGAAACAACGATTATCATACCCGAGGATAGTAAATACCTTAATCAGTACCCTGCCGATTCCAAAGTGGAGATTCTTGTGAAAAATGAGAAACCAGGTAAAGCAGACTGGTCCGCATGGTATCATGTGGCCTCTCTGAAAGTTTCAGATTTTCACCCGTCTCTCAATATTATTCTGAATACTACGGTTTCGGAAACAGGGATGCCTGAGTTTATACCTGCATATAATCTTAGCCTCGTGAAGGAAGTTCAATATATTGGCGACTGTACACTGGAAAGTCTGACGGTAACTCCGGTGCGAATTGAAGATACCAATGAGTACACGCTTGTCGGATCTGATGCTGTCATTCTTGATCTGAATGGAACTGATGTAACCTCTGAATATACGCTAACGTATACCAATGGTACTCTGACGGTGAAGACACCTATTGCAATTTCCCTGAGTCCGACCGGTGTTCAGACTGGAACTACTACTACGTATATTCTTACTCCAAGTGGAGGTATGGGAACAAACACAACATCATGGGAATGGCTGGATCTCCCTGATTCCGGTTCTCAAAGTGGTACTGGAAATGTGTTCTCTGCTGGATTTAATTCAGGCGGCCCGAAACGTCTGAAGGCAACCGTTCTTGATCAGTTCGGAAACACAAACTCCACTGAATTTATTGTGACGGTAAGTACAACGCAGTACAAAATTACAGCTGAGACTCTTAACTCAGGGGGAACAGTAACTCCAACAAGTCAGTTCGTGTATGATGGAGATAATGCAGAGATAATGATTACTGCAGATTCCAACAAGGTCATTGAAAATGTCTACCTTGATGAAACGAGAGACACCATTCTGAATGGAGCATCCTACGGTATCTATGTCGTGAAAAATGTGAGAGCAAATCATGCGGTAACAGTTCTATTTGGAGATAAGAGTATCTCTGGAGATATTTCAGATTATGTAACTGATATTACGCTGGGTGGTGTGAATATTGAGGCTGAAGGGTCAGTACATGTAGATGGGGCAACTCAGCTTGAGTTTGATGTGACAAGTATTTGGGGTGATTGGGCAACCCAATACCGTGTTACAACCCTCATTGAGATTCTGGATGATAATGGCCAGATAAAAAACACAGAGACCGACACATACACGTATTCTGAAGGTACAGTAACTGCTCATAAGATCACAACTCCATACCTCCAACCGGGAGATACATGTAGAATAACGATGAATCTGGAAGGGAGGTTAGTAATACTGGTGCCGCTCTCAAACTGGTGGCAACTCAGGGAAAACACTTGGGTTATTCCAATCACATAAAATAAGCTCTACTCCAAATTCTATAAACCTTAGTTGTTCTTTCTCTCATCATAAATGAATATAAATATATTTGTTGGAACGACTCATTCTTTTTTACCAGAAAATGTCTTTTCCCTCGTAAGGAGGGGAACGATACCGGAAAAACCGACCGTAAGTCCTCATAATCCCGCGAAGGCACGCTACCCCGTGGTGCCATACTCTCCCACTCACGGTTTACACACCTGAACCTCTATCTCAGATGCTGGGGTATGCCGGACCACGGGGTCCGGATGAGGTGAAGCTGTATGGAAAATGCCGTTCAGTCAGATTAATCTTTTCAACGAAGAATGGGATTGATTGGGCAGAGCCCTGAATTTGGTTTTTTTATCCAATTCGTTATATAGTATGACGGGACATATAATTTCTTATTATTCTTGTGTGGGGATGTAGTATGAAGGAAAGAAAGATTGTATTTTCTGCACGGTCGGTCGTAATTTTACTAAGTCTCGTGCTGTGTGTATCTGTTGTATGCGGTGTGGTGGCCGCGGAAAAATGGGTGTATGTGCCGACACATCCAACCTGGGATGAAGGAGATCCGGGCAGCGAGAATGTTTCCTCACTGGTAACAGCCCTGGAAGGAGACGGTGATATTATTGTTCTGACAAACAAGGAAGATCCTATTTCTCTCGGGCGGTCTGTCCGCATTAACGGAACAAAAACACTGGTCAGCTATTACCCGGAGGGGATGGTTGTGAATGCCGGAGGCACCATAACTATTCCGCCTGGATCATCCCTCACGCTGGGGACCGGAGTGAATGAATTAACTCTCAACGGAGCACATATCGAAGTCAGTGGGACGAGAGATAAATTGAGTCGGCTTGTCATGAATGGCCGGGTAAATATTGTCACCCGGAGTGCTTCTGAAGGAATAATCTCTGTTGAAAATGGAGAGTTCAGCATGAACGGCGGCAACATCTCAGGCAATACCGGTGAAGATAATATTGTGGGAGGGGTGCATGTTAATGATGGAGGAAAGTTTACCCAGAATGGCGGGAATATCACCAAGAATCAAGGAAGGATCGGCGGTGTCTTGATTGAAAACGGCGGAAAATATGAACTGCATTCGGGAACGGTTGCAGAGAACACAGCTAGTATAAAGGGGGGAGGGGTGCACGTTAATGGCGGAGGAGAGTTTACCCAGTCTGGCGGGAATATCGTAAATAATACAGCCTCTGCCGGGGATGGAGGCGGGGTTTATCTGGCAGTATCATCCAACGGCGGGGGAAAGTTTACCCAGTCCGGTGGCAATATCGCAAATAATACTGCCACGAACGGCGGCGGGGTTTATCTGGCAGCAGCATCTTCCGGCGGAGGAATGTTTACCCAGAATGGCGGCAATATTTCATTTAATCGTGCCGTAAACGGAAGCGGAGTTTATCTGGCGGCATCTGAAACAAATCATGCAACATATCGGATGACCTCCGGGTCTTTAAACGATAACACCGCAGGACAGAATGGAGGGGGTGTCTATCTCTCAACGCATTTTTCCAGCTCCACGTTCTCGTTTGATGGGGGAGAGATCGTCAATAACCGGGCTGAGGCCGGTGCTGGCGGGGCGGTATATCTTGCACCGTTCCCCAGACCATTCTACAACCAGAGTTTCGGGGTAAACTATGCAGAGGGGGCAGTGTTGTCGATGTCAGGTGGAACAATCGCAGATAACTCTGCACCGACATCAGGCGGGGTGTATGTCAGCGGAGAACAGAAAAAGATGCCGGAAGGGCGATATAAATTTGTTCAGACGATCTTTGATATGTCGGGTGGAACGATTCGGAATAATTCAAATACGGCAGTCTATGTTTCTGCAGGAAAATTCAGTATGAGCGGGGGACAGATTACGCAACACTCCGATACTTCTTCGTATCCGGTCTATGTGAACGATTCTCCGGATAATCCCTATCCCGCCCTTGGTGTGAAGCATCAGGGTATTTTCGAGATGAGCGGAGGGTACATCTATGATAATCCGGGCAGCAGACCGTATGTGTATAACAACAATTCGTCTGTTACTCTCTCCGGAGGAGCAGTTTACTACACCGGGGAGACTGATACCTCGTCAGGTGTGGAGAATCTGGGCACTCTGGAGATTTCCGGAGGTGCCGTAATTTCCGGATTTAATAAATCAGGTGTTTTGAACCGGAACGCCATGAATATGTCGGGCGGAACAATCATGGAGAATGCAGGAGAATATGGAGGAGGGATTCATAATACCGGAAATCTTTCCCTGACCGGAGGCTGGATATGGAACAACACCGCAAGGAAAGATGGCGGAGGTATCTCCAGTACATCTCCAATCACCATCTCCGGTACCGTACTTATTTCTGAGAATAATGCCACGAACAATGGCGGAGGGGTGAATACTACTGTTCTCACCATGTCGGGAGGAGAGATATCAGCAAACACAGCAAATGTGTCCGGAGGGGGTGTTTATGCGGAATCTGTGACTATGTCCGGTGGTGAAATATCCCGGAACACGGCAGCTTCCGGAGGAGCTGTTGTGTTCACCAAGGAATTTACGATGACCGATGGAAGTCTCAGATCGAACTCTGCGGTCTCCGGCGGGGCATTATATATGGCGAACCTGACCAACACCACGTTCAGTATGTATGGCGGTACGATCTGGGGAAACTCCGCAGCGAATGGCAGTGGAATGTATTTCACAGATGGTGATTTCATACTGGGTGATTCCGGATACATTAGTCCTGACAACGACGTTGTTGTCGGAGCGGATCAGAGAATCAATGTTACGAAAAATCTGACTTCGTCCGCCGGAGTGTACTCAATTGTTCCGGTTACAGACAAACCTCAGACGGTTGTTGTGGTTAGTGTTGAGGGAAAGAATGCAACGAGTTTCATTCCCAACTTTAACCTCAACTCGTCCTACTCCGGTTCGGCGTATTATAACAATCTGACGCCGACCGAATCTACCATTGTCATCGGCCATAAGGCAGCACCGAGGACATCCGGCGGCAGTGGCAGTGGGGGATCCGGCGGCGGCGGAGGGGTAAGCACACTTCAGAATCAGGCCGTGTATTCGGTTACCTTTGATCCGAATAATGGAGCGGACGTACCCGAGGTGTATGATGTATACAATGGCTCGCTTGTGCCAAAACCGGAAGATCCGGTATATGGAGATGCGGAGTTTATCGGCTGGTTCACGCTCTACGGATATGAGTGGGACTTCGAGAATAATACTGTTGACTCGCCGCTTGTTCTCTATGCAAACTGGAAGGGAGATCCGTATCCGGTCAGACCGATTGTGACTCCCCAGTTGGGTGAGACTCAGTCGCCGATACCGATTCCGTTCATCCTGATCGGCGCGGGGGTGCTCGTAGCGGTAGCAGCAGCTGTTCTTCTGATCCGGAAGAGGAACAGCTGATTTTTGGAGCTGGTCAAAATGCAGAAAAAAAGTACGGACGGGGTTTCCCCGGTGATTGCGGTAATACTGATCCTGATGTTAACGGTCCTTCTCGTCGGAATTATCGGTGCTCTCTTTATGGGTATGTCATCGGATACGGTTCATGGGATAAATACCAGTTTCCTTCAGCAGAAGAATGAGTGGGACGTCATTAAGGTCGTGTATAACGGGAATGGACATACCGGAGGGGAAGTCCCGGTTGATAAGGGGGGGCCGTATGAAGCGGGAGAAACAATTGTTGTTGCTGACGGATCGAAGATGTTTCGGGATGACTATGTCTTTGATTTCTGGACAACGAATGCAGACGGTTCCGGGGATCCGTACTCCGTCGGAAGTGAACTGATCCTGAATGCATATACGGTTCTATATGCCCAGTGGAAACCTGAGCCGGATACGTATTATGTGTTCTACGAGAAAAACGGGAATCTGGATGCGACAATATCCGCATCACATGACTGCGCAAAAAAAGGTTCATTGGTTACACTCATTGGTGCCGAAACAGGAAATTCTGATCTTGAGTTTACCGGATGGAATACGAAACCTGACGGAACCGGGGTTTTTTATGCAGATAGATATGACGGTGCATATGGAACTCTGAAATTGTATGCTCAGTGGAAAAAACCCGATTCCGGGTAGGCATAGTTGAAGTATCAATATCAGGGCTCCGGATATCTGGACTGATCTTTGTACCTGTATGACCCCTCCCATTTTTCGTATGATATGTCACCATTTTTTCCGATGTTTCAGCCTTTCCACCTCACCTGTCTTCAGTATCGCCCGTACCTTTTCCATGGGCCCCATCATGCCGTCCCTCTCAAGCAAAGCATATCTCAAAACATTCCAGACAACGCGAGAAGGCACTCCTGCATACAGACAGCATTTGCAGGCGCGTTTGAAATGAGGACGTAGTCCGGACTGGTGAACGGGAACGACCCGGTCATCAAAGGGGCCCATGAGAGCGCAGTAACAACTGTGGCTTGTCCTGTCCGTAGGGAGTACTCATATTCATCCCTGATCTGCGTGTGAAATTACGTTTGAACGTATATTCTCTTCGCAGACCTGCATTTCATCCGGAATGATCTACCCAAGTACCCGGGAAACCGCAAATCTGCCCCACCCCCCTCATCCAAATGCCCCATAATCAAAATATCATGATATCTAAGGTCGAAACACAGCAAAAACGACAAAAACCTCATCCTCAAACACCTCCTCCCAGATGTCGTCTATCGACACGCATAAACGGCAACTGAGGCCCCGAATCATACTTCCCGACCCGTACATACCCCATAAATTCTCAGAAAAAACGAAAATATGCATCAGAACTCTTAATTAAGGCCAAAATGGGGGTATTTCTCAAAGACCCTTTACCAGAAAACCCCGGCATGCACGTCTTCCGGCAACGGCCCCGCAAAGCTTAGGGACGACTCCCTTTGTGCCTCCCCAAACCACCCACTGATAAAAGTGTGAGCACGTTCAGACTTGGCAATGACCTCTTTCCCCTTTCCCTCTTCCTTGCAGATCGGCTGATCACCGCGGCTCTCCGGAGTCCTGGGAAAACGACACCGGAGAGAACGGGCCGGGAATTCTCATAATCCTGCGAAAAGTACGCGATCCCGTGTTGCCATACTCCCCGCCCAATGGTTTGCACACCTGAAAGAAACTATATCTCAGATGCCGCAGAGAGAAGTAACCATGATTTCATTAGGCGAGGACTTCAAACCCTCTCTGAAGTACAAACCGTATCTTGCGATTTCGACAGTTATCGCAGCGGCTTTCATCTGGGCCTGTATATTCGGCTGGATTCTTTTCATCCAGACCGTTGAATCAGATATGCCGGTCTGGGTATCCGGTATCGCAGTAGGAATTCTGGCAGCAGTCCTGATATTTGTTCTCGTCTGGGTTGTGCTCTACTACAAATCCGTGACCTATCACCTCAACCAGACGGAAATGACCTGGAAACGCGGTGTCTGGTTCCGGAAAACAGGTATTGTTCCCTACAACAGAATTACCAACGTCGACATCGTCCAGGGGCCGATCATGCGGCTGTTCGGCATCTCAAATCTGAAAATTCAGACCGCGGGATACTCAGGCAGCAACAACTCCTCGGAAATTGCCCTTGAAGGAATCGAGGACCCGGAACCCCTGCGTGCCCTCATTATGGACTATGTCAGAGGCTCTGCACCAAGCGGAGCTGCGACCGGTGTCAGCGAAACGGTGACCCCTGCCGCCAAAGATGCAAATATTGCAGCACTCATTGCCGACGTTGCGGCAATCCGGAAACTGCTCGAAGAAGAGAGAAAATAACTCTGAGAATTTCTCCCAATCTTCTTTTTTGATCCAATCGGGTAACCCTCGGAACTATCTTTGTGGGCGCGGGCCTGATGAAAATAAACCGCGCATGGTACCTTTACAACCTGACTTTGACATGCCGATGAACCATTTTTACATGAAAACCTCTCGGCATCCTAGGGTTTTCATCGGGTGAGCGAGTGATGCGTTCGCATA
Source organism: Methanobacteriota archaeon (assembly GCA_023396065.1). Taxonomy (GTDB): domain Archaea; phylum Halobacteriota; class Methanomicrobia; order Methanomicrobiales; family Methanocorpusculaceae; genus Methanocorpusculum. Next base: position 90,455 of record JAEWXF010000007.1, read on the forward strand.
TCATGGTGTTTCATCGGGAGGTATTTGACACTTACCACGATGAAGCTCAAAAA
>JAEWXF010000006.1 GCA_023396065.1 Methanobacteriota archaeon
TATGCGGTTGCCTGGCCGTTCGACACTGCAAAGAAGCCGGCTGAGCCTGTGTACTCGGCTGAGTGCATCATCGGGAAAGATTCGTCCTGGTCGATAATCGTGAACACGACAGCATTTCCTATGGGGACATACACGGTTGTGGCATCACATGCTTCGTATCTTTCCGGTCCGGTTTTTTCGCTTGCCATCCCCGGAGAACGGCAGTGGATTGCTGTTGATCCGATTCCATTTGCTGCACAGAACGACAGCTTTGTCCTCTCCGGGACCACCGGCCTTGACGAGGGTCTGCAGCTGCTCGTCGAAGTGTATCCTCTGATCTCTGATCATGATTCCCGTTCCCACAGCCTTGTCTCCGGGATGACCGCAGTTACGAAAATCCGGAAAGACGAGGACGGGAGAAACACGTGGAGTGTTCTGGTCAGTACACGAAACTGGAAGGCCGATACATATTTGGTAAAGGTAGCGGCTGTCGAGGTCGATCTCACCACCCTGGATAGGTTCATTCTGTATCCGGCAGGGTCTGTTCCGCCGGAGGCGGCCGGCGGGGAAACAGCCGCCCGGACAACGCCCGGTTTTGGTGCTGGTATCCTCGCTCTTGCCTTTGCTCTGGCAGTTCTCTGTAGTGTGCTCCGCCGCAAATGAACTTCGGGCATACAACAGCAGCCGGGACACCCGAACATCCCAAAAAGAGTGTCTATCCCGAATTTGACACTTTGCCGTATCTCCCTCTTTTTCGAAATTAGAAATTGAAATGAAACCACCCAATTTTTGGACAGAAAACAATATTTGGGGTACAATTAGGATTGGTTTTCTGTGTTTTTTCTTCCGTGAAATTCCGTGTGTTCGGTGTGTTCCGTGGTTACCCACATACGTCCAAAGACCCGCAAGAAAAGTATCGACCTGCATCGAAAAAAGTATTATCAGACACCTTTGTGTTTCCCGGAGTGACAGGTTGATTTTGAGGGATCTGTCAAATTCAGGATGAAGGATGAACGATTTTTCCGGGACTCTTGGCAAAAAAATCGTAAAAAACCGAGATTTTTTTGCCAAGAATCAGATTCGGGTGTAACTGCCTACCCGCAGCGTCCCCTTACCGTTCCGATGCGCCAGGTCCCCGGTAAAAACCTTCAGCTCCCGCCCGTTCTCCACAATGGATCCCGTCTCACGGAACGTAGGCATGAAGTCATCCGCATGCCCGAACACCGTACACTCGCCCCCGAACATATCTCCGCAGGGCATAACCGTATCTCCCTCAATGACCAGTGTACCGCCTTTCATATTCGAGCCGGCATGCAGACCGGCATTCCCCTTCACATGCACAACCCCGCCGAAGAGACACTCCCCGCAGTAGTCACCGACATTTCCCTCAACAATGATCTCACCGCCCCGGACACCTTTTCTTCCGCCCCGGTATCCCGAACCGCAGTAGTTCCCCGCATTCCCGTGGCAGAGAATTGTTCCGCCAAGCATCTCGCGTCCCAGCCAGTCTCCGGCATTTCCCAGAATCTCAATCGTTCCGCCGGTCATAAAGTCCCCGCAGTGCATCCCGATATCCCCCTCTATGATAATCCGTCCGTCCGTCATATACTCACCCACACGTTTCACCCGGGACGCATCCCCGATGATAACAATCTCGGTTGCCGACGGCCCGGCAGCTTCCCCGTCCACCCGGATATCAAAGACATCGGAAAGCAGTTTTTTCTGATTGCCTACGTAGACATTCACCTGCACGGTTTTTGCCAGCGTCTCCGGGGTAATGACCTCAGCTTCAATCGGCAGATGCGAATTTTTGGAATCTTCCGGCATAATCAGTGTAATTCGTCTCATAGCTTCGTCTCCGTCTCGATCTTCATACTGTGCGGAAGATAGTAATCCTCATCAACCGGATAGTTCTCTTTTCTGATGGAATAGAACCGGTCGAAGGTCCGGATTAACTCAGGATCATTATCCATATCATACTCCTTCGGTACCTTCGGACTGCACCAGAACGTCCGGTTCTGATTGTCAGCCACAATTGTATCCTCACGGGAGATCATAACTCCTCCTTTGAACGTATACTTCGTCTGACCGAATCCCCGGATCACCTCGGCATACTGGCGTGAAGGATCAATCCGGTCAAGGCGGATCGGATACACCGCAATGTCTGCCTCAGCCCCGACCCCCAGATGTCCTTTCCCGTAATCAAGGAGGCCGAGTGCCCGTGCCTGACCGGCCCGCGTCATCACCGCAATCTCCTCAAACGTCAGCTCACGGTCCAGTGCCGCAAGAGAAACCCGCTTCTCCGTAGCCGGATGTATCGTTGCAAACTCTTTGTCCCGGTACTCCTTACTCATCAGAAGGCCGATAATCTCAGGATACTTCACAAACGGTGCTCCGTTCGGATTATCCGTCGTCAGCATACACTGCCAGGGATTCTTCACCAGCAGCGCCAGCTCCAGACCGATCGCCCACATAATACTGTTCACCAGATTTTTGCGGCGGTACATCACGGGAATAACACCGGAGGCAGTCTCCAGCTCAACATCATGATTACTCCACTTATCCTGATGCAGACGGTAGAGATTAAACTCCATCGGCCCGTCCGCGGTCATGGTGGTTGTCCTCCCGAACATCACCTGTCCCATATCAATCGTAATCTGCGGACGCAGATTCACCATCGCCGCCACCGGCTCACTCTTGGAACAGAAATCATGCCAGTCGGTCCCTCCGTAGGAGTGGAACTGAACATGGGTGAGGTATGCAGTCTGCCGTTTTTTGTTCAGATCAGGGACAAGGCCCATCGTCCCGAGGGTGCAGGTGAAGTTCCCCGGTTTTCCCAGATTGTTGCAATGCAGATGCACGGAATGCGGAAGACCGAGCATCTCGTTTGCTTCAATGACTCCGCGAATGTACTCTGCGGGGCTGAGGTCAAACACTGGGATGGGCTTTCTGATACAGTCCACATTTTTCCCCCAGCTCCACATCTCCGCACCAAGCGGATTGGTCAGTTTTACCCCGTACCCCTTGACTGCGTTCAGCCGCCACGCAATAAGACCCGCCGCACGTTTGATATCCCCGGCGGCTACTGCCCGCATCACTCCCCAGTCTCCGTCGAAAAGTGTGAGAATCAGTCCGTCCTGCAGAGGTGTGTGCCGGAACTCCTCATGCGTATGCCGCGCCTCCAGCGGTGCCATCGCACCTTCGGTCAGCGTGGTATATCCCATCATCGCATACCGGTAACTGTTCCCGTAGGTCGTTGGGATACTGTACCCGGAAACCGCCCGCATGCCATGCCCCCGGGGAGCACGGCCGGCCCGCATATCCTCCGGGCTCATGTAGCGGCCGAAGTTCACCTTCGTACCGCAGATGTGGGTATGCGAGTCGATACCGCCCGGCATGACCAGCATTCCGTGACAGTCAATCACCTCGGCATTCTTTGCCGGGTCTTCGGCGATGTGCCCGCCGGATACCGCAATATCCATGATTTCTCCGGATATTTTGTTTACCGGATCGATAACACTGGCATTTTTCAGCAGATAATCCGGCATTATGCATCACCCTCTTTCTGGACTGCTTCCACTCTCCGCACGATGTGCATGGCACCGTTCGGACAGGTGTCCTGACAGACTTTACATCCTTTACACAGATCGTTGTGGAGTACCGTACTCTTGCCCCGCTCGATACGCATCAGAACATCATCCGACGACGATGTTCCTCCGGCGCCCATATACGGATCAATCTCCCGGTTGACCGGACAGGAGGTACAGCAGTTCCCGCATCCCATACACAGAACCATATCCACCTGTACCACATACTCATGGGTGAATGCCAGTCCCTGTTCCCTCCGGCGGTTCAGGAGGTCCCCGGACTGGAGAACCCACTCCGGACAGATTTCCACGCAGTATCCGCACCGGAAACAGTGACCCTGTATAATCCGCGGCTCCCATTTCCCGTCCTCCCGCTGTACGACCTCAATAGCCCCCGGAGCCGGACAGATCATCCGGCATTCCAGACAGTGACTGCATTCATTTCCGGTCAGTGCCGGGAAGTCCCGGAAGTACGGGGGGTTTTCCAGAGGCGCAGTTTTTGCGGTGAAAAATGATTTTATCCACGCGGGTCTGCAGAACTCTCTCAGATATGTGCCAAAACCCATCGGAATCACCGCTCCGCACAGGCGATACAGGGATCTGCGCTGATAAAGGTCGACGTTACATCCGCGGCCGATGCAAGGTTTTTCATCATAGCATGTGCTCCCACTTCCACATTCATAATAGAAGGCGTCTGAATCGCAACCGAGATGACCTGTCCGTTTGCATCAACCGCAATGTCGTAGGTCAGGTCTCCCCGGGGCGCTTCGATTGTGTGTTTGCAGCGGCCCGCAGTAACCACACCGCCGCCCCGGACAGTTCCGTCCGGGAGGGTATCCAGAGCACGTTTGATCAGCCGCAGCGACTGGAACAGTTCATCGAACCGAATCATAATCCTGGAAAAATTATCCCCTTCGGTCCGCGTGATCATCTGCCATCCAAGCTCAGGATACAATGGTTCATGCATCCGGGCATCGCAGGCAAGACCGCTTGCCCGGGCAGTCGGTCCGACAACGCCGGATGCCAGGGCATCCTCTGTGGAAAGCACACCGATCCCTTTGGACCGGAGAGCGATCATCGGCCCGGTCTCAAACATCCTGACAAACCGGGGAAGTTCGGTCTCCAGATGCACCACCGCATCCCGCAGATACTCGGCCGTCTCCGGACTAATATCTTCCCGGACGCCGCCCGGCACCACATATGCCGACATTATGCGGGCTCCGGTCATATGTTCGATTGCATCCATCGCCGTTTCCCGGAGATTGAGGAGATACATAGCCAGCGTCTCATGCTCAATCGTATAGCAGTATGAGTAGTTTGCCAGCAGGTGACTCTGGACCCGGTCAAATTCGTTGAGGATGATCCGAAGATACATGGCCCGGCGGGGAACGGAAATTCCGCTGATCTTTTCCAGCGCCTCCACGATTACGGTGTTGTGCACCACCGAACAGATACCGCAGACACGCTCGGCAAGGAAGATGGTCTCCTGCCAGGGCCGGCCCACCATGATCTTTTCAATCCCCTTCTTGACGTAGCCAAGCTCCACTTCGGTGGAGATTACCTGTTCCCCGCGTGTTTCGCATTTAATCCGGGCAGGTTCCTTAAAGCAGGGATGTACCGGTCCGATGGGCAGCGAGACATCAACGACTTTTTTCATTGTTTCTCCTCCTCCGTTTGTCTGGACTCATAGTTTTCAAACAGAATGTCTGCGACACTGAGAATGGCGCCGATGATCTCCGTCGGGCGGGGCGGACAGCCGGGAACGGCTGCAGCAACCGGGATGTATTTACTGACCGGCGGATCGATCAGGGACCCCGGACGGTTAAAGGCACATCCGGAGATCGGGCAGTTTCCGATGGTCACCACTGCTTTCGGCTCCGGCACCTTATCCCAGAGATCAGGCAGTTTATCGATCCACTGCGGAGACATTCCGCCGGTTATCAGAATGACATCCGCTTCTCTGGGGTTGTTGTGGACATAGATACCGTACTGTTCAATATCATACCTCGGGGAGAGACAGGCAAGAATTTCAATATCACATCCGTTACAGGAACCGGTATTCACGTAACAGACATGGATGGAGCGTTTCCGCACCGCATTTTTCAGGGACTGAAGTATGGTCATGCGAGTGCCTCCACAATTTCTCGGATGATTCCCTCGGTCTCTGCCCCGCTCTCGGCTTTTTTGCGGAAAGATGCCGCGGTCTCCGGGGTCAGCATCCCTGTTGCCGTGGTCAGATGCGGCAGAGAGAGCTGGTCTGCAATTTTGTCTCCGCGAGCCGCCGCATCCGCGGCCTCCAGCCGGGCTCCGAGGTTTTCGAGTGTCATCATATCACAGCGGCTGATCAGAATTTTTCTCATCTGCTGGCGGTTGAGGTGAAGTCTGGATGCAAGGGCGAGAACCGCCGCATCCTGACGGGTTCCTTTCAGGATGGCAAGCTTCATCGGCCTGAGATCCCGTTCATATATCAGATTCATGCGAGTACTCCGGTCATACAAAGTATTCCATAGCAGACGAACAGCAGAATCATCGCCCAGACCAGAATCATCTCTCCCGAATGCAGGCGGTGATCGTTCCGGTAGAGGAACGCACCGGCAACAACGCCAAGGAGGATGCTGCCGGCAACAGCTCCGGGGATAATCTGCGGGTGGCTTATGATCTCTGCGATCATCAGCAGAATGTAGAAGACGACTGATGCCAGTACTGCTTTTTGAATCCAGGTCATGCCATCACCATCCAGAGCCAGACCGCTGCACCATACAGGAGGACCACTCCCGTCCAGATTGTCTGGATCGTAACCACATTGTACGGGGTCAGCATCGGTGTTGTTGCGCAGATGAACGAGACGGTGACCATCAGGACAATCATCAGAATCACCATCAGCCATACCGGCATCGGGCCAAGGAACAGCAGGACAAAGAGTGCCAGAAGTACGCAGGTCTTCAGTCCCATGGCGATGTTTAACAGTGCCCGCCACCCGCCGAAGTGTTCCGTCCAGTACCCGGACACAAGCTCCTTTGCCTCGATGACCGAGAACGGGCCGTAATGAGCTTTGGAGAGGATAATGAGGTACAACGATACCGCTGCAGGAAATGCAAGGAGTATCAGCGGGGTGTGGTTTCCCTCCCAGGCAAGAATGCCGCTGATCGACAGGGTTCCGGTGAAGAGGTAAATTATCGCCACCGTTGCCAGCAGCGGAAGCTCCGCTGCTGCCGACATCACAGACCGGATTGCGCCGAACTTCGTATAGGGGGATCCGGACGAGAGTCCGGTTCCGTGCTCCACAATTTTGTGGAGCATATAGAGTGCAAAGATGATCAGCAGGCTTGCCCCGGAGAACAGAACCCAGAGGGCTGCAACCCAGATCCCTACAGCGATCAGGACGATTGTTACATACATCGTCTGGCTTGCGGTCCGGGGAATCCATGTCTGCTTAAAGGAGAACTTGAGGGTATGCAGAATCTCCTGCCAGACCGGCGGTCCGGGCCGGTTCTGAATCCGGGCAATGACTTTCCGGTGAACTCCGTGCAGCAGCAGTCCGAAGAAGACTGCGGTGATCAGGAGGAGAACAAATTCCAGCATGTCAGTACCCCACAAATGGTATATCTCCCTCACGGGTTCCGGCACACCACCAAAATATACAGCAGGCGAGCGATGCCGGGACACACACAACGGTCAGCACAACTGCAGCCGGAACGGTCACGGCAAGTATGCCGGATCCGACCGCAAGGACTGCAAAGAGGAGGCCAAGGATGAGAGCGGTTATTTTTTTCATCTGTATCACACCGTCAGGAGAATTTCTACAACCCGCAGGAACAGCAGGAGGGAACTTACATGGATCATCAGAATGTAGGGGGCACCCGGTGCTCTGGTGATCTCGGCTTTTCCAATATAGAACGGCGCCATTCCTTCGCCAAGGACGCCGACGAGGATGAGCATCTTGGCGATCAGCGGCACAGCCCCGGCACCGGCCAGAACCCATATCGACAGAGTCCCGGTCGTTGCGGCAACGATAGCGGCCCCCGCAAACAGCGGAACGGTTGCCATCATAACAACCAGTCCGTAGGAGAACGCGGCGTTTAAGACATGCCGGTTTTTCACTGCGGCAACGATACCTATGTTCAGAATTCCGATGATTGCGGCAAACAGGGTGAAGTTGAACACATCACCCGTGGTGATTGCCCCGATCGTTGCGACACCGCAGGCGATGGCCATGAACCGCTGGAACCGCATCTGGCCTTCGGGAATTTCTTTGGTATAGTATCCGTCCGTCCCGAACACAATGTCCACCGGTTTTTCCGGGAGGCTGATGACGGCCAGAATCACAAACATCACTGCAAAGGCGAACAGCACTACGGTGTAGCCGGACAGGTAGTGGACAATATCACCGAACGGGAGTCTCAGAAGTATCTCTTCCAGCATCGTTTAGTCACCTCCGGAACCACGCATCGTTCCGACAAGCGCCATCTTGGCCATTACTTTGATCATGATTCCGACCGCCGCCATCATGACCGCAAGGAACCACTGGGACGGGAGGAGCATAAAGATAAAAAATGCCCCGATCCAGAGCGCCCATGCGTAGCCGGATGCGGTTTCCGCTGCGGCGAACTGTTCGTCCATCGACTTTCCGAGGAAGAAGACCATCAGGCCGAGACCTGCAATGAGACCTCCGGTAAATCCGGTCAGGAATATTCCGTAGGCAACCAGCATCGCACCAATTATCGGCGGTGCGGTGTGGAGGACTTCAATGTCGAGGGTTCGTACCGGTTTTTTTCCCTGCAGTCCCTCCTTTGCAAGCCAAAGTTCTGAGACCGCCATGATTTCGGCAACACCGACGACAAGACCGGGGAGGATGAGGGCTTCGGCGAGATCGGTTGCAATCAGGGCGACGACTACGAGACCGGTTATCTCGATGAGGTCGATGACGATCATTTTGTGAATGTCGTCTTTTTCCCGGACGATTGCTGAAAATGCGATCAGAATCGCGATGAATGCGACAGCAATGCCGATCTGGTAGACAGTTCCCATGCCGAGGGAGATTTCCGGGATCAGGCTCACTGCTGTTCCCTCCGGTAGAGGTATGAGGCTATCGCAAATGCTGCGAAGAAGATGCTTGCTTCAACCACGGTATCCAGACCTCTGGTGTAGTAGAGAATTTCATCCAGTATTCCGCCCGGATGTCCTACGATGGTTGTCCCCAGATAATGAGTGGTGTTTGCCAAAAACCAGCTGGCGGGTGTCAGGTATGCGGTGACATATCCGATGGCCGGCGAGTTCTCCGGATACTGGGCGACGATATGTGCCGGTTCACTGAACGGAACGCCGCCGCGGTCATACGGGTCCAGAGGGCTTGCCGGGTTGAGGGATTTCGGGTAGAGCTGGTCGTCGTGATAGGTGAGGAGGGGGACCATGCAGAGTCCGGCAACTGCGATGAGGCAGACGACGACTGCGTATACCTTGGGGAGATTTTCATACTCTGCAAGGTATGCCGAGAGTTTTGGAATGAAGGTCATGCTGCCTCCTTCTTTTCGATGACCCTGACGAAGATCAGGGTGGCGACGATGTTTACCGCGATGAATGTGGCGAGGGCGAGCATTTCATCAAATCCGAGCATGATGAACACCAGACCGAACTCTGCGATTTCCATGTTGATCAGCCGGGTGAGATACTTCCGGTCCCGGGGGTATGCGGTGAAGATGACGCCTGCCATCAGCAGGATACAGCCGATGATGAACTCAATCGGGAGGTTCATGTTTCCTCCTCCGGGATTTCACGTTTTTTTCCGAGCAGGAGGAGGATGAACAGGGTTCCGATCGGCATCATCAGGGCAACGACGATTGCGACATCCAGGTATCCCCGGTCTACCATGAAGAGGATGGCACCTGATGCAAGGATTCCAAGACAGATGAGTTTGTCGAATGCGGATCTGCTCAGGAGTGTGGCAGCTCCGCCGATGAGGGAGAGGAGGAGGGCAAGGAGAATAAACAGGTCACTCACGCGTTCTCACCCCCGGCTTTGGCAAATGCACTGGCTATGGCATTTGCTTCAAGTGTTGCACCGATGAAGTAGGCTACTGCCGCGATGAGGGTCAGGGGATGCGGGAGTATCAGTGCAATGATTCCGGCAACCGCGAAGTTCATTACGTTCACGTACGGCAGTTTTCTGAGGGTATTTTTTTCAAACACTGCCCGGAGTGCTGCATAAAGCGCGATACCTGCACAGAGGACACAGACAACTTCCATCATGAGAGTTTCCTCCAGATTTTTCCGAGTATTCTGCTTGCATGGGTGTGGGAGATTCCCTGAACTGCAAGAATGGCGATGACCATTCCCGCGATGAATGCTTCCGGCGGAAATCCGGCGAAGGTGTTCAGCAGCCAGATGACAACTGTAGCCGCTATCGCCCCGCTTGTTCCCGCGTAGCCTTTGTCGGCACAGATCCGTGCACCGATAAAGACGAGTACGGCTGCTCCGATGCCTCCGGGAACTCCGCAGATCCAGTATCCGCATGCGGCGAGCAGGGTTCCTGCTGATGCATCCGGTGAGGTGACGATGTTTCCCATCATCCAGCCGCCGTTGATATCACCGCCGTGTTGTTCTATCTCGTTTCCGATGGCATCAGCCCCACTGACACCTCCCGATTCCGGGAGTTTCCACAGCATATCGAGTGCCACGTAGAGTATGAAGGTTATCACCGCAGCGGCGGCGGTGTATACTATTTCAGAAATCATCTCTGGGTATCTCTTGTCCCTCCCTCCTCCTCCAGGGATGGAACTTTTGTAAATGATTAGCTATTGACATCTGTTTCATTAATAGATTACTGTTCAGTACTCATTTTGTGCCTGATTCCCGGTGTTTTTCTCAGGATTGGCAGGCAAACGGCTCCCATGACAAGGAGTATACCGCATCCCGGATCGGGGCTGTCCCGGGCAGCCGGTTCGGTTGGTGAGGGGACATACGTTCCGTGACCGGTGAGTGTCCGTATTGTTTCCGGCACGGGGTCGGTCACCGTGACTGGTGTTGGGGCCGGGGATACTGTTTCTGTTTTTTGGGGTGCGGTGGTAGGTGTTTTTGGAACGGTTGTTGTTTTGGGTCCTACCAGTACCGGAGCCGTGGAGAAGGTATCTCTGACTCCGCCGTTTGCCAGTTTTACCTGCATTTTCCAGAGTATGATCTCGGTTCCTTCGTCGTAGACGGACGGTGTTCCCGTGACGGATGCTTCAAGCCAGGTATCGTGTTCAGGGACTGAGATGGTGAAGCCGCTGATCTCTGCGTGAGGATAGGAGAAGTCCCATTCCCGGGTTGTCCGGTTCTGGGTTATGAGGTTCATGTGCCAGACCGCGTCTGTTAATCCGGTGTCGAACTCAAGGGTGTAGTCGTTGTCAAACCATTCGCCGACGAAGATGGTTTCCGATGCTGTGACCGGTTCACCGACCGGTATCATTCCTGCTGCGGTTCCGGGAATGAGGAAAAAAAGTATGACGAGCAGCAGAGCCGCCGCACGCATTTATTTGTGCTCCTGCTTTATTTTCCGGATTTCTTCAAGGATACGTGTGAGAATGATTTCATCGGAGGGCATTGCGGAAGTGAAGGCTTTCTTTACGTGGATCGGGACTCCGTCGAGACGGTATGCGGTTCCTTCGGCGTCGAGACCGACGGATGCGACCGGGATATGGAGCTTTGCGACTGCGGTTGAAAGAGAGATGAACGGGTCAAGTACGACGGTGTTGATGCGGGCAAGATGTGCTACGGTTTCCCGCGGGAAGTGGGCTCCGAGGTCGGTACCGATAATGAGGACCGCGTCTGCTTCCTGTTTTGCGAGGATGTCAACGCCGCTTGTTTCTCCGGGGTTGTACTGGACGATGCCGCGTGAGTAGTCTACGGCGTAGGGGTAGCCTGCGGAGAGGGAGAACATTTGGTTGGTACCGTCCACATTCCAGTGACCGCGAAGCGGGGTGAGGGTGTATTTTGTGTGCCGGTTGAGTTCGTCGACCAGTTCGATTCCTGCACGGACGTTTTTGTATTTGCCCCGGGACTGGGTGAGGCCGATGCCGGTGAAGAATGAGCCGAATTTTGCGTTGAGCAGGATGTCTGCGGTTTTGAAGAGGACGCTTCGTTCGACTCCGGCGACGGTGTCGGGGATTATGTCACGTTCGCCCCGGACGATGGCACGAAGCGCGTTGAAGAGTGCATAGTCGCCTCCCGGTTTGACCTGGATAAAGATGTCGGCGAGTTTTGCGGTTTCCGATTCCCGGATGTCGACGACAATCAGTTTCCGGTCGTTTCGTCCTTCGGGCCGGAATGCTCCGGTGGAGTAGGTGGAGTAGCGGGAGAGGTGGCGGGGGTGTGCTGCGATCGGGTTGCAGCCCCAGTAGACGATGACGTCGGCACGGTTTTTGACTTGTCCGAGTGTGCAGCCCGGATGACCGACTTCCTGAACGGCCATGATTGTGGGTCCGTGGCATTCGGAGGAGCAGTTGTCCATGACTGCGCCGATTTCTTCTGCGATCTCAAGTCCGATATGCATTGCTTCGGTCGAGGTTCCGGACCATCCGTAAAACAGCGGACGTTTTGCGTGTGCAAACATTTCTGCGGCTGTTTTTATGGCGGTGTCGATGTCGGTTTCTTTCCATTCGTTTCCTTCACGGCGGATTGGTGTTACCATCCGTCCTTCGGATCTGAATTTTCCGGATGATAACAGACAGCCGTTTACGACTTCGGTAACTTTTCCATCCTGTATGTGGAGTTCAATGTCGTCACAGAGGCATCCGCAGAGGGGACATGCGTGGTTTTTGATGATTTTTTCTCCGGGTTCTACGCCGGGCAGGGCTGTTCCCTCCGGAATTTCGTATCTGAGTCCTCCGAGTTCCTCCATTAAGTCCCATGCAGAACGAATCGGGAGACCGGTCGGTTCTACGTTGACCGGTATGCCTTTGAAGTCAGGAGCGCCGGTTGCATGAGTCTTTTCATGAAGAATGAAGTTTGCATACGGCCCGCAGGGGAGGTATACGACACCGCAGGGCGTTTCCGGAGATTCTTTTACCGCGAAGACGGTTTTTCCCGCGCTGCTGGATATGAGTACATGGTCTCCTTCTTCAACGCCGATGTCCATGGCGTCCATGGGGTTGAGGAAGCAGTAGGAGGTTTCCTGCGAGTATTCGATTTTATCTTTATAGTACAGCTGGGCCCCCTGCTCCGGGGTTCGTCCGCTGCTCATCAGCAGTTTCATTCTTTTACCTCTCCGGTGTCGGCAGATTGTGGTTTGCCGACTCTCTTTCTGTATGGTATCCGGTTACAAACGAATAAAGTCATCTGAGTGTGCAATAGTATAGGTATGCGGATCATCAATATTATCGGACATTCGAATTCGGGGAAGACGACGATGATTACCCGTCTGGTTCCTCTTCTTGCGGAGGTGGGGACGGTGGCTACGATTAAGCATATGGGTCATCATATATGGGAGCTTCCTTTGGGGAAGGATACTACGGTTCATTATGAGGGAGGAGCTGTGGCGTCCGCGGGGATTGATGCGGAGAAGACGGTTCTGAGTCTGCGGACGACGAATGTGTTTGAGATTCTGGATTTTTATGCGTGGAAGGGGTATGATTATGCTGTGGTTGAAGGGTTTAAGGAGATTGGTTTTTCCTGTGCTGTTCTCGGGGATCTGGATGCGGTTCACGGTATTCTGCGAAATCCTACGGTGGATGAGGTTTTTGCAAAACGGGATCTGTTTGATGAGTATGTGCCCCGGTGCTGGGGGCCGGGGACGGGCCAATATGAGTCCCCGTAAGGGGGCTTTTCCCTAGGTGCCTTCAGCGAACCGCGTGAGGAGCAAACCGGAGGGCTGCGACGCCTGCGGGGACGACTCACGACGTTTGAGTCGTCTCCTCCCGCGTCACTCCGGTACAACGACCGGGATGCCTGCAATATGTTCCAGCCGGACCGGCAGTCCGTATACCTCTTGAATCATCTCTGCGGTAACCTCATCACGTGTACAGGATGCATGGATTTTTCCGTCTTTCATGAAAACGCAGCGGTCACAGAATCTGAGTGCCAGGTTCAGGTCATGCATCGTCAGAACTGCTGCAACCCCCCTGTCCTGAACCACACGCTGAACAAGTTTCAGAATTTCCATCTGATGATACAGATCCAGACTGCTGGTGGGTTCATCGAGGAGGAGGAGGGCAGGTTTCTGAACGATGGCCCGGCAGATGCAGACACGCTGGAGTTCCCCGCCGGACAGTTCATCAATGTAGCGCAGCTGCATGGATGTCAGCTGCAGGGCGCTGAGAGCATTTTTTACGATACGGTAATCCTTTTCGGACACACGTAAACCCATATGCGGTTTACGCCCGAGAAGTACCGCATCAAACACCGTCATCCGGGTTCCTTCATTTCGCTGCGCAACGTAGCCGATGTTCTTTGCAATTTCATCTCCGGTGAGATTGAGAACGTTGTGTCCGCTGACGTAAATCGTTCCGCCGTCCGGGCGGTGAATCAGGTTGATGCATTTCAGGAGTGTACTTTTGCCGACTCCGTTGGGTCCGAGGATACCAAGAATCTCTCCCGGCTCTACGGCAAACCGGATGTCGTCCAGAACCTTGTGCGTCCGGTAGGAAAAGCCCAGATCATCAACCTGAGCGGTATGCGCCCCCTGGTCTTCTGCTGTGAACGTCATGTTATGCTGACCTCCGTTTTATGATCAGATAGAGGAACACCGGTGTGCCGAGAAATGCCGTGATGACTGCAACCGGGAGGATCTGCGGTGCGATGACCAGCCGTGCCGCCATGTCGGAGAGGAGAAGGAGGAGTGCTCCGCAGACGGCAGTTCCCGGGAGCAGAAACCGGTTATCGTCACCAATCAGCCGCCGCATGACATGAGGACAGACAAGACCGACGAATCCGATAACGCCAAGGAAGGAAACCACGATTGCACTGATAAGGGATGCAGCGATCATTCCTGCAATGCGGGTCCGGGATACATTGACACCGAGACTTTTTGCGGTCTCGTCCCCGGCATCGATTGCATTGAGGTCCCAGCGTTTCATCATAAAGTAGCCGATGCAGACCGCGGTAACGAGGGCAATGAGTCCGAGCTGTTCCCAAGTCGCCCTTGATACATCTCCAAACTGCCAGAACACGATCGAAGAAAGTTTTGTGTCGTCCACAAAGTACTGGATCGCCATAATTCCCGCGGAGAACAGAGAACTGAGGGCGACACCGGAGAGAATCATCACTTCGGGGTTTGCGGACCGCGTTTTTGCAATCATCAGAATGATTACTGCGGTCAGCATGCTGAACGCAAATGCGCAGACCGTTGTCGTATACGGGTTGCTGATAACTACCGCTCCGGTTGCACTGTTTGCCTGAATTCCTGCGTCAAAGAGGAGGATACCTACTGCCGCTCCGAATGCGGCGGCGTTTGAGATACCAAGCGTGAACGGCGATGCAAGCGGGTTGCGGAGAATGGACTGCATGACCGCTCCGGCAATTGCAAGTCCGGCTCCGACCGCAATCGCGGTCAGTGTCTGGGGAATTCTGATGTTCCAGATGATGCGTTCATATAAGCTGGTACCGCTTCCGTTCCAGATTGTAGAAAAGACTTCGCCAAGCGGGATGGATACGGCACCGACGGATACAGATATAAAAAAAAGCAGGAGTACGGCGATTCCCGAACCGCCGATTATCAGGATTTTCCGTTTGATGTACTGCTGGTAGTGAGTGAACTCTTCGTCTTCCATGTCAGACATCCAGTTTCATGTACGAAAATCCGTTCATGTTTTCTTTCAGCTGGTCAAACACCGGTTTCCCGACGACAAATGTATAAATTTCGTCGGCTTTTTCTTTAATGTCAATGTCTGCGAACTGGTCCGGATACAGAAGTTTTCCAATATAGTAGGTGTTGGCGAGCGTTGTTTCATGGTTGGATCCCATGATTGCGTAGGGATTGAGGAGGTAGACGTCCCCGGTCTTGACGGCTTTCAGTTCCTTGTAGGAGGGGTCTGTCAGGATTTCGCCGATTGCACCATTATTCGGGGGATTGATTCTGGTTGCCACATCAATGAAGATGATGTCTGGGTCCCACTCCAGAATTTTTTCTTTGGCGAGGCGAATGAATCCGGTTGCCCCGGTGGTCGGGACGTCCTTTGCGACGTTGGTGAGTTTGAGAATCATAAAGGGCAGGTAGGTTACACAGGTCCCTTCCATGCCGTTTGATCCGCTTCCGGAGATACCGCCGATGTATACGGTTTTTCCGGTGGATTCCACAGACTCGACACGTTTTCTGAGATCGTCTTCTACCGCGTCGAAGTAGCTGATGATCTCTTCGGTCCGTGGTTCAGTGTGGAGAATTTTTGCGATGGTCCGCATGGATGCATATATCTGATCTTTTTCCGTGGCATAGTCACCCATAAAGATGCAGACTACCGGAATTCCGGTCTTTTTGGTGATGGTGTCGGCTGTCTGGGCGTCGACTGATGATTGTCCTGCGTAGAAGAGGACGTCCGGGTTTGCCAGCATGAGATTTTCCGTTTCAATCGCACCGCGTGAGCCGCCAAGCATGGGGCGGGTTCCGATTTCAGGATGGGCGATGTAGTAGGGACGCCCTTCGTCCTCCTGATAGAAGGTGCCGTTGTCCATGTGGTCAACGGCGACGACCCGGTCAATGGCGTTGAAGTAGGTGAAGTATCGCATGCATCCGCCGCTGCCGCCGACGGCGATGCGCTGCGGATTGTCGGGGACTTCAACGGTCCGACCTACGCAGTCGGTGACGGTGATGGTTTTCAGAGGGCCTGTCTGCGGAGTTGTATTTTCTGTGGTTCCTGATCCTGTACATCCCGCGCTGCAGCAGAGCAGGAGGAGGATGAGGGTTACCGAGAATATTTTTCTATACACGGACGAATTCATTTTTGTATCAGTTAATTATTTTGTATCTTTACTATTTATGAATTCGGGGTGTGGTTCAGTTTGTTAAGTTTACTTGTTTAACTCTGTGCGACAGTCTATTTACCTGAAAGTTCCATATACTACGTATATATCGTCCGGCGGGTGTGCCGGACATGTGGTGTATTTCTATGAGAAAGATTTCTGCTGAGCAGACGCCCGCTTCCTATCGGAAGATGGTCTGTCTTTTGGTTTTCGCCCTTTTCTGCGGCCTTCTCGTTTCGGGAGCTGCGGCAGAGGACGACCGCTGTATCTATAACGGTACGGTTGTACTGAACACGAGCAGTTTTACGGCGAATATTTCTGATTTCCGGGGAGGCGGAACCCATGAAATAAACTGGGACACGCCGGCGGGAGTTCTCGCTGCTGCAGGATACTCGTTTGATCTCTGGGAGAGTCAGAAAACACCGCCGACCTATACGCTCTGTAATGTGACGACTCCGGACGGAACGTTCTATCCGAATGTCCAGACCGTGACCGAGGATAAAGCATGGAGAATTTACAAAAATTTCTCTGCGGGTTCCGCTACATTTGATGCGGATATTTCTCTGGCTGACGGTGACGTGATTTATATTGCCTATGGCGACTATCCGGATCCGGCTGCCGACCCTGCGCGTGTGTACCTGAAAGCGACGGTCTCGCTGTCGTCCGGGGAGACGCCGTGGACGGTGAAGATTATTCACGGAACTTCCGAGATCGAGCTGAATGCGTCAGAGTTTGCGGATGCCGTGGCTACCTCCGGGGTAACCGTTACGGAGAATGATTCGGTCTGGACCGCTTTGCCGATGCAGTATCTGTGCGGTCTGGTGGATGACGAAAATCCGGATTCGTTCAACTTTGATCTGGCGAAGTCAGACTACACGATCACGGTCACGGCAAACGACGGGTTCTCTACCAACTTCCGGAGTACCGCAATTAGCGCCGACCGGTTGGTGGCGCTTGCGTATCTGCTGAACGGTTCGGTGCTTCCTGAGACGATCGACGGAAAGAATGGACCCAAGCCCTGTTTCCCGCTGCAGATGGTGGGTGTGACGAATAATCAGCGTGTCGGCGGTGTGACGACCATAGAGCTGTCGAATGTGCAAAATATCGCATGCACGCTTGACGGTGCGATACTCTGGTCTCTACGCCCGGATATGCTGAAGTCACTGGATACGGGGTTCGGGATTCCGCTTGCCGGTCTGGTGGGTCTGTGTGATGACCGGGAGATTCCGGGCGCTGCAGGGTATACCCTGAATCAGAGTCTGGTTTCGGCAGGGTATGATGTTCTGGTATCCGGCAGTCTGGGAACGAAGACGATTCCCGCCGGAGATCTCGGGATGTATACGCTTCTCACCTCCGGCGATGAGCTGTCGCTTGACGGCGCCCCCGAAGTAGGTGTTCCTGAGAGGATCAGTCTTTCCGGTACGCCGTTTACCTTTGGAGACTGGAATGTTTCGGTGATGGGGCCGACGTTTGGTATCCGGCTTACGGCGGATGAGGTGTCGGCTCTGGTGGAGGCCGACCCAAAGGAGTATACAATTGAGGGAAAGGGTGCCGGTGAGTACCGGGGTATGCTGCTGACCTCTCTTCTCGGCTATGTCGACGGAGATGTGTATGACGGGACCAATATATTTGATGCGGACCGTGCGGCTGCCGGGTATACGATTGCGGTCGCCGCTGCGGACGGAAAACAGAGTGCGTTTGACGGAAAGGCAGTTGCGGCGAACCCGGCAGGATATATTCTTGCGACGTCTGTGAACGGTACGGACCTTGGCGCGTATGCTCCTCTCAGGATTGTTGGCAGCGGTGTTGCGCCGGGACCGGATATGGTGGGGCAGATTGTCTCTGTTTCAATTCAGGGAGTTGCAGGTGCTGCGCCATCCATTGACGGGTCCGGCTCTGCCCCGGAGAAGGCGGCTGCGGTGACCGGATTTTTCCGTGCGGTTCCGATCAGTGAGACTGATGTGGTGATTCCGGCATCTGCTGCCGGGACTGCGGTTACGGTCCCCGGCAACTCGGTTGCTGCGATGCTGTATACGACGTTTGAGAATCTGACGTTCTTCCAGAATTCGAATAATCTGAATATCGGTACGCTTGCCGGTCTGGACGGAATGAACGCGGTTGTCAGCGTTGACGGTGAGGTGACCTACGGGGTTGCTGCATCCGACGGGAAGCAGTTTAAACAGTATCAGAATATTCTTGTCTCCGATGGTTCGCTGGTGAACGTTACGTTCCCGGACGAGGGTGTCACGCTTTTGATGACGGCGACTGCGGACGTTCGGTACATCTTTAATGGAACTGTGGTGGTCAACAGTTCGACCTATACTGACGGGACCGATGTGTATACCGGTGACATTCCGTGGAACTCGGCTGTCGGTATTCTGAAGGCGAACGGGTTTACCTATACGCTTCACTCGAAGAGTACGGCGGTTGATGAGCTGTCGTTGAAGCATGTCACCGATCAGCAGACCGGCAGATATTACCCAAACACGTACTGGTCTCCGGATCTTGAGGATGAGTACGGGTATGATATGGCCTGGCGGGTCTTTGGTTCGCTTGCAGCGAACTCAGAGTCTCTGCGTCCCAATGCTGTTTTGTCAGACGGTGATGTGGTCTATATCTGCTATGGTGAGAACAATCCTATTCTTGCGGACAGCAGAACTGCGAAGTACATTATCCGGGCTGAGGTGGTCGTTGATGCCTCGGGAACGGCTGACGTACTGTGCGATACGATGGTTAACCTCACCTCCGGTGAGTCAACGGCTGCCGGTGCTCTGGATGCTGCGGGTCTTGCGTGGACTGCGGATGCGTCCGGTGCGCTGACGACTGTTGGAAACTATACCGGTGACTGGTCGGTTCGTGTCGGAAGTACGCAGGTTGCAAATGTGTCGGCCTGCGTTCTCAGCAGCGGCGATATTCTCACCGGCGAGTTCACGGAGGACGGAGCGGTTACGGCAAAGTTCAAGATTGTTGCGAAGACTCCGGTTACCCCGGTGTTTTCGGGGACGGTTCTGATTACCTCCGGCGATACGCAGGTGGCGAGCGCTGCGGGAGCCTCCTATACGGTGTCCAACTATTCACTCCTTGGCGCTCTGCGTGCTGCAGGACTGGATGTGGTCGCGGATGATAAAAGCTGGCAGTCCTCGGGTGTGTTGTCACTCGCAGGTCTTGGAGGGTATGTCTCCGATGCCCAGTCCTCCTGGTCATCTTATCTTGCCGATGGCACGCCGATCCATGACAGTAATCCGGTTCGTGCGGAAAACACGTACATTCTGCATGCCGGCGATGTGGTCTCCGGCGTATATACGAAGAATGCGTTTGCATCGGCTGCGTATGAGGTTACCGTCCGGACGCTTGAGAACGGTGTTGTGACGATCTACAACAACTCGGTTGTGGAGAAGAATCTCACGGTTTCTGATGCGGTTGCGGGGACGGGTGTTTCCTGTGTGTACGGAACCGACGGGAATCTGTCCTCTCTTGGAGAGTTTACGAACACCGCTGCTGCGTCCTGGTCATTTGTTCTGGACGGGGCGCCGGTTTCGGTGACGCGGAACAGTTCGGTTCTGATGCCGGCAGGTTCTGTTCTGACCGGTCTGTACGGCGGGGATGTGGCGAAGTTTGTGGTGACCGCTGCAGATCCGGCGCCGGTGGTGTCGCTGTTTGACGGTACGGTGGAGCTGACTTCTGCTTCCCGGACGGTTCAGACGAATATTAATAATGTTCCGGGTTCCCGGGAGATGTCAGGCCTTACGGCTCTCGCTGCCCTTGAGGAGGCGAACATCACGTATGTGCTTGCGGTGAAGACGGGCGAAACTGCGGATGCGCTGCTTGTGGATTATGTGACGACGCCCGCGTATCCGGACTTTACGTATCTGAAGCATGTCCGGTCCTGGGAGCTGAAACTCGCGGACGGTACGGTGATCGACGGCTGGTCGGATGCTACGAAGGCGGTGAATCTGTATCAGCTGAAGAACGGTGATGTGCTGACCGGTACCTACTCTGAGTACGGGAGGCCGATTGCTGAGTTTACGATCCGGATCACGGTGAAGACGGATGCGGTGTCTGAGACTGTTCCGGTTTCGTCGGGTAATGTTGATGTGTTCGGCAGTGTGGTGGAGTTTGCGGATGCGTCGGTTACGAATGTGACTATCCCTGCGAATACGCCGTTTGGGGTTTTGTATTCGTTGTATGAGGACGGGATTGTTTCGGATCTGCATTTCTGGGGAGGGAAGTACACCAGTTTCACGAACTGGACGTATATTTCCATTGAGGATGTGAATGGTCTGACCCATAAGGGGAGTGTCGGCGGGGTGGAGTACCGCTGGGATGGGTATCTGAACGGTGTGAAGCTGGACGGGGAGCTGCTTCCGGCTGCGGGAAGTCCGACCGGGTACGGGACCCTCCTTTCTGAAGGGGATGAGGTGGTGTTTGCGTATGTGCCGGCGGGCGGTGATGTGAGTTCTGCGTCTGCTGTGATTCGTGTGATGATTTCGGGTGAGCCGGTGGTTCCCCGGTATGGTCCGTTTGTGACGAGTTCTGCGCCCCCTGATGTGATGATCCGGTATAAGCTGTCGGAGTCTGCGGCCGGTGGGGTGGCGTTCCGACCGGTTGCCGGAGGAAGCTGGACGACGATTGAGAGTCCGGATTCTCTGCTGCATGTGATTCCTCTGACCGGTCTTTCTGCTGCGACGGAGTATCAGTACCGGGTTCTGGTGAACGGGAACTGGTCTGCGGTGTATTCGTTCCGGACGCTTGGAGATACGAACTATACGTATGTGATTACGAGTGACAGCGATCCGGACGGTAAGTCTGCTGCTGACCGGCACATGTATGTGGCGGAGGCAGTTGTTACTGAGAAGCCGCTGTTTGTGGTGCATCTCGGGGACTTTGTCGGCGGCGGAACGGTGGAGGCTGAATGGGATGATCTGTTTGCGGTGTCGCGGGATATGTATGCGAATACGATTATTTTCCCGGTTCTCGGAAACCATGATGATAACTCGACGCTGTTCCATGAGATGTTCGGGATGCCGAACTGGTATTCGGTTGATGCAGGGAAGCTGCATCTGACGGTGCTGGATACGAATACATGGTCAGCAAATTCGTTCCCGATTCAGTCTGCATGGCTGGCGGCTGATCTTGTGGGTGCGGCGGATCAGGTGAAGACGGTATACTTCCATCATCCGATCTATACGTCGGACCGGACGCGGGAGCGGTCGAATGCAGACTATAACTGGAGTGTGATGTTCGCGGCATCGGGTGTTGATTCGGTGTTTTCGGGTCACTTCCATGCGTATGAGCGGCTGAATGTGAACGGTACCCGGTATGTGACCGCCGGTATCGGCGGTTCGGATCTTTCGGCTACGACGGCTGATCCGCTGCCTGCGTCGTATGAGGCGGGGCAGTACTTCAAGCTCGGATATGTCCGCGGTACTGTTTCGGGTGATTCGGTGTTGTGGGAGATGGTGAAGGTCGCAGATGTTGCTGAGGATAATTCTGCAGTTACGCAGTTGTATGCGACGCCGGTTGTGAGTGATTCGTTTTCGTCCGGTACGGCGGTGCCGACTCCGACGCCTACGGTGACACCGACGCCTGTGCCTACGTCGGGCGGTGATGACGGTCCTGCTATCCTTTACAGCGAGACTCTGACCATCGAAAACGGCTCAACCGTGACTGCAAAGATCTCTCCGATCTCCGGCGGCTATGTGGCCGGTGAAGACACCATTGAGTTCTCTGCGACGACGGTTGCCGGACTGCTCAATGCAGCGGGTATTGAGTATGATGTATGGAAGAGTCAGAAGCCGATTCCGACCTACTCCCTGACGAACATTACCTACAACGGCACCCTCTACGCGAACATTCAGGTTGGCGGGGACAAGTGCTGGAGATCCTTCGATGGTATGACTGCTTCTGCGAAGAAGTATGATGTGAATGTGAATCTGACGAACGGTACGACGATCTACACTGTCTACGGTGACTATGATAAGGTCAACAGTGATCCCGGTCAGGCTGAGTATGTGATTGTTACTACGCTTCATGTCGCTGAGCCGACACCGGAACCCGGTTCCTGTCAGGTTCTCGGTGATGTTGTGGTGAATGTTCCGACTGTGAACAGCAGTGTGACGTTTGGTGAGGTCCTTACGGCGGCAGGGTACACGTATGTCGGCGTGAACGGTGCAGAGTACGGCAGTTACAGTGACCGCGAGTACCTTGAGCAGCTGACGATCAACGGTACCAGCTATCCGGCTGTGATCAACACGACTGATGAGTTTGAGTGGAAGTTCACCGATGGTTTCGGCACGAGTGCGACTCTCTACAAGAGAGGTCTCAACGGGTATGTTGATGCGTCACAGAACGGTTCAACCTTCTATCTGTTCTATATCAATACGACTGCGGCGAGACCGGACGGGTTCACGTATGATTTCCAGATGAAATATGCTCCGTATCTCGTGAATCTGACGGTGAATCTCGTTGATCCGGTTGCTCCGACTCCAACGCCTACGGTGACGCCAACTCCAACGCCTACGGTGACACCGACGCCTGTGCCTACGTCGGGCGGCGGTGATGACGATACGGCTCCTGCGGGTTTGTCGTTTACGCAGACGACCGAAGGGTCAATCTGGCAGGTGGGGGAGTCTATCCCGCTGACTGCGACACTGACCGCGGGTACGAATGTTGTCTATACGTGGGATATGGGGAATGGTGACTCGGTGTCGGGCGCTGCGGCCCGCTATACGTATGCGGAGCCGGGGAAGTACACTCTCACGGTGACTGCGTCGAACGGTGCGGGCAGCGAGTCGGCTGCGGCACATATTGTTGTGTATGATCCGGCAAATCCGTCGGCGGTTGATCTGCCGTATCAGATTCTTGTGTATGAGACGGTGGATGTTGTCCGCGATATGAATATTCTCGCAAAGATTGCTCCGCAGTCCGGTGGTCATGTGGCAGGCGAGGATTATTACTCGATTCCGACGGCGAGTGTCGGGGGTATGCTGGCTGCTCTGCAGATTCCGTATGATGTGTGGAAGCCGCAGGTGATTACGATCGGAAAGAAGGAGTATTCTCTGGTGAATCTGACGGTTGACGGAACGTTGTACCGGAACGGTCTCGTGAACGGGACTGATATGTCCTGGCGGTCATACGAGGGTATGGTTCAGGGGGCGCAGATCCGTGATGCGAATGTTCTCCTGGCGAACGGTACGAAGATGTACACGGTGTATGCTCCGCATGAGACCGGTGCGGACCGGAAAGATCCGAGTGTTGCGCAGTATGTGGTTGTGACGACGCTGAATGTCGTTGATAGTACTGAGGAGGTAGCTCCGGCGAATGCGGCGGTTAATGCGCCGACGAGGCCTGAGCAGTTTGCAGGGTCGACGATTGATTTCCGCGGAACTGCTACGGGTACGAATCTGTCGTATCTGTGGAACTTCGGTGACGGGACGACTGCGGAAGGTGCGTCGGTGACGCATGTTTTTGCGTCGACCGGGAATTATACGGTTACGTTTACGGCGTCGAACAGCCTTGGCACAACGTCTGCGACGTATGATGTGAAGGTTACCGAGTATCCTGCCCAGGATGATCGGGTTCTTCCGCAGTTCGGTCCGTTTATTCTGAGTTCCGGCGGTTCGGATGTTACGATCCGCTACGTGCTAGCTGATGCGGCACCGGGTGAGGTGGCGTTCCGGCCGGCATCCGGCGGTGACTGGATGAATGTTTCGTCTGCGCGGGATACGACGCATGTTGTGCCGCTGACCGGTCTTTCCGCTGCGACTGAGTATGAGTACCGGGTTCTGGTGAACGGAAACTGGACGGATACGTTCTCGTTTACGACGCTTGGTGCGGATTCGTTTACGTATGTGATTGTCGGTGATACGGCTCCGACGTATCCGTATTATGCGTATGAACGCAGTGTGTATGTGGCGGATGCGGTTGCTGCAGAAAAGCCGCTGTTTATTGTGAACACCGGTGACTTTACCGGCAGCGGTGATGTAATTTCCGAATGGGAGGATATTCTGTCGGTGAGCCGCGATATGTATGCGAATGCGGTTCTGTTTACGGTCCGCGGAAACCATGAGACGGATGCGGGTATTTATTCGGAGCTGTTCGGTGTTCCGATGTGGTACTCGGCGGATGCGGGACCGCTGCATATGGTGTTCCTGGATACGAATACCTGGGGCCGTGAGGAGTTTGTGAATCAGACGGCCTGGCTGCGTGCTGATCTTGCGGCAGCCGATCCGGCTTCGGTGAAGACGGTGTACTTCCATCATCCGTTCTATACGTCGGATCGTGAGACTCACAGTAACTGGGGTCTGAATGCGACGGAACAGGCTGAGTGGGAGTCGATCTTTGCGGAGTATAATGTGACTGCTACGTTCTCGGGCCATTTCCATGCGTACGAGCGGTATCTGGTGAACGGAACGGTGTATGTGACTGCGGGTATTGGCGGGTCGAATCAGTTTGATGCTGCGGGAGTGCCGGAGGCGGAACTTGGGAAAGGTGTGTATCATACACTCGGGTATCTGCGTCCGGTGGTGTCCGGCGGAAATTTCAGTTGGGATATGGTGAAGGCGGCGGACTTTGCGTCCGATAACTCCGGTGTGACGCTGACGTATCCTGCCGGTGTGGTGATTAAGGATACGTATCCGGCGTCGGCTGCGCCGAGGATGCTGTTTGCTGGAGAGGTTAAAGTGAATCAGTCCGCGACGGTTACCGCTCCGATTTCATCAAGTTCGGGCGGGTATGTAGCGGGTGAGGATTTCCTCACGGTTCCGGGGAACACGGGTGCGGGTATTTTGGAAAAGCTCGGATACCAGTATGATCTCTGGAAGCCGCAGGTGATTAACCCCGGTAAGGAGTACAGTCTGGTGAATGTTACGGTTGACGGCCGCGAGTATCTGAATCTGCAGACGATGACGGAGGATGTGTGCTGGACGATGTTCACCGAGTACCGGGCTGGTGCGCTGAAGTATGATGCAAATATCGCTCTGCCGGACAATACGACTGTGTACTTTGCGTACGGGAACTATTCTACGGTAAGGAACGGTAAGGAGCTTACCGGTGATCCGACGGCAGCTGATTATCTGATGATTGTAACCATGCGGTTTGAGAAGGAGACACTGTTCGACGGTGCGGTGAGTCTGGTGAACGATTCGAACCGGACGATTGTGCAGGCTGTGAAGGCTGCGAATCTGACGGTTACCATGAACGGTTCGACGATCTCCGGTATTGGTGAATATACTGTTTCGGATTCTGCGTTCTGGAACTTTACGGTGAACGGCGAGTCCCGCACTGAGTCGTATCTCCTGAACAACGGGGATGTTCTGAAGGGTATCTTTACCAGTTCCGGCACTGAGATTGCGGAGTTCCGGAGTACGGTGTATCTGACCGAACCGCCGAAAGAGGTGAAGGGTTCCAAGGACCTTGGTCTGAACAATACCGTCTCCGACGGTAAACCTGCGGTTGAGGTGAAGGCTGCGAATCTGACTGAGGTGAATGAGACTGCGGCTGAGATTCCGGGCACCGGGTGGGATTCCTGTCTGGTGGTCTTTGATGAGAGGCAGTCTTCGGGCGATGCGGTGATTCTGGTGAATCCTGTGTATCAGCTGAAGATGAATGTGTCCGATTCGATCAATGTTTCCGTGGATGCAACGGATCTGCCGACGATTTCCTTTGAGACGGGTGTGAATGTTTCCGTTGCTGAGGTTCGGGAAATCATCGAGAATGCGTATAAGAAACCGCTATCCATGCTGACGGCGGTGAAGAATGTCTCGGTGGACGAAAATATTACTCATGTTTCGATTGAGGTGTTTGTTCCGAAGTCGATGAACATCGATCCGTCGAAGGTGAAGATGCTCCGGGTAAAGGATAACGGTTCACCTGAGTTCTGTTCACTGACCTTTGAGGAGAAGGACGACGGATATCTGTTCCGCGGTACGGGAGACGGGTTCTCGTCATATGTGCTGTATGAGGATTCTACGCCGGTTTCGACATCGTCGGATTCTGGCGGAGATGACGGGTATACGCCTGAGCCGGTGAAGACGAAGGAGCCGGTTGTGGATAAGAATGTCACGGTTGAGCATGTGACGCCGACTGCTACGCCGACGGCTACGCCGACGGCTGTTCCGACATCGGCGACGTCTGTTCCGACGGGTACGGTGCCGGAACCGACGAAAAGTCCGGTTCCGCTGTGTGCAGGAATTCTTGCGGCAGCCTTTGGTATTTTTGCAGGCCGGCGGTTCCTGTGATGCGGAGGGCATAGATGAAATTTCCTTTTTTTTCGGTTTTGATTGTCTGCTGTCTGATTTTGTGTGCGGTGCCTGCGGCTGCGGCGAGTGTTGAGGTGATTAAGTATGCGGAGGACGGGAAGACTGTTCTCGCACAGACGGTTGTTGATACGTCGTGGATGGAGCAGAATATGCGGGTGTTCGGGGACGGGGAGACGGTGTATTATCATGAGAAGATGATCTTTGAGGGGGATCCGGATACGATGAATCCGTGGGATCCTGATGAGAAGAGTGCGAAGGCGATTCTGGAGCTGGGAAAGATCGGTGCGGTGAAAGGAACGTCGGTGAAGGATTTGTGTGAGCTGGTCGGGGGAGCCGCTGAGGGTGATACGATCCGGCTGAAGGCGAAGGACGGGTGGCTGAAGGATCTGAAGTACCGGTATGTGTATTCGCCGTCGGGCCGGATGGGGGAGCTGATTCTTGCCTGGTATCTGAAGGAGGGGTCATCGGCGAAGGAGATTACGGCGGCGCAGCTTCCGATGATGGTGTTTCTGGCGGATACGAGTGTGAATAAGCTGGGTGAGGGGGATGTTGGTCTTCATGTGTTCGGGAACTGGGATATGCATGAGTCGATGGATGAGGAGGACTGGCGGTTTGCGGAGCCGGGGAAGCCGTCGTCGCTTGGATTGACGGGGAAGTATATTTCCCAGGTGATTATTTTTTCGTCGGATGATCTGGAGCGGCCGGTGGAGACGCTGAAGACGATTGAGTCGGGATCTCTTCAAGGGGATGTTGTGGTGACTGCATCCGCAGAGCCGGAGGCGGAGCTGTCCGGCAGGTCGTCGGCTGCGTTTTCGGTGCCGGTGCCGGAAAATGCGACGCGGGGTTTTGTTTCGGTGATGATGACGGAACGGAATTTTTTTACGCCGGTTGCGGATTCGGTGACGGTTACGGTGAATGGTGTGCGGTCGTCGCCGGTCCGGACGTATTCTGAGGATGCGGTGACGCAGGGCGGTGTTGATATGCTGGTGTTTGATCTGCCGCAGGTTCCGGCCGGAGGGTCCGTTCCGCTGACGGTGTCAACGGAGAGTTCGGATTCACGAAACCGTGTGACGGTTACGGGTGCTGCGGGTGTGTTTTTCTGTGAGAATGCGTCGGCTCCGGAGCGGTTGTTCTGGATTGCGGAGGGTACGAATGTTCTGGATCCGAAGCTGGAACGCGAGGAGCAGCGGACGCTTGCGTCGTTTTCTTCGGAGATTCGGGTGAGTGATGCGGTGGTGACGGTTGTTGCGTCGAATGTGGGGAATGAGAAGCGGTCGGGGACGTATCTTTCGACGGATTCGGAGGAGTGGATGAATGTTATTTCGGATGGTCGCGATCGTGTTGCGGTGGCCCGGGTGGATGTGTCGGAGGGTTTGTCCCGTCTGCCGGTGAAAATAGGTGTGGGGAGTCCGGGTGAGGGGTCGGGGACGACGCCGATGGAGAACCGGTATGTGATTCTGACGGCGGTTGCGGGAGGGACGGAGCCGGTTGCGGTGCCGACGGAGACTGTGACGGCGACGGTTACTGTGTCTGCGACGATGACGGCGGCGGTAACTACTGCGGTGACTACGGCGACTGTTCCGCCGACGGCCGGTGTTTCGGAGGTGTCGTGGTGGGATCAGCTGATGGGGCTGTTTGCCGGTTTGTTCGGCGGGAAGCCTGCGGTGTCTCCGGATGGTGTGCATGCGACGCCGTCTGTTGTGCCGACGGTGGTGCCGACTGTGCCTGCCGGAGGGTATCGGCTTGAGGTGATGTCTGATCCGCCGAATGCGATGATTTCTCTGGATGGTGTGTATACGGGTAAGGTTACGCCGTTTGTGTTTTCCGGTCTTTCTGCGGGTGAGTATGTGGTGTCGGTTGTGATGGAGGGTTCGCTTGTGTCTGAGGAGCGTGTGGTTGTGTCGAATGATTCGCGTGTTTCGCTGCGGCTGGAGCGTGCGCCGGGGTCGGGGACGGAGCTTCCGTATTACGGCCGGGTGCTTTCGTCGGAGGAGTATGTGCGGCCGTCGGGGGTGTATGTTTCTTCGTCGCCGGGTGATGCGGATATTCTGCTGAACGGCCGGGCGATTGGTGAGAAGACGTCGGATGTTCTCGCGGGGTTCCGTGAGGGTGTGTATTCGGTGGGTGTTGTGCCGAAGATTGCGTTTCCGGTGACGGAGCGTGAGGTGCAGGTTCTGGAGGGTGTTGTGGTGCCGGTGCATTTCGGTCCGGAGAATCCTGGGATTTCGGTGCTGAATGTTTCGTCGCCGGTTTTTGCGGGGGCTTCGTATTCGGTGAACGGTGTGGCGTCGCTTGGGACGATTCCGGAGTCGGCGGAGTGGGAGACGCTGCGGTATCTGGTGGTCCGGGCGAATGAGTCGTACTGGTCGTATTTCCCGGGTGAGCTGGGGGTGCGGGGGATTTTGCCGCGTGAGTCTGCGGTGCTGCGGGATGTGTTTGTGGATTCGTCACCTCGCGGGGCTGATATTCTGATTGACGGGTGGAAGACGGGATATGCGACGCCGTTTACGATTTCGAATGTGTCGGATGGGTATCATCTGGTGCAGGTGTCTTTCCCCGGGTATCTGCCGGCGGAGAAGGAGATTCTGGTTTCGGCGGATTCGACGGCGCCGGTGTCGGTGAAGCTGCCGCTTGAGATGTATGATTCGGGGTATCTTGAGGTGGTTTCGGAGCCTTCGAAGGCGAAGGTGTATATCTATGGGAGAAATTCGGGTGATAAGACGCCGGTTGTGTATTCGGGGATTCCTGCGGGGAAAATTTCGGTGAAGGCGGTGTCGCCGT
Organism: Methanobacteriota archaeon; assembly: GCA_023396065.1. Taxonomy (GTDB): domain Archaea; phylum Halobacteriota; class Methanomicrobia; order Methanomicrobiales; family Methanocorpusculaceae; genus Methanocorpusculum. The sequence continues at coordinate 29,533 of JAEWXF010000006.1, forward strand.
CGGGGGAGAGTAAGACGCATGATGAGGTGATTGTGCTGCCCGGGGAGATTACCCGGGTGCGGTTCGGGTTTTCGGAGTAATTCCTCTCTGTGTCCGCGGGACTTGCGATTCTTTGGGCGCGGGCGAAGCACGCGTCCGAAGAAAGCCCGTGTCCGAAGAAAGCCCGTGTCCGAAGGATACGGGCTTTTTGGATGTATGTGGGTAACCACGGCTCGAAAGCCGAAGATGATTTCCGGAGATGAGATGCTTTGGATGTATGTGGGTAACCACGGAAAACACCGAACACACGGAATTCCACGGAAAAAAACACGGAATACCGCTTCGCTTACGGAAAAAACGGTTCGCAAGTCCTGCGTCCTTGCTCTCCGCTTCGGGCTTCGCCCTCGCTTGAAAGACTACGGAGATGGGAGGCTTCGTGTGTGTCTAGAATGGTTTCCGGGATTTCTTGGACGTATTTCGTAAAAAAACCGAGAATCTCCGCGAATCTCCGCCAATTGCAAGTCCTTCGGCCTTGCAATTGGCGGAGATTCGCGGTTTTTTTACGAAATACGTCCAAGGAATCCCATTTCCCTCGTCTTTTCAGCGTGGCCCTTCGCCCGAAGCCCCCCGCACAGACCGCAGAAAAAAAGAGTAAAAGACACTCCCGCCTCCTGGAATCGCATGTATCAAACAAATCTTGATATCTGAACCACTATCTCTCCAAAAACGACACAAAACTCATCGGAAAACACCCTCGTACAATGCCCCTCCTGAGACCCCGATAAACGCGATTTGAGGCCCTCAATCCTGCAGGATGCCCTCCAGTATCTCCCAAATATCCCGTTAAAATGGGTATAATAACCCGAAATCCGATTTTACCTGCAAAATCAGGATATTTCTGCAAGAATATCATTTATACTACGATATCATCCACCCCGGTTTCCCGGGTCAGGAGAACAGCGGGCAGTTTCACGTTCACAGAAAAATCACCTTGGCACAATGCGGCAGGTCAAAGAGAACCTGTCCGGTTTGGAATCTATTTAACATTTACTTCTGATAAATTTTAACTATGTTATGTATGTTCAATAAACTTAATAAATTTAGTTATCGCAACCTCTTTTATCTGCCACGACAAATATCTGGGTAACTCAAACCTGTGCCCCCTCTTCGGGTATGGGGGTTGGGTGTGTATCGTGATTCGAATAATAATCTGGTAAAAAGATGAACGTAAAAGTAATTACAGTATTGCTGGCTGCTGCCCTGTGCATGGCCATGGTCCCCGCTGTTGCGGCGACAAGTCCGTGGATTGGAAACTACAGTGTTACAGTCACTGATAATCAGCCGTATGGCACATTTGACGGCGTTACCTATGATCAGAACTACTTCTTTGGTATTCTTGGATTGTGCAGTGAGATAACTGATTTTGCCTGGAGTAACGACAGCCGCTACAGTGACCGCAAGTATCTGGAACAGGTAGAAATTGATGATGCAGATCTCTATCCGGAAACCATCAACACAACTGATGCCTATGAGTGGAAGATCGTAAACAGTCTTGATGCAACTGCCACAATCTACAAGAAAGGCCTTGCAGGCTGGGCAGACACCAGTGGAATGTATTATCTCTGGTATGGTGACCGTGACGCAGCAACCGGTACATACAACAACCGTGATGACTGGCTTTTCCCAACTGTGGAGAACGCCACCTACATCATCGGACTTGACGTAACTGTTCTAACTGCATAAACATATTTTCATTTATTTTTTGTGGTGTGTATGACATTAAAACTTCTTGGTCTCACTGACCATCGAAAATTATCAAAAGGATCTCTGTATGTATTGGCATGCCTTGTTCTCCTTTTGGTACTTGTTCCGGGAGTTGCCGCTGCTGACGCAGTTTCCATCTCTACTGAAGATGAACTGCGTTCAATGACAGGTGGGAACTCTTATGTTCTGGAAAATGATATTGAACTCACATCTCCCTGGGTTCCACTGACGATTTCCTCCTCCTTCTCTTTGGATGGAAACGGGTATGCACTGAATAACCTGTCAATGTCGGGAACAGCTGCACGCCTTGGATTTATTAAACAGGCAACTGGTGAGGTCACTATCACGAACCTGACGATGAATAACGTGTCGGTTTCGAGCACAGTGGCTATTGTTGGAGTTCTCATCGGAGATGCCCAGGCTAATGTGATTATCGATTCTGTACATGTCAATGGGAATGTCAGTGCTCAAAATACTGTGGGTGGTCTGATAGGCAGGACATATAGCGATTCGTCCTCTTATCTTATCAGCAACTCTTCGATGACCGGAACTATATCTGCCTTTGGTTCTAATAGTGGCGGTCAGAATGTCGCAGGACTTGTTGGTCAGATATATAAGGGAACCATGGATATTCGTGACTCCTACTTTTCAGGAACAGTTTCCGCTTCCCCGGTCAGTAGGGTAGGAGGTCTTGTGGGTGGTGTGGTATCATCTGGTTCTCTGACCTCCAGCTATGCGACCGGTGCTATCATCGGAAACCGGGATGTTGGTGGACTGATTGGTTTTTCAAATGCAAATTTTGTAATCACCGATTCACTGTCACTGATAGACACCATTACGCTTGGTCCCAACAGCATCATTACTGATCTCAATACTAATTCCCAATATGTGGGGCCAATTTCAGGTGCAACCGATCTTGGTGCTGCCAGTACCGGGAACAGTTATTGGGATGGGATGACTGTAGTCATTACCAATGGGGGTGTTTCCGGATCTGTAACCTCTCTGGCCCATGAATTGAATGGGGCCATGCGTTCCTCAGCAGATGTCTGGAACACATTCAAAAATGACGATGCACAGAATGAAAACACCGTCTGGACGTCATTTGGCACAGATGCATGGAAAGTAAACTCCGGAAATCTCAAGTATCTCCTCCCGGTTCTGAAAGGGCAGGAACTTCCGGTGGCACTTGATGCATCATATCTGAAATCCGGGAATGATCCCGAACCTCCGGTAGTTGCCGGCTTAACTATTGTCTCACCTCTTGCCAAAAGCAGCTGGCTCGCAAATGAACCAGTGACTCTCTCGGCGACATCAAGCAAAGGTGATGATCTCACATTTACTTGGGATATGGGTAACGGAGATAGTGTTACGGGGGCAGATGCAACCTACACCTATACCGTAAACGGGAACTATACTGTCACTCTTACTGCTGAGAATGTTGCAGGTACAGCAAGCAGATCTGTGAATATCAGCATTTACAATCCTCTTGCACCCTCTGCAGAAATTGTTAGTGTCACTCCATCCAGTATCTGGCTGATTGATGAGCCAATTACACTTCAGAGTTTAGAGTCTCCAGGCGCTGAATATGTCTGGACAATGGGTAATGGGGACACAGTTACCTCTGCAGATGCAGTTACTGAGTACACCTACACCACTGCCGGACAGTATACCATTGATTTACTCGTTACCAATACAACAGGTGTTAATACCTCATCTGTTGATATTGTCGTCTACGACATGGCAAACCCTGACGCCGCAGGTGTATCCTACACCGTGCTTGCGTATGAGACCGTTGATGTCGTCAACGGCAGCACCGTCGCACAGATCATCTCTCCGATCTCCGGAGGATACAGAGTCGGTGAAGACTACCTCATCACCCCGGCAAACAGTGTCGGCGGCATGCTCCAGAGCCTCGGCTACGCATACGACATCTGGAGAAGCCAGAAACCAACCCCGACCTACTCCCTGACCAACATCACCGTTGACGGAACACTCTATCCGAACGGCAAGTACGGCGAAAAGGACATGTCCTGGCGTTCCTACGACGGCATGACCAAGGCAGCCCTCAAGTACAACCCGCAGGACCCGGTCCCGAACGGAACCACCGTGTATACGGTCTACTGTCCGCACAGCATCGGCGCATCCGTTGGTAACCCGAGCGGCGGAACCGAGTACGTCATCATCACAAAACTCAACATCATTGAGGACGGCGCAATACTCCCCAAGGAAGTAACCGCAAACCTCACCGACGCAAACATTGACCTCTTCAACATCACCGTCTCCCTCGCAGATGCCAGCAAGACGGCAATCGAAATTCCCGAAAACACTCCGTTTGGAGCACTTTACTCACTCTATGCAAACGACCTCAACCATGTCGTAACCGACCTCCACTTCTGGGGCGGCAAGTACACCAGCTTCACTGACTGGAACTACATCTCCTTAGAAGACCTCAACGGCCTCCAGCACAAAGCCACCATCGACGGTGTCAAGTACTACTGGGACGGCTACCTCAACGGAGAAAAACTCAACGGTGACCTGAATCCGGGAACCGGTGCTCTCACCGGCTACTGGACCCCCCTCAAAACAGGCGACGTCGTCAGCTTTGCCTACGTCCCCGCAGGTGGAGACTTCAGCACCGCAAAGGAACTCATCAACATCACCGTAACAGATGTTGAAGAAACCGTCACCGGTCCGGTCGAACTCTACAACCAGACCCTGACCATCGAAAACGGCTCAACCGTCACCGCAAAGATCTCACCGATCTCCGGCGGGTACAAACCCGGCGAAGATACCATTGAGTTCTCCGCGAACACCGTTGCCGGACTGCTCAACGCAGCAGGCATTGACTACGATGTCTGGAAGAGTCAGAAACCCATTCCAACCTACTCCCTGACGAACATCACCTACAACGGCACCCTCTACGCCAACATTCAGGTTGGCGGCGACAAGTGCTGGAGATCCTTCGACGGCATGACCGCCGCTGCAAAGAAGTATGATGTCAACATCGAACTTCCGAACGGCACGACGATCTACAACGTCTACGGCGACTATGACAAAGTCAACAGTGACCCGAGTTTTGCCGAGTACGTCATCGTCACTACGATCAACATTGAAGAACCCGAAACACCGCCGACTCCGTCAGAAGAATGTATTGTTCTCGCTGACAGAATCATCAACATCACCACTGCCAACAACAGTGTCAGCTTCGGTGAAATCCTCACCGCTGCAGGGTACACCTACGTCGGTGTCAACGGCGCAACCGTTGGCAGCTACAGTGACCGTGAGTACCTCGAACAGCTCACCATCAACGGTACCAGCTACCCGGCTGAGATCAACATGACTGACGACTTCGAGTGGAAGTTCACCGATGGCTTCGGCACGAGTGCGACTCTCTACAAGAAAGGTCTCAACGCATATGTAACCAAATCACAGAGCGGCTCAACATTCCACCTGCTCTACATCAACACCACAGCATCAAGACCTGACGGCTTCACCTATGACTTCTCACCTGAGTACTCCAAGTACCTCGTGAACCTCACCGTCAACCTCCTTGAACCCGAGACTCCCCCGGGACCCGGAGACGACGACCCGGTCATCCTCTACAACCAGATCCTGACCATCGAAAACGGCTCAACCGTCACCGCAAAGATCTCACCGATCTCCGGCGGCTACGTAGCCGGTGAAGACACCGTTGAGTTCTCCGCAACCACCGTTGCCGGACTGCTCAACGCAGCAGGTATTGACTACGATGTCTGGAAGAGTCAGAAACCCATTCCAACCTACTCTCTGACGAACATCACCTACAACGGCACCCTCTACGCCAACATTCAGGTTGGCGGGGACAAGTGCTGGAGATCCTTCGACGGCATGACCGCCGCTGCAAAGAAGTATGATGTCAACATCGAACTTCCGAACGGCACGACGATCTACAGCGTCTACGGCGACTATGACAAAGTCAACAGTGACCCGAGTTTTGCCGAGTACGTCATCGTCACTACGATCAACATTGAAGAACCGACTCCGTCCGAGTCGTGTATCACCCTTGACAACGCAGTTGTCAACATCACCACTGCCAGCAGCAGTGTCAGCTTCGGTGAAATCCTCACCGCCGCAGGGTACACCTACGTCGGTGTCAACGGCGCAACCGTTGGCAGCTACAGTGACCGTGAGTACCTCGAACAGCTCACCATCAACGGTACCAGCTACCCGGCTGAGATCAACATGACTGACGAGTTCGAGTGGAAGTTCACCGACGGCTTCGGCACGAGTGCAACTCTCTACAAGAAAGGTCTCAACGCATATGTAACCAAGGCGCAGAGCGGTTCAACATTCCACCTGCTCTACATCAACACCACGGCATCAAGACCTGACGGCTTCACGTATAACTTCTCACCTGAGTACTCCAAGTACCTCGTGAACCTCACCGTGAACCTCGCCGATCCGGAAACACCGCCGTCCGACCCGGTTGCAACAACCGTCATCCTGAGCGGTCTGCCGACCGCAAGCATTGACCTTGCCTCCGGCAGCATTACCGGTACTGTGACGGCAGTCGTCAAAGATGAAACCGGTGCAGTCATGACCGGTGAAACCGTCAACTGGACCACGTCCAACGCGACCGTCCTCACGATTGACGCCACCGGCAAGTACACTGCTCTCGCAGTCGGAACTGCGAACATCACCGCAACCGCTGTGAGCAACAGTTCCGCGAATGTCTCGGCCACAATCACCGTCGTTGACACAACCCCGGCTCCCGAGCCGTGCATCACCCTCGACAACGCAGTTGTCAACATCACCACTGCCAGCAGTAGTGTCAGCTTCGGTGAAATCCTCACCGCCGCAGGGTACACCTACGTCGGTGTCAACGGCGCAACCGTTGGCAGCTACAGTGACCGCGAGTACCTCGAACAGCTCACCATCAACGGTACCAGCTACCCGGCTGAGATCAACATGACTGACGAGTTCGAGTGGAAGTTCACCGACGGCTTCGGCACCACTGCCAAGCTTTACAAGGCAGGCCTCAATGGATATGTGACAAAGGCGCAGAGCGGTTCAACATTCCACCTGCTCTACATCAACACCACTGCCGCGAGACCTGACGGCTTCACGTATAACTTCTCACCTGAGTACTCCAAGTACCTCGTGAACCTTACCGTGAACTTCGTAGACCCGGTTCCGACCAGCATCACCATCACCGCTCCGGTAGCCGGAAGCTCGTACAACATCAGTGACGTCTTCACCACCGCAGCCACCGTCTATGACCAGACCGGTGCTGAGATGCCCGGAGCATCTGTTGTCTGGACCAGCTCCAACGACAAAGCATTCACTGTCAACGGAACAGAGTTCACCGCAAAGGCTGCAGGAAACGTCGAAATCATTGCCACAAGCGGCAACGCAACCGCAAAGATTCCGGTCGTCGTCCTCCCGAAGCCGGTCAAACCTGAAGTCCCGCCGGTAGTCGAAACCGGCTCAGACGGGCAGACCGTCATTGACAGTAGCGACAACAACGTTACCGTCACTGATAAGAAAGTTGAGATCAAAGGATCCAACGTCAACCTTACCGTTGTCTATGATAACCTGACCGAAACCGCAGGGAAGATCACCGGAACCATTGCAAACGTCACTGCAACGTATCCGGAGATGCCGATTGTCTCAGACACCACTGAGCTTGGCGGCGCCCTTACCCTTGATGTCAAGATCGACCTTGGAACCAACGTCGAAACCACACTTCCGACCTTCAATGCTACGATCAACCCGGCAACCAAACAGCAGATTGAAAAGCTGAAAATCGACGGCAAACAGTACACTGTCGGACTCATGCTTCAGTCAGAGGCTGTTGCCGAAGGATTCAACGAGAAAGTCGGCAAAGTAACGCTTACCTTCAACGGCATCTCCAACAACTGGTTAGCACAGTTTAACGGCAACCTTGCCATTGTTCACACTGCAGATGATGGAACCGTTCAGGTCCTCACCAAGTTCGATATAACGGACAATGGGGACGGAACCTCCAAGCTCACGGTAGAAAGTGACCTTGGATTCTCTGCCTACGCCCTTGCCGGCTACACTGTCACCCCAGATCCGGGAACCTCTGTTTCTGACAACGGCGGAGCTGATGACGGTGCCGAACTTCTCGCAAGTGTCGGTGCCGGCGCCAAGCCGACCGTCACCGCACAGCCGACCACTGCCCCGACCACTGTTGCCCCTACTCAGGCAACCGTCAAGCCGACCGGCAGCCAGCAGACCGTTGCACCAACCACTGCGGCAACCACCGCAGCGGCCACGGCGACTCCGACCCAGGCTCCGGCCCCGGTCTTTGGTCTCCTCCTCGGTCTCCTTGGAGCGGCAGTTCTCCTCCGGAGAACCTAATTTTTTTGTAATCTGTGCTTCGTTTCAATGTGCACTCCCCCCGGACAGGGGGGAGCGAAGCATTTCACATGTTTTTTGATATTCTTTAGACGCCAGGTGGGTAACCACGGCTCGAAAAACTAAGGATTTCTCCCCGCTTCGGGCGAATGCCCTCGCTTGAAAAACTAAGGAAATGGGAAGATGCGTTCGTATGTCGATACGTTTTGTTGTATGTGTTTGGACGTCAGGTGGGTAACCACGGCTCGAAGAACTAAGGAAGTGGGAAGATGCGTTCGTATGTCGATACGTTTTGTTGTATGTGTTTGGGCGTCAGGTGGGTAACCACGGAACAGCACGGAACACACAGAATTCCACGGAAGAAAAAACACGGAATACCGCTTCGCTTACGGAAAAAACGGAAAGACTAAGGAAGTGGGATGCTTTGGCCCTATGTGGGTAACCACGGAAAACACCGAACACACGTAATTCCACTGAAAAAAACACGGAATACCGCTTCGCTTACGGAAAAAACGGAAAGACGAAGGAAATGGGAAGATGCGTTCGTATGTCGATACGTTTTCTTGTGTATCTTTAGACGTCAGGTGGGTAACCACTGTTCGAAAGCCGAAGGACATGGGTAGCATTGTGAGGGGATTTGATTGAGAGAACTGGACAAAAGCCTGACGGAAAGTCTAAGATACTGGGAGACAATTATACACACATGGGTACATCACTGTTGTTTGAAGCTGAATCGTATGATATTCGCGGTGCGGTCTTTGATGTGTATCGTGAAATGGGGCCGGGTCTTCTGGAAGCTGTGTATCAGGAATGCCTTGAGCATGAATTTACCCGACGAAAAATTCCATTTGAGGCACAGCCAATGATCCATATCAACTACAAAGGAACAGAACTCCGGCAGACATACAAGCCGGACTTTATTTGTTATGGTAAAATTCTCGTTGAGATAAAAGCAGTTGATGAACTTGGGAAGATACAGATATCGCAACTACAGAATTATCTGAAAATTACCGGATTTCGACTTGGATTTTTAGTGAACTTCAATCATGATCCCGGTGCCGATGTGATAAGGATCATTCTCTGAGACAACCGCGTCTCACGTACGTGGTACGTGAACAACCGCATCCCGGAGACTCCCCATTTTGGGTTTTCAGTGTTGTTTCATAAGCGAGCATCGACATACGAACGCATCTTCCCATTTCCTTCGTCTTTCAAGCGAGGGCGAAGCCCGAAGCGGAGAGCAAGGACGCAGGACTTGCGAACCGTTTTTTCCGGAAGCGAAGCGGTATTCAAGCGAGGGCGAAGCCCGAAGCGGAGAGCAAGGTCGAAGGACTTGAGAACCGTGTTTTTTCTTCCGTGGAATTCTGTGTGTTCCGTGTTGTTCCGTGGTTACCCACCTGACGTCCAAACACATACAACAAAACGTATCGACATACGAACGCATCATCCCACTTCCTTAGTCTTTCCGTTTTTTCCGTAAGCGAAGCGGTATTCCGTGTTTTTTCTTCCGTGGAATTCTGTGTGTTCCGTGCTGTTCCGTGGTTACCCACCTGACGTCCAAACACATACAACAAAACGTATCGACATACGACCAAAGATTCCCATTTCCTTCGTCTTTCAAGCGAAGGCATTCGCCTGACACTCAAACACCCAAACACCCAAACACAAAAAAAATCAGTTGTTCCGGTACCGGAAACAGCCAACAAGACCAAGACCCGCACACAGAGCAGCAACACCGAAACCCGGCGCCGCAGTCGCAGTCGGTGCCGCAGCCGCAGCCTCAGCACCCGGGCGGATAGCAATCTTCTCAACGTACTTCATAGAAATACGATTCGAGTTCGGGTATTTATTATCATAATATGTCCAGTACTCTTTCGGGAGAGTCATAACCATATCATCAATACCGAACACATGATACCCCCAGGGATTCACACTCGTATCAGCAGTAAACACCATAATCATACCGAGTTCATAATCCGGGACATACCCGTACTTCGCATTGTACCATGCAAGAAACAGGGTTCCCATACGCTCCGGAGGATTATAGATCGCATCCTGCGGAAGCGACGTAGGAGTAAACCCATCGTTAGGAATAAACGTAACAATATCCCCCTCATCAGCGCCGCCGACCAGATCACAAAGATCACGGACCGCAGTTCCCTTCACCGGCCCCATCTCACGTTCAAGGACATTAACAGACTCAGTCGGATCCCACAGATCCCCCTCAAACACAGGACCCTGCATATAATACACAGTAGTCCCGTCACCAATAACAGGGAGATTCTGTTCCATCCACTGATAATCTACAGTCTTCGACGCAAGGAGGGCACCTTTCGCATCATATTTCTCAATGGTCACCTCAGTTGAAGCCGCCGCACCGGCAATACCGGTACAGAGAAGGACAACCAGCATTATCCCAAAAAGGGCAGAAAGAATAGGTTTGTTCATCAGATTCACACACCGTAAAGAATACGGCCCTGTCATACAGCTGCCGTAGGTACGTTCGTATTTGTCGGGATAGTTGATAACATGTTTGTTTCTTTGGATTTTTGTTAATAGAATATGGTTACCCTCACACCCCCTTCCGCCCGCGGCTCAGCACATCCCTGAACTCCTTCGACTCCGCAATCCGCACAACCCGTCCCACCAGCGGATCCTCCAGACCACTCTTCCACACAACCATCCGCACCCGCTCCCCCAGCGGCACCGTCACATACTGCCGCCACACCAGCGGTGCCAGATCCGCCTCCTCCGTCACACACGCAATATGGCACGACCGCTTCAACAAAAGCATAACCCCCGAAACACCACTAAAACTCCCCACCCTGATCCTGATACCCTCCCGCATCGCCATCTCCATCAGCGGCTCCAGCGCAGAATCATACACACCCGCCACCAGAACCGTCCGGTCCAGCTCAGCCTTCGGCACCGTCAGCACCGCCGCCACCTCCTCCCCCGCCTCATACCCCTCAACACCATGCGGAATCTGCACAATCGCATTCGCCCGGACCCCCGTCATCTGCACACTCGCCCCCCGTG
>JAEWXF010000011.1 GCA_023396065.1 Methanobacteriota archaeon
TCCGAAACCACCCGCCAGCTTCTGCGCGAAGCACTCAACGCACGAAAACAGACACAAAACACCGCAGCACAGACAGAACAGTATGCCTGACCAGATTCACCCGATCAAAGACGAAACAGGAACAGGCGATATCATATTGTATATCAAAACGATATCAGGTTACCGGAATCTGCACCTCCCAGATCCCGGACAGGACCCGGGCGATGGTCCCCGGACCATCGGAACCGCAAAACAAACAGCACCCGGGCACAGTCGTGCTCTCTGCCGCAGAAAAAAACCTGTTGTCTCATATGAACATCATCATAGATAAAACAAAGGAAAAGGACGGTAAGAGAAAAAGCACATCGCAGAACCAGCCGCCCGATCAGCAGCACACAGGAACCAGGGCGTCACCCACCGCCCGAAACCCAATCACACCAGCACCATGACCACCAGAACCTACCTCCATCTCAGTGAAACAGAAGCACAAACCCTCGACATCGCCATCACCTCCCTCGGCTACGCCTACCGGAGTGAATTCTTCACCGCATGTGCCGAACACCTCCTCTACGGAACACCCGCCGCAGCCGGCACCCCTGACCTCCCCGGACACACCGCCGACTGGCTCACAGAACAGACACAGATCCTCGAAGATGCCTCCCGCCTCCGGCAGACCACACTCCAGGTCCTCCGTGACCTCGCGCATGCAGTCATCGCCGTCAAAGGAACATCCCTCACCCTCAGCATCCTGGAAAACGACATCAAAAACGAAGTCTACCGTCGCTGCAGCATGATCCCCGACACACAGGAAATCAAACACTGCATCACCATCTACCAGCACATCCACAACCCCGAACTCATCCGACACAGAACCGAACTCTACGCCGAACAACATCTCGCAGAAAACCAGCCATGACACCCAGATCACCACACACCCCAGCCGTACCGCACAAAACCACCCGGAAACAAACCGCACCGGCACCCGCTGACAACCGTACAGAACCGCACAGAAATCAAACCCTCCGGAGTCTGGTCCTTCCAGCCCCCTCCTCTCCCCACCCCGCAGCCACACCTGCAGAACGCGGCACAACCACACGCTCCGGCACTCCTGACCCGGGAATCGCCGCAAACCCAGAGAAAAAGTACCGAAACCCCGCAGCTTCCCCCTCTCCCCAAGCCGCATCTCCCCGCAGAATCCCACACCCGGACACCCGTGAAACATACCGTGCAGACCTTGCCGTATGGAAAAAATACGCAGCCGGCACCTGGATCTGCATTCCTGACACCGGAGAACTCATCTCCCGCACAACCGGCAGACCCCTCGCATTTCGGAAAAGCACAACTGGACACCTCACCGCCTCCATCACCATCGAAGGAGAAAAACTCAGAATCCAAAAAGACAGGGCGGTCTGGATCATCACCCATGGACCTGCATCCATCCCGCTCTCCGGTCCCGTTACCATCGGACACCTCAACCGGAACCCCGAAGACTGCCGGATCCAGAACCTCCGGCTCATCACCGGAACAGAACCAAAACCCCGCACACATCCCAGCTCCCCAACCTCCCCAACCTCCACACCATCAGCCCCGTCCCCCTCTCCAAAAAACACAACAGACAAAACCCCCCGTCTCACCCCGGCAGCCCGACACGCAGACCAGGAACTCTCCCGGCTCACCGAAGGCCAGATTCGTACCATCCGCCGCCGGTACGCCGAAGAACAGATCAGTCAGACAAAACTCGCCAACCTCTACGGCATCAGCCGCACAACCATCAGCCGGATACTCACACGCAGAACCTACCAGAGCATCGCAGAACAGTAATCCCCCGGAAACTGCCGTACATCCACCGATCGGCAGCATCACCTCATCCCTGACCCGGCAAGCCCACATCGCATCGAACCCAAAACACACCCCAACCCCTTCACCACAACCATGACCCAGCTCCCCACAGACACCGACCGCCTCGCAGCAGCAATCGACATCCTCTGGCCTCCCGCAGACGACGAATACGCCCGTGCCTGGAGAAGCATGCACCTCGCAGACCTCCTCGGTGAACTATCCCTCCGCAATCGCGAACAGTATCATCAGCTCCTCGAAATCATCCGTACCGAAAACCTCGAAAGCCGCAGATACTGCATCGAAACCCCGTACCGCACCACCGACACCGTCAACCTCCCGCTCCTCAGGCAAACCCTCCCCGACCTCTACACCCGCCTCGTCTACATCCGTGCATCCGACGCCGAAAAATATCTCGGCAAACAGGCCCTCTACAAACTTGCCAAAAAAGCAGCCGGCACCCGCATCAACTCCGTCGAACGCATCAGCCTCACCGACCTCAGAAAAAATCTCACCGCAGACGAACTCCCTCAGTTCCTCACCCGCATTCAGATCCCGGGTGAACCCGTCATCATCGAACTCCCCTTTGGCGGGAAACCGGAGGAACAGCAGTGAAATACTGGTACGAATACCCTGACCTCCGCAGCCGTGAAAAGCTCCTCGGCATGCTTACCCGCGGCATGACCCAGGCACAGATTGCACAAACACTCGGCTGTACCAGGCGATCCGTCCGGTCAGCTCTTGCTGCCCACGGCATCCGATGCCCCGTAGCCGTACTCCCGGACACACTCAGGAAAAAACTGAGACTGTAATCACCTCCTCTTTTTACGACGCAGAACTCCGGAAAAAAGATACAGCACATCCTGGGAAATATCAGTTTTCTATTTATAGAAGAATCAACATAACCTGACACTAATAGAGGTTTCCATGATAAATCCCGTATCTGTTCCCCGGATAGAAGGCTTAAAAATAAAAAATTACCGTGCTCTTCGCGACCTTGAATTAAAAGACATCAAACCCTATACAATATTTCTTGGTCCGAACGGCAGCGGCAAATCCACCATCTTTGATGTCTTCGCCTTCCTGTCCGAATGTTTCCAGTCAGGACTCAAAGGGGCATGGGGCAAACGGGGTAAATGCAAAGAACTCAAAACACGCGGATCCGGGGAAACAGAACCAATTGTCATCGAACTAAAATATCGTGAAGCAACAGACAAACCACTCATTACCTATCATGTTGCCATTCAGGAAGGAAAGAGAGGAAACCCAATCGTCAGTGAAGAATGGTTGCAATGGAGACGGGCAGAGAGGGGACGACCCTTCCGGTTCCTTGACTTTCAGAATGGAAAAGGTATGGTAATCAGTGGTGAAAACCCTGATGAAAACGACGAACGTATCGAAGAATCTCTTGCCTCCCCTGATATGTTCGCGGTAAGTACCCTTGGACAGTTTGCCAAGCACCCAAGAGTAAGTGCACTTCGTCAGTTCATTACCAGCTGGAGCATGTCGTATATCTCCGTAAATGAAATCAGAACCATTCATGAAGCAGGACCACAGGAAAACCTCTCTCCGTCCGGAGACAACCTTGCCAATGTAATCCAGCACCTCTCAGAAAACGATCCTGAAAGGCTACAGGAGATTATGTCACTTCTTTCCAGATGGATACCTCGTCTTGACTCCGTAGACTCCGAGTACATGTCTGATGGTACCCTGTGCCTGATGTTTAAGGACATCCCGTTTGATGAACCGGTCATCGCCAAATATGTTTCCGACGGAACACTGCGCCTTCTTGCCTACCTTGTTCTCCTGTACTCCTCTTCCACCGCGCAACTTATTGGCATTGAAGAACCGGAAAACCAACTTCATCCCCGCCTGCTGGAAGTCCTTGCCGAGGAGTTCAGACGTGCATCTGCCAAAACACAGATATTTGTTACCACCCACTCCCCGTACTTCGTAAATGCTCTCAGACCTGAAGAAGTACTGGTATTATACCGTGACGAAAAAGGATTCACACATGCAGAACGGGTATCAGATATGGAAAATGCGATGGCATTCCTCCGTGAGGGAGCACAGATCGGATCACTCTGGATGGAAGGAGTCCTGACCGCAGGAGATCCGCTGATAAATGCAGGAATGCCCAAACATACTATTCAGAGAGGCCTTGATGTGTGAGTGATCTGCATGGTTCACATTGACTTCCTTATCGAAGAGGAATCTGCAAGAGTTGCCTTGAATGTTCTTCTTCCGGAAATGCTGCCTGATGATGCCCTCTTTGATATCTATACATTTCAGGGGAAATATGATCTCCTCAAAAAACTCCCGAACAGACTTCGTGCATATCGTCACTCACCACTGGATATGCACAAAGTCATTATCCTGATTGATCGGGACGAGAAAGATTGCCGCGATCTGAAACAAAAACTGGAACTCATGGTTAAACAGGCCGGACTGGTAAGTAAATCAGAAAACCCTACTGATTTTCAGGTTGTTACGCGGATCGTTATCGATGAACTGGAAGCCTGGTATTTTGGAGATGCGGAGGCTTTACATTCCGCATATGCATGTATCCCAAAAACGATTCAACAGAAAAGAGGATTTGAAGACCCTGACCGCATTGCAAAACCATCGAAAAGGCTCCACCAGCTGCTGCAGAAGGAATACCCGGGTGTTGACCGCCTGCTGAAAGTTGAAGCCGCCGCACGGATCTCCGCATACATGAGTCCGGATGTGAATCAATCTAAAAGTTTTCAGGCATTCTATGCAGGGGTAAAAGCCTGTTGCAGAGAATGAGTATCCTCTGCCCATCCACTCCGACACCATCTTAGACTCCTATCTTGATCTTCATATACTCTCTGACTAGTTCGACCAAACAAAACAGTGGTTGCGTTTTGTCGAAAAACTCGTATCATGCCGATCCAAATACGGGTTTGCCGCAGCGAATCCAAAAACCTCACATGTTACAGACACAGGTTCCCGGTCCCCTGACAAAACACACACCTGTCCCTGCAAGACACCGGCGAACATCCCGGATACCACCGCACGCAGCACAGAGCCGCACAACTGCACCGCATCCCCGTCCGAATACCCATCCTCATATCCTCCAACAGCCATTGAGAGTAGCGTGGCAAGGCAGCCGCAGAGCGGCTGCCTGCCCGGAGAACAACACATGACCCTCGACTTCGTTCCAACCTCTACCGTAAAGGCCGCAAACCGGACCTTCACCGCACCGATCACCTCCGCAGACACCTTCGACAGCATCATCCAGACCCTCACCGGCGAATCCAACCCTCTTGGCGCAACAAACTACCAGACCGCAGGACAGACACTCCCCGGCGCAGCCGTAACCGCCGAATCCTACAAAGCCGCAATCCAGTTCATCGAACCAACCGAAGGAAAAACCGTCGCCTCCCTCACCCTCACCGCTCCGACCCGCAGCACCTGCACCAGCGCAGTTACCAAACTTCTTGCCGACACCGACCTTGCCGCACTCTTTGGCGTTGGCGTCGACGCCGTAGAAAACACCCCCAAAGCAGTCTGGAGTGTACGGGTAAGAATCCATGACCCGACCGGAGAAATCTACTACCTCACCCTCGGCAGAAAAGACCTTCGCCTCACCTCCTACGAAAACGACACCATCCTCACCAAAGTTGACACATGGGCTGACAGCGTTGCAGCCCTCAACTGATGCGCATCGGTACCGGACTCCTGAAGTTCATCATCGGCTTTCTGATCTTCCTGATTCAGCAGCTGGCAGAACAGTATCTTACACATCACAAAACTGCACGATACCCCCCTCTTTTTTTCACCGGCAAAAACCGGATCATACAGCATTCAGGATAACCCCCGGCGTCCAGTAACCAGACCCAGAAAAAAGTACAAAAATTTAAAAAAAATCAGGCACCGGAAAGTGCCTCACGCTTCATCTGAGCCCGGGCATCCGCAAGCATCTCCCCGGTCACCGCAACACGCTTGCCGGACGGCAGATTTCCGTACAGATAATCCGGATTCTCCGCGGAAATCTTCTTCAACCGGAGGATATACGGTTTTACCGGATTTGCCGACCCGGGCAGCTCAATCTTCATCGTCGCATTCAACCCGTACGGATCCACATACTCACCCGTAATCACATCCCCGTCCTCAACAGTCACCGCATTCACCGACCGCGCCTTACTCACAAACCCGTCGGCAAGCTCCCCGTTCACATACATATTCCAGGCCGACGAACCGCGAAGATAGGTATATGGCCCGAAATCATTGAACAGCAGAACCTCATTCGACCCGTCCACCCACTTCTTATCAGTCACCATACACGAATAATTCAGCTGCGCCGCAGCCGTATAGATCATACCCAGAACAGTATTCCCGGGAACCTCATAGGTATTCCCTTCCATCGACGTAACCAGCACCGGATCCTTTGACGGCGTCACCACACCCTCAAACGCAGACACAACCTCTGATACATCCCGCATCGCAACCTCCTGAGTAGGAATCGGTGTCGGTACCGTCAGAACATTTACCGCCTGCGGATCCACCGTAATCGAAAACGTTGCAGCCACACCCGATGCACTCGAATACTCACCCGTAATCACATCCCCGGGAACAACCTTTGCAATATTCAGCGCCGACGGCGTATGGGAAAACCCGTCCATCACCTTACCGTTCACATACACCGTCCATCCTGCCTTCGGCTCAATATCCGAAAATGCATACTCTCCCACATCATTCAGAAGCAGAACCCCTCGCGACTTCCACTGGGTGACTCCTACCGTCAGAGGCAGCCCCTCACTGTTCAGCGCGTACTGGATAGCAGCCAGAACCGTATCTCCGGGAACAGAAATCTCCTCGCCTTTTCCAAGAACAGTAATCGGATCACTCGACGGAGAAACAGACGTATCTGTTACAATCATCGCACCGGACACCGGTATCACAATCAGACACACCAGACAGACTGCGCCGAGAACCAGCGCTGACTGTACACGAACATCATACATAGACAACTAATGGAAAGTGAGAGATAATATATATTTTTATCAATATTGCGCGAGTAAATTTAATTCAATTAACTTATCTCGGTAAAAATAGCGGAATCTCCCCGGGAAAATGGACTGCTATCAGTATCACAAACGAATCCAAAAAGTAAATGTGGTATAATTAACCGGGTTGTCAGTGTCCCTCAAAATTAAAATAATATTCCCGCAAATACTATCAGGAATAGTATGAAGCTGAACAAATCGTGGATTGGAGCAGCCCTGATAGTGTGTCTCGTGCTGACTCTCTGTGCAGCAGGATGTACGGGAACACCTGCCGCTGAGAACACAACAACCGTAACCCCGACTGAAATCAATGTATTTGCCGCAGCATCCCTCAAAGGTGCTCTCACCGAAGTCGGTGACAAATTCATGGCAGAAAACAAAGACATCAAAGTCAACTTTAACTTCGCCGGAAGTCAGACCCTGAGAACTCAGATTGAAGAGGGCGCAGACGTTGACATGTTCATTTCTGCGAACAACAAACAGTTCGACCCGGTTGCCGAAGCAGGCATGGTTGAAGAAAAGAAAACCCTCCTGACCAACAAACTGGCAATCGCAGTCCCTGTTGCAAACAAAGCAAACATCACTGATCTTGCCGGAATGGCCCAGGAGAACATCATCCTCGTCATCGGAAACAAAGACGTTCCGTTCGGTCAGTACACCCGTGACATCATCAACAAGTACCAGAACGACAGCCACGCAGGCTACGTTGACGCCTTCATGGCAAACGTAAAATCCGAAGTTGACGCAGTCGACAAAATCAAACCGGTCCTGGTCCTCGGAGAAGCGGACGCATCCCTTGTCTACAAATCCGACATCAGCAAAGCCGACAAAAAGGACATCTCCTTAATTGAACTGCCGGACAAGTACAACGTCATTGCAGACTACCCGTACGGCATCATGAAAGCATCCAAAAACATGGATCAGACCAAAAAGTTTGAGGCATTCCTTACCGGACCGCAGGGAACTGCTGTCCTCACGGATTACGGATTTGACCCCGTAACCGCATAAAAACCTCTGCAGTTGAAATAAACTGACAGGAACACTCCCATGAGCCCGGAAAGCACAAAAAAGCATGTCGCCTCGCGCATTGGCACGATGGCGATCGCGGGGGGGCTCATTCTCCTGTTCCTCATTTTTATCACAGTCCCGCTGATATCCCTCTTTACCCGGGTCAGCCCTGAAGATTTTGTTACCGCATTATCCAGCCCTCTCGCGCGGGATGCGCTCTGGCTCAGTGCTGTAACCGCAACATTCAGCACAGCCGTGGTTGTGATTCTTGGAACCCCCCTTGCGTATGTAAACGCCCGATTTCCCTATCGCGGCCGTGACATTGTCGACACACTCACCGATCTCCCGATCGTCCTCCCGCCAACGGTTGCCGGTCTTGCACTCCTGATGGCATTTGGCAGAAACGGACTTCTCGGTCAGTATCTGGATCTTTTCGGAATTCAGATTGCCTTCACCACGGTCGCAGTCGTCATTGCCCAGATCTTTGTTGCCTCCCCGTTTTACATCCGGCAGGCCCGGTCCAGTTTTGAATCAGTGGACATTGATTATGAGTCCGCCGCCCGGACTCTGGGAGCAACGCCAATACAGACATTCTTCAAAGTAACACTGCCGCTTGCCGCAGGCTCACTCCTTTCGGGTATCATCATGACATTTGCCCGGGCACTGGGAGAGTTCGGCGCAACACTGATGTTTGCCGGAAACTTTCAGGGAAAAACCCAGACCATGCCCCTTGCAATTTATGGAGAAATGCAAAGTGACATGGCGTTATCAGTCGCATTGGCAATATTGCTGGTCGTGTTTTCGTTTGGCATCATATTAACCGTAAAATATCTTGGGAGGAGGGAGAGAAGATATGCTTAAAGCCTCATTTGCTCGACCGCTGCGTGACTTTGCGCTGGACGTTACCGACTTCGCGGTACAGGACGGCGAGACACTGGCCCTGATCGGAGAAAACGGTGCCGGAAAATCAACAGTGCTCAAAATCATTGCAGGACTCCTGAAACCGGACACCGGCACGATTACCCTGAATGAAACCGTTCTCTACAGTCAGGAGAAAAAAATCAGCCTATCCCCGGAAGACAGAAACATCGGATATATGTTTCAGAACTATGCCCTGTTTCCTCATATGACCGCAGCGGAAAACATTGCTTTTGGTCTGAAGATTCGTAATATTCCCAAAAAAGAGATCGATGCACGAATTGACGAACTTACCACCCGCATTGGCATTTCAGAAATTGCAGATCAGCTGGTAACCCGTCTGTCCGGCGGTCAGCGGCAGAGAACTGCACTGGCCCGTGCACTCGCTCCGCGGCCGGACCTGTTGCTGCTGGATGAACCAATGGCCGCGCTTGACGTCCGGACTCAGGAACAGATGCGGCGCGAACTTGCTTCCGTTATCAGAACTGAAGGAATTCCCTGTATTCTGGTAACTCATTCGGTAGTCGATGCTCTCGCCATCGCGGATCGCATCGCCGTAATCGAACGGGGCAAAATCATTGCAGACGGCTCTCCGGAGGAGATCATCCACAATCCGGCACATGGTTTCGTATCCTCATTTTCAGAAAATCTCAACCTGTTCCGCGGGACCGTAGTCGTCGGATCCGACGGGGTCGTCTGTGTCGACGTTGCCGGAATAAAAATTCGCGCGGTTACGGCCCTGTCCGGAACGGTAAGTGTCGGTATCCGGCCCGAGGAGATCATCATCTCGCGGGAAAAGTTCGTTTCCAGTGCAATTAACGTATTCACCGGTACAATCACCGGAATTGAGGATACGGGGCTGAGCGAATATGTGTATGTTGATATCGGCATTACCCTTGCCTGCGCAGTAACCCGCCAGAGCCTTCAAAGACTGGAGCTTGAAACCGGTATGCAGGTCACGATAACATTCAAGGCAACCGCAGTTCAGGTGTTTATCTGACATGCCCCGGCATCTGTTTCTTACCGGAGACATTCAGGTCGGAAAAAGTACCGCGATCTGCAAAGTACTCCGGACACTGAACATCCCGGTCGGTGGATTCAGAACGATTGCAGGAAACTATACGCAGGACGGAAGTTCCGAGATATATCTGGTCCCTGCAGGGACAGATGCCCCTATCCTGCATCCGGAAAATCGTGTAGCAAAACGGCACGGTGCCGGATGCCGGTTCGGTTTCTCTGCATTTTCCGAAGTATTCGATGACGTGGGTACAAATCTCCTGCAAAACACACAACGCTACCCTCTCATACTTATGGACGAACTTGGATTTCTGGAAAAAGATGCATACGGATTTCAGAAAGCAGTACTGACCTGCCTTGCGGGGTCCGTTCCCGTTCTGGGGGTTGTCAGAGACCGTGACTCACCATTTTTGAACAAAGTCCGCTCTCATCCAAATGTAGAGGTCCTTTTGGTCACAAAAGAAAACCGTGACCTGATCTATGCCGATCTGCTGGAAAGATTTTCGGCGTTGAAACCGTGAAAGAATATGCGTCTTCACCGGGGAAAGGATCGGACGTAGACCGGACACAGAACAATCATAATCCTCCGCGTCCAACAGTATCATAACAAATGCCGAAAACCGACCCGTATGCAGCCCTCGCCGCAATGGCGGACCCCAAAAACTTCCCCAAAGACCTCGCCGTAATCCTCGTCTGGCTTGCCGTTGCCGTACTCACCATCTACACCCCGTTTATCAACGAAACCTTCCTCAGGGTTATATTCACCGTTCCTGTCATCCTCTTTATCCCGGGCTACGTCCTCATCGCTGCCTTGTTCCCGGAAAAAACCTCCATCGACGGCATTGAACGGTTTGCCCTCTCCGTCGGGCTGTCGGTCGCAGTCGTCCCCCTAATCGGCCTCGCTCTCAACTACACCCCGTGGGGAATCCGGCTGGATCCGATCGTCACCGCACTGCTGATCTTCACCGTCATCATGATCATCGTTACCTTCTTCCGCCGCGCGAGCATCGCCGACGAAGACCGGTTCAGTGTTCCGTTTGAAAAACTCAGGCCCGCGCTCGAAGAGGAACTCCTCCCCAAACCCGACGCGCCCAAAATTGACAAAATTCTCTCCTACGTCCTCATCGCCGCAATCATCATCGCTGCCGTGACCACCGTGTATGTCATCGCATTCCCCAAAGACGGTGAGAAATTCACCGAATTCTTCATCCTCGGCGAAGAAAAAATGGCCGACAACTACCCTGACCGCTTCAACGCAGGAACCGAACAGTTCGTCTGGATCGGCATCAAAAACCATGAATACCGTGACGTAACCTACACCGTCGAAACTCTCCTCATGAACGCAGAATGGGATAACACCACCAACAGTTCCGTCATTCATGCCGCAGAAACTCTTGACCGCTTCACAGTTCCGCTTGCTGACAACAGCACCTACCTTGAGACATACAACTTCACCATCCAGTCCAAAGACTATAACCGTCTCGAGTTCCTGCTCTACAACGAAACCGTCCCGGATATCAGTGCATCAGCTCAGGAAAAACTTGACGCCTCCTACCGCGACCTCCACCTCTGGATAACCGTCCGGTAAACCCCGCGCCACCCACAATAATTATTTTTCCTCCGCGCCAACAGTATTCCACCTGACAAAACAGACCGGAGAATTTATGCGTTCCTCAACACCCGTAATACTTGCTGCCGTACTCATCATGGTACTTGCAGTCATCGCCGGAATTTTCCTCCTGGGCGGATTCCAGATAGGCACACCGGCAGACACCAACAATACGACAACAAACACCACTGCAACCCCTGTCCCTGCAGCAGATCAGAAAACCTGGAAACTCACCGTAAAATCAACACCCGCAGGTGCTGAAATCTTCGTAGACGGCGAATCAACCGGCAAAAAAACACAGTCGACACTCACCCTTGATGCCGGTGAACATATCATCACCGCGACAAATGACAAAGGCGGGTATGCCGATCCCTACCCCGTCAACCTTACCAAAGCCCAGACCATCACCCTCTCTATGCTCTACAACGTAAGCATCACCTCCCAGCCGGCAGGTGCCGCGCTCTGGATAGACGGTGAGGATACCGGAACCAAAACCCCGCAGACTGTTCCCCTTACCTCCGGCAAACACACAATCCAGGTAAAAGACGATAATGGCGGCTCCTCAGCGCTGAACTCCCTCACTGTAGACAAAGCAGGAGAGCTCAACCTCAAACTTGCCTATCCGCTTGAAGTCCTCTCCGATCCGCCGGGAGCTCTCATATGGCTGGACGGAACCTATACCGGCTATGTTGCGCCGTATACCTTCAGTCTTGACGAACCGGTTCACACCATCCGGCTGACCGACCGGAGCGGCTCCTCGGAAACCGTTGAGGTTGACCTGCGTACAACCTCTGAAATCTCCCCGGAAATTAAATACAAAAATGTCAATGACCAGGATAAAACCGGCTACTATCTCAACAGTTCCACCCTCGCAAAAACCGGAACAGTTGTCGTCGACACCGTCCCGCGGAACAACCTTGACATCTACATCGGCTCCACCCAGATCAACACCATCATAAGTGGTGCCAAAGAAGCAGGTATCAAAGGAACGCTCCAGTCCCCCTATATCATAGGTGCCCTGAGATCAGGTGTTCAGTCCATTCGTGTTGATACCAAAGGCGGTGACCTCGCCTACACAACGGCAAAAACACCGGTTCTCACCGGCATCGTTACCACCGCTGAGTATCGCCCCGGCACCGTCTCCCGTCAGAACTTCAAAGTCCTTTCCGACGGCTACAAGACATTCCAGTACAGCCTGAACGGCAAAGTAGCCCCGCTTACCGCGAAAAAGGGCGCAACCACCGAATGGGACTCCGAAGTCTCCTTTGTTGCCGTTAAATCCGGGAATGACTATGTAACCTATCCGTACAGTCAGGTGATCAAAAATGATACGGGCAGTGTCACGGAACTTACCGTGGAGCCGCGTGAGTTTGTATCCCAGTCGGTTCTCGTTACTTCAGAACCCGCAGGTGCTGCGATCCTTGTTGACGGATTCCTCACCGGCTACCATACGCCGTATACCATCGACGGCCTTTCCGACGGCCAGCATACCATCACCGTCTCCCGTATGGGGTACTTCCCTGCTGAAAAGGAGATCCGGCTCGGGGATACAGCCGGTGCAGTCACCGAAGTTAAGATGGGTGACCTTGAAGAGTACTCCCACGGAACCTTCGTCGTGCTTACCGACGAACCGGGTGCAGCCGTCTCACTTTATGGTGTCGCAACCGGAGAAACAACGCCTGCGGTCTTCTACAACTTCCCGACCGGTGAAGTAAAAGTTACCGTAACCACCCCGTCCAAGGTTACCAAAACGGTAACGAAAACTGTTGGAGCCGGCGGTATCACCCCCCTCATGATAACCACCGGCTACGTCGCACCAACTGTAACCCAGACACCGGTGCCGACAGCCACACCTGAACCTGAGACCACCTGGAAACTCACCGTTCTTTCCGACCCGGCAGGTTCCCTGATTTATCTTGATGACGTCTATCTGGGTCTGACGACACCTGCAACCTTCGACGCCGCTGAGGGTAATCATACCGTCATGGTAAAAGACATCAAAGGAAACACCGCCTCATCCAAGGTTTCCCTCACCAAAGCTGCGACTGTTAAACTGGATGTGCCAAACGGTGCGGGGAAATACGGCTCTGTTCTGACCGCAGCCCAGCTCAGCAAAACAGGAGCCGTTGCCCTCACCACCTATCCGTCCACCGTCCGGCTGACGGTTGACAGTACCAATACTGACAGTGTCTCCCGGACTTACACCACTCCGATGATCATTCCGGCTCTCAAGGCCGGAGCACATACCATCAATGCCTCTGCAGATTCTGCAGAGTTCGGGGATGCAGTTTCGGTCCGGGTCCAGACCGGTATTGCAGCTCCGCTGGTCTTCCAGACCGGAGATACTGCCTATACCAGATATACGGTCACTTCCAGTGACTACAGCGGCAGTTACTACTCTGTGGACGGGAGAATTATGCCGACTGCCGTCAGGGTCGGGTCTGCCGTCACTGCACCGGCCGGTGCAGAGTTTATCGTGCTCCAGTATGAGGATGAGTACATATCCGTTCCGACCCAGGCACTGGTGACGCTCCAGAGTAACGGACGTGCTGCCATCACCAAACAGACCTACACAACGCATGACGTTCTGGTAACCTCCGAGCCCGCAGGCGCATCCATCATCGTGGACGGATTTGTCACCGGGTACACGACACCGTATACCATCTCCGGCCTTTCCGATGGAACTCACCGGATAACCGTCTCCAAACCCGGATACTATCCGGCAGAAAAACTGATCCGCCTGTCCGCCTCCTCTGGTACAACTGATGTATCGATGGGTTCACTCACCGCCTACCCGTCCGGATACCTCTCTATTGCAAGTGATCCCAAGGGTGCCGCAATCTGGATCAACGGTGTCGATACCGGAGAAAAAACTCCCATGATCTATCAGGCATTCCCGGCAGGAACCTGGACTGTGAAACTCGTCTTCACGTCAGGCGAAGAAAAAACCGCATCCGTCTCAGTTTCTGACGGAAAAGTAACAGAACTCACCCTCTGAACGGGTGAACTTTCCTGTTTTTCAAAAAAGTATCTCATCCCTCTTTTCTCCGACAGACCATTCAAAGGCCGGGAGTAAAGCAGCATCAGTGTTTTTCAGATCGTTTACTGCATCTCCAGCAGCTCAACGTCCATCGCCAGCCGCCAGATTCTGCGCTTTGTCCGGGTCGACAGATCGGCAATCCGCATCATCCGCTCCTCAATAGTAATCACCTTCGACCCCTTCACCAGATTATCCGCGTGCGCCACGATCATCTCCTCCAGTGTCTCCGGCATACAGTCTATTGGCATCAGTCCCAGAAGCGTACACTCATCCGCCGTCAGTCCTGCTCCCGTATGGACCTCTACAATCCGCGTCAGTGCCTCGCTCTCACCCCGTTCCCGGCAGAGTGCCGCCCCGACCTGGGCATGGTGAATAGAATGCGTCACCGACCGGCCGATATCATGCATCATCGCCCCTGCCTCAACCAGTTCCGTATCTACCGACGCGCCACCGTATTTCCGTGCAGTATCAGCCACAACACAACAGTGTTTCACGACACCGGCATCACAGCCGGCAGAAAAAAGAATGTCTGAATACGGCTCATGCATCATTCAGCGCCTCGCGCATCTTCTCGACGCGGTGGCGGAGGGCACTTACCAGAAGTTCATCATCAAAATGCACCAGCATCTCCCCGCAGTTCGGGCAGGCAAAGTTCGTGGTACAGGCATTTGCAAACGTCGTCATCGACCCGCAGTTTTTACACTGATAGAAATCATTCGACTCATCATACCGCAGGCGCTTTGAAAGTTTTCCCGCTGCGGTTTCCATCTCACTCTTCAGAACCAGATTCAGATTGTCCATCCGCATCACCCACAGATACGTCAGCCAGCCTGTCTCATTGTTTTTGATCCGCCGATACTCCGCAAGCCGGTGCTCATACAGATTGTACAGCGTATGACGAACTGTATTCAGATTAATACCGGTTTTTTCCGCAATATCCTCATCACTCAGCTCCTCATCCGGACACTGACGGAGAAGATTAATTCCCTCCTCGCCCACCAGCTTCTGCAGATATTGAAAGATTGCCGGGTTCCCGAGTTCCTCTTCTGTGATCGCGGTCATTCCTTTATATGTTGGACGGCGTCGCTAATATGTTTATCCAGAGAGGCAAATGCATCCTCCCGGGTACCACCCGTTCCCGTTACCGAAAACAGTACCTCTCCCTCCTCAAACCGGGTCCCGGGCCATGGGATATCCGTAATCACATCCCGCAGCATCAGCAGATCGCAGGAGATCGTGAGATCACAAGGTGCTGCGAGAATTTTTCTGACGGCATACCGCAGCGGAACCGGGACTGTCATCGGCAGCACTCCCCGGCACGCATCCATATGCAGTTGGAACAGATTTACGCCGCATGCCGACTCAACCGTCTCGACCGTTCCCTGAAACCGGGGGTTCACCTCAATTGCCCAGGCCTCCGTATCCGTCAGAACGAAATCCACTCCGACCGTCCCCACACATCCGCTCTCTGCCACAATCCTCTCCGCAGTGTGAATCATCTTCTCCGTCATCGGATGACTGCAGGGAGTCACCGACCCGGAAAATGCATAGGCACAGGCATCCCCGCCGCGAAGAATCTGCTCATTTGCAGAAACTGCCCGTGCTTTCGTCCCTGTTCCCAGACAGCAGACACTTGCCGGCTGGCCCTGAATAAACTCCTGACGCATATACGGCTCATACTCCACGAACTCCTCCCATGCCTCCTCCTCCTCCGCATTTCGGACAACCGCATTCCGCCATCCCCCTGCCCCGGAAAGGGTCTTCAGCATTGCCGGATACATTCCCGCCGGCAGCCGCTTTGGAACAGGCACGCCGACACTCTCAAAAAATTCCTGTGTCCTGCCTTTATCCATAAACCGCGCCGCAATCTCCGGCGGTGTTCCGGCCCGCAGATAGACCGGCAGTTCCAGCATTTCCGCACCTGAAGTTGTAACCACGCAGTCCGGGGAATGGCGGCTCAGCATCTCCGCAACGGCAGATGGAAGTTCCGCCAGCTCGTCAAAGGCCAGGTGATCCGCGGTACAGCTGACCAGATCCTGATCACAGAAATGGTCCACCGCATAGACCTCATACCCTGCACGGGCCGCAGATGCGGCCACATGCCGCGTAGTATATCCTGCAACCAGAACCGACGGCTTCACTCGCTGTCCCCGTGCTCGTGTTTCACCGTTGTCTTTCCCACAGCTGTTGGCAGGACCTCCAGTTCCGCATCCGGGAATGCAAGATCCAGTTCCTGTCCCTCATACAAATGGTCCAGACAGATCGCAAGCGCAGAAATCTCCGAATGCGGCTGGTTTGCCACAGCAACATTGTAGTCGGCAAGCCCGTACATATCCCCCGGAACCTTCTCAGCTCCCACCACGATCAGAATTTTTTCCTCTTTTCTGATATCTGCGATCACGTCCTGCAGCCGCAGACCGTACATTGTGAGATGTACAACCTTCCCGCCGTTTTTCTTGAAGGTATTGATGCAGCTTTTCCATTTCACATTATTTTCACAGAAATACGTTCCGCCAAACCGCTTCGCCACATCGGCGATACTGTCGGCCACCTTCTGATCATCGGCGGCGAGATACATCCCGCTTGCTCCAAGCGCCCGGGAACTCAGCCCGACATGCGTGGTTACCCGCTGGTCGCGTTCCGGCCGGTGGCCGATCCGGAGAATATAGGATACTGGTTTAAGATTCATTATTTGTCCCCTTTTTTGCTTTGATGATTCCGTTTTCGATGGTTACCGGCATGTCAGGGGCATGCAGTATCTCGTTGATCATCAGCATCTCGGAGAGACTCAGGAGAGTGACGGTCTCACCCATCACACAGACGAGGCAGTTGTTCTCCATACGCTCCAGCGATGCGGCAACCTCCTCGCGGGTAAAACCGGAACGTTCCGCAAGCAGTGTGATTGTCACTGGTCTGCCGTCGGGAATCATATGGTACAGTGCCCAGTCCCTCTCCTCATCTTTCATGAGGTAACAGTTAGGATAATAGAGACATTAAATCTGCAGGTTTCTTTGTCACGATCCATGAAGTTATCTGTTTTGAGGTAGGTGACTGTAGTATGGAACTCCCCGTATTTATTGCGTCCCTGTCCCTTGTGGTCAGTGTCATTTCCAGTTTTTATGGATTTACCCAGAACAAAAAACTGCAGGAGTTTGAACACCGGACACGGGAGGATACAAAAGAGGATCTGGTCAAACTGGATACGGCTCTCCGGTCCATTGTTGTCAAGGCGTCGTACCGGACCGAGATGCGGAACTTGGATTTTATGCTGGAAAAGAAGATTATCAGTGATTTTCTTCTCAGTCCGACCTGGCTTGCGGTTCAGTATCTGCTTTCCACACATGAGGACAGTACTCCGCTGCAGGAGGTACTGCTGCTGATTCTGAATCGTCAGGAGGGTATTACAATGGGGTTTGCTGCCCATAATGCGGAAAAGGAACTCACGAGGATCAGTGAACAGTATCATGATGAACTGCTTGACCTGAAGGCCCATATCTATACCATGCTGCCGGAGATCTCCCGTGAAAGTGTGGAACGTTTGTCTGAGACCGCCTATAATGCGGTAAAGTCTGAAATTTCCTATAATGATACCTACTTCCGTGATGCACTCAAGTTCCTCAAAGAGGAAAAAGGGATACAGGATCCGACGATTGATGTCTATCTTGCGGTCCTTGAAAATAATGCTGAGCTGCTGAAATCAGCAATTAATGCAGGGGGTGACCTCAGTCTGGATGATAAGGCTCTGCTGAAAAAGTATCAGAAGCTGCTTCGTGATCACCGGTATGTGGTACCGGTTTCCGCATAGTTTCTTGTCGTTACAGGACGGATATGATCTGAATGAGTATGGTGAGTGAGGCAGAGCTGGAAACTTTGGCAGATCAGCTGTATGAGGAGTGTGAGGATGATGATGCGGAGCTTGCCCGCCTGATGATGAATCTGGACCGGGATGTGGCGATACA
Source organism: Methanobacteriota archaeon (assembly GCA_023396065.1). GTDB lineage: Archaea > Halobacteriota > Methanomicrobia > Methanomicrobiales > Methanocorpusculaceae > Methanocorpusculum. The sequence goes on from JAEWXF010000011.1 coordinate 18,400, forward strand.
GTTGTGTACGTCGGATCTGACGAATGCAGCGCAGGCATATATGTATGCATTCGGTGAGGTCCCTGATGAGGATGTATATGATGTTCTGCTGCTGGAACCGTCATCCCAGCTTCTGCGCGGGGTGAAGATTACGACGATTGAACTTGCGGATCTGATTATGGGATTTGATCGTGCGGCGAGGCAGTTTTTTATCGGTGTCTGGAACGGGGAGAAGTTTCTCGCAGCATTCGCAGGTTCGGGGGCATACGACTCAGCTGTTTCCTATGCCCGCGAACACTGTTCTGTGTGAATTTTTCTCGTTCCTCTTTTTTCACTTTTTTTCGTCTCTGATCTTCGCGGGTTCCTGCGGTATCTCTCATTTTTCGTATATCAGTATATGGTTTATTGGCGGTCGCCCGCCTGCCGTTTTATTTATATTAAATTATAATTATTCTAATTGTGTTTTATCGAACTCTCTTTTTCGGGAGCACGAGAGAGAATATTCATGTCCTTCTATTGCCGATATGTAAGATTACGCATGGGACTTTTTGACCGGATCAGAAAATCTGAGACACCGCAGAGCATTTCCGCCCGCTGGCAGGCTGAGGCTGCATCTTATCTGCAGTACGACCGATATAATGATGCATTATACTGTTATGATCAGGCGGTTTCCGCTGATCCGGAAAGTGCCCCGGCCTGGCATGGGAAGGGGCAGCTTCTGGCAAAGTTTGGAAAAAAAGAGGAATCCCTTGCCTGTTATGATCATGCGATCTCGCTTCGTCCGGACTCTGCAGTATATTATCACAACAAGGGAGATGCATTGTCTGCCTTTGGTGATATGGATGCCGCTGTTCCCTGTTTTCAGAAAGCCCTGTCCTATGAACCCGACAATGTTATTTTCCTGACCAGTTATGCCCGGGTCCTTGCCCATTTCGGCCGGTTCCGTGAGGCTGACGGGGTGATGGTTCATGTCTGTGAACTTGAACCCCGTGCTCCGGAGCATTGGTTTTACCGTGCCACGATGCTTTTTGATGCAGGAAAACTGGATGATGCTTTTGCCTGCTACTGTGCTGTTCTTGAAATTGCCCCGGGCCATGCCCCCAGTTATTTTAACTGCGGGAATATCTGCCGGGAACAGGAAAAATATGCAGAGGCCGTCTCCTACTATGACCGCGCCCTGAAGTATGACCGGACGATGACCGGTGCGATGAACAACAAAGGACTGGCCCTCAGTTGCCTGGGAAAGCATCGCGAGGCGTTTGACTGTTTCCGTCGTGTCCTCCTCGCGCTTCCGCAGGATCCGGACGTCTGGTATAACAAAGGATACGAGCTGATGCAGCTTGGGTACCCGGAGGACGCAGTTGCAGCATTTGACACCGCTCTGCAAAACTGTACGGACACCCAGACCGAACTCGCCGAACGGTGCCGGTCGGCAAAAGCGGATGCCCTTGCCGGAAAGAATCCGTAAAAATGGTGTGAAGAGGATTTACTCTTCACAGACATGTTCTTCGCAGTACCAGTCGTGATACTCCTTTTCCGACGGTTTCCATGACGGTTTCCGGAACTTCTGCAGCAGATAGGGCGGCAGTAATATAATTACCAGAACAGCTATCAGCATTCCTGCCATATAGAGAATCGTCTCGGTTAGGTCATAGCTTGTTCCGCTCGGCAGAAGCCCGATACCAAAGGAAAAGAACAGTGCCGCAAAGGCAAGACCTGCGACAATCCACATCCCAACCACGCCGCCCTGAACTTTATACGGGCGGTTGACATTCGCCTTGATCTTTCGCAGTTTGATGAATGCGGCGAACATAAACATGTACATCACCGCGTTTACCAGTGAGGTGATTGCGGTCAGAATCCAGTATCCTTCATTAATTGAGGGTACCAGGACCATTGCCAAAGCAAATACCGAAGAGATAATTCCCTGAATGATCAGAACACCGACCGGCATTCCGTATTTGTTCATTTTCCGGAATATCGGGGGTAAGTCCCCGGTCATTGCTGCAGGAATCATACCGCGTGCCGGCCCGACAACCCAGACCGACAGCTGGGCGAGGATACCCACTGCAAGCATAATAGAGATCGGGATAATCAGCCAGCTGACATTCAGCTCGGTGAACATTATCTGGAAGGTCTGCACGATTCCGGCATTTAACGCGATCTTTTCTACCGGGACCACCAGAGCTACGGCAAGTGTTCCGACAATAGAGACGATACAGATGATCGCTGCTGCCAGAAACATTGCAATCGGGTAATCACGTTTTGGGTTCTCTGTTTCCCTCGCATGATATCCGGCCATTTCCATACCGGCAAACATCAGAATCATACTTGCCGCAAACGTGATCGTGCTCAAATCAAAGTGGGGAATCAGAGAGTTCAGCGTGAAGTCCCCGATTGCGCTTGGATTTCCGTCTGCAACCCAGACAATCATCAGGGCAACCAGAATACCTACCGGTATCAGAGATCCGAATGCAGTTCCTACCGTTGCCAGAGTATTGGAAGCCCGGGTCCCGAAGAAGTTGAAGATGGTAACCGCCCAGAAACAGGCAAGCATGACAATCGCCATGAACACGGGGTTGTCTGAGAGGAACGGTGACAACAGGATATAGGCAACCGTTGCCGCAAAGAAGGAGACAACGGTCGGGAACCATACCAGATTATTCACCCACGAACACCAGATGGTGATAAAACTGCCTTCTTTGGGATATGCTTCTTTCACCCATGAGTAAATACCGCCGGACTTTGGCCAGGTGGACGCAAGTTCCGCAGCCACGAGAGCGGTGGGTATCAGGAAACACACGGTAAACAGAACGTACCAGAAGATCATATTCCAGCCTTCCATTGCCATTGTAGGGAAGTTTCGCAGACTTAATACTGCGGCAACGTTGATCATGGCAAGGGAGATGATCCCCAGGGTTTTTGCGTTGGATTTTTTTGGAACATCCGTGTTGGATGCTGTTTCATTCTCAGTCATTTTAGCCTCCTTCTTCTTGGTTACAGGTCTGTTGAAAATGGAACTTTCCGGCAGGTATCCGGGGTCCATATGTCACATAGCATCTTTTGAGGCGTATTGAAATAACAGTATAGATGATGACAAAAAAAATCGAAAAACGAAAAAATAAAGAGTGTTTCCGGAAATATCCGGAGATTATGCCTTCGTCAGGGTTATGCCGAGCGGACCGGTAAGGGTCTTGCCATCGTCGCTGAGGGTGTAGGTACCGGCAGAGAGGGTTTTGTCAGAGCTGGTAATCTTGTATGTCTTGTCAGCGGTCTTCTCCCAGTTGAAGGAACCGGTTCCTTCTGCCGGGGAGAGGTCAGTGTGGACCGTGATTGATCCGGTACCGCCGTTTACGAACTCAACTGAGAGATACACACCAAGGACCGGCTTTGTCTGCCAGTTTCCTACAATCGGATCGCCGCCCACACAGCCGGCAACGCCGATCATTGCAAGGGCTATGCAGAGCACAGCTACAATGAGTATTTTCTTCATACAACTTATATCATATCCTGATTCCAGGATTTATGTCTTATGAATCGGATGCGCAGACAAAACCCCGGGAGCCGCAGGGATCACAAAATTTTGTCGGGGCAGCAGCTCAAAAAAGATTTCTCCGCCACCGCTGCAGTATCCGCATCTTCTTTTCTGTGTACGGCGGATAGCGGAATGACACCTCAGGATGATTTTTCCGCAGAACGATGGTTCGTCTGCGGGAAAAGGTATCTATTGACCACATTCCATGGTATGCGCCAAACCCGCTCGTTCCCGTGCCGCCGAACGGGGCATGCGGGTTTGCTGCCTGAAGCATACAGTCATTCACGCAGACACCGCCGGACGGATGAGCATCTGCTATCCGGGTACAAAATGCAGTATCCGTCGAGAACAGATAGAGGGCAAGCGGTGTATCGGTGATCAGCCGGTTCAGCTCCGTTTCCGTCTGCCAGGAAATCACCGGCAGAACCGGGCCGAATATCTCCTCCTGCATAATTGGATCTGCAGGATCTGCTGTGATCAGTGTCGGAGCGAATTTTCTCTCAGCCGGATTATGCCGGCCGCACTGTCGCAGGATCACTTCCGGCCGGCAGTACCGTTCCAGCCTGGTATAGGCGTCAGAGCTGATGATTGCCGCATAGTCATTGTTTTCTGCCGGAGTTTCGCCATAATATCTGCTGACTGCATCGGTGATACTCGCAACAATCTCATCCCGGATAGACGCATGGACCAGCAGATAGTCCGGGGCTACACAGGTTTGTCCTGCATTGACGCATTTTGCCCAGGCAATCCGTGCTCCTGCCGTTCTGAGATCTGCGGTAGTATCAAGAATACAGGGATTTTTCCCGCCAAGTTCCAGCGTGGCCGGTGTCCCGTATCGGGCAACGGCCTGATACACCGTATGTCCTGCCGTTTTTCCTCCGGTAAAAAAGAGATAATCATACTGCTTCTCCAGATCTGCAGAATCAGTAACGCAGACCCACTCTTCCGGAAAACTCTCGGAAATAATCTGCCGGAGAATTTTTCCGGTTGCAGGAGAACGCCGGGAATATTTCGCCAGGACCACGTTCCCGCAGGCAACCGCAGACACAAGCGGCATCATCATCAGCAGAAACGGGTAGTTCCACGGGGAAATAATCAGGACCAGACCGTAGGGTTCCCGGACAATCTCGGTTTTTCCCCGGAAAAACAGCAGGGGGGATCCGACCCGTTTCGTTCGTATCCAGCTCCGGAGATGTTTTTGGAGTGATTCAAGTTCCTGCAGGACCGGGGCGATTTCAAAGGCATATGCTTCAAATGAGGATTTCCCGATATCTTCGTGAAGGGCGGAACAGATTTCATCCGTGTGACGTTCCACTGCCGCCTTCAATGTATTCAGACGGGAAAGCCGCAGGTCCACGTCCCGGGTTGATCCCGCAGCAAAATAGGTTCGCATCGTTTCCGGCTGCATGATAGAACCTCTCAGACCCTCCGTTTGTCCGATGTCCAGGAGAGAATCATCGCCAGAATCAGAACAATGAATGCTGCAATCACCGTCGAATGCATCATTGTCAGAAACTCCGGGACGTGTTCTGCGCTCATTTTTACCCCTGAACCGAGGAAGAGATTTGTTAAGACCGTCATAATCCCGATGGAGACTGCCATGCCGAGCATCCGGGTGGTTGACAGTGTTCCAGACGCCATGCTGTACTCCTGTTCCGTTACTGCATTCATGATTGCCGTACTGTTCGGCGTGACAAAGATTGCAATGCCTATCCCAAACGCGGCCTGGACTGTAATCATTGTCCAGACTGCCGGTTCCGCGCTGCAGGTCAGCAGAAGAAGCATTCCCACAGCAATGAGTGCCAGGCCGGTGGTTGTTACATACTTCGGCGGCGCGCATTTTACCATTCCGTCAATGGCTGCAAGAATGACCGATCCGATTCCAAGCGCTGTGATACTTGCCGCAATCACGGCACCGGCAAGCCATGCTGCTCCGGCAGTCGGTGTCCCCATGAGAAAAATTCCGAGACCTCCAAGAATGGTGAGACCTGCTCCTGCGAGGATGAATCGTCTCGGCAGCAGATGATCATAGAATTTTCCGGCCACAATGGTAAAGAGAACAAGGATCAGACCCTGGGTAGTCACAACAATTGCCCGTTCCAGTGCGGAAAATCCCCAGGCATGCGTCATATACATCGATACCAGCGAGCCCATTGCATAGATCGCTACATAATAGAGGAGGTTCGCTGAGTTATTGAAGGTGAATCCCCGGTTTTCCAGAATTAAACGTATGGGGATCAGCGGATTTGCTGCGGTTTTTTCATATCTGAAGAAGACTGCCAGCAGAATCAGGCCGCAGATCAGGAGGACAACCGCTGTGATGTCCGGCATCTTGGAAAAACCATAGAGTGCCAGAGTCAGCCCGGTCATAAACAGCAGAGCTCCCCGGGTATCGTAGGGTTTGGTGTCTGTCGGGAGATCTTTGGGGATACAGGGGATGGCGAGCAAAAAGGAAAGCAGTGCGATTGGTACGAGTATCAGATATACCATCTGCCATCCGCAGATGTCGGTGAGTGCTCCGGCAAGCAGCGGGCCGGCGAGCTGACCGAGGAATACACCGGTCATTGCGATACCGATTGCCGTGCCGCGAAGTTCCGCCCGTACCACAAAGGATACCAGTGCGATTGCGGTGCCGAACATCAGAGCGTTGCCGATTCCTTCAATGGCCCGCATGATCAGTACCATTTCACCGGTTGTGGCAAGCCCTATTCCGAGGGACCCGATGCCAAGCAGCAGTACTCCTAGTGTAAAGAAGAGTTTTTTGCTGATTTTGTCTGCATATCGCGCTGCGGGTATGAGAAAGATGGTGGAGGTGAGCAGGTATATGGTCAAAATCCATCCGAACATGCTCATGGGGAGCCCGAGGTCTGTTATCAGGGAGGGCAGGGCAATGTTGGTGGCCTCCCCGATGAATGGCGGTAAAAAACAGGCAATTGCAACGGTAATTGCGACCAGATACTGCTGGCGGCTCAAATGCAGCGAGTCCATGTCTACTACAGTGGTCATCTCTGCTATTAATTGATGTCGGATTGGAGTTGCTACTCAGATATGGGTAAAAATGTTTCTGAGGTCACGCTGCCGGCGTACGGATGGTGTCCTATACCGGATGTTCATCCCAAATAGCCCTGATTTTTGGTTAGATTCGCGATTCCGGCTGGTATTCGTGGAATGGCATGATATTTCGGAGGTAGTGCGGGGTCGTTTTTGTGAAAACAGTGTCTCATTTCCCGTTTTTTGAGGTCGATAGAGGGCAAATGCCGCCGGGGTATTTGGGATGAGGTTTTTGGCATTTTCTTTCTGAATCAACTTTTGATATCATGCTATGTTTGATATGTGGTGTTTTTTGAGGGGGTGTATCTTTTTCACGACTTCGGGAGCCCCCGTGGATGAAGGGGATACGTGGGGGTGAGAACCATTCTTCCCGTAACGGGTTAGTGGTATTTCCGTCCTTCTGTTATTACGCGGGTTACCCGTGTTTCGTTCAGGGTGGTACAGAGTGTCTTCCATTCGGTTTTTATTTCCTGTTCATCGGATGGGTCACGATATTTCATCAGTGTTGTTACGGCGCGGTAACAGGTTTTACAGAGCGGGACGGCATTTCCTGATTCCTGGGATCCCGGGTGGAGGGTAAAGTACGGGTGTGCAGATTCGGATGTTTCTCCGCACAGCCAGCAGACATTTGCCGGAAGCTGTTCCGGATTCTTTTGTACCGCAACAGGTTCAGGCGTTTCGGATGCCGGGGTCTGGATGGCGGAAATTTCTTCTTCAAAGAGGTCTTCCTCCGGGTTCCGTTCGTCTGCCGCAAGTGGGGTTTCCGTGTTTTGAATCGGTTCGTATCCCTCCCGGCTTTCCGGAACCGGTTCGGGTGCCGGGTCTGCTGCCGGTTTTTTTCCGGTCTTTTTTCCGCCGCCGAAGAGGGATGCAAGGAATCCTTTTTTCTTTGGTTTTTCTTTTTTGGCGGGTTTGGTTCCGTCCGGCGTCAGGGCATCCCGTGTGTCTGCGGACCCGCTGCTGTTGAAGGCATCCGGGCTGTAGAAATCATCATAGGTTGGTGTCTTCTCGGTTTTGTGTCCGCCGCCCAGTACGTCGAATGTTTTTCCTTTGGATTTTTTCTTCCGTGATCCGTCACTGCTTCCGCTGATTGGTCCTGCCAGCGGATCGAAGTTCTCTTTTTTCCGTCCCATGATTTTCTCCCCGTATTTTTCCTAAGAGTCATTTCTTCGCCGAGGTATTAATACCTCTGGGGTTGTCTGAGTATATATGAATGGCCCGGAATCCCTGAATGATGCAGAGTACTGGTTTTCCGCTGGTGAGTCCGAACGTGCATGCGCCAATTTCCGTCAGGCCTGTCTGTGTTTTGAGCGTGCTGTTTCTCTTGATGCGACTGTTGCCAAATACTGGGCGGAACTTGGTCTTGCCTTGTGCGAGACCGGTGAGATGGATGAATCTCTCCGGTGTCTGCGTCATGCAACGGATCTGGATCCCAAATGTGCTGAGATCTGGTGCGGCCGCGGTGTTGTTGCGTTCCGTTTGGGGGATGTGGATGCGGCTCTGGTGGCATTTGACCGGGCAGTCCGGCTGAATCCGGATGTTGCCGATTACTGGATGAATCTGGGTCTGATGTTTTTTGAAGTTGGTGAGTTTGGAAAAGCGGTCTCGGCCTTTGAATGCGGCATTGAGATTAATCCGTATGATACAGAGCTCTGGCATCAGAAGGCACGCAGTCTGCAGAAGATGGGAGAGGATGTCCGGGCAAAGCACTGTTACGAACGTGCCGGGGAACTGGAGATGGACCAGGTTTTGCATGATGATTCCAAAATTGTTGGGATATAACGGAAATTTTTTCTGCCGGATACCCGTGATGTCCGGACACCTGATGTATGATATGGGTCCGTAAAAAAATCACTCAGACATTCCATTTTCCACAAAAAATCTCAAAAAACAGTGGACCCGAAGGGATTCGAACCCCTGACCTCCGCCATGTAAGGGCGACGTCATAACCACCTAGACCACGAGTCCAGTAATAATGCCTTATTCTATTTACACTGCTCGGTAATGAACCCTGCGATATTATCCGTTTGAAAAGAAAGGGGGATACCAATCCCCGTTCTCTTCCGGGATTATGCAAGACCGAAAGATTTCAGCGTCACTTCAGTGTTGACTTTTCCAACCTGATAGACTTTACCGGTGGAAACCTCATTGATGACAACCTCTGCCGGAGAGAACAGACTCTTGTCAATCTTGTAGAAGTCGTACCCTGCTTCCTTAAAGATATCATTGAACGGCTTACCGTATCCATTGGATGCGCAGCTCGGGATCTTTTCAAGGTAGTCCACAATCTCCGGTGCATTCATCGTCAGATTGATCTGTCCGTGATAGATGGTTGCATCGTTTGTCACACCCATTGCGAGCTTTGCACCGCGGACCGGCGGAATAGGAGCCGTTCCTGCTGCTGCCAGAATCTTGCGGGTGTCAAATCCAAGCTCATTGAGTTTGTAGACTGCAGTTTCCACGCAGCGTCCGGCAACCTGAATCGAGCCGACGATGGACGATGTCGGTGCTACCAGGGCACAGACGTTTGCTACATCAACCTTACACTTCTCTGCGATCTTTTCCATGACTGCACCGTTCGGCAGGTGATCTGCTTCCAGACAGATTACTGCTGCGTCACACTCATCCTCATAGCCGATGACTTCATAGGTGTGTTTCGGCTGCAGGGACAGGGCGCGGGCCGGGCCGGAACCCATGGCGAAGAAGTTTTCATGTTTCACGGTCCATCCTGCTTTCTGGGAACCCAGGCAGGAAATTGCCGGAAAATCAGTATTCACATCGATGAAGGTCATCGGGAAGCTGCCAACCATACCCTGACGGAAAGCAATGTCTCCAAGACCGCCCATACAGATACGGGTAAAGTAGTCACCGGCACCAAATCCGCCGGGCACACTTACTCCGCAGTCTACGATTCGGGAACCGTTGTCAAGCTCATGATAAGCGACATTAAAGAGATCTGCGTTCTCAACGAGTTCTTCGAAAAGATCAAGTCCGAGTTCATTTACACTAACCAAGATTATCTATCCCCCTTTAGGAATATGATTCAGATATGGGTCTGGAGAACTGATTAAGGTTATGAGTCCGCTCCTGCATTTCCCCTGCAGGCTTTTCGTGCGCCGGGCATCTGGGCGAAAACCCGGTCCGGTTCATAGCGCAGGCTCACAATACGCGTTCTCCCTCGTCCAACGTTCTGATAGGTCAGCGTAATCAGCCGGAGATGGTCCAGTTTTTCGATAATCTGCACAAACCGCGTATAGCCGGTTTTGTTCTCCGTCAGAGCGGTATGTACATCCCGCGTATTGATAATATCCGTATCGTTTGTCATCTGGGCAATCTGATACAGTACCGCCATCTCCTCCGGAGACAGGGACTGAATCACGGACGAAAGGTGCAGCTCCCGCGAGACCGCAAACGCAGCCGTTACATCCTCCTCTTCCACACTCGTCCGGGCACTGCGTTCCGCGTTCATCACCGACCGCTTGATAAGATCAAGACCGATTCTGATATCCCCGCATTTCATCGTACGGTCGATGATTTTGTCCAGCATTTCCGGACTCATCACCCGCGGATACAATCCCTGTGCGACCCGCATTTCAAGAATCCGGGCAACCTCGGATGGAGTGTAGGGGGCGAAGTTGATGAGTTCCGGCCGGAATACGGATGCGACCCTCGCATCGATGGAGGTGTTCAGATCAACATCCGGGTCACTGATGACCACGATCACGCCGATTTTTACATGGCTGTAGGCTTCGTGAGATCTGAGGAGGGCATACAGGACTTTGTTGAGTACTTGTCGTTCATACGTCAGATAGTTGGCATCGTCAAGGCATACCAGCGGCGTAATCCCCTCATTTTCGATGAACTTCGCCAGCATGTCCAGGAGAATTTTAAAAGAAGTTCCCGACGGAGGCTGACGGTTTTTCGTGAGTCTTGTATAGATTCGTGCAAATATGGCATATTCCGATCCGTCGATCTGGCAGTTGATATGTATTGGCACAATTCTTTTTGTGGTGCTTTCAATCTCTTCGAAGAGTTTTTTCACCGTGGTAGTTTTTCCGGTGCCGGGCACGCCTCTGCAGACACAGTTCAGCACCCGGCTTCCTGCGAGGGCAGGCCGGACTGCATATACGAGTGCCTGCATCTGCTCGTCACGGAACTCGAACTGTTCCGGTACATAGTCGATATCGAATACCTCAATGTCCTTAAACAGAGTCTGATCCCACATGAGCAGATTTTTTTTCATCGCATCAACGCCCCTTCGTTATTTCATACAGGATTTACAGAGTGTCTTCCCCATAAACAGATTCGAGACATCGCGCTGGACTTTGGATACTGCCGCTCCGCATTTTTCACACACGAATGTGTTCCCTGGTTCGTCCTGTGGCGGAACCTCCTGCGGCAGAGAGACCGGTTCGGGTTGCGGTGGTGCGATGGTCACCGGCTCCTCAATCGTTATGGGAATCTCAGGTTCAGGAGATACTGCGTCTGTGGGTTCCTCCTGAATTTCTGCGGTCCAGACCGGTTCGGGTTCGGGTTCCGGCATCTGCATCATCGGGATATCCTCTATTGGCTCCTCTTCTTCAGAAGCAGGGACACGGGCGAGGACACGGGCACGGTATTTATCAATTGCTGCCCGGGTTCCTGCATCACCTGACCCGTATCCGGAGAGGATCCGGTCGAGATAGGCTGCGAGTTCGGCAGCTTCCTGTTCGGTCCCTGCTTCGTCGCTCACTTCCAGGCGCAGGCTTTCATAGTTTCCCAGATTGATTGCAACCCCTATAGTCAGCGTTCGTCTCTCCGACATAGTACAGTACTATATGTCTTTTGCCGAATTAATGATGTTTGTCCGGGTGTCTTCGCAGGCCTCCGGACGAAAGAATCATACGTTGAACCCTCCATACCATAGACAGAAACTATACCGCCTGAAATTTTTGGCAGATGATGAGAGTTACCCCCGCTGAACCGGACGGTTATGATGACGCAGGGGTCTGATGCCGACATTTCAGGTACGTTTTTATTGTCCCGAAACGACTTGAGTAGAGTATGAAACGCGGAAGGGAACGGTCCGTTACATATCCTTCGATTACTCCTTTGGACAAGTCCGATGGGCTTGCACGCGATTCTGAGGATATTTCTGTTTGTATCTCGTTTCCGTTCCGTCACCTGAATCACAGTTTTACTATCTCTGTATCCCGGTCTTTGTATCTCGCGGCTGTCAGGTCAGGAAAATCTGCGCTGGTTCCCGCCGGCACGGGTGATGCCTGGCTTGCCGGATACTATGCTGCATTTGCGGAGGATCCACGGCTTCAACCGGTGTATACCGCACTGCTTACAAAAATGCGGCAGATTCGTTCTGAACAGAACCTGACAACCGATGAGTATCTGGAGATGCTTGCGGCCTATGTCCAGTCGCTCCCGTATGATGCAGAAAAGCTGACCGCGGTGAATCGTGCTCCGCGATTTCCGGTAGAAACCATTGTAGACGGTCGCGGCATCTGCAGTGATAAATCTGTGCTTCTCGCAGGTCTTCTTGCCCATGAAGGGTATGCGGCTGCAATTCTTCAGTTTTCCCCGGAAAACCATGTGACCGCAGGTATTCCCGTTCCCTCCGGATATGATTATGCAAAAACCGGGTATGCGGTGATTGAAACAACCGTTATCAGCTATGTCGGTGATACCTCCGGTGAGTTTGCGCCCGGGCGAAGGATTACTTCCCGGCCAAAAGTGTTTCCGATTGGTCACGGGTCACGCAGATACGGCAGTATTGCAGAAATCCGTCATATTCTCACAACTCTTGACCGGCTCACGGAAAAAATTGCCCCGGACGGTCCGCTTGCCGGAGAAATTCTCCGACAGGAGAACATGATCACTGATGAAAAAAACCGGCTCGCTGACCGGCGGTCCCGGATACAGGAGGCCGAACGTGAGATGCACCGCCTGCAAAGTTCCCGCAGTGACGGATTTTTACCGGCCTATCATGCCTATAAAGAGGAGATTGATTCCTATAATCTTGCAGTCTCAGAACTCGGGGATACGATTACCCGCTATAATACACTCGTAGACGAGTTCAACCGGCTTGCCGGTGAAACGAACTTTATCCGGCATAACCGGCTTGACCGCCGGTCGGTGACTGCCCGTATCCGGAACCTGCAGTTCTGACCCGGGTCAGATACCGCTTTTTTCCAGCTCGTCGCCGATTCGTGCAAGAAGCAGTTTGTCCCCGCTCTCTTTTGCCAGGTCTTCTGCTTTTCCGAAATCAGTCAGTGCCCGTTCCAGATCTCCTGCATCAATCCGTGCCAGTCCGCGGTTCAGGTAGGCCAGAGCAAGCCAGTGTCCCTCGCCTTTTGCCCGGTCTGCGTGTACGATGATATAGGTCAGATCCTCCTCCGCCCGTGCGGCGTTCCCGAGTTTCCTGCAGATCTCCGCCCGGTTATACCGGATAGGAACACAGCCTGCGTACCGGTCAAGGGCGTTGGTATAGTCGTCCACCGCTTCCCGGTATGCCCCCATCTCCTGATAGGAGACACCCCGATAGTAGTAATAGTTCACATTTTCCGGGTTTTCTGCCAGAGCTTTGGTAAACCAGGCCACACTTTCCGAAAAATTCCGTGCGAGATAGCATTTCATTCCCTGCTGAAAGTATTCATCTGCCGGTCCCATCAGATCATCCCCCGAATGCCTGTAAGCATCTCTCCGGTATGCCGGATTATCGCGGTCAGTTCCAGTTCCTTCATCCATGCATCCGGCAGGGCAGCCTCTCCCAAAGATGCGCCAAGAATCTGGCCGGTAACCGAGGCGGTTACTGACGAATCCCCGCCATGGTTGACTGCCGCCCGCAGTCCGCCGGTCACATCCTCCGGATAGCGGAGAGCACAGAAAACACCGATGGCAAGCGCCCTTTCCCCGGTTTTCCCGGAGCCGATTTTCCCGATTGCCTGCCGGTCCGGAAGTGGTGAGGATGCAAGCTCCATCCCTGCTTTCAGTTGTGCGGTACATTCGTCAGACCATGCCTTCGTTTCCAGCTCCTCAACAGCTGCTGCTGCGGCATCCCCGATGGATTTTCCCGCGATCATTTCTGAGATCAGAAACGCAAACGCTCCCGCCGACAAATATCCGTCAGGATGCCCGTGGGTTAGCGCTGCAATCTCTTCGCCGAGCGTGAATGCAGACTGCGGCTCTGCTGCAAGTCCTGCGGGAGCCGCCCGCATCATACCGTCTGCAGCTTTACTGGTGTTGATCCGGTTTTCCCGGCTCCCCATCCCGCCGGAGTGCAGACTTTTGTGTGTTGTTTCCGGTCGGGCTCTGACCATATATATCTCCGGGGACGCCAGAAGTCCCCGGTCCGCTGACCGGAACAGTCCCCCGTCCTGCGTGTAGAGCCACTGCAGATACGACCGGTACACGGATTTCACCGGACTTCTGCCGGTTTTTGCCGCATGTATCAGTCCCTCGGCGGTGAACAGCGTCAGCTGGGTCACATCCGAAATACCGGTATTCTGCTGCCGGAGGGGAGCTAATATGCCGGCTGTCCCGAACTTTTGTTCTATGGTATCCCAGCTGGAAAATCTCACCGGGTATCCGAACGCATCACCCAGTACCCCGCCAAGGAGGCATCCGGTAATACGCTCGGTTAGGGAATTCATACTTCATGATTTGTCCGGACGTCCTATTAGACCTGTCGGCCGGAGAATGACTGCGAAAAAAATCCCAACATTCACAAACAGGATATACCATCCCGACAAACAAGTACCATATAATGCATATCTCAATTCGTCTGCTCCTTTCCGGACTCTTTTTGAGTCTCCTTCTCCTCTCCTGCGGCTCGGCGGTCAGCGCCGAAACGGTTACCGGGCAGGTCTCGGTTACCAGTTTCTCCATGGATCCCCAGGTTCTCATGCCCGGGGACACGGCAATCGTCACCGCCACCATCAAAAACTCAGGAACCACCTCGGTTTCCATCGGACGCGTTCTGATTATGGGGGTCAATGAGGTTTACTCCTCCGCTGATAAAGCCTACAGCACTGTCGGCATGCTCGGCCCGGGCGATACGATGACCTTCACGTTCCCGATAAAATCCACCGGCGCTATTGGAACCTTCTATCCGACGCTCTATCTGGACTTCCTCGATGCCGGACTGAACAGTCTCAAATATACATTCCCGGTCCGGGTTGATGATACCCAGCTTTCGGTTGCCCTGATCGACCAGCCTGATGCGTTTGGTCAGAGCAGAAATGAAAAAGTCACTATTCGTGTGGGAAATCCGCGTGCAAATGCGCTGAACGGTATTCAGATCACCGTTTCCGGTGACGGTGTCACGTCCAAACAGACTACCTATTTTGTCGGAAAGCTTGATCCCGATCAGTATATCGATGCAAACCTCACCGTTATGGTAGACCGGCCAACTGACCTTTCCTTTGACGTCAGTTACCGGAACGGTCAGAATCTGCATCAGAACTCGGTGGGTATTCCGGTTGAACTCGGTGAACGGAAAGTCAAAGCTGAGATGATCTTGAATAATCTCGTTGTTGCAAACAAAGGCAGTTACTATCAGGTCACCGGCGATGTCAACAATGCAGGTCTTGAGGATGCCAAGTCGGTCATCGTTACGACCGCAAAAGCAACGCCGTCAGCTCCGATGGAAACCTATGTGGTCGGTTCTCTGGAACCGGACGGCCTTGCCGAGTTTGATGTCACGTTTACAAATCCTGAATCTTCTTCCGTTGATCTCGTCGTAAACTACAAAGACTCGGACGGAAACCCCTATCAGGAGATTGTTCCCGTCAGCATCGGCAGTACAACCCTTTCCTCCTCAGGAACTTCTGTATCCCCGCAGGCGGAGAGCGGCAGTTTCCCCGTGGGACTTGTCCTTGGGGTGATTGTACTTCTTATCCTTGCCGGATGTGCAGTAACTGCCTGGAGAAAAGGTTTGTTTGCGGAAATCCGCAGGAAGTAATCTATGTCTGAAGAAATACCTGTAGTAGAACTGGTTGATGTATACAAAGTCTACCACATGCCGGCAGGTGACGTTCACGCTCTGAACGGAGTGACCTTCTCTGTTATGCCGGGGGAGTTCGTTGCGATTATGGGACCGTCGGGTTCCGGAAAATCTACGCTGATGAACATGATCGGCTGCCTTGATGTCCCCAGTTCCGGCGATATGTATATCGACGGCCGCAGTGTCAAAGAGATGACCGATGATGAACTGACGATTCATCGCCGGGATCGGATCGGGTTTATTTTTCAGAAGTTTAACCTGATCGGGCTGCTTACGGCATACGAAAATGTTGAGTATCCTATGATTCTGAAGTACGGGAAGCGGGATACTACAGGACGACCGAAGGAGCTTCTGGAGATGGTCGGGATTGATGAGCAGAAGATGACCCACACGCCGTTTGAGCTGTCCGGCGGTCAGCAGCAGCGCGTAGCCATTGCCCGCGCTCTGGTGAATGATCCGGCTCTCCTTCTCTGCGATGAGCCGACCGGAAATCTGGACTCGAAGATGAGTGAGCAGATCATGCATCTGCTGCAGGACCTCCACAATCAGGGAAGAACAATTGTGATGGTGACTCACGATCCCAACACGGCAAAGTACGCCGACCGGAGAATCATCATCCGGGATGGAGAAATTGTGAATGAGTGAGGGGTCTGTTCTCCACAAAATTTTTTCTCCGATTATCTTTGAACTGTCGATGCGCAATCTGCGGCTGAACTTTCTCCGGTCGCTTCTGTCGATGATCGGTATCATTATCGGTGTTGTTGCGATTACATCGATGGGAATGACGGGAGCTGCGTTTTCTTCGGAGATGACATCCCTGCTGTCCTCGTCCACGAACTCCCTGACGGTTACGTCGATTGAGGAGAAGATTGTAGACGGTCAGCCGGCTCACGGTTTGTCTTCGAAGGATCTGCGGAATATTGAGGTGGCGATTAAGTCGGTGACGCAGGATTATCAGCTGATTCCGATGTATCAGGGATATAAAACGGCAAAGACGAAGAGTGAGGAGTTCAGCGTCAGTATATACGGTCTGCGTCCGGGAGATATTCCGGAGATGGTGACAATTGAGGAGGGGAAAGTTCCCCGCGGGTCGGACGGGGTTCTGATCGGCCGTCAGCTTGCGGATGATCAGGATCTGAGAATTGGCAGCAGGATTACGATGATGAATCGTGACGGGTCGACGACTGCTGTCCGGGTTGTCGGAATTATGGAAAACTCAGGGATGTCCCTGACGTTTTCTACGGACAGTGCGATTGTCGGGACCAGTACCTGGTATGAGTCGATGGAGAATACGCACAAGCTGTACTCCAGTGCGATGGTTCTGACGGAGAATCTGGATAATCTGGATCCGATTTCTGCGGCGATTGAAAAGAAGATGAACGGCCGTGCTGATCGTGATACGGATGATACGGTGCGGATTCTGGATGCACGCCAGCTTGCGGAGATGATGCAGCAGGCTATCGGTCAGATTTCCATTTTCATTATGGCAATCGGGGGTATTTCCCTGCTGGTTGCGGCGATTTCAATCTTTAATGTGATGCTGATGAGTGTGAATGAGCGTATCCGGGAGATTGGGATTCTCCGCAGTATCGGTACTCTGAGGGGTCAGGTGCTGCTGATGTTTCTGTATGAGTCGGCCATTATCGGGTTCATTGGTGCGCTGATCGGCGGTGTTCTGAGTCTGGGAGGGGCGGCGCTGATTATCGGGCTGATGCTGCAGAATCTGAATGCGCTGTTTACGCTGCCGGTTCTGATCTATATTCCGTATGGTATTTGTATCGGGGTTGCGGTCTGTCTGCTGTCGGGTCTGTATCCGGCATGGAAGGCGGCAAATCTGAATCCAGTGGATGCACTGGCATCAGATTAATTTCATTTTTTCCAGGGGCTGGCGTGACTGTTTCATTCGTCCGGTTGGCGACGGCACGGTATGGATATTTTTCGGAAAGCAGATTTTGAAAAGAGATTCGCGCTATTTCCGAGGATAGGAGTACAGTTGACATCCACAACCCCGGAACCCCACTGTATTCTATCCTGCATTTTTTATTTATCTGTATTCAAATATATATGTTTCTTACAAGATCGTTAATGATATTCTTAAAGAAATCTGTTTGAAATACTCAGTACATCTCTCTCAGAGAGTCGACGAATAAAAAACAGTATGCTGTCTATTGACAGCGTTATGCCAAGGAAACTACCGTATTACAGGAACAGATTCAGCAGGTAAATTACCACACCAACGACTGCGACGACAACCAGAACAACTTTTGGGCTAATGTGGAGCGCTTTCCGGTTATCTGCATCGTAATATGTTACGAGACCTGCTGAGGAGCTCAGTCCCCTGCCCGACTTCTTTGATGCCATACCCTAATATGTTTCCACTCTAACCATATAAAAGAAGAGGACTCCCGGGAACTATCATGACCACTGAAGAAGTATTGGGACTTGCATTTTGCGGCAAGGATTTTACCCCGCAAAATGTATCCATCCTGATAGAAGACGGCATCATTCGCAGAATCAGGGAAAATCCGGAACCTGCGGATCAGTGGATATGTCCGGCGTTTTTCAACGCCCACACGCATATTGCAGATACCGTGGCGACTGATACCCCCGTGGAATCCCACACTCTGGCAGAACTGGTGGCCCCGCCGGACGGCATAAAACACCGTATTCTTCGTGCCACTTCCCCCGCCGACCTCGTCCGCGCCATGCGGGACTCCATGCGGTATATGGCACGAACCGGTACCGCGGCGTTCGCGGATTTTCGGGAAGGAGGTGTGGATGGTGTGTCTCTCCTCCGGAAAGCGCAGATCCCGGATATTTGTCCGGTGATTCTGGGACGTGATGGCGGTGAGCTTGCAGGAGACGGTCTGGGCCTGAGCAGTGCCAAACACGCTGAACAGGATGCCGAAGTTGTGGCTGCTGCCCGGAAGTGCGGGAAGTTTGTTGCTGTGCATGCCGGGGAAGCCGGGACGGCTGATATTGAGGCGGCATTTGCCCTTGAGCCGGATTTCATTATCCATGCGACCCATTTTGCGCGGGGGCATATCCGGATGGCAGCGGACCGGGATATTCCCCTTGTTCTGTGTCCCCGGTCTAACTGGATTCTCGGGGGAACGGATAGTGCTTCGCGTCCGCCGGTACGGGCTATGCTGGATGCCGGGTGTACGCTCTGGCTGGGAACGGATAATGTCATGTTTGTCCCCCCGGACATGCTGGCGGAATGCAGTTTTCTGCGAACTCTCTACAAAACAACTCCGGAAGAGACGCTTCATATGGCAACCGGAGGTTTTTCACTTCTTCATCAGTCAGGTTTCATTGAGGAGGGGTCTCCTGCAAATCTCCTCTGTATCGATCCGGGAACAAACGTTGTATGGACGCAGAATCCTGCACTCACGCTCATATACAGGACTCCCGCCTCGTCTATCCGGCGAATACTTTTTAATCTTGCGAAACTACAGTAACAGTACGTATGTTTTCTCGTATACTTGTAGGCTTGGACGGGTCGGAGATCAGTAGGACAGCGTTTACCCGCGCTGTTGAGTTTGCAAAGCAGGACAACGCGGAACTGCATGCAGTTGTTGTTGTTACTCCGCTGCACAGCAGGAATCATGGGAATGATGCTCTGCTCACAAAATCCGAATCGGATGCACGCTCTCTTCTGGATGAGCTTGAGCAGGTTGCAAAGGAACATGAGGTTTCCTATAGTTCCCATCTCGCGTCCGGAAGCCCGGGTGAAATTATTCTTGAGACAGGTGAAAAGATCGGTGCTGATTTGATTGTAGTTGGTTCGCTGGGTAAAACTCACATGGAACGGATTCTTCTTGGAAGTGTCTCCGCATACGTGACGAAGTACGGAACAACCAACATTGTTGTTATCAGGAACTGATCCTCACTTTCCATGAGATTGTTCCTCGATCATTTGTCTCTCCTCTCCTGAGGTCAGGATACTGTCTCCCCCTATATATTCATCCGTAACGGGTACATCCACATTCATGGAAAAGATACCTCCAAGAATTATCTTTTCAGTTCCCCGGAATATCTGCGCGTTTTTTCTGCGCAGGGTATATTTTCATATTTTTGAGAAAACTTCAAACTCTTTCAAAATATCTTCTCTTTCTCTCTAGGATATGTTCCCTAGTTTTGTGAAAATTTCCACAAAATTCTCCGTATTCATGATTTTTTTCCGGACAAGAAATGCTTTCGTCCCGGAACAGAAGATTGATGTGCTTACCGTGCTAATGATTAGCACACATGTTCGGAAAACAAATCCGTATGGAACGCATTGTCGACCGCAGTTCGCGGCGAGCAGTTATCGTACCGTTGGATCACGGTATCTCTATGGGCCCCATCCCCGGCCTGTTCGATATGCCGGATACCATTGACAAAATCTCCCGGGGCGGCGCAACCGCAGTCCTCATGCACAAAGGCATGGTGCCCTACGGTCACCGTACCTCCGGAAAAGATATCGGTTTAATCGTTCACCTTTCCGCAGGCACCGGTCTCGGCGGCGATCCGAACTCCAAAGTGATCGTCACAACCGTCGAAGAAGCCTTAACCCTGGGCGCAGATGCGGTCTCGATTCATATCAATCTCGGTGCTGATACCGAACCCGATATGATCCGCAGTGCCGGAGAAATCTCCCGCAAATGCCAGCAGTGGGGCATGCCGCTTCTCGCTATGGTGTACCCGCGCGGCAAAAACGTCAAAGACCCCTTCGATGTAGACGCCCTCAAAACCTGTGCCCGTGTTGCCGCAGAGCTTGGAGCTGATCTTGTGAAGACCAGCTACACCGGCGATATCGATACCTTCCATGAAGTTGTCCGCGGTGCTCAGATTCCGGTGGTTATCGCCGGCGGACCCAAGATGAGTTCTGACATGGAAATGCTCCAGATGGTGCGCGATTCGCTGGACGCCGGGGGATGCGGCGTTTCCATCGGAAGAAACATCTTCCAGCACAAAGACATCATCGGAATCACCTCAGCAGTCTCTGACATCGTTCTCCGCGATGCAAGTGTAGACGCAGCAGCAAAGCATCTCAAACGGTGATTCTGCCATGTCTCCAACACTTCCTCCGGTCCTGATCCGTGCTGATCTTCCTGCCTCCTACGACGAACGGAAACTCCTCGTTGCCGCCGCACTGGAAGCCGGTTATACCGCAATAATTCTGCGCCCGGAAGACGAATCCCTGTATCACCTCGGCAGATATAGTCCAATAACAGCCGAGGGGAAAACCCTCACGCATGCAGGAGAGCGTATCGGCGCTCTCCTGCATCTTGCGGGTGCAGAGGATATGGAGGAAGCGTACAGCCTGAAAAATTCTGTTCCATACCTTGTAATCGCACCGGAAAACTGGAAAGTTATTCCGCTGGAAAATCTTATCTCCCGGTTCCAGACCTCAGACACCCGCGTATATGTCTGCGTCCGGACGCCCGAAGAGGCCCGTCTCGCCTTTCAGACCATGGAGGTCGGCTGCGACGGGATTGTAATCACCCCAAAAACCCCGGCTGACCTCGCTGCCTTTGCCGGCATCAGCAAAACCGGATATCCGGATACAATCCTTGAATCTGCGGAGATTACGCAGATAACTAACCTCTCCCTCGGTGACCGCGTATGTATCGATACCTGTTCACTCCTTGAACCGGGAGAAGGGATGCTGATCGGCTCCCAGTCCTCGTGCCTGTTCCTGATCTGTTCGGAAAGCTTCGAGAGTGAGTATGTCAACTCCCGGCCGTTCCGCGTGAATGCAGGAGCCGTTCACTCGTATATCCTCTGTCCGGACGGCACGACAAAGTATCTCTCGGAGATTGCGGCGGGCAGTGAACTGCTGTCCCGCAGACCTGACGGAACCCTGCGGACTGTTAATGTGGGCAGGGTAAAGATTGAAGTCCGGCCCATGCTCTATGTTGAAGCCCGTGTGGGGGATAAAACTTACTCGGTTGTCGTGCAAAATGCCGAAACGATTCGTATGGGAACGCCGGACGGTGCCGTCTCCGTTGCGGATCTTGCCGTTGGTGATACCGTTCTGGTCCGGCGGGAAACCGGAGGCCGCCACTTCGGCCATGCTATGGCGGAAACTATCTGCGAAAAATGACGGCAAAATGTTGTGTGATCGTTGCAAAAACGCCGGACGAGGCATCCGCATCTGCGGCGGATGCTATCCGGCGCGGAGCCGAAGTACTGGAGTTCCGGCTGGATTCCCTGACCCGGATCCCGGACGATCTTTCCTTTCTGAAAACTGCGGTTCCCGCGATTGCCACTCTCCGGTGTGAAACCGGGGAGGCCGGACGGGAACCGGTTTTTACCCGGGCACTCGCCGCGGGTGCCGCGTGGATTGATATTGAGTCCGACTCTGTTCTCCGGGACCGGTTCCCCAAAGAGTCGGTGATCTGTTCCTATCATGATTTTGCGGGTACGCCCGCCACGGAGGAGATTCTCGCAATCTTCGCCGATCTCCGATCTTCCGGACTGCCGAAAGCCGCGTTCATGGTTCGGGGTCCGGCAGATCTCATCTCTCTCCGGCATGCATCAGACGTTCTCAAACAGAACGGCACACCGTTTATTCTCATCGGCATGGGTCCCTGCGGGGAGATTACCCGTATCCGTGCTGCGGATCTCGGCTCCTTTCTGACATACTGCGCCCTTACGCCGGAACATGCTTCTGCTCCGGGTCAGATAACCCTGGACGAAGCCGTGCGGCTCGGTGACAATCCGGTAGTAACTGCTATCACCGGCTGGCCGCTGACGCATACCTTCTCACCCGGGATTCACAATGCTGCGTTCCGGGCAGCCGGGATTTCGGGCCGGTACGTGAAAGTTCCCTCCAGTCCCGAGGAACTGTCATGTATTCCGGAGATTCTGGAGCTGTACCGAATCAGCGGCATGAACGTCACCATTCCGCATAAAGAAACCATCATCCCGCTTCTGAACGCCATCGGCCCGGCTGCCGCGGCTGCCGGTGCAGTAAACACGATCCACACTTTCGGAGGACTGACCGGATACAATACCGACATTCTCGGAATCGCGGCATCCCTGAAAGGAGCCGGAGCAGAACCGGCCGGTGCCCGGACACTGGTTATCGGCGCCGGAGGAGCTGCCCGTGCGGCTGTTGCCTGGCTGACCTCCGTGGGAGCGGATGTTTTCATTACAAACCGGACATTTGCCCGTGCGGAAACGCTGGCCCGGGAGTTTGGTGCGCATGCAGTGCCCCGTGAGGAGCTGCGGCCCGGATGGGATATCATTCTCAATGCAACGCCCGCGGGCATGAACGGCTTTGAGATCACGTCGCCGGTTCCGGAGACGATCTTTTCTCCGGGCACGGTTGTCATGGATATGATCTATGACCCGGAAACCACTCCGCTTCTTCGTGCTGCACGAATAGCCGGAGTAAAAACGCTGATCAGCGGAAAAACCATGCTGATCGAACAGGCCGCAGCGTCGTTTGCCCTCTGGACCGGGACCGGACCGGACCGTGCGGTCATGACACAGGCTTTTGAGGAACGAACCACATGAACTACACTGGTCACGGAGTGTCCTACGGGGCACTTTCCGTCATAAATGCCATCGCAATGGGAAAAGGAGCCGCATTCGGCATTGATCTCAAGACCGAGGCGGTTGTTGAGCTTACCCCGGAGCCGGAGTTTACGGTGACCATTGACGGCCACCCAACAGAAGACTCCCGGCTTGCCCGCTACTCAGTTGAGGCACTGCTTGCCCGGTATCCGGAGACGGAACTGCGGGGAGCATGTATCACCACGACCTCCAATATTCCGATATCGCAGGGACTGAAAAGCAGCAGTGCTGCGACAAACGCTATACTTTCCGCGACCGCCGACGCGCTCGGAGTCCGTGTCGACCCGCTGGAGATCGGGCGAATCGGTGCGGAAACAGCGATTGCTGCGGGAGTCAGCATCACGGGAACGTTCGATGACGCATGTGCCTGTATGCTGGGCGGTCTGGTCTTTACCGACAATCCGAAACGGGAACTCCTGCTCCGCCGCCCGATGCCGAAAGGGTACATTGCGGTTGTGCATCTTCCGTCGTATCAGATCAGGAAACCCTCGTTTCCCAAGGAACGCATGCGGGAGATGCGGGATCTGGTTACCGCGGCATATGATCTGGCAGTGGAAGGGGATGTCTTTTCTGCGATGTATGCTAACGGAAAATGTACCTGTGATGCCCTTGGCATTTCGCCGGAGATTGCGGATCATGCGTTATCCTGCGGTGCTGCAGCGGCCGGTCTTTCCGGAACCGGTCCCGCTACCGGGATTCTGGTTCCGCAGGACGAACTTGATATATTCCTCGACCGGTTCGGTCGTGAGGATGTCATCATTGCAAACATCAGAAACGGCGTGGAGAACCTATGAACCTCATTGTTCGCAGATCAGGCGTGTCGGGGACAGTGCATGCCCCGCCGTCCAAAAGCCATACCCACCGGGCATTTCTCCTGGCGGCTCTCTCTCACGGGGTGAGCAGGATCACCTCTCCGCTTCTCGGAGAGGATACCTGTGCGACGCTTGCGGCGGTCGCGGCTCTCGGAGCAGAGGTCACCCGGGACGGGGAGACGATTACTATCCGGGGTGGAAATCTTCATGCCCCGGGACCTGCGGCTCCGCCGGTTGACTGTAAAAACTCCGGGACTTCGCTACGGATGCTTACCGGTATCGCCTCCCGCCTGACCGGGACCACACGGTTTACCGGGGATACTTCGCTCTGTTCCCGGCCGATGCAGCCGCTTCTCGATGCCGTGACGCAGCTTGGAGCTGAGGTTTCCTCGGCCGGCGGCTGTGCGCCGGTCTCCGTCACGGGTCCGGCTGCCGGTGGGACCGCGTCTATCCGGGGGGATGTCAGTTCGCAGTTTATTTCCGGACTGCTGCTCTCCGCACCTCTGGGTGCGGGAGAGACATGCATCAGACTTACCACTCCGCTGACATCCCGGCCGTATGTGAATATGACGATTGCGGCGATGCGGCGGCACGGAGTTACGGTTGAGGTAACGGACGACGGGTTCCTCGTGCCCGGCGGTCAGCGCTATCTGCCGGCTGACTCCCGTGTCGGCGGTGATTTTTCCTCGGCTGCATTCCTTTTTGTTGCGGCGGCACTTACCGGAACGGTCACGGTTACGGGTCTTGATTCGTCCGATCCGCAGGGTGATCAGGCGGTGCTTTCCCTCCTGCAGACGTTTGGTGCGGATGTAATTTCCGGACCGGCGGGAATTACCGTGCGGCCGGCACGGCTTTTTGCTGCGGATGTGAATCTTGCTGATATTCCTGATCTGTTCCCGATAATTGCGGTGCTCGCAACGCAGGCCGCCGGTACCAGCCGGTTGTACGGAGCGGCGCATCTGCGGTTTAAGGAGAGTGACCGGATTATGTCGACCGCCCGGTTCCTGAAGGCGATGGGTGCGGATATCCGGGAAACGGAGGACGGCTGTGTCATTACCGGTCCCACGCCTCTGACCGGCACAACGGTTACGACCTTTGGCGACCATCGTATTCTGATGGCGGGAGCGGTTGCCGGTCTGGTTGCAGACGGCAGTACGGTTCTCGATGATGCAGACTGCTGTGCGGTTTCGTATCCGGCGTTTGTTGCGGATATGCGGCGGCTCGGCGCTGATATGGAGGTACAATGAATACGATCGGCCATTCTCTGAGACTGACCCTGTTCGGGGCAAGTCATGATACCCGTATCGGGTGTGTGCTGGACGGCGTTCCTGCCGGGTTTCCGGTTGATACGGAGGCGATCGCCGCGGATCTGCTGCTCCGAAAACCTGTTCCCGGTATTGGAACTCCCCGGGTGGAGGAGGACGTGCCGGAGATTTCCGGTGTGGTGAACGGTGTTACGACCGGTGCTCCGGTGGTGATGACGTTTGCGAACACGAACACGCGGAGTTCGGATTATGAACAGCTCCGGCGGGTTCCGCGACCCGGCCATGCGGATTATCCGGCGGTCTGTAAGTACGGTGCGGCCCATGATATCCGGGGCGGCGGGATGTTTTCCGGTCGGATGACGACGCCGCTGGTTGCTGCCGGCGGTCTGCTTCGCGGTCTGCTTGCAAGGGCGGGTGTTTCGGTCGGGTCGTATACGATGCGTATCGGGTCTGTTGCGGATGCGAATGTCTATGAGGCGTCGGAGGTGCTGGTCCGGTCCCGGGAAAATCCGCTTCGTGCGATGCGTCCGGAGACTGCAGATGCGATGCGTGCTGAGATTCTGGTCGCGAAAGCGGCCGGGGATAGTGTCGGCGGGGTTGTCCGCTGCTTGGCTCTGGGTCTGCCGCCGGGTGTGGGCGAGCCGTTTTTTGATACGCTGGACGGCGAGGTTGCAAAGGCGGTGTTTGCGGTGCCCGGGGTGAAGGGTATCAGTTTCGGCGAGGGGTTCCGTGCGGCGGAGCTTCGCGGTTCGGAGAATAATGACGGTTACCGGGTGGGTTCTGCCGGGATTCCGGTTCCGGAGACGAATCATGCGGGCGGTGTTCTCGGCGGGATGTCGTCGGGGGCTGTTCTTGATTTTTCGGTGGTGTTTAAGCCGACTCCTTCGATTGCGCTGCAGCAGGAGAGTGTTGATCTGGTGAGAAAGGAGAATACGTTCCTTTCGGTTTCCGGGCGGCATGATCCGTGTATTGCGAACCGGGGTGCGATTGTGGTTGAGGCGATGACGATTGTGACGCTTGCAGATCTGCTGATCCGGGGTGGTTTTGTTGAGTGAACTGGGGAATCTGCGGGAGGAGCTTGCTGAGATTGACCGTGCGGTTATGGAGCTTGTGGGCCGTCGGAATGCGATTGCCAAAACGATCGGTGAGCGGAAGGCGGCAGCTGATGAGGAGGTTGTGGTGCCGGCGGTGGAGAATGTTGTGGTGCAGCGGTATGTGGATGCCGGCGCGGCGGCAGGGGTCAGTGCGGCTGCTGCTTCCCGGATTGCCCGTGCGGTGATTGATGAGTCGGTTGAGGTGCAGGGGAAGGTTCCCCGGTATGCGGTTCCGAAACGGATTTTTCTTATCGGCGGGAACGGCGGGATGGGCCGGTGGCTGTCGGCGTTTTTTGCGGCACGCGGTCATACGGTGACGATTGCCGATACGCATCCGGAGGGTGCGGCCTGGCCGGTTCTGGATATTCCCGCCGGGTGCGCTGCTGCGGATGTGATAATTGTGGCAACGCCGGTTTCGGCTGCGGCGGCGATTCTTGCGGAGGTTGTGTCTCTGAAGACTGATGCGCTGGTTTTTGATATTTTGTCGGTGAAGTCTCCGGTGATTCCGGTTCTCCGGGATGCGGCGACGAGAGGCTGCCGGGTCTGTTCGGTTCATCCGATGTTCGGGCCGCAGGCTGCGTCTGTTGCGGGCAGGAATGTGGTTGTCTGTGACTGCGGAAATGCTGCGGCGGCTGATGATGCGGCGGCTCTGTTCAGCGGGGGTACGATTCTCCGGATGCCAATTGAGCAGCATGATCCGGTTGCGGCATATGTTCTGGGTCTTTCCCACGCGGTGAATCTTGCGTTTAGTGAGGCGCTGGTGAGAAGCGGGTTTTCTGCGGAGGAGCTGACCGCGGCGGCATCGACGACGTTCCGGAAGCAGACGGCGGTGTCCCGGGAGGTTTCCGGGGAGAATGCTGAGCTGTATTATGCGATTCAGCGGGAGAATCCCTGTAATGATGCTGCGGTGGCACATCTTGCGGCGGCGGTTGCGGAGCTTCGGACGCTGGGGAAAGAGGAGTTCTGCGAGCGTATGCGTGCCGGTGCTGCGTGGTATTCGGGTGCTTCTTTTGGTCCGGGGGGTTTGTGATGCGGGGGTTTCCTGGAATTGTTCCGGGAGTTCCAATCCTTTTGCACACGTAATTAAAAAAAAGGGTGGCGGGAGTTATAGGTTAAGCCATTGTCTTGTTTGCGCCGCCATCCTGATGATGGGTCGCTGTATTCCGTGGTGCCTGAGTGCTGTTCGGACGGATGAGACGGAGCATCCGATTTCCCGGGCAATCTCCTGAAGGCTCAGTCCCTGCCTCATGAGGTCGTAAAGGTTGTTCCGGTCACGAAGCCGGGGATACTCATGCCATGTGGTCATGGGGTGTCACTTCCTGATTTGAGGATGATTTCGGGTTCCTGGGAATCGATTCTGATGATTTCGATGAATTCCCGTGCTTCTTCGGGGGTGAGCCGCTGGTCGAGGTCCTGTAAGCGGATCTGTTCGAGTTCGCGTGCCCGGGCGGGTGCTGCCTGCCGTGCGAGCCGGGTAAGGCAGGTGTCGCCGAGGATTTTTCGGGCGGCGGCTGCGGGGATGTAGGCAAGTTCTGCGACGAGGTCGGGGAAGTGTTCGCGGAGTGTTTCTATGCGGATTTTGCGGACTGGTGTCTGCCGGATGAGGAGTTGGTATTCGTTGTGCGGGATTGCTTCTGTGCGGATTTTTTCGATGAGTTGTCTGCTTTTTTCCCGGAATTCTGCGGCAAGTTCTGCGAGGGTGTCTGCGAGGTCTTTTGCGTGGAGTGCCTGTTCGTAGATTTCCTGCGGTTCGTTGGGGAAGTGCGGGAGGAGGAGTTCGCCGAATGTCCGGCGGTTGATGGCATGGTAGGTCATGGCTGTGTCTCCTCTTTCCGCTGCTGCTGGAGTCGTTTGCATTCTTTCATGTAGTAGATACTGCTCTGGATGACGTATTTTTCCCAGCCGCTGCACCGGAGTGCGGTGTCTGTGCCGCAGGCGGGGCAGTCGAGGATTGGCGGGGTGTTTTCTGTTTCACTGTCGAGGGTGAATGCGGTTCCGCATTCGGTGCAGCAGTAGGTGCGGGCGGTCTCCATTCAGGTCACGCTCCGGTAGGTGACGCCACGGATGATGCGGGAGATGCAGGACTGGCTGACTGCGTAGGTTTGTCCCAGTTCTGCGGTGGTGGTGCCGCTTTGGGAGAGTTTTCTTATCTGCCGGATGGTGTCTTCGGTGAACTTTTTGTTGCCCGGTCTGCCGTTGCGGCTGTTTTCTTTGTGGGTGATGAGCCGGAGGTTCTGGATGCGGCAGTCGGTTTTGTTGCCGTTGATGTGGTCGACTTCGAGGGTGAGGTCAATCGGGATGGTGCCGGTTGCGGCAATCCAGATTGCGCGGTGTTTGGTGATGGCGAAGGAGAGGCCGTGTTCCTGTGTTTTGTGGCAGAGGTAGCCGTCGTTGTTTAGGCGGAACTTCAGGGGTTTGCCGGTTCCGGTGTGGTATATTTCGCCTTTCTGGTAGTCGAAGGTCCATTGTCCGGTGTTTCTGCGCCGGATGATGATGATGTCAGTGGTTCTGACACCCGGGGTTATGGTGGTGGTTGTCATGGTATCGTATGCGGGGGTGATGGTTTCTTCTGATAGGTGAGGATGTGGTTCGTGGGATTCCTCAGATAGGTGAGGATGCGGTTAGCGGGATTCCTGGATAGATGAGAAATTTAACCGCGAATCTCCGCGAATCCCCACCAATCGCATTTTTTCGGCGTTCGGGCGGCTGCTCAGGCCGCGGCGCTAATCGCACCGCGTCTGATCTTCGCAGCTTTTCGCCCTCGCTTGAAAAATGCTGGGCGGTTTATCAGAGGGTTTGGTGTTTTCGTGATGTGAGGTTGTATCTTGTGTTGTCCTTGCACCCGGAAAAGCCGGGGGTCCGGCTTTTCCAGCATTTTTCCAGTGAGGGCGTGAAGCTGCGAGGGAAAGGCCGAGGCGATTAGCCGATGGCCCCGAGCAGTAGCCCGAACGCAAGAAAAATGCGATT
>JAEWXF010000020.1 GCA_023396065.1 Methanobacteriota archaeon
ACACAAAGATTTGTGCCTAGTTTGTCTTTCCGCGCTGTTTGCGAGGTAACAAAGTAGGCTTCGTGGGTATTTATACCCACCGATCCATTCACTCCGGAACGGAGTAATTTCCGACCGGAACTATGGAATTAACCTGCTCGCCTTGCGAGGTAACAACATAGGAGAAACGAGTATTTATACCCGGCATATTTGAAAAAATCAGAAAAGCTGCGTATACACCCCACCAGCTGCAATCGCAACCAGACCGAGAATACACACGGCAATCAGAATAACACCAAGAATTTTCCAGAAATTATGCGGTTTCTTCACTCTTCTCTGTACAACCATCGGAAATCACCACCCACAAATCACCAAAGAATTCATCCTGCTCAAGCACGACCTGCCCCTCCAGCATCAGGAACAAACAGGGAATATACACCTGATACAGCGGCCAGTGAAGCGCATCCACCAGCTCATACAGTGACACTCCCGGATCGCGCGCATCGGGATGCTCGGAAACAATCGCGTAAATCTGTTTTGCCATCGCATCATAGGCCTCATCATGCGCAATCCCCACCACATCATCTGCGTCCGGCTCAGGAAACATATCCTCCTCGGAAACGTGCAGTTTCCTGCGGCGCTGCCGTCGCCGTTCCGCCTTCTCCGCCAGTTTCAGCTGGGTAATCAATTCATACAACGTAACAGGACGCTTCCGCGCATCCTTGCGCTTAATACGGCGGTCAATCTCACGTTCAAGGAACTCAATAGGCCCAAGCGCACGGGCAGACACCTCGGCGTCCGTAAACGGGTCGTCCGCATCGCCCGCAAACAAATCCTCATCTGAAGGTTCCTCCTCACCACTCTCCAGAGGAAAATCCAGATACTCCGACTTCATTCGGAGAAGAACAGACGAATAAAAAAGAGTCCGCCCGGAAATCCGCAGATCCAGCTCGCGCCTGCGCTCAAGTTCGGCCAGAAACCGATCCGTCACCTCAACGATATCGATATTCCACGGATCAATCTCACCGCGCTCCGCCATCTGGACCAGAATCTCAACCGGCTCCTCAGACATTATTCGACTTCACACCCGTAACAAGCGTACTCTTATCGGACCGAATCGTTACTCCCATAATCCGATCAGCCGCCTCAATCATCGGCTTTCGGAGAGATACAATCACAAACTGACTTGACGAACACAACTCCCGCACCATATGGGAAATCCGCTCCACATTCGACCCGTCCAGAGACATATCCACCTCATCAAACGCATAGAATGGAGCCGGCATATACCGTTGAATCGCAAAAATAAACGACAGAGTCGTCAAAGACTTTTCACCGCCCGACATCATATTCAGTCGGTGAACCTCCTTATCCCGCGGCCGCACCTCAAACGTCATCCCGCCAAGGAACGGATCCTCCTCATTATCAAGAATCAAATGACCCGATCCCATCGTCAGCCGCGCAAAAATTTCCTGGAAGTTTACATTGATCGCAGTATAGGCCTCCATAAACGCATCGAACTTCATCTTCGCAAAACTCTCGATACGCTCCAGAAGCGCCTCACGTTCGCGGGAAAGAACATCCTTTCGCGCAGTCCGTTCCTCCGACTTCTTCAGAACCTCATCATACTGCTCAATTGCAAGCATATTCACCGCGCCAAGCTTCCGGATCGCGCGTTCCGTTGTCGCAATACCGTCCTCAATCTCATCAACCGACAGACTACACTCCACCTCTGAAACACTGCCGCGCATGGCTTCAATTTCCAGCGAAACTGCAGCCGCCTTCTCATTGAGTGCCGAAATCTGCACATTACACCGTTCCGTAGCTGCAGACAACTCCGCGAGCCTGCGCTGGGATGCATCCACCTTTTCCTGAACCGAAACGCGCTCATTTCGCAGCACCTCCAGCTCCCCGGTAAAGGACTTCTGCCGTTCCTCGAGCAGAGCAATCGCCGCACGGGCATCCGCAATCTGCTGATTACAGCCGGCAACCTCCTCATCAAGCCGGGCATTCTTCGCCGCAATTGCATCCTTCTCCGCGGTAAGATCCTCAAGACGCTTCTTGAAATACTGACGTTCACGGTTCACATCCGCAAGATCCGCCTCTTTCGTCTCCAGACGGCGCTTGATATCATCCACATCCCGCTTCGCCTTTTGCAGCTGTTCAGTCAGCAGAGTAAACTCAGACTCATCCAGAACCTGCCGGATCTCGCTGATACGGGAGTTCAGACCCATGATAACCTCAGTCAGAGCATCCTGACGCTCCTCAAGCTCCGCAACCTTCGTAGAAATTGTCGCCGAATCATGCTCCATACTCGACAGAGCTGCAGTCAGTTCAACCTCTTCATCGGCAATCGCGTCCAGACGGCGGTTACTCTCAGCAAGAGTCAGTTCCAGCTTTGTAACCTCCGCATCAACTGCATTCTTCTCAGACCGCAGACCGTCGCCAACCGCCTTGTTCCGCGCTTCAGCCGCTGCAAGATCCTGCTCCTCGGACCGCAGCTCGGAAAGCTTCGCAGTAATAGACGCAGACTCCTTATCCACAGCCGCACCAAACCCGCGCACATCTTTCCGAATGGAACCTCCGGTCATAGCACCCATCTTCTCCAGAAGCTCACCTTCCAAAGTCACCATCCGGAACTTCCCCATCAGACGCCGGCCTGCCTCAAGGGTTTCAACAACAACCGTCTGCCCGAACACCAGACTAAACGCATTCCGGTACTCCTCATCAAACTCAATCAGATTAATCGCATAATCCACCACGCCATTTCCGGCAAGCGGCGGTAACGGAGCTGACGGCTTAATCTTATTCAGCGGCAGGAACGTTACCCGCCCAAGCCGCTCCTCTTTCAGGTACCGGATCGCATCCGATGCCGTCTGATCAGAATCAACAATCACATTCTGCAGCCTGCCACCCGCAGCAATATTCAGCGCAGTCGTATACTCGGACGGAACCTTACCCAAACGGGCAACCGTCCCGCACACACCGTTCATCTCCAGAACTGCAGAGATTGCACGGTTCGATTCTGCAGACACCTGCTGCT
This sequence comes from Methanobacteriota archaeon, assembly GCA_023396065.1. Classification (GTDB taxonomy): domain Archaea; phylum Halobacteriota; class Methanomicrobia; order Methanomicrobiales; family Methanocorpusculaceae; genus Methanocorpusculum. The sequence continues at coordinate 3,023 of JAEWXF010000020.1, forward strand.
GGGCCTCAAGACGCATCTGCTTCTGGGTCAGCCGCTGAATCTCCTCACGAATCGGCTCAAGAGATCTGCGGCAGGACATCATCGAACGATCCGCCTCACCAATCTGCTTATCAAAAACAGACCGTTCACTCTGTTTATCGGCGAGTGCAGACTCCAAGCGGGATATCTCCTCTTCTTTTCCGCGGCGCTCCTCCATCAGCTGCGTCTGCTGACGTTTCATCCGTTCAGATTCCTGCGCACGGATACGGCTTCGCTCGATAATCCCGTCACGTTCCGAAAGTATGTCGGATCGCTCGGACTTTTTCGTCTCAATCTGCTCCATCAGCGTAAGCAGCTCAGACTGAGCACCCTCAGAGTCTTTACTCTTTTTCTGCACCAAATCCTCGGCTTTCTCCAGAATTTTCTTCTGGGACTCAAATTCCATGGCAAGGTTGGCACGATCAATCTGCAGCTGACGCGACTCTTTGTTTTTGTCGTCAATAGAATTCTGGAACCGCTTCATATCGACAAAAATATTATTCATCGAACCAAGGTTGGTATCCTTTTCCTTTTTCAGTCGACCAATCGTCTGCTCCGCCACACGGATATTTCCGCGTTCAGCCTCCAGATCGGCAAGAAGTTTGATGTATTCGGGCCCGCTCTTTTCAGAAATCTGACGGTCAATCTCCCGGATCTCATCCATCCAGCAATCACGCTCATGTGTCTCCAGAGATATATCACCTGCAATGCGTTCAAGCTCAGTTTCCTGATCTGATTTCGCAAGCGCAATCGTAGAAAGCTCCCGTTCTTTCTCCCGTAACTGGGCAACCATTCGGGCCGCGCGGAAGTAATCAAGTTCCCCCTGAAGTTTCTGATATTGGAGTGCCCCTTCCCGAGCTTCTTTCAGCTCCTCAATCCGAATGGCAAGATCAGCGAGAAGAAGTTCCTCACGCTCAATGCGCGCACGGACCTGCTCCAGCTCGGTCAGGGCCTGTTCTTTTTTCGTATCGAACTCGGCAACACCTGCGATCTCATCAATCATTCGCCGCCGGTCAAGATCGCTCATCTCCATAATGCGGGTCACATCGCCCTGCATAACGACATTGTATCCATGCGGTTTGATACCATACTTGGAAAGATATGCCAGAACATCCGTCTGCGTACAGAGCCGTTCATTCAGATAATAATAACTGTAGTACCCGCTTGCCGTTCGTTTAATACGGCGGCGGATCTTGGTCTCGTCGGAAAAAGAAAGAGTAACCTCAGCGGTCTGCTTCCCCGAGACGTTGTTAATAAGATCGGTTAACTTCTCCGCACGGAGAGAGCGTGCGCTGGAAAGAGATAGGACAAATAGTATGGAATCGATGATGTTGCTTTTTCCCGATCCGTTGGGTCCGGATATGACCGTAAATCCTTCGTAAAAAGGAATTTTCGTCTTTTTGGAAAAAGACTTGAAATTATCGATATCTACCTGGACGATATGCACTGCTTACTCCGTTACTCTCAGCGGCGTTTTTTTGTGTCATCCATTACCGTGTCGTCTTCTGCGGCCTCAATAACGGTATCTGAGTCAGACCGGATTGCCATGGAGCGGGAAGCGTGACTTGGGTTGTAACCGGTTCCCGCGATGATAACATGCTGGGCATTGGTCCGTTTCCGTTTCTGAATTGTCCCGTCCGGCTGCATGACATACTCAACTTCGTTTGGTTTCAGCTGCTCAACCGGCACGTCCGGTTCAGGTTCCGGAACAGGTTCTGGAGCCGGGGCCGAGATAGGCCGGCGTGACGCGGCGCGAACCGGAGGTGCCTGAGATACTGGTTTTTCACGCAATACTGCACGCGGCGCAGGAATGTCATCATCTGACGCAGAGATTGACCGTCCTCTTGGTGCCGCAGCGGGACTGTGAGCCGGTCCTGACCGGTACTCACGACCCGGCGCGGAACGAATCGGCTGGGAAACAGGGTCGGAAGTCTCTAGTTTTTGGGCAAATCGGGGTTCCGCATGCACACGGGATGTGGATCCGCGAACTTCCTCAAACTGTTGGGAAAGTTTGCGGGTAACCGACTTTAAATCGAGGACCTCTTCGGTGAGACCCTTGACCATGGCTTCAAGCTCTCGCACTTTCCGCTCGAGTGCATCGGTATTTTCAGATTTTACCGCAGTATCGGAAGCTGACGGAGTGTCGTGTTTAATATTCATTTCACGTTCCTGCTCAGCAAGTTCATGTTCCAAAAATTTCATTCTGGTATCCATAAGCGCATATCAATCCTGGTAAATTAATTATAGGTTTTTCAGCGCCTATGCTATAAGATACTTGTGTTCCGGGAGAGGAAATATGTCCGAGAGAAAAAAGGGAGATTATACCAGCCGGTAGGTCTCCAGATTCTGGGGAGCAACGGTCTGGATATGATATTTCTTATAAATAGAACTGGCAAGATCGATGGTCTTGGACTCTTCCCCGTGGATGGTGAAGACACGTTCCGGTTTGGGCTGGAGGTACTGGACATAGTTCATCAGCTGACGCCGGTCTGCGTGACCGGAGAAACCTTCGACGGTCTGGACCTCCATGTTGATGACGATGCTACCTTTTTTACCGACCGGAACCTCACGCCATCCCTTCTGAATACGGCGTCCATAGGTACCCTCCGCCTGATATCCAACGAAGATGAGCATATTCTTTTCCGATTCAGCGAGATTTCCAAGGTATTCAATGACCGGACCGCCGTTGAGCATACCGCTGGTAGAGATGATGACACACGGATCTTCAGAGAAGATGACCTGCTGGCGTTTGTCCTGTGAATCAACCTGCTCAAAGCACTCCGAGAGGAACGGGTTATAATTGTCCCGGAATATCTGGTTCCGGAGATCGTTGTTCAGGTATTCAGGGTATGCGGTGTGCAGGGCAGTGGCTTCTTTGATCATACCGTCAAGATAGATTTTACACTTCGGCAGGCGTTCGTTTCTGACCCCTTCTTCCAGAGCGAGCATAAGTTCCTGAGATCGGCCGACGGCAAACGCGGGGATGAGAACTTTTCCGCCGCGGGAAAGCGTGGTGTTGATGACGTCATAGAGCCGGTCCTCGGCATCTTTTCTGGACGGAGAAAAGTCCTCGGGTCCACCGTAGGTACTTTCCATGACCAAAGCTTCAAGGCGCGGGAACTGGGATACAGCCGGGTTGAAGAGGCGGCTTTTGCTGTAGAAGAAATCACCCGTGAAGGCAATATTGTAGAGACCGTTTCCCACGTTGAAGTGGGCAATTGCCGAGCCGAGGATGTGACCCGCGTTGTGCAGGGTGAGTTTGAGGTCCGGTGCTATGTCGGTGACATCGCCATACCCAAGTGCGATGGTGTGTTTGACAAACTCACGGATCTCATTGGAGGAGTACGGTGGTACTTTGTCCTCTTTGTTGTTCACGTCCAGATAATCAAGCTGGAGCATGGCTGCGGTGTCACGGGTTGCGGGTGTGGTGTACACCGGCCCGTCGTAACCGTAGCGGTACAGCAGTGGGATATAGGCGGAGTGATCCAGATGAGCGTGGGTTAAGACGACTGCGTCAAGCGAGGTAAACGGGTAGATTTCCGGAACGTTCAGGAACGGGGAGGAGGCACTGCCGGTTGCTCCCGGAGACTCTCCACAGTCGATTAAGACTTTGCTTTCCGGAGTGGAGAGGAGGAAAGCTGCCCGACCGACCTGACGACAACAGCCGAGGGTGGTAAGACGGAGCCACTGTTCTTTATCACGACCGGAGTACATGGAGTCACGGTGGATTCTGCGTCCGCATTTTCTGAGGAATTCCTTTCGTTCGTCACGGGTTTCGCGGAGGTACTGCCGGACCTGCTTGATGGTAACAGAGGGAATCGGCGGTGTTCTGACGACTTTGGGTGTCCAGCCGCATTTCATGGTGATGTCACGGAGGGTTGTACCGTTTTTGCCGATGACGACCCCGGGTTTTTCTGCTTCGATGAGTACTTCACCGGTGTCGGTATCGAAGAAGATATCGGTGATTCCGGCACCATCGGGGACTACGTCCCGGATCAAGTCATACGCAACTTCAGTGTCACCAAGGATGTTCGGCCGCACGACGATCCGTTTTCTGAGATCACGCGCAAGGGTGCGGATTAAATCCTGTTCTTCAGCAAACCGTTTGGGGTCGTCGGTGTAAATGACCATTTCCGGGCCTTCATATTCGACGTCGGTGACAGTAACGCCACGCGGGACCTTGCGGTTAATAGTATCTTTAAGTTCTTTGAGTCTGTCTTCAACCTGCATAGAAATCGTTCCAAAAAAGTGTAAAAGTTAGGAGGAAATAGGAAGTATTTCGGCTATTTTCTCCTCGGAGACATACGCGAATTTTTCCCGCGTGATGATCACTACATTGTATCCCTCGCCGGATGCTGCATCACGCCGCATGGCTGCCCGAAGGGCCCGGACTGCGAGATCAACGGCTTCATCTTCGGTCATGCCCGGTTTGAAACGGTCTTCGAGGACACCATATGCGGTGAGGGAGCCCGAACCGGTGGATACAAAATCTTCTTCGAGTGTTGCGCCGCCGGCCGCATCTACGGAGTAGATTGACGGTCCATCAGCGTCAACACCACCAACGAGAAGTTGAACGTAGTAGGGAGAGAAACGGTTCTGATTGAGATAGTTGGACAGAATTGTAGCTGCTGCACCAACACTGATCTCTTTACCGCGGCGGATTTGATAAAGGTTACACTCCACGTTGATAATCCGAACAAGCTGCTGGGCGTCGCCGACGCCGCCGGCTATGGTCATTCCGATACGATCGGTAATGCTGTGAACTTTCTTGGCCTTTTTACTGGCGATGAGAGTGCCCATGGTTGCACGCCGTTCGGTCGCAAGGACAACTCCGCCCTGGAACACGATACCTACTGTGGTTGTTCCCGTCTTAACGTCCTGATATTCCTGTGACATGAAAGACCCCCGTATGGGATTATCATGTGCTTTGAGACACATGACTCACGCTGAAAGTTATGATGAACACTGTTTAATGATAAACAGCGGATAAAAGCGCTATTACTTAGGTATGCGTGAGATGAGATAAAGTTGCCGACATATGCAATTTCGCGGGTGACCGAGATAGTTATAGGGTGGGATAGCTAAATAGTAGGATTATGTCTTTTCTGGAACAGGTCGATCCGGATATTTCAGGCCTGATCGGCCGTGAATATTCCCGTCAGGTTGACGGACTGGAGCTGATTGCATCCGAGAATGTGGTTTCCCATGCGGTCCTTGAGGCGATGGGGTCAATTCTGACGAATAAGTATGCAGAAGGATATCCGGGGAAACGGCACTACGGAGGCTGCGAGTTTCATGATGAGATTGAGAATCTTGCACGGAACCGGTTGTGTGAACTATTTGGTGCGGAACATGCGAATGTACAGCCGCATTCAGGAAGTCAGGCGAATCAGGCAGTCTATTTGTCCTGTCTGAAGCCGGGAGACCGTATTTTCAGTCAGAGTCTGACGCAGGGAGGACATTTGTCCCACGGGGCGATCGGGTCCATGACAGATTCATTTTTTGCGGTAAGTCAGTATGGGGTGAATCCGGAGTCTGAAATTCTGGATTACGGAGCGATTGCTGAGGAGGCACGCCGGGTGAAGCCGCAGCTGATTGTCTGCGGTGCGTCGGCGTATCCGCGTGAGATTGATTTCCGGGCGTTTGCAGAGATTGCAGAGGATGTGGGAGCACGATGTATGGCAGATATCGCACATATTGCGGGTCTGTGCTGTACAGGTCTGCATAATTCTCCGGTGGGTGTGACGACATATACGACGTCGACGACGCATAAAACGCTCCGCGGGCCGCGCGGAGGGGTGATTCTGTGCGGAAAAGAGGATGCAGGCGCTGTGGATGCGGCGGTGTTTCCGGGTCTCCAGGGGGGACCGCTGATGCATGTGATTGCGGCGAAGGCAGTGTGTTTTAAAGAGGCGCTGATGCCCGCGTATACGAAATATGCGAAACAGGTTGTGCGAAACGCACAGGTGCTTGCATCGACGCTGGAGGAGAATGATATCCGATTGTGTACGGGAGGGACGGATAATCATTTGTGTCTGCTGGATCTGACTGATCTTGGGATTACTGGTATTGCGGCGGAGCGGGCGCTGGGCCGGGCAGGTATTACGGCGAATAAGAATACGATTCCCCGAGAGACACGGTCGACGTTTGTGACGTCGGGTCTGCGACTGGGGACTCCGGCAACGACGTCACGCGGTATGCGGGAGGAGGAGATGCGAATGATTGGGGACTGGATCGGGAAAATTCTGCACAATATTGATGATACGAAGCTTCAGGAAGAGACAAAGCAGGAGGTTTCCGCGTTGTGTGCGAAGTATCCGCTGTATCCGGATCTCGCGGGGGTGTGAGGATACGGACCGTGTTGTGAAAATCGGGAGTGTGATGATCGGTGGAAGAAATCCTCCGAGAATTATGGGTGTGCTGAATATCAGCCCCGAGTCATTTTTTTCGGATTCGTTTACGCCGTGCGAACTGGTAACAACGCGGGTTGAGGAGATGCGGCGTGCGGGAGTGGATGTGATTGACGTGGGGGCACGCAGTACTGCTCTGAACGCACCGCCGCTGTCGGTTGCCGAGGAGCGGGAGCGGGTTGTGGCGGCATTTCGGGAGCTGGATGGATGCGATGCGGTGTTTTCGCTGGATACGATGCATGCTGAGGTGCTGGAGGCGGCTCTGCGGTTTGATCTGGTGGCAATTAATGATATCAGTGGTTTGGGAAATGCAGAGTATGCGAGGGTTGCGGCGGATTCCGGGCTTCCGGTTATGGCGATGACGGCGAATGCTGTTCCAGGGGATCCGCTGGATTTTGCTGGTACAATTCGAGCGATGCAGGCGGTTTGTACTCGGGCAGAGGCTGCGGGGGTGTCTGATCTGATTCTGGATCCGGGTGTGGGAAAGTGGGTTGCGGACCGGTCGCTTGATGCGGACTGGGAGTTGTGTCAGAGGTTTTCGGAGCTGCGGCAGTTTGGATATCCGCTGCTTGCGGCGGTGTCGCGAAAGACGTTTATCGGAGATGTGATAGGAAAGCCGGCACAGGACCGGTTGTTCGGGACACTTGGGGTGCTGTTTTATCTGCTGGAGCAGGGTGCCGATATTGTGCGGGTGCATGATGTGGCGGCAACACGGGATCTGGTGTTGGTGTATGAGCGGTTGTGCCGCTCTGAGAGAAACGTTCCGTGAACGGAAGCAACATACGCGGCGAGATACAAAGGTGTACGGTAATGAGTTGCGGATTTTCTGTATTCGGGATTGCTACCGGTCTTTTGATGCCCGGGGATGATATTGTCGGCCGGGTGCTTTCGTCACTTGAGCGGTGCGGGGCAGGGAGAATTGAGGACCGGGATATCCTGCTGTTTGCGGAGTCTCCGCTTTCTACGACGGAGGGACGAAATGTGAATCTGGCGACGGTTGTTCCGTCAGCGGAGGCACAGGAACTGGCGAGAAGGTATCAGATGGATCCCCGGGTGGCTGAGGTGGTGCTTTCGGAGAGTGATAAAATCCTTGGGGGGATTCCCGGTTTTTTGCTGGCATCACGGGGAAATCTGGTGCTGCCGAATGCAGGAGTGGATGAGTCGAATGCTCCGGACGGTTGGGTGACACGGCTGCCGGCGGATCCGGATGCGAGTGCTGCACGGCTGCGGCGGGAGATACGGGAGAGAACAGGTTGTGAGGTTGCAGTGATTGTGATCGATTCCCGGACGCATGCGATGCGCCTTGGGGTGTCGGGTGTTGCAATCGGATGTTCAGGGATTTTGCCGATTACGGATGAGCGGGGAAAGCCGGATCTGTTCGGGCATGAGCTACAGGTGACCCGCCGGGCAGTTGCGGATTCACTGGCATCTACTGCGGAGCTGCTGATGGGCGAGTCGAATGAGGGAGTGCCTGTAGTGCTGGTGCGGGGCTTTCCCTATACGTTTGCGGAGTCTGCGGCGATTGAGTCTATTGCACCTGAGGAGGATCTGTTCCTCGGAAGTCTGCGGCTGCATGGATGATTTTTTTCTTTTTTGAGGTTTGAGCGGTTTAGAGATATTCCAGTTTTGCTCCCAGTGCCGCAGGCTGCGAAATCAGAATGTATTGATGCAACGGTGACGGGGAATATATTCGTATAAAGAAAAAAAGAGGACCCGGGAACTTATTTATGATAGTTTGCCGGGTTCAGCATTGTTTTGATCAGCTGAACATACTCACTGATAAGATCCAGCGGATTCGGGATAGAGATGCCCCCCAGAGAGAACGACGGGTTGGAACTGCCGGAACCCTGATTCTGCGTGCCGGAACCGGAACCACCGGATGTTCCTGAGGAGCCGGAGGATCCCGATCCGCCGCGGGACACGGTAATCTCTTTCTTGGTCTCGGCCGAATCATCCGGGCCGTTTGCAGTAAACGTCACACGGTAGGTGCCGGGACTGTCATAGGTGTAGGTCGGACTCTGTTCCTGTGAGTTGCCGCCCTCACCAAAGGACCAGTACCAGGTGTCCGCACCGGAGGACTGACCGGTAAAGTGTATGGTCAGGGAGTTTGAAGAGTCGGCAGTATAGCTGAAATCAGCAGTCACTGCTGCTGCAGCAGGCAGTATCAGAAAGATTGCTGCCAGAAGCAGCGTCAGGGGAATAGTGTATCGTTTCATATTATATCTCCTATCAGATGTTCAGGGCATAGTTCGCAGGGTTCAGCATCGCAAGTAGCAGTCTGAGGAACTCATCCACAATATCCAGTGGATTCGGGACAAGGTCAGCCTCAGCCGCTGTTGTCTCGGCGGCAGCTGAGGTTAGTGCTTTTGCGGTCGCTGTCGGGGTTGCGGTAGATTTTTCCATCGCAATAATCGTTGCATAGGTCTCGCTCGTCTTACTGTCAGTATCAGTAACAACCAGCTTCACCCGGTAGTTTCCGGCCGTAGTAAACGTATACGTTGGATTTGTCTTCGACGTGAACGTTCTCGTATCATCACCAAACGTCCACTTCCACTCAGAAATATTACCAGTCGATTTATCCGTAAACGTCACTGTAAACGGAACGGTGTCTTTCGTTGTAGATGAGGAAAACACCGCGGACAGTTCATCAGAACCTGATGACTCCCCCACCTTGATGGTAACTGTCTTGTCAATCGTAGACCCGGAGTCCGGGGTAACCCGCAGAGTTACCGTATAGGTGCCCTCCTTTTCATAGGTATAATCCAGAGTCTGCCCGTACTTATAGGTCTCATCAGGATGGACATCCCAGCGGAACCCCGTAGAACTGGTAACCGACAGATCAGTCACAGCCTTAAAACGAACCGAAAGCGGTGCCTTTCCTGAGGTAACATTGGTCTCAAGTGTAACCACACTATCCGAATCAGTGACTGTAATGGATTTCGTAGCCGAGTCAGACCCGGCAGAATTGCTAACCTTGAGCTTAACAGTATACGTATCGGCCTTGGAGTACGTATGCGTCACTGTCTCAGAACTCGACGATGAAGTCAGATCATCGCCAAACTCCCAGAGATACGTATCAGGACTATTTGTAACGGTCCTGCTGAACGTGACAGTAAGGGAGCCGGGTGTTGTCTCTGCACTGATACTCACAGACGGACTCAGAACCGCAGCCGAAGTTGCCTGAGTAGTGGCCGCTGAGGTAGGAGCCGTAGTACTTGCCGTCGTTGCATCTGTTGTGGGAACTGTAGTAGTATTCGTCGGGGCCGCGGTCGTAGCTTCTGTTGTAGGAACTGTAGTAGTATTCGTCGGATCCGCGGTCGTAGCTTCTGTTGTAGGAACTGTAGTAGTATTCGTCGGAGAGTTATCTCCATCACCCGTGGAAGTCCCGAGGTCCTCAGCACCCGCCGCACCGGTACAAATCACCGCCGCCAGCCCGATAACCAGCAGCAGCAACAGAATCTTTCGCATTCTGCACACCTCAGATCAGGCCCACCACAAGCAACAGTGCCGCGATCACAATAAATCCGAGGACGGCCGCACCGATTGCAGACCCGCCCCGCATATTCAGCGAAGCATCCAGTCCCTTCATTGTCGCAACCATCGACCACAGACCAGCGAGAAGAATACCGAAACCGGGAATCCAGCCGATCACCGCATAGGGAAGCGTACTCCGCATCACAACGGCCACAACCTCACCCATACCCGCATCCTCACCGAACACCTTCGCGAGAATGCCGACAATAACTGCCTGGATCAGTACCAGAACAAGCCATAGGACCAGCATCACCACGATCAGCATCACAACCGCCATCATATTTCCCTGCAGCGCACCGAGAATCGGGAACTCAGCAGCACTCAGATTCAACACCTTCGGTACCACAAACGCCAGAAGCACAACCGAAATCACCGCCCAGAGAAGACCCGACACGATAAACGTCACCGCTGCCTCACCCGGACTCTCCCGGCTGTAATACGCATACGCATCCGACGGCCGCGTCAGGAACCCGAACATGCCGCCCTCATACGGACGCTTCGCCTTCGGTTCTTTTCTCCGCTTGGGCGGCCGTTCTTTCCTGCCTCTCGACCTCCGATCCTCCGGCACATCATCGTACTCATCGCGTGCCGGACGCCGTGACTTGGACTTCCGCTTCTCCGGCTTTGCCCGCCGTCTTGGCGGCTCATCCTCATACCCGTCATCAGATCTCCCGCCGTACAGATCCGGAACAGGCTCAGTCGCCCGGGCCGCGCCCGCCGCCGAACCCTCTCCCATCGGCTGACCGCACATCGCACAGAACCGGTCATCCGGATGATTCCGTGCACCGCAGACCGTACAGAACTTCACCGGAGCGTTCCCCCGTGCCGGCGGCGTAACCGTCGTCACCGTATATTGTTGCGCAGCCGCAGCCGCATACGCCGGCGGCTGCTCACGGGGAATAACCTCCTCAAACTTCTCCATCCACATCTCCCGCAGATCCATCGATGGAAAAACCAGATGCATCTCTTTCTCCCCGTCGCGGGAAACAATACTCAGAGAAATCCCCGGCTCCGCAAGCTCGCTCGCCATCCGCATCGCCTTCCGCAGCGTATTCAGCGCAAACTCTCCCGCAACACTCATCATCCCCGTCGAACTTGTCATCAGCACAAACCGCGTATTCGTCAGATACGCCGTAAACACATCACGCTTCACCCGCACCCCGGGAGATGAAATCAGCGTCCGCTCCCCCGGCTGCAGCGTCAGCATCACCGGCGGCGCAGCAGACTGTGGTGCACCCGGCTGCGGTATCGGCGTCTGTATCACATGCGCAGGAATCTTCGCCGAAATCTGCGTCATCCACGCCTCACGCGACCCCTGCGACGGGAACGTAAGAATCATCTGCTTCACTCCCGTCTGTGACCCGACCGTCAGCGCAATCGACGGTTCACCGGATTCACTCTCCATCTTCGCCGCATCCATCAGCTCCGCAATCGCAAACTCACGACCCGTCTGCCCCGCACTATTTTGGAGAATCAATCGCAGATTCGTCAGATACAACGTATAATACGACCGCTTAATCCGCACACCTGCAGTCTGCAAAATCTCCATCTCACCCGGAGAATATGCAGGAGGCTGTGTCGCCGCAGCCGGGACCGCGCGGGAAACCACCGCAGGCTGTTCTGCGGGAACAACAAACGGCTTTTCACCGCTTGCCTTGCGAATCTGCTCAACCCATGCCTGCTGCTCCCCCGACCGAAACGCCTCGCCTACCGGAAACGACCAGAGCATCTCTTTCTGACCGGATGGCGTCGAAACAACCAGTTTCAACCCAGGTTCCCCCTTCTCAAGAACAGCCGGCTCAGCAGTCACAATATTCGTAACCTTAAACTCACGCGGTGCCGACCCGCCTTCAATAATCAGCCGTTCGCTTGTGAGTGTAGCGGTATACTGCTGTGTTTTCACCATAACGGGTGAGGAATAATATCGGACCTCACCGTCATGCATTTCGACAGGAGACATAGTACATCTATTACCTATTCAACTCCTCTTATAAATATTTGTCAAACCCCGGGATTTACCCCATGCGATGGTTTAATATCCAAAGACATGTATTTCTGTTAGTATGACTGAAGAAATGGCAACTGCCGCAGCCGGAGGCGATATTTTCAAATCACTCCTGCTCAAAGGCATCCTGATGGTGATACTCGGTCTCATCATGTTGATCTTTACGCTCAGCTCACTGCTTGCAATAGACTATCTGTTCGGATTCATCCTCATTATCCTCGGCATCCAGCTGTTGACCTCAGGATCCACATTCCTCGGTGAGTACAAACGCACATGGTGGGTACTCGTCCTCGGAATCCTCGCAGTCGTGCTCGGAATATGCGCATTCATATTCCCGGCGGTCATGCTTGTCTACATCGTCTACCTGATTGCTATCACGGCATTCATCAGCGGATTCACTGATCTCGGCCTCGCTATCATGAACAAATGCGGAGAAGCAAACAGAATCCTCGTTGCAATCACCGGAATCCTCGGAATTATACTCGGTGTCCTCTTCGTAGCCGCACCCTTCATGGCCGCAGTTACCCTTGCACAGGTCACAGGAATATTCCTTCTGGTCTTCGGCATCCTCGCCGTTGCCGAAGGGTTCGTGGCAAAAAAAGCTGTTCCGGAAACAGCATAATCTTTTTTTGGTACAGCCAGTACCTTTATCACCAATCTCCGGCAAGTGTAATACATGCCAAATATTGTAATTATTGAACAGACACTCCGGCCGGATGCCTGGAAAACACTTCTCCTCAAAGGAATAATATTCCTCATCCTGGGAGTTTTCTGTCTGGTATTCCCATTCGCAACCCTCAATGTAGGTGTATACCTGATCGCAATCCTCCTGCTGTTCGTCTCAATTGCAGCACTGTTCTCCGGCTTCGCCGCATTCGGCGAGCCGAAGACCACATGGTGGATGATACTTTTGGGAATCATCGGAATACTCATCGCACTGATCTCATTCGTCAGCCCTGAAGTAATGGTGCTCCTCGCAACCGTCTTCGTTGGAATCATCGCCCTCATCAGCGGAATTACGGATGTCATACTCGCATTCGGCGGAGGACTCTCTGCCTGGCAGCGGATCCTCATGATCCTCCTCGGTATCATCGGAATCATCATTGGTCTGATGTTCCTTGTTTTCCCGGACGAAGGCGCATATGTTCTCGCGCTGGTTCTGGGAATTCTGCTCATTATCGGCGGTATAATCTCCCTCATTCAGGGGTATCTTTACCGCAAAGAATTCGCAGAAATCGTAGAAAGTACGTGAAAACATCCCCTCACTTTTTTGAAGAATTATCTCTCCCGGGGAGAGCCCCTGGAAACCGGAGAGATAATCCACATCATTTATCCCTCGCTACACCAAGAACAACATACGGAAGTCACAATATGGCGGAGACAACACGAAAGATTGCTGAGATTGCAGAAATACTCGGCGTCCCGGAAGACGACTGCAAAAAAATAGCCGACGAATACGAAACACTGCTTCCCTGCAAAAAAATCGGCAAAGTCAGGGTCTACGAAGAAAATACCATCGACCGGTTCCGAAAAGTTGCCGACCTCAAAGCCCAGGGCCTCCCAAAAGATGTAATCATCGCAGCAGTCCGGGGAGGAAAATCCCTCGAAGAACGGGCATTGGAAGACATGAAAAAAATGGGAATAGAAACCCCGGTCGAACCTATCACAGCACCCCCAGCACCCGTACCCCGGACGGAAACCGAAGAGGAACTCATCCTTGCTGTCCGTGCAGCAGAAACCGCAGTCCACACCATGGACCACCGCATGGCAGCAATGCGGGACACCATCGCCGCAGACAACACCGCAGTACTTGATGCCATAGCAGGAGTCGCCGCAGAAGTCGCCGCACTGCGCACCGAAGTCCACACTCTCTGGGATCAGACAGCAGCCCTCGAACAATACTTCAGAGAACAGGAAGCCGCAAAAAAAGGATTATTCTGGAAACGATAACCTATCTGGTCACCCAGCGAATCTCCAGACCGGATGACAACATCCGAATTAACAGATTCGCTTTTTTTGCAGCAGCTTTTTTCTCCGCATCACCGCTTTTCATACCGGAACACAGTAGATACAGCGTGTCCCCCGAAACCTTTGCACGAACGCCTCTCACCACCCCGCAGTGGGAACTGTCCAGTCCGTCGGCAGTCCGAAGAATTCCGGACAAAATCCTCACCACATACCGGTCTTTTTTTCGCAGCTCCCCATACAGCGGATGACACCGCTTCGGCAGACCACCACGGTGATATCTGACGACCAGAGCAACAATCACCCGCTGATGCGGCGACAGCGGCAGCTTCCGATCCTCAAGGATATACCGCATCCCGCACTTATTATGCTGCCCGCCGGACATTCCCCATCCGATATCATGCAGCATGGCTGCGACATACACCATATACCGTTCCTGTTTCCCAAGACCATGTTCCTCCCGGAGATCATCATACAGACAAAGCGCAATCCGCGTCACACACTTCGCATGACGGTAATCCTCCGTATGTTTCTCCGAAAAACGCCTCACACTTTTTTGGTACTTTCGCTTCAGACTACCACCAGACTTTCCGCATCTCAATAAACTTCTCCTGCGACCCTGCAGCAGCACCCGCATTTTTCGGCGGGAGATATCTGCCATTCTCCAGGAGAATGCGACCATGGACCGTATCATGGAGAAATGTCGGCAAAATCTTGTTCATGATCACATTTTTGATCCGCCGGTCCCGAATCGGACAGATAATCTCAACACGCCGCTTCAGATTCCGTGACATCAGATCAGGACTCCCGATATACACCTCCTCATCACCGCCATTCTTAAAGTACAGAATCCGGCTGTGTTCCAAAAACCGTCCCACAATCGAAATAACCTGGATATTCTCCGAAAGATTCGGCACCCCCGGCCGCAGCATACAGATACCCCGAACAATCAGATCAATCGTCACCCCCTCAGTCGACGCCTCATACAACGCATTAATCAGCGTCCGTTCTGTAAGGGAGTTGACCTTCAGAATAATATGCCCGTTTCCGGACTTCTTCTGATGATCAACCTCACGCCGGATCAGATTCAGCAACTGCCCCTCCAGAAACGCAGGACTCACCAGCAGATGAGAATACTCAGGTATCTCCTCTTTTCCCGACAGATAGGAGAACAGTACCGAAAGGTCTTTACAAATCCCGGAATCAGCCGTAAACAGAGAAATATCCGAATAAATTTTCGCCGTCTTCGCATTGTAGTTCCCGGTCGACAGTGTCGCATACCGCACTGTTCGCTCCTCCTCGATCCGGGTAACCAGACAGCATTTCGCATGAACTTTCAGGTCAGGAACTCCGTGAATGACCGTAACGCCATTCTCCTGAAGCTTCTTCGCCCAAAGGAAGTTCCGCTCCTCGTCAAAACTGGCCTTCAGCTCAACAACCGCCGTAACATCCTTTTTCTGCTGCGCAGCAGAAATCAGCGCATCAACCACCGGAGACTCAGATCCCAGGCGATACAATGTCATCTGAATCGACGTCACCGCAGGATCCTTCGCCGCCGCATGCAGAAAATTCGTCAGGCCGGAAAAATCATCATACGGCGTAAACAGCATCAGATCATGATCCGCAAGATGGGAGAAAATCCTGGATGCATCAGCAAGACCTGCAGGCAGAGCCGGGTCAAACGGCGGATATCGCAACTCCGGGCGGGAAACCGGAAACTGCTTCAGATCCGCAAGGCCAAGAGGCGAAGGCACATCATATACCAGCTGCGGCAAAAGCGACAGGGCATTTACCAGCCGCACGGTATATCCGAACGGCAGCCACTGTTCTGTCTCCAGTCGTGACGGCAGTTTCTTGGCGAGCGTCTCCGGAGCCGCCTGAATTGCGGAAATCAGATCTCCGGCATCGTCCCCTTTGAGATCCAGATCAGAATCACGGGTCAGCCGGACCGGAACAATAGAGTGAACATTCTCTCCCGGCAAAAACACATCATAGCATCTCCGCAGAAGGTCTTCCCGGAAAATGAAAACGTTCTTGCGTTTGTTCACCCGGACAAAACGTCCGTACTCATCCAGAAAATTCTGGATAGGAATAACCAGCATCCCGGTATCCGTCTTTGCCAGAAGTCCCATCCCTTTCAGGTACTCATCGTGACCGATATCCTCAAACCGATCGCCGTGAATGATCGTAAACGGTTTTTCTGCTGCAATTTTGACAAGATGTTTCCGGAGTGACCGTTTCTCTGCATCACTACACTTCGCAAATGTAGTAATGGTAATGTCCTCTTTTTCCAGAGCCGGTTTGAGTTCCTTTGCCCAGACCCACGACATCCGCCGCATCAGAGAGATCGTCCGGTCATAGACCATATCCAGCTGGGTATAACTGCCGATCACCTCTTCATACTCATCACTCGCCCGGGTAGCTCCTTTCTGGTACTCAGGAATCCGCACCATAAAAAACTCATCCAGGTTATCTGCAACAATTCCCAGAAACATAACCCGTTCCAGAAGCGGATTGCGCGGATTCTGGGCTTCTTCCAAAACCCGTTCGTTAAACTTAATCCAGGAAAGTTCCCGGTTAAAATATCTCCCGCAGGTCGTACAGGTCTCATCCTCCGGCCCGACCTCCGGTTTTTTCTTACTCTTGGATTTTTCGCCTTTCTTGTCTTTTTTCCCCATCCGGTCACCTGTTGTATACTGATGTATGGACAGCGATGATACTTAGTTATTTACCTGAGTGTATATATCTAAGAGAAATATGGACTCTGCAGAGCTGACCGCAGCAGCATTTGACCGGCTGAAAAACCTTTGTCTGTACACCGAGACCTACGGATGTACCTACAACTTCGGGGATACCGAAAAAATCGTAGAGATTGCACGATCCCAGGGCTGCAGAGTGGTGGACACCCCGGATGAGGCTGAGGTGATTCTGATCAATACCTGTATTGTCGTAGACCGGACCGAACAGCACATGTATGAACGAATGCAGCTTTTTTCCGGAAAAACCCTGATTATTACCGGATGCCTGCCGGGACTTTCCATTATCCGGGTCCGGGAAATCTGTCCGGAAGCATATATTATTGATCCGGACCTGATTCACTCCTGCTACCGGGACGTTGGAACGGTCAGTACCGGAGACCATGCAGTTCTCCAGATTGCCCGGGGCTGTAACGGACACTGTACCTACTGCATCACCCGCCTCGCCCGGGGAAAACTGGTAAGTTTTCCTCTGGATGATATTGTGGCACAGGCCCGGGCATTTGCAGCAGCGGGTGTCACGGAGATTCAACTCACGGCTCAGGATGTAAGCTCATGGGGAACGGATATTCCGGGAAACCGGAGACTGCCCGATCTTCTGCGGGCACTCTGCAGCATTCCGGGAAACTTCCGTATCCGGATCGGAATGGCAAACCCGGATACGCTTCTCCCGATACTGGACGATTTTCTGCAGGCACTGCAGGATCCGAAGATTTTTCTGTTTCTGCATATCCCGGTCCAGTCCGGGTCTGACGCGGTTCTCCGGGCAATGGGGAGACGATATACGGCAGCGGTCTACGAGGAGATCTGCAAACGGGCACGAGAGGTGTATCCCGACATACGGATATCCACAGATTACATTGCCGGATTCTGCGGAGAGACCGATGCGGACGGGGAAGCGTCGGTGAATCAGATTCTGCGGGTCAGACCCGGTAAGGTCAATATCACCCGGTTTTCAGTACGACCCGGAACACCTGCCGCGAAGATGAAACGACTCCCGGAACCGGTAAAAAAAGAGCGGTCACGCGCCCTTACCAATGCAGCAAACAGTGTCTATGATGCGGCAAACATGCAGTGGATCGGAAAAACCGTGGAGGGAGTTGTCACTGAGTGCGGGAGGGCCGGCAGCGTGACGGTACGCGACCGGACCTACCAGAACATTGTCATACCGGCAGAACTCCCGATCGGTACACAGGTAGCTGTGACGATTACCGGACACAGGCGACACTATCTGCTGGGGCAGCTTGTTTCTGAGTAACACCCTGAAACAGTTCTCCGGTGTATTCGGCAAACTCTGGTTTGTCGAAGCGAAAATCCTCAGGTATCGGTATTTTCCCGGACTGATGCTGCATTGGAGTATTGAATCTCTTCCATCTCATCCAGATACGGCATCAGTGCCTTAATATAGCCGCGCGGGCCGGCAGCGGTGGACATTTCACCGGTTGCAAGAATGGTTGCATACAACGGTTCCTCCTGCAACATCTGTTCTGCATTGGCTGACGGCCCCACAATCTGTTTCATCTGTTTCTGCATGTTTTTCAGAAACTCCTCAATCTCCAGAACCGGGCGCAAATCAGGATCAACCATACGATATTTTTCCAGATCAGCGGTGAGATCCGAGGTCCGGGCGAGGTCCGCATCCAGATAGAGATAGACATTGATGCGGAGTTCCCGCCGGAGATCACGGAGTTTGAGAAGGTCAACGGCAGTGCCGGTGGCAGGGAGACTGTTCATAGTAACGATACCGTATGTGTCGGGGGGCAAATGACTTTATCGTTCTGCATCCATGAATCTCTTATGAGCATAAAATTTAAGGATATCGACGAGGGCAGCGATACCGGCTGCGGTGTTGACGGTCGCAGAGCCACCATGAAATCAACGAAAATTGCGGGCAGCGAGAAAGACCAGAAGAAAAAATACGGCGGGTCCCTGAAAGTTATCGAAGGAGAAGGACTCCCTGGCAAAGCCGACAGGAACTAACGCATCCGAATATCTGAAAAGGTGTCAACCACAATCTCTTTTTTTCCGGCATAGGTGTCCACCGTGCCAACAACTGTGATTACATCCCCCTTGAGAAGGGTAAGCCTGGTACCTCCATCAGGAACAAACACTGAGGTTCCGGAAAGATTTATCAGAAGATGACCACCAGTCCGGGTGAGGAATAGTTCCTCCACAACTCCTGTATGTACAACCCGAGTTCCGTCATGGATGTCAGCGGTGTACGGGACCGCGCCGCCATCCGGAAAGAATACGATGATCCCGGTATGCACTGCAGCAAGAGAGAATACGACTACACAGAGAAGGAGCAGTGCGTGTTTCTCGGTCCGAGTCAGCAACATATCAGTATCTGGGACTCTGCTGCTAGTTAATTCATTGGATTAGTACCTCCCCAAGATATATATGCTCAGAAGTCGATTGTTCGTTATGACCAAAATAGAACTCCCCAAGTCATCTGTGAAGGTACTTAGCGTACTGGATCCGTACAGCTCTCTGACTCACAAAGAAATCGCTCAGTTAACTGGATTATCACCCAGAACTATCCGCTACGCCCTTAAAAAGCTGAAAAAACATGATTTACTCGTAGAAAAATTCAATTTCCGTGATGCACGGCAGATTCTGTACTCACAGAAAATCCCTGTATCTCCGGCTCAGGCAACCGTTTAGGCGATTATACGACCTGAAATCAAAAATTCCCTTTTTTTCAAAAAAAGAATGCCCAGTACGTGATTATCGGAGAGTCTTGCCGTATTTCATTAAAATAACCCAGAAAAACGTTGGAATGCAAAGAACTCGCCCGTCTTTCCATAGGCAGTAAATTGTTCGCAGAGTCACGAACAAAATGGAGAAACTATTTATGTTGACAGGTAGATTGTTTTGTATGCAAAGAACAAATATGCCCCAATCGTGTATCACGATTCTCCACCTCCTGGAGCGGACTGGTTCTCAGACCCACAAGGATATCGTTGCGGGCACGGGTCTTGCTCCCCGTACCGTTCGATATGCACTCAAGCGGCTGAAGGAAAATGGTTTCATAATTGAGAAGTTCAACTTCCGTGATGCACGCCAGGTTAACTATGAGCTGAAGATGCCGCGTGTTGTTTCCCCGGCGTCCGCGTAAGCTACCCGCCCGAAACGCAGAATGAATACCTAAAAAAGCTTTATTTTTATTTTCTCCTCCGCAGTAGCCAAATCACAGTGAGTACAGCACAGATTCCGACTACTGCAATCAGACGCAGATCAAGTCCCGTACCCGGCCCCAGTGGATGTTTCTCAAAGCCCCCATCCCAGTCATACTCGAATACTTTGGTAAAATATGCTGCTGCATCTGCATTTTTCACGATAATTCCCGATTCTCTGTTAAAATTTGGCGAGTTATAGTTCCAGTTAATTGAACTGATCAGAACCGTATCTCCATCAATGATAACTCCCTTGTTGTGCAGTTTGGTGATCTCCTCATTTGGATGCATGAGCCGCGCCTCAACCGGCAAATTCCGTTCTTTGGCAATCCGATTGATTTGCGCGACTATTTCATCATTATCATTTTCGCCGTCGGTGTTGTAGTACATGGCATCCAGCAGTATCCGTACAGTGATACCGCGACCTGCCGCGCTCAGGGCACTTTCAAGCCAAAGATTATGTGCGGTCCCGGGATAATTGGTAATGTATGCCTGCTGGATATCAATGGTCGCTGACGCAGATTGAAGTAATTCGGAAATCAGGTTACTGGTATCCGGGGAAAATACGGGTTCTATCCGAACAAATTCAAGATAGAGAGGAGACAGATGAACGGTGATCCCGGTATCAGACCATGATTCCGGCAGGTTCCTGCCGCTGCTCACATACGGATAGATATCATAGCCCCCGATATCTGCGGTAAAAACTCTGGTAAAGTATTCTGCAATTTCACTACTGTAGAGGACAGCCCCCCACCCCCTGTTCCCCCGTGTCCCGGGGAGTGGGATTCCCGACGGCTTGAAATTTTCCGAGAGTATGACTGTCGTGTCTCCGTCGGCTACGAAATATTTTGTGTGAACATATCTGTAGCGTGCGGGGAGAGAATCCGTACTCTCAATTGTATACACCGCAACTCCTGCATCGGCAAGATAATCCAGTATCGCCTTCTCTTCATCTGCAATTCCACCGACGGGCCCGCCTTCCATAAGGAGAGTTACAGCAGTACCACGGCGTGACGCATCGGCTACAGCTGCGGCAATATCAGGGTGCGTAAACTCATACATCGAGATGAGAAGCGTGGTGTCTGCCGACCGGACCGCAGAAAGTACCGGTTCATACGAACAGTCAGGGGAGGCAAAAAACGTTGCCCCATCCGCGGAAAATGTCTCCGGGACAAACCGGCTCTGCCCGATCTTCAGAACACGTGCATCCCATACACCATCGTGGAAAATATGGACCTGACCATTCCGGGAAGAGATTACATCCGGCCAGGAAACCGTCTGAACAATCCTGCCGTTTCGCAAAAGGGAGAGATCATCTTTCGTATTTGCCATCTGGAACCTCCCGGTACGGACTGCATCCGGAACGGATGGAACTGTTCCGATGATCTCGTAATCAGGATACGTTGCATGAATATCATGGTAGGCTTGTCCCTCCCGCGCTACAATGACCTGTTCCCGGGCTGAGGCCCCTGTCGGGAAACTGATACTCCCTTCACCGTCGGAAACAGCCCATCCGTCCAGGGGACCCGTGCCGCTCAGTACAAAATATTCGTCCCCGTCACCTTTTGCATACCCGTCCGGACAGAACTCGGTAATCAGAAACCCCGCGGATGCGGCAGAAACCGGACCGCAGAAGAGGAGACAGACAAACAGTATCACTAGCCACACTTTCATACGGGTTTTTGTGTTTTCAAAGTTCATGAGTGTATGGGAAATGAAGACTGAGGGCATTGTTGTCAAACTGGGAGGAAGTCTGATGGATCTGGCAGAGAGAATTCTTGCGGAACTCAGTTCATCCGGTCGCACGGTTCTCATTGTTCCCGGGGGCGGAATGTTTGCCGATGATGTCCGCCGTCTGGGAGTTGACGGGGATGCTGCCCACTGGATGGCTATCGCAGGGATGGAGCAGCACGGCTGGTATCTGACAACGTTCGGGGTTGCTGCGACAGATAAACTGGCAATGCCGGAGGAGGGTATCAGTATTCTGCTTCCCTACCGGGTTTTCCGGGATTGTGATCCTCTTCCGCATTCCTGGAATGTGACCTCGGACTCTCTCGCTGCATGGGTGGCGGGGACCCTGGGAGTTCCTCTGATTCTCCTGAAATCCGTGGATGGTATTCCCGGTGACGATGGGGTACGGGAGCATGTAACAGGACCGGTGGATACGGATGTCATAGATCCCTGTTGCCTGCCGGTGCTTACTGCGATGCACACGCAGGGAAAGATCATTAATGCACGTATCCCAAACCGGCTTGCGGCATATCTGCGGGGGGAGGAGGTCTGCGGCACCACCCTGGGCAACGTCTGAAGAGTTGCCGACGACATGTCCTCTCTGTCCTTTTGTCTCCCCAAAGGCCACACGTTTATAATTCAGGGACACCAATAATCTAAGGAGTTTGATCGAATGGCAGCTACCAAATGTACATCATGTAATGCACCGCTCGCCGAGCACGGTGCAACCGAGTTTAAATGCCCCGACTGTGGTGAAGTAATCTACCGCTGTGAATACTGCCGTAAGCAGAGCATTAAATACACCTGCCCGAAGTGTGGATTCCAGGGGCCGTGAATTTCATGGGTGAAGTCGCAGTTATTTTAAAAATTATGCCGGAGTCCCCGGAAGTTGATATGGAAAAACTTCAGGCAGACATCAAAGCAAAGATCACCGGAATTCAGGATATGAGAGTTGAGCCGATAGGATTTGGTCTCTCTGCAATCAAGATCGCCATGATCACTGAGGATGAAGAAGGTTCCGGAGATAAAATTGAGTCACTTTTCGCAGGCATTGCAGGCATCGACCGTGCAGAGATCGAATCTCTGAACCGGATGCTCTAAATATTTTTTTTCTTTTCTTGGAATGATACGGATATTTTCCGAAAACGATTCCTGAGACTTCGTCATCGGGCTTGGCAATGAAGATGTCCCGCGCCCCCTTGTGTGAACAAATTCCGGTTTGCGATCTGCGAAGCAGGGAGCTTTGCTTTGTGTGTGTCTTGTACAGTGTATGGGATTCCGTGGTCTGTTTTACGATTACAGTCCAAGGGCAGCCGCTGTTTTCAAATCCAACGTCAGAAAAAAAGAACACAGTCGCGGTTACGCGACGTGCATGTATTGTGCAACGAGTTCTGCAAATGCTTCGGTGTTACCAAGCAGACTGTCGGAAAGACCTTTATCGTTATAGGACTTCAGCTTTTTTGCCTGCGAATCAATGACGCCTGCCGGGAAGATGTCGTCCTTTTCAAAGACAGCGCGCTTCGCCAGTAAAACATCTGCGGACTCATAGCAGGAGGCAGGAAGCTGTCTGAGTGTTTTCAGGAACGCCGCATACTCCTCGTGGAAAATGTTGCCGCTTGCATAGAGCTTCTTTGCCTGTTCCAGTGCGTCCGGCATAGCAAGACCATGCATTGCGCCGATGATCAGGCATGCAACGGTCTCATACACATCAGCAGAACCGTCGGCAACACGATACTCAAAGGTCTGTTTGCAGGTTTTGTCCGCCTTTCTGCGAATGCCGAAGTTTGCCTCTGCAGCCATATCGGTGGAACCGGTCCAGCCAAGAGGAACACGAACAACGACCGACCGGTTGCGGTCTCCCCAGCAGATGTAGGTGGGAGCTTCCTGATGCGGGACAAGCCGGAGGTAGGAGGTCGGGATGGTGTTTCCAAAGGCAGTGACTGCATCGCCCACGTCCAGAACACCTGCAATCATTCTCTTGGCGATGTCGGAGAGATGCCCGTCTTTGACCATGACGTTCTTGCCGTTCTTTTCCGCCAGCATGTGGAAATGCATGCCGGAACCGGCTTTGCCGACGGTGATCTTGGGGGCATAGCTGACCTCAACGCCGTATTTGTATCCGAGCATACGCAGGACCCACTTGGCAATGATGATCTGTTCCACTGCCAGAATCGGATCGGTCGGCAGGAACTCGATTTCGTGCTGTTCGTAGTAGTACCCGTCTTTGCTGAAGCAGCCGACTTCAGAGTGACCGTACTTGATCTGACCGCCGGCCCGGGCAACCATCAGCATTGCTTCGGTCCGCATCTCTTCGAACTTGCAGAACGGGGCAGAGGCGTGGTAGCCTTTCTGGTCCAGACCCGGATAGAGGTCCTCTTCCGGACAGATGACGTAGTATTCAAGTTCTCCGAGGCATTTGTAGTCCATGCCGGTCTCTTTTTTGAAGGCTGCTGCTGCCTGGCGGAGGATGTACTCAGGTGAAGAGGCAAGCGGTTTTCCTTCGTTGTCATAGTAGGAGCAGAGAATCTCTAATGTCGGGACTTCTGTAAACGGGCTGACAAAGGCGGTGCTGTACCGCGGAACTACATACAGGTCGGAGCTGCCGGCTTCGATGAACGGAAAAATATTGCTGCCGTCGACGCGTTCTCCGTCGGAGAGAATGGTGTCGAGATATTCTTTGGATGAGAGGACGAAGTTGAGGGTTTTGAGTTTTCCGTCGCCTGCAACGTAGCGGAAGTTTACCATTTCAATGCCGTTTTCCTCACAGAAACGGATGATATCTTCTTTGGTGAACTCAGCAGGGTTTTTCTTGAGATACTGCACAAGATCGTTTGGATTCATCAGAATTTCAGAATCATTCATCGCGGTAATATTTGGATGGATGGCATAAATATCCATCCACCTGAGCGTTGGGAGGGAGGTATCAGAGGAGAATGAGATGGGCCAGTGCTCCAAGACCTATGCCGAGAATGAGGGTGAACAGGGTGATTACTGCTGCCATTCTGAGGCCGAGTTCTCTGAGGAGGACGGCAATGGTGGAGATGCAGGGGATGAATAACGCACAGACCAGTGCGAAGATGTAGAGCTGGCCGCTGGAGAGGACGGCGGCAAGGTCGGTTGTTCCCGCCATGACGGCGAGGGTTTCGAATGCCATTTCTTTTCTGAGGATGCCGAACATCAGGGCGGTGAATGCAAAGCCCGGGAGACCGAGGATCGCGGTTGAGACGGGGTCGATGAACTGTTCAAACATGGCAACGAGGCCGTAGTACTGGAAGAGGCCGAGGAATATGCTGCTGACGATGAGGAGCGGCATGGCGATGTAGAGGAATTCCCGGACCCGCATCCAGGATTTCCGCAGGACGTGGGATGCGATGGGGCGGCGCAGTTCAGCCATTTCGAGGATCATGCCGAACTGTTCGCCGGGTGTGATGCGGGAGAGGATGCAGCCGACGATGAAGACGAGGATGAAGACGATGACGTAGATGGAGAAGGCGGCGCCGAATCCGATGAAGGATGCAACGATTCCGGAGATGACAACTGTTCGGGCGGAACAGGGGAGCATGGTGACAAGGACGGATGCGATGATCTGTTCCCGTTTGGTGGCGAGGAGCCGTGTGCTCATGATGGCCGGTACGCTGCAGCCGAAGGAGAGGACCAGCGGTATGAGGCCCTGGCCATGGAGGCCGAGGCGGTGCATGCCGCGGTCGGCGAGGAATGCGGCACGGGTGAGGTAGCCGGTGTCTTCGAGGATGCTGATGAAGAGGTAGAAGAGGAAGACGTACGGGAATGCGATGCCGAGACCGGACATGAGGGCGAGGATGATGGCGCCGCCAACGGTGTCGGCGATGGGGTCGAGGCCGAGGGAGTGGAAGGGGTCGGCGATGTAGACGGTCATGAGGTCTACGATGGTTTCTTCGAGGAATCCTCCGAGGGTGAAGACGATGAGGAGGATGGAGACCATGATGAGGGCGAGGATGGGGAGACCGGGGAAGCCACGGGTGAGCAGGGCGTCGAAGTCGCGGCGTCTGCGAGGGGGGGCGTCTTTGGTTACTGCGGCGGCAATCTGTTTGGCGAGGTTGTGCCGGTTGGCGGCGATGATCTGTTCGGGAGACATCATGTGCCGGCGTTCGATTTCTTCGGCAAGTGCGAGGGCGCTGTCGTGGATGTCGGGGGATATGGAGCTGATGGTAACACTTTGGAGTGCCCAGAGAGATTCTGCGAGGGAGAGGTTGTAGTATTTTCTGAGTGTGTGTACGGCGGCTTCGATGTGGTGGTCGTAGGGTATGGTAATTGCGGGGAGGGGGAGGGGGTCGCCAAGGACGTAACGGGCGATCTGGTCGAGGTTTTTGCCGTTGGTGGCGATGGAGGGGATGACGGGGGTGCCGAGCTGACGGGAGAGGAGGTCTGTGTCGATGATTTTTCCGGCTGTTTCTGCTTCGTCCATCATGTTGAGGATGACGAGGAGCGGTTTTTGCATTTCGGTGAGCTGGAGAAGGAGGTAGAGGTTGCGTTCGAGATGTTTGGCGTCTAGGACGGCGATGAGGAGGTCGGTGTTTTCGGCGAGGAGGTATTCACGGACCATTTCTTCTTCGACGGAGTCGCCGGAGAGGGAGTAAATGCCCGGCAGGTCGGTGAGGATGAATTCTTCGCTGTCATAGCGGACGGGACCCTGCATGATGCCGACGGTGGTGCCGGGGTAGTTGCTGACTTCGACACCAAGGCCGGTGAGGTGGTTGAAGATGAGGGATTTGCCGACGCTGGGGTTGCCGATGAGGACGGCTTTGCGGGTCATTGGGTGTTGCACCGTTCAACCATGATGTTTGCGGCGACTTCGGGACTTAAGGCGATGTCGCAGCCTTTGACGGTGATGACAACGGCGTTGTTGTCAAGTTTTCTGCGGAGGGTGATGAGTTCTCCGGGTATGACGCCAAGGTCGATGAGCCGGCTGTGTTTGGCGAAGCAGCGGATCATGGCGACATGCAGGAGGGAGCCTTCGGGGCATTCTGCGAGGGGGATGATGGGATTTTTTTTGGTGAGGTTGTTGTGGTTGGTGTATTCTTCGTCGGGTGATGGTTGTACGGGTTCCGGTTCAGGTTTTCTCTGGTCAAGGAAGCTGTCGAGACGGTTGATGGTGTCGGTGGAGATGTTGTGTTCAAGAATGCAGGCTTCACGGGAGGCAGCTTCGGGCTGGGCGCCGAGAACGTCGGTGAGGAATGAGGCGAGGACTGCATGTTTCCGGGCGACTTGTGCTGCTTTTTCTGCGCCAGTGGGGGTGAGGGTTATGGTGGTTCCGATGCGGCGGATGTAGCCGTGGTCGGCGAGGTGGTTGAGTGCATGGTCGATGGCATCGGCTGAGTGCGGGGGTATGCTGAGGTCGTCTGCGGGCAGTTCGGTTTTTCCGGTGTTGAGAATTGTTTCCAGAATGTCTTCGGAGAGCATTGAGGTCATGAGAGGGGTCCCTGATTACGGTTTTGCAGTGATAGTATCTCTTTTTTGGGAATATGTAGGTATCTCTCCGGTGATGGAGACGAGACTGCGAGGAAGCGGGAGGTTTTTCAAGCTGTGGTTTTTGAGTCGGGCGTGTAGTTTTCTCTTTGTATGTGTACGGGTATATGAGAGAGGACATTGACTGCAAGAAAAAATAGGGGGGATTACGGCAGGTTCAGCCATCGGCGTGTTTCGTCTCCGATGGTAATGAGGGGTCTGTGGATGCCGTGATGCCGCATGGCGACTCTGATGGTTTTTTCGGTGCAGCCGAGCCTCCGGGCGATTGCGGCCACTTTGAGTGGTGTTCGCATGAGTGCGATGAGCTGTGCGGGGTCGCGGAGTTCGGGGTAGTCAGTCCACATGTGTGTTCCTCCGGGAAACAACGCACGGCTGTCCGGGCCGGGTGGTTGTGGTGATGAACTGCGGAACTTCTGCGGGCAGGAGGGCTTTTCTGAGGTCGCCGAGGTTGACGCGGGCAAGGCACCCGGTGCGGTACGGGTCGGCGGCGTTCGCGAGCTGATACAGCCGGGGCCGTCCCAGTATTTTTTCTGCGTCAACTGCCCGCAGGTGTATGAGTTGTTCGCAGATGCGGGGAAGCTGGTCGCGGAGTCTGCCGATGTTTACGCTGTCGATGTACTGTACGGGGGTTGCGAGGGTGTATTCGTTGCTCTGAATCCGGTTGTCCAGTATGGACCGGATTTCTTTCTGCGATAGATCGGCGAAGTGGGTGCTGAGCTGTTCGCAGATGTCGGCAATGTTTTGGTACCAGAGGGCACGTTCGTAGGGATCGAGCGGTATCGCGTGGAGAGGGAGGAGTGCTTCGAGAACGAAGCGGTCGGTATCCAGCGGTTGGTAGGTCATGAATTGTCCTCCGGGGAAGGGGCGGTGCGTGCCGGTATTTTTCGGTGCAGCCGGGCGCAGAGGTGTATCAGTGTCTGAGTGATTCTGTTTTCCCGGAGGAGTGCGGCGAGTTCCTGCGGCTCGTTGGGATAGTGCGGGAGGAGGAGTTCGCCGAATGTCCGGCGGGTGATGGTCCGGCAGGTCATGGCTGTATCTCCTGCTGTGCTTCTTCTTCCCGGAGTTCCTGGAGTTTGCGGCACTCGGTCATGTAGTAGATGCTGCTCTGGATGAGGTATTTTTCCCAGCCGCTGCACCGGAGTGCGGTGTCTGTGCCGCAGAGGGGGCATGCGAGGAGCGGGGGGTTGGGGACTGTTCCGCCAGCAGGGTCCTGGAGGGTGAATGCGGTTCCGCATTCGGTGCAGCAGTAGGTGTGCGCCGCATTCATTCAGGTCACGCTCCGGTAGGTGACGCCGCGAATGATGCGGGAGATGCAGGACTGGCTGACTGCGTAGGTTTG
>JAEWXF010000036.1 GCA_023396065.1 Methanobacteriota archaeon
CAGACCACACGACATTTGAGGAATTTACTTACTGGTACAATCAGATAAGGCCACATAGAAGCTTACAAGAGGAATCAGGCAGAATGAGGACTCCAAAAGAGGTATTTTGGAAAAGAGCAGAAGGACATATTATGACCAATTGCAACTTACTATTTCAGAAAGAATTATGGGGTAAAAATGAAGAAGAATAATGAACTAAATAATTTCGTGGCTTCACATCCGTGCTTTTTTCCGTGGAATTCGGTGTGTTCCGTGCTGTTCCGTGGTTACCCACATACGTCCAAAGACCCGCAAGAAAACCAATCCTAATTGCACCCCAAATATTGTTTTCTGTCCAAAAATTGGGTGGTTTTATTTCAATTTTTAATTTCGAAAAAGAGGGAGATAAGGCAAAGTGTCAAATTCGGGATATACGAACGAAAACTACCTCTTCCTTAGTATCACTCTGAAAAAGTTTCTCGAACAAAATATTTTGGTCGTTGAATAATACTATGAGACCACTTTTTCATGCGTTTTGTGCGTGTGTCTCCCTCATCGGCATTTGTTATGAAAAAGTTTCCTGAACGAAATATTTTGGTCGGTGAATAGTACCATGCGGTCACTCAAAAAAAGTTAGATGATAATGCCGAAGAATGCAAGCACTATCAGAAGCGCAGCACCGAGAATACCGCCAACGGCGCAGACAATGACCTGTGCAACACTCAGATCACCAATTGGAGCAAGTTGAAGATACGACACAATAAACAGAATGATGACACCGCAGACGGCATTTATCAGAAGCTTCATGCCGTTTCTGATAAAGAAGAACAAAATCGCCGCAATTGCAATAGCGACGATGATCATAAGGATTGTACCGATCATGCTATATCATAGGAAAAGAGAGGAGAAAAAGAATATGGTGAGATTCACCCGATGATCTGCATCTGCGGAATACGCATCTTGGGAACAACCGCACCGTCAAAGGTTTTCGTCTCGGCAGAGAGTCCGGAAATACTCTGCAGAATCTCAAACACGTTGCCTGCGATCATCGCTTTTTTCACCGGCTGCGCAAACTCGCCGTTCTCCACGACAAACGCATTTGCAACCTCAACCGAGAACTCGCCGGTCAGCGGATTTGCCGTATGCGCACCGATAACCTCACGGACAAAGATGCAGGGATCAGCCGTGATATCGGACGGACCCGTTGAAGAGGTAAGCCGCAGACAGTGCGGGGAGATGTATGTCGAGCCGTTTCCGGCACGGAGCGCATGACCGGTACTCACGGTCCGGGCCTGCGCCGCAGTCTTTCCGTCATAGAGGAACGAAGAGAGAACACCGTCTTTCAGAATTTCGACCGGCTTCGTGGGGACACCCTCCGTGTCAAACCGCCGGTAACTGTTCCCGGCAGGATCCATCGGAACATCCGTGATCGAAAGCGACGCATCAGCAACCGCCTCACCCAGTTTCCCGGCAAAAACCGATTTGCCGGTCAGCACATTTCTCCCGTTCACCGCTTCGGTAAACAGATCCAGCAGGAGCGAAGCTACCACATGCTCGGAGAAGACCACATCCTGTTTCCGTGTCGGAACGGAAACACCGTTCCGGGATGCGGTTGCCCAGAATGCGGTCTTTTCTCCCATCTTCTCCGGCTCAACGCGGCTCAGGAACGGGGAGGAGTCATACTCATACCCGGTTGATGCATCAGCAATCGCATCCAGACCAAGAGAGACTCCGGTCATCTTCCGCTCATACCACACACCGTGACTGTTGGCGAGCACGGACGAACCACGGGAAAGGGATACTCCGGCAGTAACCACGCGGGCATCCGGGTGGGCGGCGGCTCCCTCATTCATCCGGTTCAGCAGAGAGGCCGCAAGCTCAGGATCGATCACAACATTCGGATCATACGGATCAGGACCAGCCGGAAGAACAGCCTTTTCCGGAAGTCCGGGCCATCCGGCCACAGGCTCCGCAAGTTTCGCGGAAGCTGCGGCCGCGTTGAGACAATCATGCCAGCGGGTGGGGTCAGAGGTCGCCGAAACACCAATCCTGCCGCCGATAACGGTTCTGATATAAACAGATGTCCCCGCATGTTCCAAGACTGCAGAGACTGCCATCTCCCGCTGTTCCAGAGATAGATCCTCAAAGGAAAGAACGATGACCTCCGTCTCATCAGCAAGGTTCTCACCGGCGCGCAGAACTGCATCAACATCAACTTCAGGCATTGCCGGCCCCTCCCACCATAGCTTCCGTCAGATACACATGCGGGGCGCCGTCACTGACCGGCACCGACTGGCCTTTCCCGCACATCCCTGACGACATCTTCCGCTCGTTTCCGCAGAGAGCGATGTTATGCAGAACCGACAGAATATCTCCCGAAAGCGAAACATCGCGGATCATCTTGGTAGTCTCGCCGTTTTCAATCAGGTATCCGTATTTTGCATTGAACTGGAACGCGCCCCGGCCCGGGTCCACCTGACCTCCGCGGGAACCGATCAGAAGAATGCCCGTGCGGCACTCGGCAAGAATCTCATCATACGATGCATCGCCCTCTTTGATGTACGTGTTACTCATCCGGACCAGCGGCTGCATACCCGGCTCGGCACGGGCGTGACCGGCATCCCCGGTGGCGGCCCCCACAGCCGCAAGTGTTTCGCGGGAATGCATATACGCATGCATCCGGCCGTCCTTGATCAGCTCGGTCGGGCCGCAGGCCACGCCTTCAGCATCGAACGGTTCATACCCGTACCCATGCATCGACGGATCATCGATAATGGTAACCAGCGGTGAACCGACAGACTCGCCGAGTTTCCCCGCGAGAACCGAAACACCGTCACGGACCGCATCCCCCTCACTGGCATGCCCGACCGCTTCATGGGCAAAGACTCCGCCGATGGCAGGATCCAGAACCGCAGGCATCCGGCCGCCGGGAACCGCAGAGGCATCCAGCAGTTCAACCGCACGCTTTGCACATTTCTCGCCGTATCCGATGTATTCTGAAAGATTCAGGGGACCGACAACAGCCTCCTGCTCATAGTTCATCTGCATATTTCCGCTGCGGGCCGCAACGGCAGAGATTGTGAACAGCGTCCGGCAGACCGACGAGTTTGCGGTACAGCCGTTGCAGTCCTCAAACCAGACATCCTGATACTGCTCCGAGTACCGGGCAGATGTACTGCATATCTCAGGAATTCTTGCGGCCGCCTCCATCTTCAGAAGAAGATCTGCTTTTTCTTCCAGAGGAACGGCTGCCTGTTCCTGAGCAGAACAGGACCAGTTCCGGGGCGTTCCGTAGGGAACATCGGCAAGCTCTGCCGGAACGTTGGCAAGTTTCGCAGCGCGGGCCGCACGGCTGATGTACTCCTGCTTTGCGGTAGTATCATCCGGATCAAACGGGGAAGCACAGTAGTAGCCCCACCCGTGTTCACCCAGAACACGGATGAGAGCTTTCCCGAAAAAGTTGGAACCGGCCGATTCCACGTCGCCGTTCTCCACCGTAATAGTCGTGGAGTTTCCGCGGACGTACCGGATATCATAGTAACGTATAGGATCCATTGCTGTGTATGACTTGGCGGTAGGTCGATAACTGATTTTGGAAACAGTGGGGTTGAAACGCGAATAAAAAAATCGCCAATGGCGATTTTTGTATGAGGAGGAAGGAGCAATTGCCGTAGAGAGCATGTAGTCTCAATTTATGGATGAAACGCGAATAGCGCCAATAGCGCGAATAAAAAATCGCCAATGGCGATTTTTCCCGAGATGATTTACATCACCACTCTTTCGAATGGCAAATGATTGGAGAATGAATTATGTATCTCTGAGGAGCTTGGCATTCTGTACATAGGTATCATCTGAGGAGACCATTCGCTTCCATTCCATTTTTCGATAACTTCCAAAGTTCATGAGAATACCAACCTGCATTCCGGTTGCTTTCAGATAATGGAGCAGTTGTGACTCTTCTGTTTTTGTCAGAGCGGATATTGCTTTTAACTCGACTACGATTTTGTCGTAACATACAATGTCAGCAGTATATTTTTTGGAAAGTTCTGTTCCCCGATAACACAGATTCATTTTCACTTGGGATTTGAATGGGATTCCACGTTCACCCAACTCAAGTTCCAGAGCTTCCTGATATACTGCTTCTAAAAATCCGTTTCCAAAATAGCTGTGCACTGCAATTCCTGCACCAACGATTGCATACACTTCTTCTTTCAGGAGCAATGATAATTCACTCGATCCAGTATCATCGGACATACATTCTCATTTATTTCCACAATAATAAATCTTTGCACAAATAAATTCCAATTACCTACTATGTACGGTTATTTCCAATATTACCCATACAAAAATCGCCATTGGCGATTTTTTATTCGTGCTGTTGGCGCTATTCGCGTTGAAACAACAAAAAAAAGAAAAAAATACCTATTACCCACTACACACGGTTATTTCCAATATTACCCATACAAAAATCGCCATTGGCGATTTTTTATTCGCGCTATTGGCGCTATTCGCGTTGAAACAACAAAAAAGAAACAATACCTATAACCCACTACATACGGTTATTTCCAATATTACTCCATACAAAAATCGCCATTGGCGCTATTCGCGTTGAAACAACAAAAAAAGAAAAAGATCAGGCCTCAGCCTTCTCCGGGGCCTCAGGCATCTTCGGGATCTCCATATGTTTGCCGATAAGGGCGATCTTACGTTCAAACGCTGCCTTATCGGACGGAACGAGGGCGTGTTCGAGAACCTCCTCGATCCTTGTTACCGGGATAATCGTCACCATCTGTTTGTAGCGTTCCTCGATCAGAACATCATCCAGATTCGACTGCGGGATAATAATCGTATGAATCCCCGCCTTTGCCGCGGCTTCAATCTTGTATGTCACACCGCCGATCGGCAGAACATCGCCCCGGACTGACAGGGATCCGGTCATCGCCACATCCTGCCGAACCGGAATATCTTCCAGCGCGCTGATAACCGCAGTCGCCACCGTCACCGACGCCGAGTCACCCTCAACACCGTTATAGGTTCCGATGAACTGAACGTGAATATCCACTTTGCGGATATCGGTTCCGGAGAACTTCTTGATCAGCGCACTCACGTTCTTAATCGACTCCTGCGCAATCTCTTTCAGGAGACCGGTGGCAATCACCGCGCCCGCACCCTGGGACGGCGTAACCTCCGCCGTAATCGGCAGAACCGAACCCGCATCGTTTCCGACAACCGCAAGACCGTTCACGCGGCCGACAAGGGTTCCCGTAACAATCGTCAGATCATAATCGCGGGTTCTCCGGATGTACTCATCCGAAATCTGATCCTCCACCGACCGGGCAATCAGCTTGGCATTCACCACATGTTTCATCGTGGTTGCCGGATCCCCGGCCTGACGGGCAAGATCTCCTGCGACACGCACCAGACCGCCGAGATCACGAAGCTTCAGCGTCAGATGACCCTTCCGGCCGGACCGGCGGCGGGCCTCGCGCAGAATCTCGGAAACCGCAGACGGATCAAAGTGCGGAATCTTTCCATCGTTCTGGACCTCCTGTGCCACAAACCGGACTAATCTCGCGCGGTTATCCGGAGTATCGTCCATCGTCTCACCCATGTACACCTCGTACCCGTATCCCCGGATACGGCTGCGGAGAGCCGGGTGCATTCCCTGCATCGCATCCAGATTTCCTGCCGCAATCATAATAAATCGGCAGGGAACCGGCTCGGTTCTGACCATCGCCCCGGACGACCGCTCGCTCTGACCGGTAATCGGGAACTCTCCCTCCTGCAGAGCGGTAAGCAGGCTCTGCTGAGAAGAAAGCTCCAGCGTGTTGATCTCATCAATGAACAGCACACCCTTATGCGCACGGTGAATCGCCCCGGCCTCAACACGATCGTGAGCCGGAGTCTCCAGACCACCCGACTGGAACGGATCGTGACGGACATCGCCAAGCAGTGCTCCTGCATGAGAACCGGTTCCGTCCACAAACGGTGCCTTCGAGTCAGGTTTATTGGAAACGATCAGTTTCGGCACCATCACATCATCGCGCGGCATCATCGTCCGGACCGCCATGAACAGGAAGATCACAATCAGAAGACCCATCAGGAACTGACCGGAGATGAACGAAATACCGAGAACACCGATGATGATCACCATGATCAGCGTGTTCCGGGACGATGCACGTCGGCGGGCTTCGGCCTTATGGGCTGCGACAATCTCTTTTCCGCGGCCGGCCGGAACCACACGGATGATCGGATTGTTGTTGTCCTCACCGTTTGGATAGGTGAGAATGTCCTGCATCTCCTCCTTTGGCAGAAGCTCGGCCATCGCCTTTGCAAGCATTGACTTTCCCGTACCAGGGCTGCCGATCATCATCACATGCCGGCGCTGCGTCGCCGCTTTTCTGATAACCGCAACAGCATGTTCCTGACCGATAACCTGATCAATCAGGGACGGCGGGATGGTGATATCTGCGGTGGTATCAAATCGCATGCCTCCGAAAAACTCCGGATCAAACGCGTCCGATACATAGGTCTTCGGATCGGCAGAGATCTCCCGCGCGACCATGTCGGCCGCATCCGTTTCCGGACCGGTAACAGGCGCATTCCCCACGTCTGCGCCTTCAGGAGGATTTGCCGGTATAGCAGTATTATCCATAATTATATTCCTTACCTCAGCTTATTGAGAGTGCTAATATTGTGCTTGATGATGGTTTAAGTAGTTTCAGTAAAAGATAGAAGAGGGAGAGTACCGATGAAAGTTATCTATACGGAAAAAAGTCAGCTGCTCGCGGCACGGGTTGCCCAGCACCTCGGGTGCAGGATCTCCGAGGTCAAATACACCACATTTCCCGACGGAGAGCAGTATGTCCGTGTAATGGACGCGGATGATGAGATGATCATCGTCGCAAGCACTGTTGATGCCCAGTCCGTTCTCCAGGTCATCCTCATGCTGGATGCCTGCGAGGGGAAAAATACAACGCTGGTTCTGCCCTATATGGGGTACGCCCGGCAGGACAAGCGGTTCAACGACGGTGAACCGATCAGTGCCCGTGCCCTGGCACGTGTTCTCTCCGAAGGCGCCGACAGAATATGTACCGTAAACATTCACGACCCCTCGGTCCTGTCGCATTTCAAATGTCCGGCAGAAAATCTGAGCATCGCCCCAAAAATCGGGGAATATATTCAGACAATGCATCTGGCTGATCCTCTGGTGCTTGCACCGGACGACGGGGCCTGGGAGTTTGCAAAAGGTGTCGCAGCAGTCGGCGGCTGGGACTGTGACCATCTGGACAAGACCCGGCTCTCCGGCTCGGAAGTAACGATGGCACCCAAACATCTGGATGCAAACGGCAGAGACTGTATCATCGTAGACGATATCATCGCAACCGGCGGCTCAATGGCAACCGCCGCAGGAATGCTGAAAGAACAGGGAGCAACTTCAGTCCGGGCCGCAGGTGTTCACGGCGTATTCGCAAGCGGCGGATACGTAAAACTGATGCAGGCAGGACTTGCAGACATCGCATCCTCCGATACCATTGAGCGGGCAAGCAGCAAAATCACCGCATCCACTGTGATTGCTGACGCCCTCAGGCACTGACATTCATGCGCTGCATCCTTGACGCATCCTACTTTTTTGGAGACTATCCCTGTTCCGGAGAGATGTACACCACTCCGGAGGTCGTAGGAGAACTGCTGGACATCACCGCAAAACTGCGGTACGAAGTTCTCAGCTCCCGCGGACTTGCCGTACGTGAACCTGACCCGGCCGCAGCGGAAGCAGCAGTTGCCGCTGCAGAAAAAAGCGGAGACATGCGCGTCCTGTCCCAAACAGACATCTCCGTCATCGCCCTTTCCCTCACCCTTCAGGGGACGGTTGTCTCCGATGACTTTGCCGTGCAGAATGTCTGCAGACATCTGAAAATCCCCGTACAAAATATTCTGCAGAAAAAAGCAAAACGCCGGATATGGAAGTACATCTGCAGCGGCTGCGGTGCAGAAATTCCCGACGGCGGGGAATGTCCTATCTGCGGCTCTCCACCGAAAAAACGGGGAACCGAGAAAAGTCCCGGAAAACGACGCTCGGGCTAACACATATATAGCGGGAAATTGCACTATTTTTCATATGTCTTCCCTTGAAGAATTAATAAACCGGGCAAAAGATCTGCGTGCAGACGGCCACTCCACAGACCAGATCGCAGACGAACTGAGTCTGTCCATCGATACAGTAACCTGGCTTCTGACCCAGAGCAAAGCAAATCTGGCCGTACCAAAGGACGTGCATATTGACTGGACGACGGTAAGTTCCAATGCAACCCTCCTCTCCGGCATGGCATCCATGATGACGGAGCGCTTTGTCTCATCATCCGAGGACGAACCGGATGTGGATGCTGTTGTCGGAATTGCAATCTCCGGCGTCCCGCTCGCAACCATGATCGCGGCTGAGGAAAATCTCGACATTGCAATCTACCATCCCTCAAAACACAATGTCGACACTCATGTAGGATGTATCTCGGGAAACTTCAGCAAAATCAACGGAAAGCGCTGCATAATTGTGGATGATGTGATCACCTCCGGAAATACCCTCAATGAACTGGTGGCCTACCTCCGCAGACACAATGCAACCCCGGTCGCAATCCTGGTTATTTTCGATAAGCGCGGAGTTACTGATGTCGAAGGAGTCCCCGTTCACTCCCTGTTCACAATCAAGCGTATTGACTGACCGGTCAATACCCAATACGTGCATTTTATATAGAAGTTCAATTCCATCTTTATCACACGATTACAGGAGATAATGAATTTATGGCAAACAGATCAGGACAGCCTGTCGTTATTTTACGGGACAACGTTGAACGCGTGCCTGGACAGGAGGCGCTCCGTTCCAATATCATGGCCGCAAAGGTTCTCGGAAACACCGTCCGGACCACGCTCGGTCCACGCGGTATGGACAAAATGCTGGTAACGCAAGGAAGCGATGACATCGTTATCACCAACGACGGTGCAACCATTCTTCACCAGATCCACGTCCAGCACCCGGGTGCAAAACTCGTCGTTGAGGTTGCCGAGACTCAGGATGATGAGTGCGGTGACGGAACCACAACCGCCGTTGTTATGGTAGGCTCCTTCATGGAACAGGCCGAAAAACTCATCGACACCGGAGTTCACCCGTCGGTAATCGCAAAAGGGTACAACCTCGGTATGATGAAAGCTCTGGCAATCCTTGACGAACTTGCAATCTCCGTCACACCCAAGGACACTGCAATGCTGAAACAGATTGCAAAGACCGCAATGACCGGCAAGTCCATTGAGATGATCATGGACAAAGCCTGTGATGTGGTAGTTGAGGCAGTGAGCAGTGTTGCAACTGCGTCCGGAAAGAAGACCGTTGTCAATGAAGACGACATTCTTGTCAAGACAAAACGCAGCGAGACCATGGATGCCGAGCTCATCAAAGGTGTGCTCATCGACAAAACCCGGCTTGATGCGCTGATGCCCAAGAAGATCAAAGGAGTTAAGGCTGCATTTATTGCAAACCCGCTGGAGATTACCAAGACCCAGACAAAGTCCAAGATCAAGATCACCTCGCACGAACAGCTTGCAGCATTTTCCCAGGCAGAGCGTGAGACGCTGAGGGCAATGGCAGAAAAGTTCGTAGAAAACGGCATCAATGTCGTCCTCTGTCAGAAGGGAATTGCAGATCCGGTTCAGTACTACCTTGGTGAGAACGGCATCTACGCACTTGAGTTTGTTGCAGAGAAGGATCTCAAGTACGCAGCAAAGGCACTGGGCGGCCAGATTGTCAACAAGCCAGACGACCTCACCGCAGACGTTATCGGAACCGCAGGCAACCTTGAGATGCTTGAGGATATCGAGATGACCAAGCTGTCCGGATGCAAAAACCCGAACGCAGTCACCATTCTTCTCCGCGGTTCATCCCAGCATCTGGTTGATGAACTTGAGCGGGCCATTGAAGACGCAAAGCGTGTCGTGCAGGACGTTGTCGAAGACGGTGCCTATACGATCGGCGGCGGCTCTGTAGAAACAGAACTGTCCCTCAGACTCCGTGAGTACGCAGCAAGCGAGGGAGGACGTGTCCAGCTTGCAATCGAAGGATATGCAAAGGCATTTGAGATCATCCCGAAGACTCTTGCGGAGAACTCCGGCTTTGACACCGTCGACAAAGTCATTGACCTCCGTCAGGCCCATGCAACCGGTCAGAAGTACGCAGGTCTGGATGTGTTCACCGGCAAAGTTGTCGATATGAAAGCTGAAGGCGTGGTAGAACCGAAACGTGTCAAGCGTCAGGCAATCCAGAGTGCTTCCGAGACCGCCATGCTCCTCATCCGTGTGGATGACATGATGATCAGTAAAGGCGCCGGCCAGTAAATCCATATCTTTTTTTAGAGAGCCTGCATACGTAATACCGCGCACGACAGCAGTGCGTGTTTCTGTGACGAGCCGAGGTAGTCTAGTCCGGAAGGGCGGTGGCCTCGAAAGCCTCTGGTGGTAACACCTCGGGAGTTCAAATCTCCCCCTCGGCGTTCTGTTTTTTGATTTTCTCCCAATATGTGCAGATATCAAACGAATTGTATACCGGTCCGCGAAGCGCTGTCGAACGAATTTTCGACAAAGAAATCGGAAGTTTTGCGCCACATATCAAAAATTATGCGCAAAATCCGACGAAATACTATTTATACTTTGGCGATATACTCACCATTATCTATCTTGGGATACAATCAGGATACAGAATACAAAAAGACAGGAACGATTCACACATGGACTCCTATATGATCCGGAAAAACAGTGCAACATGTTTCACGGTAATAGTGACGAGCCCACGCAATCAGTCATGGAAACCGCTTGAATCAAACGGACTCGCAGTACGGGATGAGCACTGCATCCCCCATGGTGCCAGTCAGGAATACTTATGGACAGTAGAAGTTGAGGAACCGGGGACCTATGAACTCCGGATGATCCGCCAGAGCTGCGACGGTGCATTCAGAAAAGTCATCATTCCGATCATCGCAGATACAGCGTAAACGAGGATACATATCTCCTCGATTCTTTTTTCAAATGATTGGCACCTATACATGAGAACAAACATGTCAACCCCTTCAGTCGTCCCTGACTTAGTCTCCCTCGCCGACCCGAAATACCGGAAATTTGCCGCAGGACTTCTTCCGGGAACGCAGAATATTCTGGGAGTCAGACTCCCGCAACTCCGCAGACTGGCAAAAGAGTTTGCGAAGGGCGACTGGCGCAGCTATCTTGCCGCCGCATCCGACACCACCTTTGAAGAAATTATGCTGCAGGGAATGGTTATCGGATATGCCGACGGAAAACCGGAGGAAATGTTTGGATATATCGCCGCATTTGTTCCGAAAATTGACAACTGGTCGGTCTGTGACAGTTTCTGTGCCGGACTCAAAATTACGAAACAATATCCGGAGGAGATGTGGAGGTTCCTGCAGGACTATCTGAAAAGCGATCAGGAGTTTGCAGTGCGGTTCGGCGTTGTCATGACCCTCTGGTACTTCATCGATGAAGATCATCTCGACGAAATCTTTGAAATTTTCGACACCATCCGCCACGGCGGCCACTACGTAAAAACGGCGGTCGCCTGGGCAGTATCTGCCTGCTATGTCAAAATGCCGGAAAAAACAACACAATACCTCGCATTCTGCCGGCTGGACGAGGAAACCTACACGAAAGCTCTGCAGAAAATCATCGAATCACGATGTATTGATCAGGAAACCAGAACCTGTATCCGCAGACTGCAGGCCCAAAAGAGTTCACGGAAAACGCTAGACACAGTTTGTCGTGATCCGGAACCGGAGAAAATGCAGACATTACAATTTTATCGGATCAGAGGACATACCAAATAGAAATGACCGGGGATACTACGCAGGATACTGTTCAACAAAACGATACACTCCGTTTGCATTTCAAAAGCATACGGCCCGACGGAGAAATATTTGAAGACACACACAACAGCGAACCGGTCACCGTAACCCTCGGAAAAACCCAGATCAACCCGGTATTTGAAGAAGCCCTGATCGGAAAAAGGGAGGGAGAAACGGTAACGGTTACCCTGCGGCCGGAAAAAGCGTACGGAACATATCATCGGAAACTGGTCGTTACCCTTAAACGCAGAAAACTTAACGTAGATCACGAACCGGTTCCGGGTGAGATCATCAAAGTGGAGGTCATGGGAAAACCGTGTCTTGTGAGCGTGGTCAGTGTAACGGAAAAAAGTATTACCGTTGACGGAAACCATCCCCTTGCCGGCGAAACCATCACCTATGAGATCACCATCGAAAAAATTCTGCAAAAATCATGTTGACTCCGAACACGATCTATGGAATGGACTGCCTCACCGGCATGCGGCTGATGGACCCGGAATCAGTTGATGTCATCGTCACGTCACCTCCGTACAACATAGGTGTTCCCTACACAACCTACGACGACACTGTCCCCCGCGACGGATACCTCGCATGGATCGGGGACGTCGCCGCCGAAACCCTGCGGGTCCTCTCCGAGAACGGATCCCTGTACCTGAACCTCGGCGGCAGTCTCCGGGACCCCTGGATTCCGATGGACGTCGCGGATGTATTCCGGAAAAACGGATACGTCCTTCAGAACATGCTCCACTGGATAAAATCCATTGCCCTCCCCAAAGAAGATATGGGGCGATACAAAAACATCCCGGGAAATATTGCCGTCGGTCACTACAAACCGATCAACAGCCACCGGTTTCACAACGACTGTCATGAGTTCATCTTTCACTTCACCAAACACGGCAACGTCCCCATTGACCGGCTGGCAACCGGCGTTCCCTATCAGGACAAAAGCAATGTCAGACGATGGGGACGCGAAAAAAAAGATCTCCGCGACCGGGGAAACACCTGGTTTATCCCCTACGAAACCATCAGGGAAGAACGGCCGCATCCCGCTACATTCCCCGTCCAACTCCCGCTGATGTGTATCCGGGATCACGGCGAGGGACGATGCAGACTGGTTATGGACCCGTTTATGGGTATCGGCAGCACCGCTCTCGCCGCATCTGCACTGAACCTGCCCTACATCGGATTTGAGATCGACGACGACTATCGCGCCGTTGCCGAGAAACGGCTCAGCGCTCTGCAAGATATATAGGGGACGCGAGGGTTGCCAGCAGTTCAGGCAGATGATAATATCCGCATGCTGCCATTTCCTGAAGCAGAGAATCAGGCAGGAGGGATGCGAACTTCCAGACGGACGCGGGAACCTCCGGCAGCTCTGCGGCCAGTGTCCGGGCATCCATCGCAGAAATTTCTGCAAGAATCCGGCAGATCGCAGCTCCCGCATCAGGGGTATCCCAGTCGGCAATCCGGATCGCAAACGGTGTATAGCGGACGGTATGGTCGGGAGCCAGACGATTTTTGATCAGACGGGACAGAACCATATTTGCCCGGATCCCAAAAAACGTTGCAACAACGACCGACCACCCCAGCGCCTCCGGTTCACACCGGACGTGAATTATACCCGGCTGAAAATCATCGGGAAGCATACGCAGAAGGTCAGCCAGTATCTCCTTTTGCGCTGGCGGCAGAGGGAGACGCGTCGTCCCCCGGGAAAGGAGTGCTGCAACCGACCGGCAGACCAGAGGAGTCGCGTCGGCAGACCCTCCTCCGGCACCGCCGCTCCAGAACGGACGCTTCAGATCTCCTCTGCCGGGTGCCGACGGCTCAACCAGTACACGCCGGTGGGCATCATCGCGGAACAGAAGCCGCCAGTTCTTTCCGGTAAAGGAAAATGTCTTGCCGGGATCTCCCGCAACAAACCGCGGGTCCAGCGTCCCCACAACCGTACCGTCCGGGAGAACCGCAAGATATCCTCCGGAATCATTGATCACCGAGATCAGGGAAAGCCAGTTTGATTTTCCCAGCTCCCGTTCCGCCGCAGGACCGATCATATACAGATCGCCGTCCCGCATCAGATACGCATTTTCGGTAAGATGATCCAGAAGCAGGGAAATTGTTCCGGCGGATACCGAGGAAAATGGGGACAGAGCGTGGATCGAGGAAACAATCGCCGCTTTTCCCAGACTCATGCTGTTTCGGAGAAGCAGAAACAGCTGCTGAACCAGCACATGCCAGGCCGCAGACGGGGCCGACAGCGGTTCGCTTTCGTGCCGCATCGCAGACTCAATGACCGCAGCGCTGATCAGAAGGTCACACGGGCTTGCAAGAAGAAAAACCATCACCGCGGGCTTTCCCCTGCGGCCGGTCCGCCCGAGCCTCTGCAGAAACGAAGCGACCGACTTCGGCGCTCCGTACTGGATCACCAGATCCAGATCCCCGATATCAATCCCAAGCTCCATCGTACTCGTACAGATCGTACAGACCCCGCCGGAACCGGAGAAGGCCTCTTCAGCAGCAGCCCGGTCCTCCGGGGAGACTGATGAGTGATGCAGATAGACATTGGGCACCTCCGCAGACAACGGCTGAATCAGCTTCTCCGCAAAACTTCTGCTGTCCACAAACACCAGTGCTTTCTTTCCAAAAACCGCACGGGCAACCGCACGGACCTGTGCGGAAAACTCCCGTTCAACCACAAACGAAAACTGCTTCGGGGAAGACGGGGACGGAATCTGCACCAGCCGCTGGTTCCGGCCGGGAGCCGACATCCATGCCAAAAGATCCTGCGGATTTCCCACCGTCGCAGACAATCCAATCCGCTGAACCGTATGACGGGTCTCCAGCCGGTCCAGGAGACAGCGGAGATGCACGCCCCGGTCCGTCTCCATAAACGCATGGATCTCATCGATGATGACAAACCGTACCCGGGAAAATGCGGACCGGGAATCCGGGTCACCGAGCAGAACCTCCAGAGACTCCGGCGTAGTCAGCAGAATGTGCGGCAGTTCTCCCTCACGGGAAAACTTCCAGCGGTCCCGCGCGGCAACGTCCCCGTGCTGGGATGCAACACTCAGACCTGCCCTCTCACACATCTGCCGGATCCGGTCCTCCTGATCATTTATCAGCGCTTTCAGCGGGGAGAGGTAGATCGCTGCAATACCGGACGTCCCGTCTTTGAGCAGACGGTCCAGAACCGGAATAAATGCAGACTCGGTTTTTCCACCCGCAGTCGGCGCAAGGACAACCACATCCGCACCTTCGCAAACCGCGAGATACGTCTCCTCCTGTACCGGTCTGAGGGATGACCAGCCAAGACCGGAGATCAGGACCTCCTGCAGAGTCGGATGAAATGATGCAAACAGCGTCATGCGGATGAGCGGAACACAAGGTTCAGTTCCTCACGGAACTTCTCGGCGCTCATCGCGCCGGCATGCATGCGGACAACCGTTCCGTTGATGATGTACATCGTCAGGGGGATCGAGGTGATCTTCAGCTGAGACGCAATTCCGCAGTTCCGGTCGGTATCACATTTACAGAACTGAACCTCAGGAAACTCAAGTAACATCTCTTCAAAGACCGGGCCGAAGTACCGGCAGGGACCGCACCACTCGGCCCAGAAATCAATCACCACTTTCGGCGCGTTCAGGGTAACCGCGTTGAAATTATACTCCGTGAGGTGAATCAGCGGATACCCCTCCGGCGGGGGAATCCGGTCCGTCAGTTGCTCAAGGCGCTTTTGCCGCAGACGCTGCAGTTCGTCATCATCGTCCATACACAGTAGTTTCGTACAGGAACATAATGAGCGTATGGGAATGGAATATAACAACCCTTATATCAGAGTACCACGAATAAGAATATCCCAAGCATTAGAAGCGAGGTGGGGTAGTCAGGAGATCCCGACGGGCTCATAACCCGTAGACCAATGGTTCAAATCCATTCCTCGCTACTGTTTTTCTTTTGATCTTTTCTCAGAACACAATGCACTTAGTCTTATCCGTCCAACTATGTGGTAATGACAGCATCCAAAATTCTTCTTCTGATTATCGACGGCGTGGGAGATCGGCCGTGCGAGTGTCTGGGAGGAAAAACACCTCTGCAGGCAGCAAATATTCCAAATCTCGACGAACTTGCACGCACCGGTATCTGCGGGATCATGGACCCGGTTGCACCCGGTATCCGCGCAGGGTCTGACACCTCACACTTAAGCCTGCTTGGATACCCGCCGCAGAAATACTACACCGGCAGGGGACCTCTGGAGGCAGCAGGATGCGGCATCGCAATGGAACCC
This sequence comes from Methanobacteriota archaeon, assembly GCA_023396065.1. GTDB lineage: Archaea > Halobacteriota > Methanomicrobia > Methanomicrobiales > Methanocorpusculaceae > Methanocorpusculum. Next base: position 16,165 of record JAEWXF010000036.1, read on the forward strand.
GGCATGATCGGATTCCGGGCCAACTATGCAACGCTCGATGACAACGGAAATGTGACCGACCGGCGGGCCGGCAGAATCTCCGATACTACCGAGATCTCGGCGGCAATCCGTGATGGCGTTGACCTGAGCAGGTACGGAGTAACCATTCAGTTTGAGCCGGGCACCGGACACCGTGCGGCGCTCGCTCTGAAAGGTCCGGGACTGTCGGCGGACATCTCCAGCAATGACCCCAAAGCAACCGGTGTTCCGCCAAAGACAATACACCCCGAAGGCCGGAAAACTCCTGAATCCATGTTCACCGCCGAGGTTTGTAATGAGTTCTGCAGACAGGCTCAGGAGATTCTGAAAAACCACCCGGTCAACCTTGCACGCATTGCCGCAGGACAGAATCCGGCAAACGTGGTACTCATCCGGGGAGCAGGAGCGATGGGTGTCTATGAACCGTTTGCAGAAAAACATGAACTCTCCGGCAGTGTGGTTGCCGCCGCAGCCCTGATTGCAGGTATCGGAAGCTCCGTCGGCCTCAGGCGTGTCCCGGTCACCCCTGAGACCCCGCTCGCCGAACAGGTACGCCTCGTCATACAGGAGTTTGCAACACAGGACTTTGTCCTCTTCAACATCAAAAATGCCGATGAGTACGGGCACGACGGAAAAGCGATGGAGAAAAAAGAATTTCTCGAAATAATTGACCGTGAACTCCGGCCCCTGATGGAAATGCCCGGGCTGATGATTGCCGTCTGTGGCGACCACTCAACCCCGTGCACGATCAAGGAACACAGCGCAGACCCGGTACCCCTAATTATCCGTGGCGACGGGGCGCGGGTGGATGCCGTATCTGCCTACGATGAAATTTCCTGCGCATCCGGTGCGTTATGCAGGATTTTCGGCGGAGATCTGATGCCGATTCTTTTGGATCTCATCGACAAAACCCATAAGTACGGCGCATAACGATTATTACATATACGATTTTCTGGTGGAGCATGACTGAAGGTGAAAAGCGGAGAATCATCGCGGAACCCATTCCCGGGGAGGCAGAGGAGCAGCAGGAGATGCTTCCTCCGCCGGAACCGGAGGATACGGGGAAACGGGATGAGGAAAGTACTGCTCTGTCTCTGGCGACCGCAGAGCTGTTCAAGAAATGTATTCTTCCGGACCACACCGAGCTGCAGGAACGGATTCTCAAAACAAAAAATGATATTCTGGTGGGCGATCACTGTGAGATCGGCTACGGTCTCTACGGAAACGATATTGTGGTCTGTGAGTTCTGTACGCTGACCGGCGACGTGGTTGCCGAGGGGGATCTGCGGATTGATAACTTCTGTGAGATCAACGGAACAGTGATCTGTAACGGTGATGCATTCCTCGGTGAGGGTGTGAAGGTTCACGGAAAACTGACGGTCGGCGGAAATCTGGATATCGGCGACAATGTAACCATCGACAAAGAGTTCAAGGCGCTGGGGGACATCTGTATTCGCAATCCCATGCCGGTTATCCTCTACCTCCTCCTCTACGTTATGACGATGCTCCACTTAGACAGTGAAGAGGAGGTGGAAAAGAAGGTGAACGCGATTATCTGTGAGGCAAACAGTGACCCGCTGGTTCTCCCGCCGCGGACGACGATGAATCTCCGGTACTTTACGGCGACGACACCGATGGAGGTCGGTACCAACTGCCGCCTGCACGGAAACATTAAGGCAAAGGCAATTTCTCTGGATCACGATGTCACTCTCTTCGGAGGTATCCACGCAACCGGGAAGGTGACCATCGGGGAACGGACCGCCGTTCACGGTGATGTCGTCGGACAGCGTATCCGGATCGAACGCGGTGTGGATGTGTTGGGGGATGTCGCAGGGAAAACGGTCTGGCTGCATGAGGATGCGCGGGTCAGCGGGGTTATCCGGTCGACGGGAGGTCTTACTATCGGGCATGCGGGGGACGGGGAGTAGATATGAAATCTGTTGCGGAAATGCTGGAACTGAAGACAGTCCGGTTCCTTGAACCGGACTATGCATCGCTGGTGAACAACGGAGAACCGGGAGTGCTGATCTGCGAGACGGAACCGGTTGCCGGCGGTGCACGGCTGCTGATCGACGATGCAGAAAATCCTGTCCTCCTCGCGGTTTTGGCCGGAGATGAATGGGTCGCAACCTCCTGGAACTTCCGCAGCCCGACGGAGCCGGAGTTTGAACTGTTTTCTGCGGCTGACGGGGATGTGTATCAGGAACCCAGATCAGAGATTGAAGATGCATTGCGGGCACATTTTTCCGGGATTCTCCAGGAGGAGATTGCGCCGGCTCGTGAGGATCTGCCGGCGGACCGGATTGAGAAGGTCCGCGATCTCCTGCATGAGGTCTGGGGGACGTCCGCTCCAGGACTCTGTCTGGATGCCTGTGCGGGTTCCGGTATCGGTTCGATGATTATCCGGGAGATGGGCGGCAGACCTCTTGCCTACGATAATGATCCCGCCCTGCTGGCTCTCGGTCTTGAGGCCGGGAGGCTCATTCCGGAAGAGACGCTCTGTATTGACGGAACGGTTGCATCCGCCTATCTGCCGGACGCGGAGAGGGGTCTGGGAATCATGTTCGGTCAGATGTATGTCTACACCCAGGACCTCTGGCGGCCGATTGTGGAGGAGCTTGCCGGTATCACCGGTGAGACGCTGATCACGGTTGCAACAGAAGAGGAAGCCCGCTGGGTCCGCGAGTGGGCAGCGGGTGTCGACCGGTCGCTGGAAATCTGGGAAAACGATCGTGATCCGATTTATGACCGCTGGGTCTGTTTTGGATAAATTTCAAAAAAATAGTATTCGAACCCGCACGTGAGGAGGTTTTCCTTACGTGCGGATTCAATCGGAACGTGTCCGTTGGATCAATCTCTATTCCTGCTTCTCCGCCCCGGAACGTTCCTCAGCAACCGCCGCCGCCATCGTTGATATCTCTTTTGCAGAAAGTTTTGCCAGCACCTCATGCGTCGGCCCGATATCCACAATCTTACCCGCACGGATAAACATACACCGGTCGCAGACATCCCTGACGAACTCCATATCATGCGACACAATGACAAACGTCTCATCCATCTCCTCACGGGCGTGAATAATCGAATGTTTCACATCCACCTTGGTGATCGGATCCATGGTCCCGGTCGGCTCATCCAGAAGAATGATCCTCGGTTCCCGGATAAGCACCTGCGCAAGCGCCACGCGGTGCTTCTCTCCCTCGGACAGGCTCGACGGGTAACGGCCGAGAACATCCTTTGCTTTCTTCTCGGTAAATCCTGCCATCCGCAGCGTAATTATTGCCTTACGGGTTGCAAGTTCCTTCGGGAACTCAAGACCGATGGCATCCGTCAGATTATCCAGAATCGTCCGGTGCGGATAGAGATCATACTCCTGATGCAGCAGACCGATGTACTGCTTTGCCCGGCCACGGAACTGGTATCCGGGCCTGGTCATGTCGACCCACTCATCGCCGATACGAACATCCAGTTTCCCTGCCGTCGGTTCATAGAGCCCCGCAATCATCTTCGACAGCGTCGTTTTTCCACCGCCGGACACCCCGATAATCCCGAAAATTTCCCGCTCATTGATATCAAAGGTGATGTTGTCCACCGCTTTGATAACCCCGCGGTCCACAGCGATGAACTTCTTATACAACTCATCCGCTTTTACAATAGGATTTCCTATCTCCTGATCCGCATACTCAAGGGTATCCTCATACCCCTTCATGAACTCTGCAACAATCTCAGCCGGAGCACCGATCTTGGCAATCTTTCCATCGTCAAGGAAAACCGCACGGTCACAGACATCCTCCAGAACCTGGGAAAAGTGTGACGTAATTACCATACCCATATTCTTCTCTTTCGCCGCCTGTTTGAGAAGGCCGTGAACAATCGTTGCGGTCTTCGGGTCCAGCGTCCCGGTCGGCTCATCCGCACAGAGAAACAGAGGTTCGCGGGCCAGCTGGCGGGCGAGAACCACACGCTGTTTTTCGCCGCCGGAAAGATCGCGGGCCACATGCATCATCCGGTGGGTAAGCCGGACCTCATCGATCAGATCCGCCGCACGGTTGATCGCCTTCTCCGCCGGATAGTCGATGTCATCCAGTGCCCGCAGAACATTCTCAATGACACGGTCATCACCGTACAGTGCAAACGTCCGCTGGAACATCAGCGATGTCCGCGCCATAATCTTTGCTTTGACCGCCGCATTCTCCGGAGCCCAGAAGTCCACGTCCTGCGCCGCAAGGGTATCACCGCAGACCGGGCACGATGTCCCTGCACTGCTGCGGAACTCAATTCTGCCGCAGGCAGGACAGCGGGAAATATGGTAGATTATTTTACCAAAGGTAGGTGCCGAGTCGATACCGCGGAGTAGATGAATCAAAACTGTCTTTCCACAGCCGGATCTTCCGATAACCCCGACAATCTCTCCTTCGGCAATCTCCAGATTAATGTTGTCCAGAACACGAACCTGCTCACTGGATTTTCCGTTTGTATCGGGACTTGACGGAAAGTCAATACAGAGGTTCTCTATGGTGATAAATGGCGTCGTCATTACTGATCCTCAACCTGAAACCAGGCAACGGTATACTGCCTGAAAATTATTCTTAGATATGTCACAGCACCTATTATATACTTTGGCGCATATGAGTAACATGCATCCCCAGACCCCGTCAAAACAGAAGTAATTTAGGGGATGCGGAAAAATACGTATCCCGAGAGAAATCATGCCGGAAAACCAGGAATCATGTCCGAAAGGCCGCTGCGGACGTCCGCGGGTACGGCGGTGCATCGATCTGGACGGAGCTTCCGGATGCTACGCACCGGTATGTCCCCACAAACAGGAGAGTCACGAAATCGTAGTGATATTCCCCGAGGAGATGGCCGTCATGAAACTGATCGATCTTGACGACCTGTCCCAGGAAGAAGCCGCAGGTGTTCTCGGAGTTTCACGGAAAACCGCATGGCGCGACCTGCATGAGGCACGGAGAAAAGTTGCCGATGCGCTGGTGAACGGAAAAACCATTAAGGTCTCCTGCTGTCCGCACGGCGGCTGCGGCAACATATCTTCGGAAGATACCAAATAAGCCTTTTTTCAAGAAAGACTATCCCAGAAGGGAAATAACCTCGCGGCATGACATGCCGGGCACAATTCCCCGTGACGCGGCATCGACAGTGACATCAGTTGCCTCTGCATTGAGCAGATCCTCAACCGAGGAAACGCCGCTGACCAAAACCGCAGGGATACCCAGAGCTTCAAATGTACTCAGATTAAATGCCGTGCATCCGATAAACCCGTTTTCGGTCGTCAGAAACACCATATGTTTTCCATTTGGAATAGGAACCGCATATGCCTCATAGGCGACCGCATCCACTACCCCGGACACGTGATCTGCTGTACCTCCCGTATCTGCCGATGGACTGACACACCCCGCAGTACAGGAAAGCGAGATGAGACAGAGAAAAACAACAAGGGTGAGGAAAAATCTCATGTGTTTTCCATGGGAGGGCAGAACATAACAAGATTTCTCCGGAAAAATCATCCCTGCGTCTGAAAAAGATCGAATAGCGGGTTGTATCCGGAATTTTTCGGATCCTGCCTGATACCAGCCTACAGAAAAAATCGGGGGAACAGCAAATTAGAATAGACTATCCCCCAAATGATATTATACGAGCCGGTGGTTTTTTCCGGTATCCCCTGTGGAAGGAATCCGATAACAATGGTTTTCAGAATATTTGTGGAAAAAAAGCCGGAACTGGCACATGAGGCCGCATCAATGCTCGGGGAACTACATACGCTCCTCAAAATCCGTGAGGTAACGGCACTCCGGATCATCAACCGCTATGATGCGGACAACATTGAGGAGTCCCTCTTTTCATATGCAAAACGTACAGTCTTCTCCGAACCACAGCTGGACATGATTGCAGAAACGCTGACGACCTCACCGAACGACCGGGTCTTTGCTGTAGAGTATCTTCCGGGCCAGTTTGATCAGCGGGCCGATAGTGCAGCACAGTGTATTCAGCTCATCTCTCAGGGAGAGCGGCCGATCATTAAAACGGCAAAAGTGTATGTCCTCTCCGGCCCGATTACCGGGGAACAGTTTGCTGAAATCAAACAATACATCATTAATCCGGTGGAAAGCAGGGAAGCATCACTGGAACTGCCGACAACGCTTGTGATGAGCTGTGCGGCACCGGGAAACGTTGCGGTGCTGGCAGGATTCCGGGCACTGGACGCTGCCGGTCTTGGAACCTTTTCCGCATCCTGCGGCCTTGCGATGGACGCAGACGACATAGCATTCTGTCAGAAGTACTTCATCAGCGAGGGACGCGATCCGACCATCACCGAGATACGGATGATCGATACCTACTGGTCGGATCACTGTCGTCATACCACGTTTCTGACAACGATTGACCGCGTCACGACCGAAAGCCCGCTTTTGCAGAAAGCTTTTGATGAGTATCTTGCTCTCCGGAAAGAGATCGGCAGAACAAAACCGGTCAACCTCATGGATATCGGCACGATCGCGGTAAAGTATCTCCGCGCGCAGGGAAAACTGGAGAAACTGGATGAGTCCGAGGAGGTCAATGCCTGCACGGTACAGATTACGGTCACCAGAGACGGGAAAGAGGAGGACTGGCTGCTGCTGTTTAAGAACGAGACGCACAACCATCCCACGGAAATTGAACCGTTCGGCGGTGCGGCCACCTGTATTGGCGGGGCAATCCGTGACCCCCTTTCCGGTCGGGCCTATGTGTATGCGGCGATGCGGCTGACCGGCGCAGGAAATCCCTTAACCCCTGTTGAGCAGACACTTCCCGGAAAACTGCCGCAGAGAAAGATTGTGACAACGGCAGCTGCGGGATACAGCTCCTACGGGAACCAGATCGGTCTTGCGACCGGTATGGTGGATGAACTCTATCACGACGGATACATTGCGAAGCGAATGGAGGTCGGCGCGGTTATCGGCGCGGTACCTGCGGAGAACGTACGGCGCGAGGTGCCGAAGGCCGGCGATGTGGTAATCCTCCTTGGCGGCAGAACCGGGCGTGACGGCTGTGGCGGTGCGACGGGATCGTCAAAGTCCCACACGGCAGAGTCACTGGAAAGCTGCGGCGCGGAGGTTCAGAAAGGGAACGCTCCGGAGGAACGGAAAATTCAGCGGCTGTTCCGGAGCAAAGATGCGTCGGTTCTCATCAAGCGGTGTAATGATTTCGGTGCCGGCGGGGTGTCGGTGGCAATCGGGGAACTTGCGGACGGAGTCCGGATCAATCTGAATGCCGTGCCGAAGAAGTACGACGGTCTGGACGGCACTGAGCTTGCGATCAGCGAGTCACAGGAACGGATGGCGGTGGTGGTTGCCGCTGACGTTGCGGAGACGTTCATCAGCCTTGCGAAGGCAGAGAACCTTGAGGCGACGATTGTCGCCACAGTGACGGAGGAGCCGCGCCTGGTGATGGAGTGGAACGGTGATACCATTGTGGATATCTCCCGTGCGTTTCTGGCATCAAACGGTGTGGAAAAGCATATCGATGTGGAGCTTGCCGCGCCAAAGCCCTATGAACGTTCCGTTACCGGGACGTTTGCCGAAAATTACCGCCGCCTTGCAGGCGATCTGAATGTCTGTTCCAAACGCGGCCTGGCCGAGCGGTTCGACTCAACGATCGGGGCGGGGGCGGTGCTGATGCCGTTTGGCGGACGGTATCAGCAGACGCCGGTTCAGGCAATGGTGACAAAGATTTCCGTGGAGCACGGGGATACAGATGACTGTTCCCTGATGGCATGGGGCTGTAACCCGATGATTCTGGAAAAGAGTCCCTACCATGGTGCGTATCTCGCCGTGGTGGAGAGTGTGTGCAAGCTGGTTGCAACCGGTGCGGAATTTTCCGATGTGTATCTTTCCTTCCAGGAGTACTTTGAGAAGCTCGGACGTGATTCGAAACGCTGGGGGAAACCGGCCAGTGCACTGCTCGGGGCACTGAAGGCCCAGGTGGGTCTGGGTATCGGAGCGATCGGTGGTAAGGATTCGATGAGCGGCTCGTTTGAGCAGCTGAATGTCCCGCCGACCCTGATCTCGTTTGCGGTGACGACCGAGAAAATTTCGGAGATTTGTTCCAACGAGTTCAAAGGGGCCGGGCATCCGGTGGTCCTGATCACTCCTGAGTATGATAGTGAGGGGCTGCCGACAGCCGCATCGCTTCTCAGAAATTTTGCACAGGTACACCACCTGATGCGGGAGGGACGGGTACTTGCCTGCTATACTCCGACCTACGGCGGTGTTGCCGAGGCGGTGCTGAAGATGTCACTCGGGAACCGTATCGGGTTCACGTACTCAGACGATATAGGTCTCCCGGAGCTTTTCGGGTACCGGTACGGCGCATTCGTTCTTGAGCTGGCTGAGGAAATCAGCGATGTTGGTATGCCTCTCGGCATGACCACCGCAGAACCGGTAATCCGGGGTCATGGAGAGAGTCTTTCCCTGGATATGCTCCAGGATATCTATGAGGGGGTTCTGGAGCCTGTGTTCCCCTGTAATATCACGCAGAAACAGGATGATGCAATCCCGGCGATCTCCTTCACTGAACGAAACACGGCGAAGCCCCGGATACGAACCGCGCATCCGCGGGTGTTGATTCCGGTTTTCCCGGGAACGAACTGTGAGTACGACAGTGCAAAAGCTGTGGCACGTGCCGGTGCGGTTCCGGAGATTGTGATCATCAATACTCTGACGCCGCAGGACATTGCGGCGTCCGTTGATGCGGTTGCGGATGCAATCCGCCGTTCACAGGCGATCTTTCTTCCGGGCGGCTTCTCCGGAGGCGATGAGCCGGACGGATCCGGCAAGTTCATCACGGCATTTTTCCGGAACGCGAAAGTACAAGATGCGGTGCATGATCTGCTCAACAACCGTGACGGACTGATCTGCGGTATTTGTAACGGGTTCCAGGCATTAATCAAGCTGGGGCTGGTGCCGTACGGCGAGATTGTGGATGTGGACGAAAATTCACCGACACTGACGTTCAATACTATCGGCAGACACCAGTCACGGCTGGTGCGAACCAGAATTGCCTCTGTGAAGTCACCGTGGCTTGCGAAAGTAGATGTCGGCGATGTCTTTGCCGTGCCGATTTCCCATGGAGAAGGCAGATTCCTTGCTGATCCGGCAGTGATCCGGCAGCTGATCGAAAACGGACAGGTGGCAACGCAGTATGTCGACCTTGCGGATCAGCCGACAGCTGATATACACTTCAATCCGAACAACTCGATGATGGCGATTGAGGCGATTACGTCTCCGGACGGCAGAGTGTTTGGGAAGATGGGTCACTCCGAGCGGGTCGGAGAGGGGCTGTATAAAAACTTTGATGACCGGTTCGCTCTGCAGATGTTTGAATCTCTGGTGGAATATTACCGATAAATCCCTCTTTTTTGAACGAATAGTATTCTGAGGGAACACGCCGAAGGGTGCGATACATCAACAGGTGTGATCTCATGTTCACCGGGATTCAGATTCTCTTCTCTCTTCAGGACATTCGTACTTCTGCTCCAGAGCTGCTAAACAGTTTTTTTCAGTCCGTCTGTCACCCGGTTTTTATTGTGGTGCTTCCTGTTCTCATCACGGCACTGGTTTACTGGTGCTGTGATAAAAAGACCGGATTTTATCTGGCGTTCACGTTTGCCGCAGCAAATCTTGCATCCACGTTTCTGAAACTGATGCTGTGTGTTCCCCGCCCCTGGATTGTAGATCCGGCTATCCGCCCGAGCCCTGAGGCGATTGCCGGGGCGAACGGTTTTTCCTGTCCCAGCAGTCATACCACTTCTGCGGCTGCATTTTTCGGATCTGTCGCGGTGATTCTCAGAAAGTATCCGGTGATTCCCGTTCTCTGTGGAGTATCAATCGCACTCGTCGGGTTTTCGCGGATGTATATCGGTGTTCATACGCCGCTTGACATCCTTGCCGGACTGGGTCTGGCAGGATTTTTCCTCTGGTTCGCGTGGCGGCTGATGATCCGGCTGGACCAGTATCCCAAGATGGATCTGCTTGTTGTTCTCCTTGGAGTCGGGATAACACTGCTTTTGACTGCAGGGGTTCTGCTCCGGCCGTACCCGGTCTCTGAGCTGCCGGTGCCGGGGATAAGTCAGTTCTATCTTTGTGCCGGATGGTTCATTGGTTTTCTTCCCGCCTGGCTGATCGAACGCCGGAGAATTTGTTTCACGGTTCCTTTGGGACTGCGGCTGAAAATTCTCCGGGGTGGTTGTGGAGTTCTGCTCCTTGGAATCCTGATGATACTGTTTTCCGGATTCTTTCCGGCGGTGCTCGGAGAAGAGGCGGGAACGTTCCCCGCATATTTCCTTCTCAGCCTGTTTGTCTTTGCCGGATATCCGTGGATTCTGAAACGGCAGGAACCGGAGAGAGACCTAATTTGACAAAAAAATATTCCTGATATGATCGTATTCCGGGCTACCCGACGTATTATCCGAAAAAAGAAAAATAACAGACTCAGTGTACCTTCGTACCCGGAGCCACATCACGCAGCGGGACCAGCAGAGACGCCGGCTCCCCCGCCGCGAACAACATCCCGTTACTCTCCTCACCCCGGAACTTCGCCGGCTTCAGATTCACAATCACGATTATCTTTTTGCCGACCATCTCCTCAGGCGTATAATCCAGAGCAATACTGGACACAATCTGGCGTACCTCCTTTCCGATATCCACCTGAAGACGCAGAAGCTTCTCAGTCTTTGGAACCTTCTCCGCCTTTACCACCAGACCCACACGCAGGTCCAGCTTCGCCACATCATCAATCGTTACAATCTCTTCTAAGAACGGATCAATCTCTGCTTCCATACCACACTTCCCTTCAGCTTTTTTCTGAGCCTCAACGGCACGTTTCGCAAGCGTCGCCTCAAGGTCCTCACGCTGTGCATCCTCAATTCTCGCAAACAGAGGCTTAACCTCACCGAGAACTGTATTCTCAAACGGAACTAGCGCATCCGCAATCGGGTGATCCGCAACCTGGTCCGAATACCCGAGCATCGCCCACAGCCGCTGTGCCGAGTCCGGCATCACCGGCTGAATAAGCAGCGCACACGCCTTCACCAGCTGCAGACAGTTTTTCAGCACCAAAGCAGCCGCAGCCGGATTCTCCTTCACCAGTTTCCACGGAGCAGCATTTGAAATATAACTGTTCCCGTATCCCGCAAGCGCCAGAATGCCGTCCACAGCCGCCTTAAACTCAAATGCCCGCACCGACTCCTCAACAGACGCGAGTGTCTTTGCAATCTCCGCAAAAATCTCCGCATCCACCGAAACAGCCGGCACCTCGCCGAACTTCGTCCGAACAAGCGTCATACTCCGGTTCGCAAAATTCCCGAACGTATTCACCAGCTCATTATTTATCCGGGCCTGGAACTCCTTCCAGGAAAAGTCCAGTTCCCGTGTATGGCTCGTATACGCCAGAAGATAATACCGCAGGTAGTCCGCCGGCAGACCCTTATCCAGATAATCCTCCTTCGTCCACACCACATACCCGCGGGACTTCGAAAACTTCTGACCGTCGATCGTTACCATACCGCTCGCAACAACCGCCGACGGCGGTTGATATCCTGCGCCGTGCAGCATCGCCGGCCAGAACACACAGTGGTGATAGATAATATCCGACCCGATAAAATGAACCCGGTCACCCTCGCACCAGTACTTCTGCCAGCTGTTCCCCGTCGCATTCGCCCACTCCTCCGTAAACGCAATGTACCCGATCGGCGCATCAACCCACACATAACAGACCAGACCCTGCGCATCCGTCGCCGGGAACTTCACGCCCCAGTCCATCATCCGGGTAATACACCAGTCCTTCAGCTCATTCTCCACCCAGCCGATCGCATAATTCCGGGCATTAATCGTCCCTCCGAGCGTCGGCAGGTACTCCAGAAGATACTCGCGGAAACTGCTCAGCTTGAAATAATAATGCTTCTGCTCGCGCAGCTCGGCCTTCGTGCCGCAGGTAGCACAGACCGGATCCAGAATCTCTCCCGGTTCCAGATGACGACCGCAGCCCTGATCACACTCATCACCGCGGGCATGCTTCCCGCAGTACGGACAGGTCCCCTCCACATACCGGTCCGGTAAAAACCGCTTGCAGTTCGGACAGTAACTCTGCTGAATCGTCTTCTCATACACATACCCTTTCTGAATCAGAGTCTCCAGAATCGAAGTCGTCCGGCGGTGATTCGTCGGATCATCCGTCATCCCGAACCGGTCGAACTGCACCTCCATTTCCCTGAACACCTCATCAAAGTGTGCATGATAATGCTCGGAAACGGCGCGGGGAGTCGTATGCTCCGCCTCGGATGTCACGACTATCGGAGTTCCGTGATTATCGGAACCGCAGATAAAGACGATGTCATCGCCAAGCCGCCGGAGATACCGGACGTAAAAGTCGCCGGGAACGTAGGTCCTCATATGTCCCAGATGGCATAAGCCGTTAGTATAGGGAAGACCGCAGGTGACGACTGTCGGCTTATTGGTCATAGTATATACTAATGTGCAGGGAAAGGGTATTAAATCCTTGATTGCTCACGTATGTACCATGAGAAGGGTGATGTTCCCGGTCAGAAGCCTGGGTTCCGAAAAACCGGTAACGCCAACGGCCGGAGAACTGGCAGAATGGATTCATACATCAATCGGCAGGCAGGCCGATCTCATAACATGGGAAATCGAAACCACACTTACGGCCCAGCTCCCCTCAGTTACAACACCCGCGGCAGGGGGGATGTTCTACCGTGACCGGCTGCTTTCCGCACTCCACAATATATCCGGCACAAAAATCACCGGCGAGTTTGATCCGGATCTGAACGAAATTCTGGAAGACTGCCGGAGAACAGAAAAAATATCCCGGCACTGCTGGTGGTCCCTCCCTGCTCCCTCAGCTCTCGGGCTTGAAGACGCATACTTTGCAGATAAAGAAGATGCCGCAGCTGCCCTCTGTGCCGCTGTCCGGACCATCTGCCGCATACAGCGTGATGCCGGGGCCGCAGGACACATCCTCACCGCAACAGCAGCGCCCGGGGATATTGAACGGGAAATGTTCACCGGAAAACGATACCTGTGGCAGGTTCCCGCCGCGGCACTGGAAGACATTCTGGAAATCCAGCGCGACCTCATCCTCCCGAGCGATGCCCTCAGCCGTCTGGAAGACCTGACACACTCCTATACAATCCGCAGCGTACTGGTAACCGACCCGACGGAGGCGGTACTCAAAGAGGTCTGCACACTCTTTGATCCGGAGGACGTAATTGTCTGCGGAACTGCTCCCGCATCCGGACAAAAAACATATTGGGAAAGTCTGGCAGATCTTTCCGTTCCAAAAGATCTGTAGACTCAGGCAACCCGCAGGTCGTTCTCCTCGGCAACTGCGAGGAACGCATCCGCAAGATATTCAGCCTGTTCACGGGTAAGCCCATAGGTGTTGAACTTCCACTGTTTGGTTACGCCCGGCATAATCCCGGTGATGCCTCGTTTGGCCAGAGCACTGGACAGGAAGAAACCCCGTTTTTTATGCGTGCGTGCAACCACATCAAAGGACCCCGACGTATCCATCCGTGTCAGAGTGTGACGGCGGGGGAACTCGGATGCAACTTTGGTTCCTTCAATTGAGAGCAGTGCGTTCACCACAATATTGTGGTTTGCCAGTTCCTCGTCGAAGTGACTGACGCGTTCCTTCACCGTCGGGAACGAGGCAATCAGACCGACCATCGGCGCCCCCATCAGGGAACAGCCGAGGATACCGACCTGCTTTATCCCAAACTTTCTGCCGGTCAGGTCCCCGGTGATCTTTGTGGTCCGCAGTACCTGATCTGCATACTCATCTGTTGTCGCGAGAACTCCCGAGGGAGCGGGAGCGGCCATACTTTTGTGGCCCGAACCGACGACAAAGTCTACGCCCAGTTCTTTTCCGTTGACCGGCAGAACACCCACGGTATAGACGCCGTTGTAGAGCACCGGAATGTCATACTGATGGGCCACTTTGGCAATTCCCTTGACGTCATGGACATTTCCGTACATGAAATCAACCGCGTCCACAAAGACAAGCTTCGGGGCATAGCCGAACTCGCGGATTACCGCTTCGATCCGGTCTGCTGCGGTATCGGCGGTGATGTGATGGTCAGGAGTCGGCGGAATTTCCCGGACAACACCGTTGACCACTTCAACCGAGAGGTAGGCAGTGTAATGTCCCATTCCGGTCATCAGTACCGGTTCACCTTTTCCGACAAGGGCTCCGGTAACTTCCTGAAACGCACGGCGTGCTCCGGGAACAACCTGTGACTGATCCATGCCCAGCCAGCGGGCAACGTCGGCATGGAAATCTGCAACCGGTGGATTTGTCACATAATCCAGACGGAACGGTTTGTGGCAGTGATCACAGACGGAATACCCGTCGCCCCAGGCAATTATGGCCTTCATCGCTTCCGGAGTCAGACGGCCTGCAGCCTGAATTGGATCAAGATTCAGGGAGGATTCCTCGACAGTCCGTGTTTCAATCCCTGCAGCACATTTCAGAGTCATATGAGTTCCTCCTCAATGATGTCAAGCTGTTTTCGAAGGGCGGCAAGGGTTTTTCGTGTGGTCTCTTTCTGTTCGTCGGTCAACTGATGCAGTGGTGCGGTCCGGCGAAGCGTGGTACGAATGTCGGTCAGCTGATAGAGACCGGCAAATACTGCATCGATAGCTTTCTGTGACATAGATATCATCTGCATATCCAGCATTTCTTATCCCGCATGGATACATTGCGGCAGTATCTCATCCCCTTCGGGAAAAGCCAGGTACCTGAATTGAACAGGTGTGGAACTGCTCTGCAGGCAGTCGCGTAGCCACTCCGCCAACCTGGCTCATGTTATAATTCACGCTGTGAATTCACAGTGTGAATAATACATTCGTTGATCTGCTATATATAGTTTTTTGAGGCCGAAACACAAATCTCCGCAGATACGGGGCAAAACGCCAGTGTATCTGACCATCAGATAACCCGCGCCGGAAAATCTGCAGCCCAAAGAAAACAAAAAAGACCGGAAATCTCACGTATACGGAATTCATCAGGAGAAATCTATATATTCCTCAAAAGAACACCTGTATTCACAGTGTGAATGAAGAATTCATAGGAACAATATCATGACACCTCAACCCTACAAAAAAGAGACCCTCGCAATACATGCCGGACAAAAAGCCGATCCGGCAACCGGTGCCCGGGCAGAACCGATCTACATGACCACCGCATACGTCTTCAAAGACGCCGAAGAAGCAGCCGGACGATTCAGTCTCACAACCCCGGGCAACATCTACACCCGGCTCACCAACCCCAACAACAGCTCCTTTGAAGATAAAATTGCCGCACTCGAAGGAGGAACTGCCGCAATCAGCACCGCATCCGGAATGGCCGCGATCAGCTACGCCATTCTCGCTGTAACCAACCCTGGTGATGAAATCGTCTCGGCGGACAACCTCTACGGAGGAACCTACGAACTCTTCCACCACACCCTCCCCAACTTCGGCAGGACCGTACGGTTCGTCAGCTCAACCGACCTCAAAGCAC
This sequence comes from Methanobacteriota archaeon, assembly GCA_023396065.1. Lineage (GTDB taxonomy): Archaea > Halobacteriota > Methanomicrobia > Methanomicrobiales > Methanocorpusculaceae > Methanocorpusculum. Next base: position 31,750 of record JAEWXF010000036.1, read on the forward strand.
TGAAGTCTGCCATCACCGAACAAACCAGAGCCGTATACTTTGAATCCATCGGAAACCCGAAACTGGACATTCCTGACTTTGAAGCTGTCGCAAAAATTGCCCACGACGCAGGAGTTCCCTTCATCGTCGACAACACCGTTGGCGTCGGCACCGTCAGACCACTGGAACACGGCGCAGACATCGTTGTCATGTCAGCAACCAAATACGTCAACGGGCACGGTACCGCACTCGCCGGTGTTGTCATTGAAAACGGAAAATTCCCCTGGAACAACGGAAAATTCCCGAAGTTCACCGAACCCGACCCGGCATACCACGGCCTCAGACACTACGAAGCATTCGGCCCCGCCACCGTCTCCACCAGTATCCGCGTCTCCCTCATGAGGGATCTCGGCGCAACCCTCAGCCCGTTCAACGCATGGCTCGCCTCCCTCGGCCTCGAAACCCTCTACCTCAGAGTACAGCGTCACGCAGAAAACGCACTCATCGTCGCCAGACATCTGCACCAGCACCCCAAAATCTCCTGGGTCAACTATCCCGGACTCGACGAACACCCCTCACGGGAAAACAGCATCCGGTACTTCGGCGGTTCCGGCGGTCCCATCCTGACATTCGGGGTAAAAGGCGGCTATGACGCAGCAGTAACCGTGCAGAACAACGTCAGACTCCTCTCCCTCCTCGCCAACATCGGAGACGCAAAAACCCTCATCATTCACCCCGCCTCCACCACTCACCAGCAGCTGACCGAAGACGAGCAGCGTGCCACCGGCGTCACTCCTGACACTATCCGCCTTTCCGTCGGCCTCGAAAACCCGGACGACATCATCGCTGACCTCGACAACGCACTCGCCCACATCTGAAACCCGCCGGAAAACTCCGGCACCCAGACTATTTTTCAAATATTCAAAAAAAGAAACGTGGAAAAAATCCACAAAAATTAATCTTCAGACTCGTAGAACCCGCGACCGCGGCTCTCACCGGAATCAAAGTTTCTGCGGTCGGAATTTCTGCGGAAGTTGTTCGGTCCGCGGGACCCGTAGCTGCCCCGGTTGTTATTGTACGGACGACGCTCCCCGCGATCTCCGCCGCGGAATCCTCCGCGTGACGAACGGTCACGGTCGCGTTCCTCCTCCTCACGCTCAGAGCGCGGAGTTGCCGTCTGAATATCTAGCGGCTGGCCGCGGATTGTCTTCTCGCTCATAATACTGAGAACAGCAGGTGCGTGCTCCAGTGGAACCTCAACAAACGAATAGTTCCCGTACAGATCAATTCTGCCGATACAGCTGCCCGGAATATTACATTCACCGGCAAACGCACCAACGATATCCTTCGGGCGAATCTGCTGATTCTTCCCAAGCGTAATTCTGAACCGGACCATACCCGGCTCGGCACCGGTATTCTCAAACGAACCCGATGAAACAGAAGCACTTTCAGAGGCCGCGGACTCACCTTCAGCCGAAGCACCATTCTTGCCGGTGGCAAGATGCATCTTCAGCAGCGCTGCCGCAACCTCAATACTCGTCGTCTCCCCCTCATCCTCAGTCTCCAGAAGCTGCTCGACAAGCGGAAGGTACTTCTCCAGGTTCCCCTCGGCCATTACTTTGCGGACCTTATCAAGGAACATCTGAATCTTCATCTCCGCAACATCATCCAGTGACGGCAGAGGGGTCTTGGCAATCTTAATCTTCGCATACCGCTGGATATCACGAAGCTTATAGATCTCACGCGGCGCAACAAACGTCACCGATTTCCCGGCTCTGCCTGCACGGCCGGTCCTGCCGATACGGTGCACATAATACTCCACATCCTGCGGAACATCATAGTTAAACACCATATCTACATCATCCACATCAATACCGCGTGCTGCAACATCCGTTGCGATCAGCACATCAATGGACCCGCTGCGGAACCGTGCCATAACCCGGTCGCGCTGCATCTGCTTCATATCTCCATGGAGAGCCTCCACAAAGTACCCGCGTGCCTGCAGCCGGCTCATCAGATCATCAACCGTCCGTTTCGTGTTACAGAAAACGAGAGCCAGTTCCGGATTATTCATATCCAGCAGCCGGCACAGTGCTTCAAGCTTATCGCGCTCGCGCACCTCAATGTACGTCTGCTCAATCTGCGGCACCGTCAGCTCACGGCGTGTAATCTTCACAAACTGTGGATCATGCTGGAATTTCCGGGTAATCTCCAGAATCGGTGCCGGCATCGTTGCCGAGAACAGAATCGTCTGGCGGTCCTCAGGAGTGTGGTGGAAAATATCCTCGATATCCTCACGGAAACCCATATCCAGCATCTGGTCAGCCTCATCAAGAACAAACATCTTGACTGAATCCAGATGCAGCGTCCCGCGTTTCAGATGATCAATAACTCTTCCCGGAGTTCCGATAACTACCTGGACAGACCCGCGGAGCACCTTTAACTGGCGCTCAATCGGCTGCCCGCCGTAGATAGGAACAACACTCAGTCCCTGTTTATATTTCATCAGCCGGGAAAATTCCTCGGCAGTCTGTATTGCAAGTTCCCTGGTAGGTGAGAGCACTAACGCCTGCACCGCTTTGTTATTTGGATCAAGCCCCTCGATAATTGGAATCCCGAACGCCGCCGTTTTCCCCGTACCCGTCTGAGCCTGCCCGGTCACATCGTGCCCCTCAAGAATCTGCGGAATTGCCATCGCCTGAATAGGTGTCGGCTCCTCAAATCCCATGTCCTCAATCGCCTGAAGAAGTTCCTCGGAGATTGCGAACTCTGCGAATGTTTTCGTTTCGTCCATTCAGTTATGTAATGTGTCTTCAGATCTTATAGTATAGTGGGTATCCACAAAGGGAACCCGAAAAGATATTTTATCAGGATACTGGGCTGTCGGATAAGAAGAGAAGCCTGAGCGGGGGTAATATATTACCCGGACGGCAACCAATCACATACACACGTATGGAGGAAGTATTCATTGCCCGCGCAGGAGCACTCTCTGCAAAGCGAAACACCGCAAGCAAAATCAAAGCACTGTGTGCTGCCGCCGGTCTCGAAAACATGGTCTCCCCGGGAGACCTCACCGCAGTCAAAGTCCACTTCGGAGAACGCGGTAACGACGCATTTGTCAATGCCCTGCATGTAGCAGACATCGTCTCCGAAGTAAAGGAGACCGGGGCCAAACCGTTCCTGACCGACACAAACACACTCTATCTGGGTGGGAGACGCAACGCTGTTGATCACGTGGAAACCGCAATGCGTCACGGATTCTGCTACCCGGTCACTGACTGCCCGGTGATTATTGCCGACGGACTGAAGGGAACAAACTCCCGAAGTGTGGAAGTCTACGGCAAACACTTCGACACGGTAAAAGTTGCTGCCGACATTGCCGCAGCCGACAGCATTGTGGTAGTCTCACATTTCAAAGGCCATGAAGTCGCAGGATTTGGCGGAGCACTGAAAAATCTTGGGATGGGCTGCGCTTCCAGTGAGGGAAAACGCGAACAGCACACCACACGGCCTTTTGTCAAAGAAGATGCCTGCATCACCTGCGGTTCCTGCATCAATGCCTGTCCCGAGTTCTGCATCAGTCTGGAGGGAAAATCCATCGCTATTGATCTGGAACACTGTATCGGCTGCCTTATGTGCATGAACACCTGCCCGGAGCATGCCATTGATATTGACTGGAAAGATGACGGCACCGTCTTCGTCGAACGAATGATCGAGTATGCAGCCGGCGCCGTGGCAAACAAAACCGGACGGGCACTCTACATAAACTTCCTGACCGACATTACCCCGCATTGTGACTGCACACCGTGGAATGACATCCCGATTGTACCGGACATCGGGATTCTTGCATCCCGTGACCCGGTCGCTCTGGACAAAGCCTGCTATGATCTGGTCAATGAGGCAGAAGGTATCTACGGAAGTCTCCTGCCGGATCATCATCACTGCGGCGAGGAAAAATTCACCCGGGTCTGGCCGGGAACAAGACCTGAACTCCAGTTCCGGTATGCCGAGGAAATGGGACTTGGACATGCCGAATATCAGCTGAAAGAGATATAATCAAACATATGTTTTTCTGAAAATTCTTTTTTCAACGAACAGCCTTATTGCAGAGTTCATACCAACATAGTACACTCATGGAGTTCAGACCGCGCCTCATTGCGATGCCCCTGGTGGTGACGCTGTTGATGCTGATCGCGCCGCTGATTCATCCGTATGTCGTGGGAGCAGTGGTGATCCTGCTCTCGATTATTCTCTATACTATTCATAAAACCCAGTATCTGGCAATTGCTGTCGCAGTTCTCGCATTTTTATACGGTGTTAGTCTGATTCCGGTCACCGGTTTTCTCGGTCCCCTGATGATGATTGCCTGGGGAGAGTATCTCGCCCGAAGATTTTCCCAATATGGTCCGGAGATGCTGATCTTTACCGGAGGTGCCATCCTAGGGGTCGTAGCGACGATGCTGTGGTGCCATCAGTTTGACGGTCTGGTCGCAATCATCGCGGTGGTTGTTCTGCTGATGCTCCGAAGTATTCTGACGGACCGGGATGACGCAGGAATGATCGGTCTGCTCGGCGTTGCCATGACCATTACGCTGTTTGCAGACCTCGAATTTTCCGTCAATACTACGATGCTGGTCCTGGCAGTGGTTATCTGTGCAGGATTTGCCTACTTTGCGTTCCGGGCAAAGACGGTTGATGCAAGCGGTGTGTTTGCCGCGGTTCTGTTCGGCATAATTCTGATCACCTTTGCCGGGGTGAACTGGTTTCTGGTGGTCATTACCTTTTTCATTTTGGGTTCGTTTTTCACAAAATACCGGTATGCCGAGAAGGTATTCCTTGGAGTCGAACAGGGCAAAAGCGGCCGGCGCGGATATATGAATGCATTTGCAAATGCGCTTGTCGGTATTGTCGGTGCGGTTCTGTATGGAATCACCGGAGATATCGCCTGTGCGGCTCTGTTCCTCGGATGCATTGCAACTGCAACAGCAGATACACTGGCAAGTGAGATCGGGGTGACCGGCGGAACGCCGTACATGATCACAACTCTCCGCCCGGTCCCGGCAGGTACAAACGGAGGAGTGACCGTTCTCGGTGAGCTTGCCTGCCTGCTGGGCGCAATAATAATCTGTGGTCTGGCATTTATTCTCGGAGTTGCCCCCTGGTATGTCTGTCTCATCGGTGTTGTCGCGGGATTTGTTGGTACCAATGTGGACAGTCTGATCGGTGCCCTGATCGAAAACAAAGGCGTTATCGGAAACTCAGGAACAAATCTCCTCGCCACCCTTTCCGGCGGCCTGTTTGCGATGATTCTCTACTGGATCTGCATGGCGGTCGGGTCTGTGGTTTTCTGATCAGGTCAGCTCCTCAGGAAATCTTTGAACGTTCGAAAATTTCCGTGAGGGCAGCTTACTTTTCTGCAAGCTCAAATCCCCCGGACGTGGGCTTTACGGTAGCCCGCCCTGCCGATGCCAGATTTTGATCTACTCTTCCTTGTAGGAACCGTGACGGCGTGCAAGATAGACCATTCTCTGAAGGGCCGACAGATTTGTGCAGACCGCAATCAGAATCACGGCAATCCAGATCTGGCTGATCAGGCCGAAGACAATCAGACAGAGAATGGTTTCCGGTCTGCCGAAAAATCCGATCCCTTCGAGAGGATCGCTGATCTTTCCGTCCTCTTTTTTCGTGTAGCCGATCTCGGCGTAGGTTACCGGCTTGATGAACGTATTCATCAGCGACCCGATAATCGCAAGACCCACAAGGGCCGCGTCCACATAGGCTGGAACCGCAACAAACTGGGACACGATGGCAGTCCCCGACAGCCCGATACCGAGCAGAACCAGACCGTCCACATATTTATCAATTATCCAGTCCAGAACCGCACCAAAATCACTTTTCCGATGCGTCTTGCGGGCAACACTCCCGTCCACCAGGTCCAGAACCGCAGAGATCAGCAGAAGAATACTTCCCGGCAGAAACGCATGGAACATATAGCAGACAGCACAGGCAATGCCGAAAATCAGCGAGAGAACAGTAATCTGATTTGGCTTCAGTCCGATTCGGACAAAAGCATTAGCCACCGGCTCAATACATCCGATGAGTCGTGGACGAAGTGCGGTGATATTCATGAGTTCAGCCTGACATCGGCGGACAGGTATATTCCGTGCCGTTCGATACTAAATATTCTTATATCTTCCAAGGTATATGAATCAGAAGGAATACTTTCATGAATACGATACTGCACAAACCGCATGTGCTGATGATATCAGAGATAACTGCGGACGGAAAACTAACACTGAAACGGGGAGCTTCCAGTAAAATTCTCATGAAGCACATGTCCCATGAGGCAGAGATCCTGCTGCACGAAACACGTGCCGAGTACGATGCAATCATGGTCGGCTCCTCCACGATCAAAATTGACAATTCGTATCTGACCGTACGAATGGTCCCGGGTACCAGCCCTCTCCGGGTAATTCCCTCCGGTATGGCGGACATCCCGCTGGATGCAAATGTTCTGGATACATCAGCTGTCCCTACCGTAATTGCCGTGTCAGAAAACGCACCCGCGGACCGGGTGGCTGCACTCAGGGAAAAAGGTGTGGATGTAGTGGTGGCAGGATCCGGAAAAGTTGATCTGCCGCTCCTGATGGATATCCTCTACCGTGACTATCAGGTCCGGAAACTCATCATCGAAGGCGGGCCTACCCTGAACTGGCATATGCTGCACTATCATCTGGTGGACGAGATACGGCTGATTCACCTGCCGTTCATCGTCGGCGGCAACGACACCCCGTCACTGGTCGGCGGTATGCACATCGACTCGGAAGATCAGATGATTCATCTGGAACTGAAACAGACGAAAATGGCCGGCTCCAATCTGGTAACCGAGTACAACGTTCTCTACTGACCGGCCGGTTCCCAATATTTTATTTTCTTTCCAAGAGATTGTACTGATATGTCACTTGGAGTCGGGGACACCATCCCCTCATTCTGTCTGCCGGACGCAGAAAATACCAAAGTCTGCATGCCGGACACCTCAGCAAAGCTTAGTGTTCTGTACTTTTATCCAAAAGACAACACCTCCGGCTGTACGCTGGAAGCAAAGGAGTTTTCCGCACTGTACCCCGAGTTTCAGAAACTCGGGGTTCCGGTCTACGGTATCAGTCAGGACAGTACAAAAAGCCATGAAAAGTTCATCGCAAAACAGGACCTGACTATTCCCCTGCTTTCAGATCCGGACCACGTCGCAATTGAAGGGTTTGGAGTCTGGGTTCAGAAAAAACTCTATGGTCGTGAGTACATGGGGGTTGACCGCAGTACCTTTGTCATCGACGGGTCCGGAAAAATTCTTGCTGCATGGAACAAAGTCAAAGCCAAAGGCCATGCAGCAGATGTCCTTGCAGCGGTGCGGGAACTGCTCTAACTTCAGGAATCCAGCATCCGGGTTGTGGCGCACATACACGCTACGAAGCTTACCACGCCGATATACGGCAGTCTTCATACGTCTACATATCCTTCAAGCAAGGACATCTCTGAAGACTGTATCAATGTTCAGAACTTATGCACGTTCCTCTTTCAGGAACGTTGCAATCTCCTCAAGCAGCGCACCGGGACGCTCAATTTTTCCGGTCGCCAGATTGACTACCGTACTGGGAGTTCCGGGAAGTTTTCCCCCGTCAATCAGATAGTCATGGGGGACGTTGACCTGATCTGCGGTAACGGGAGATATCTCCCCGGAAATATTCGCAGAGGTTGCCGTTATCGGACTGTCAAGTGCGGTAATTACCGCCTGCGCCACCGCATGATCCGGGTAACGGATGCCGATCGTTCCGGTACCCCCGGAGAGATCCGACGGGAGACACCGTTTCACCGGGAGAACAACCGTTACCGGTCCCGGCAGAAATTTCTGCAGAAACCGTTCGGCAAATTCATCCACATAGGCGATTGCGTCGATCATCTCCAGATCCGAAACGGCAACTGAGATGGGTTTTCCCATAGGACGCTGTTTTGCCTCATAGACTTTATAGACCGCAATCTCGGAAAGGGCATCTGCCCCGAGACCGTAAATCGTCTCGGTTGGATACACCACAAGTCCGTCACGGGAAAGTACCCGGACTGCTTTTTCAATCACGGCTTCCAGAGCCGGGGTAACCGCATCACGTTCAAAGTTGTAGGGGCTGCAGCATGCAGCTTCCTCTTTCGTATCTTCAGTCATTTGCATAGAACATTGCACCTCTCAGAACTCGCGTCCTCTGACACGATTCAGATCAAACACACCAATGGAACTGACGTGCATAACTGCCATGACCCCGGCCTGAATCGGATCCGTGATCACCAGGTCCGCAGCTGCGGACGCACTGCCCACCATCTTCAGGCATATTACCGGAATTCCGGCAGCTTGGACTGTATGAATGGCGTCGGTGATCTCGCCCCCCATAATGGATCCGGCGAGGACCAGAATGGACGCACGCGGCAGCCGCACCACTGCCTTCACCGCGCCTGCAAGATTCGTCTCTCCTACGAGCGGGATGGTATCCACCGAAATGCGTTCGCCGCGGATATTATGCCGGTCAGCCTCGTTGACTGCACCCATGGCAACCTGCGCGACCTGGGCGCCTCCCCCCATGACAATGACACGTTTCCCGAAAATTGCGGAGAAGGTATCAAGCAGTTCCACCCGGCGGATGTCCGGAATCTGCCGGAGAGCGGCGAGCAGCGCTTCGATGTCCCCGCCCTCAATCTCCAGATCCATCAGAGAGTAGCCCTTGTCAGGTCCACGCTCCAAAGTCCCCTGCTGGGTTAAGACAATGTTGGCATTGTGCTCAGCGCATACGGATCCTATGTCCCGAAGGACACCCTTTTTGTTCTCGGTGATAAGACTGATCGCAGAATGCCGGAGCTGTGGTGATTCACTCATAAAAGAAGTGCGATAACCGGGGATCGAACCCGGGTTAGAGGCTTGGGAAGCCCCTGTCATACCGCTAGACCATTATCGCATGGCTATATCAGATTCGCCGTCTCGGAATATAGATATTCTGTTGTGGCCCGGAGGGAACCCGAAAATTTTTGGCACAGGATCATGCTGGATCGTCCTCCATCTCCTTTTTCCGGATTTCCCGATACTCGGAAAGAACGGATGCAAGGATTTCCTCGGCTTTCGGCTCCGGTTTTGGCTCAGGCTCCGGAGCAGGGCGGGGCACAGGAACCGGGACGCAGGGTGCGGGAACAACCGGTTCCGGTTTCGGTTCCTGCCGCACACCAACTGGAGGAACCGCTTCCGGCACCGGGCGGAACCTCTCCGGAATCACTGTCTCCGGATCAATACCCATCTCCCGTACCTCACGCACCCGCCCGACCTGATACTCCTTCACCAGGACATTCAACTCCGCCGCCTTTTTGTCCCTCTGATATATAGTCTGGGATGCCTCCCATGCCTCCAGTGCTTCAGAAAGCGCATCGGTGTCCACGACCCCGATTTTACCTTTTACCCGGGGAGAAAGACCTGCTCCGGACAGCACCGGAAGACCCGCCTCGCGGAACTCCTCGATCAGATGCTGTTCCTGCGCACGCGTATACACATGGCGGGGCAGAATGACCGCACGAATCCGGGAATCCGCAAGATCCCGGAGAACACTCTTCCCCCATCCGTCAATCTTCAGAACATACAGCAGATCCTCGTCACCCACACCCATCTCATCATCCAGCGTCCGCAGATGATCCCTCGCTAAAAGCGGCAGAACCTTCAGGGCAGAACAGCCTTCACCCGCCTGCAGAGACACGTACCGCTTCATCCGCTCAAGCCGGGTCCGGAGATTTTTGCATCGCCGCTCCTCTTTGCGGAGTGCCTTCTTCACCTGCGCAAGTTCCCGGTCGCGCTCGGCAATCTCAGTACTCGCAAACACCGCCGCCTGCATCTCTGCACGCTCCGCATTCAGCCGGCGGTGCAGAGACGCAACCGCCGCATCCTTTGCCGCACTCTCCCGGGAAAGTGTCTCCACCAGAGCACGCAGGCGGCGGATAGTCTCCTCCTGACGGGTGATCCGTTCATCCCGTTCATCGAACACCACTGATTCTGATACCGTCTCCTCGGTCTTCAGATCGGAAGGAGTTATCTGCTTTCCGGCGAGCGCCGCGAGTGCCTGCTCCAGGGACTGACCGCGGACAATCTGCGCACGCAGCTCATCCAGATCCACGCCGGCGGGTGCCCGCCGCAGAATACTCGCAAACCTGCTTTGATACGTCCGGTATGCATACACCGCAGCGGACAGAGAATCCCGTTCGTGATCGTTTTTGAACTCATGACCGGCAGCGAGGAGGTATTTTTCCCGGACCAGAATATCCTTTTTCGGATTCCATGCAACCGCAGAGAACGCACGCCGGATTTTTTCCACCCCGAACGGCATCTCTGCCTTATCCGATGCGATAACCAGCGGCTTTCCGATCTCCGCAATCTCCGCGATCAGATCAGCCGCACCAAACAGCCGGGTACTGGCAAGATGTACCAGATTTCCCTCCAGATCCAGTGCCGCAACACCGATGGTTGTCCCCGGATCAATCCCGACGATCAGATACTTCGGCTTCTTCGTCAGCGGCACAAACGATAATTTCTCCCGTTTTCGTCCCTCAATCCGGATACGGGTATCACCACCGCGTGAAGGCGATACCGGAACCTCATGCCGGGGAGCATAGACCGTAAATGTCGCACGGCTCTCACCGCCGAACGCACGCCGGACCGCAGCAGTATACTCAAGATTTGCGGCAATGAGCTTCATCTCAATATCGCGGGCATGTGTCCGGACCGCGCCGTGCATCTTGCGGACATACCGGTTCTGACTCCAGCCGCCGCGACCCGGTGACCGGGCACGCGACACCGTAATGTCAGTAACCCCCTCGTAGGCAAGCAGTTCATACCCAGCGCCGAATGACGCAACCAGCGCCGTTGCCCGGGCTTCGTCCATCGGATTGGTTTTATCGATCACCAGATTATACCGGGCTGCAATCCGCGGCAGTGACTCCATCTTCACTCCGTCGCCGGTCACCTGCACCAGCCGGGTTTCTGCCGGAAGCTCGGCGAGGAACGCATACAGATCAGCCGTATCACCGGCAATTTCCTGAACACTGTCCACTGCAAGAATGCCGGGATGTTCTGCACGAATCATCCGGATGAGTTTGAACCGTGTTACTCCCCGCTCCTCGGAGATGACGGTCCCGTCCCGTACTTTGACCAGTGCATAATGCGGCCGGATGGATACCGACCGGGAAGATCCGCGGATAATGTCAATACCAAAGATGAGACTGTTCATTCCACCCCGGTTCCGGTTACAAACCGGTATGCTTCCTCAGGATCATACGATTTCTGATATTTTTTGCCGAAGAACGTCTGCACGGTCTCCAGATCATGGCGCAGAACGGATTCCGCATTCTGATGGGACGGGGGAATCCACTGGGGCCAGTCGATGATCCAGACAACCGCCCCGTCATACATAATATTGTACTCGGATAAATCACCGTGAATATATCCGGCATTATATGCCGCACGGACCTGTGCGAGTATCTCTTTATAGACTGCGTCCGGGTCCTCCAGCTGACAGCGGTTCAGGTTGACGCCGGGAATAAACGACATGACAATCACATGACGGTTGATGTCAATCGGAACCGGGACGTTCACTTTCCCATTCAGCGCCTGAAGTGCCAGATATTCGCGTTCCGCCGACTTTGCTGAGGCAAAAATCCAGGGGCAGTGACCCTCTTCGGGCATGTATTCACGGTTGGTCCGGACGGTCTGAAATGAACGCTGCCCGATTTTATGCAGTTTCAGCACAACCACACCAAATCCGAGTGCCTCATAGACCTCGGACTCCTTACCCACACCGATCAGTGATCCAAGGGCAGAGATGGTCTTCTTTTTCGAGAGAGCGGAAAGGGCCAGCGCATCGTATCCCTGAAAAACGAGGGTATAACCCTTGTAGGGGACAGAGTCTGATCTGACCAGATCTGCGTGAATGAGATTGCCGAGCCGGTATGCGGTTTCCGTTTTCGAGAGATGAACCGCCGCACGGAGGTCATCTTCCGGGACCCAGCGGTAGCGTCTCATCATCCGTTCCAGTGCGTGGAGAATCCGTATTTCGTATGTATGGAGGTTTTTGATGGTCTCCGCAGATAGGGGCATTCAGTACATAATTGACCCTGCTTGAATAATAAGTAGCCCGAGAACCTCACGGTAGAAATATGCGTGTTCGCATCAAACCAGATACCTATGCAGTGCAGCAGATGCAGAGAGGAGGCAGTACTCACCCAGAAATACTCAGGAGTCTCACTGTGTCCCCGGCATCTTGTGCTGGATATCGAAGCAAAAGCCAAACGGGAAATCCGGAAGGACGGCAGAATTGGAAAAAATGAACGGATATATCTGTCGGCAGACAGAACTGCCGCTGCGTATGCGGTGCGGACGTTCCTCACGGAACTCCTGCACAACCGTTCGGACGTGACATTCGTTTCCGATCCCGGACAGGCAACCCTGCAGGTCCGTGCAGACTGTCTGGAGGATCAGGCGGAACGGGTCCTGTACCTCGTCTGTTCCGGAACAATCACCGACATTCTCCGGCCGGCTCCGGTCCGGGAACTTGCCCCGTTTTCCGTGATTCCCCGCGAAGAAGTCTGCATGTATGCACACCTTCACGGGTGGGAGGAGGCAGAAATCTCAGAACCGCAGGACCGCTTTGCCAGGGACATCAGTCAGTTTCTGACCCGTTATACTGCTGCCCACCCTTCTGCTGCCTATGCCCTGAAGGGGGTCAGCGATCAGCTACCCGGTATTTTCCGGGAGAGGAATACTCATGCAGTGCAATGACATAGGATGTGTAATTACCCGCATCAAAGATCTGATCCGCCAGTCACTCTGGGCCTCAGGAGCGGGAGGCGTAGTCATCGGAATAAGCGGCGGAGTGGACTCGGCAGTTGCCGCGGCCCTCGCAGCAAAGGCGATCGGCCCGGAGAAGGTCATCGGGGTAAGCATGCCTGCCGTATCCAATACTCCCGCTGACCATGCAGACGCAGAGGAGCTGTGCCGGAAATTCGGAATCACTCTCCTGACCGTCCCGCTGGACCGAATTGTTGAAACAACCTTCTCCCAACCCGAACTTGTCAATACCCCGATTCTCCGGGGAAACTTTACCGCACGCATCCGGATGGCAGTTCTGTATAATATTGCCGCATCAAAGGGATACCTGGTCTGCGGAACCTCGAATAAAACCGAGTATCTGATCGGCTACAGCACAAAATGGGGTGACAGTGCCGCAGATATCCAGCCGCTGCTGCATCTGCTGAAAAAAGATGTGTATACCGTTGCCCGTGAGCTGGAGATTCCGGACGCCATTCTCACCAAAGCACCGAGTGCAGGATTCTGGGAGGGACAGAGTGATGAAGGCGAGCTGGGGCTGACCTATGCAGATGTGGATGCGGCACTGCTGCAGCTGGAAGCGCACAACTTTGTTCCGGAAAGTCAAATTGAGGAGACCGTGCTGGAGCTGATGAAGAACAGTCAGCACAAACGGGTTCCGGCAGCAAACCTCCTGCGCTAAATCAGCCGGACACTTTTTTACTACAGAATCAAAAGGGAAAAAATATTTTTTCCTGCCGGGTTCGGCAGGTGGTTCACGAGCCGGGAAGATTATACCTTACCCTTGCGTTTCATAAAGACATAGTAACCGCCGATTAAGATGACAGCTACAATGATAATGATGAAGATCGGGCTTGTAAAGAATGAGAGCGGACCGGACTGGTCTTTCACTTCAAAGACTGCCTTCATGGACTTGGAAAGGACACTGTTGTCGTTTGCATCACGATACCGGATTTCCGTGTCAAGGCCATAGGTCTTTTCCGTTGCGGATCCGTCGACGGTAATCACATAGGTACCAACGACCGACTGTCCTGGCTCCATGTCCCCGAGGTATGCGGAATCGTCGTTCGAGGAGAACGGATCCACGGCACTCAGACGGGCAGTTGCACTGTAGACTTTGGTGTTTCCGGTATTCGTATAGGTGACCTTTACCGGACCTTTGTCACCCGGGGCCAGAGCGGCTTCCACTTTGGTGACTTTGAACTCAACTTTGCCGTTTACCGGAACACCGACGATAACCGGAGAGCTCTGCTGGTCGACACCCTGATTATCCTGATAGACGATCTGCAGACCGATCGGATACTCCTTCACTTCTGCATTGGTTGCAACAGAGATCTTAAAGGTCGCGGATTTGGTGGAGCCTGCCGGGAAGTCCCCGATGAACACACTGTTCTCTACCGGAACAAGCACCGAAGAGGTCCCGGTAATCAGGGTTGCATATGCATTGCTTGCATCCATGCCGCCGTTGTTTTTGATGTCAAGGGTCAGGAAACCGGATGTTCCGACATTGATATCATCGCTGGAGATAGCGACAATCTCCGGTGCAACCAGAGATCTGACAGAGACCGAAAGCGGAACATTTGCCTTACGGTCATTTAACCACGTGTATCCAAGGGCATCCCCGTAATTCTCTGTCGAGAACAGTTCGTTGTACACAACATCCAGATCCAGAGTCCGTTTCCCTGGTTCTGCATACCGGTCAACAGAGACAAGATAGGTCAGTGTTGCGGTTTCTCCCGGGTTTAACTGGCCGATTGTCTGGGTATCGGTTTTTATCGTAACGCCGGGAGCACCTTTCAGGGAGACCCGAAGCTGATATGCGGTTGCCACATCATACTGACGCTGCAGACCGGATTCAGCGGCAACAACTTCATACTGGGCATTGTTAATTAGTTTCACGGTAAACTCTGTTTCGGTACCGGGTACAAGTTCACTGCCTCCGGCAGATGATGCAAAGAACTGAATTCCTGCATCAGAGTAGGAGACCTGAGCCGCAGATACCGGAGCTGCAACCAGCACCAGCATCAGACAGGCCACAATCAACATAGAATTGCGAAATTTCAAGGAAGACACCTTATCTGATTTATTCTACTACATTTATGAGTATGGGGGCATAAATACTTGCTTGGGGACCACAGACCCACAGAATTCACGGAGTTTTTCTTTTGTCCGGATGTATTTTTCAAGCGGGACTGCGAAACAATCCGGCGGGATATCCATGCGAAGTGTTTTTGGCAACAACATCCAATAGTACCGCATCTATGGGTGAACTTGTACACGCATATGCAGTTTTTGAGATCCGCCGCATTCTTGAAACTGCCGGATATGATGTAGAGGAGGAAGAGGGGGCTTTTAATCTCTCCGCGGTGAGAGGGAGAGAGTGTCTTCTGGTTCTGTGTTCTGACGATCTGAATCTTCTTCAGCGGTTTGATATGACACCGTATACGCTGATGATTGAGAATACCAAAGTACGGTGTGATAAGCTGATCTTTACCGGAAACTCCTATTTCAAGCCAAAAGAGGCGGAGATGTGGTCCCGGTCCGTTCTGGAAGGGTACATTGCTGCGGCAGCAATGGCCCGGATTTACTCGGAACCCTTTGAGCTGGGACAGCTGCCGGCGGTTTCATCCTCGGGATATACGATTCTTGCATCACCTGCTGCAGCCGGCGGCGATCTGCTTCTGCCGATCCGGATTTCGGATCGCGAGGCTGTACGGATTGCTCATCAGGAGGGACCGACCGTTCTCCGTATGATTCCCTACTGGTATTACCATTACACGAGTCAGGGAGAGGCGAGCTATAAAGGGAAGATGGTAAGCTTCGACTCTGAGGGTTCCGGATGGATTAATGCTATCAATGGTATTGAGGGCGAGTTCGGAGAGGCTGCTCCGGAGAACGGAGCAATTCCTGCGGAGGCAGATGTGCTGAGTCCGGTGAAGGCAAAAGCTGAGACGGAGGGTCAGGTCATGGCGGACATTCTGAAGAAACTGACGAAACGCGTCCGGATTAAGACGACCTCCGGGGATGCCATTTTTGCAGAGGAAAAGGAGTTCAGACCCTCAGAGGATGATATCGATCTGAAGATTGAGAAGGTCTTTGTGCCGGTGTGGCAGGTCCGCGGGAAAAAGGATATTATTGAAGTGAATGCTTTTACCGGGGAGGAGCTGTCGGTTCCGTCCGATGAAGGGTGTGAAGTGTTTTAAATGATCTACGTTGTCGGCGGCGGACCGGCCGGACGCATGGCGGCGATGCGGCTCGCCGCTGCCGGCCGTGAGGTTACGATACTGGAAAAGCGGGCTCTGGGCGGCCAGTGTGTGCATGACGGATGTATGCTCGTCTGCGGCCTCAATGATGTTGCCCGGAGTCTTGGGTCAGTTGCATTTTTGCGGGATTTGGGGGTTGTGGCAGGTGACGTTTCTGTATGCTATCCCGATATTATCCAAAAGCTTGAGGCGATTCAGGGGAAACTTTCGCATATTCTGGAACGGGAAACGCTTGAGGCGGGTGCACACATTGAGTACGGTGTTACGGCAAAGATGGCCGGCAGCAAACTCCTCGTGAACGATGAGGAGCGGGTGTACGATGCGGTAATTCTTGCAACCGGCGCACAGATGTCTGTGCCGGATGTGCCGGGCGCAGATCTTTGCGGGACATATACTGCGAGAACTATCCGGTCGATGCCGGAGCTGCCCAAACGAATGGTGATTGTCGGCGGCGGCATTACTGCTGCGGAGTTTGCCTATATTTTTGCGTCGTTTGGCGTTGCGGTGGAGGTTGTGGTGCGAAGCCGGATGCTTGCGATGCTTTCCGGAAAGATCCGGGAGGGTGCTCTCCGCGATCTGCAGGATGTGAAGATGTGGGAGAACTGCCCTCTTGAAGAGGTATGCGGAGAACACGGGCGGGTGACCGGGGTTGTTGCCGGCGGGCGGACGATCCCCTGTGATGCGGTCCTGTTTGCAACAGGGTTTGTTCCGGTATCTCCGGATGTGACGGGTTTTGCCACAAACCCGGACGGGTCTCTCCGGGTCAATGAACGGATGGAGACATCGGTTCCGAATGTGTATGCCTGCGGGGATGTTCTCGGCGCTCCGTACTTCACGCCGGTGTCGCGGCTGCAGGGGTTTGCTGCGGCGGATGCAATCCTCGGGAAACCGCGGACGGTGGATATCTCCCGTGTTCCCTTTACGGTGGTGCTCGGGTTTGATTATACGGTGTTTCCCGACTCAGGCGAGGGAGTGGTGGTGTCTTCACCAAATATTGCGGGTCCCGGGACGTTCTGGCATGTTGCCGACGGGTCGGTCGGGATGATGAGTCTGACGGTTTCGCCGGAGGATGGCAAAATCCTCGGGTTTTCCAGCTCCGGGCCGGGTACCGGAATCATCGGGACCTATCTGGGCTATCTTTCCCGGAAAGGGGTAACTGTGCATGAGTTCTCCCCGATGCTTGAGGTACATCCGATCTCCGATGGTTTGTACTCACTGATCCGGTTTGCCGACGGGAAGTTCCCGTGAGGCGCGGATGATGTGGAAACGTTTCAAACCTCTTTTTAAACCGTATTCTTGAAAGATGCATAAAAAAAGCGTGGGAGTTCTCAATGATTCCCGCCGTCCGGCAAAAGCCGGTCTTACTGATACTCCACGAGACTCTGAATCTGTTTCGGCAGTCCGCCCTTAAACCTCAGACGAATGCCTTCATAATACTCCCGAACCCGGTCATTCATCGTTGGATGAATCTTCAGCTTTGCCGCAGTAAAATCATCCGCCGAAACAACCGACCGGTCGGCCCGCAGCGCATGCATGGCAGCCTCGCGGCAGAGACTCTCCAGATCCGAACCGACATACCCTTCGGTCTCCGCAGCAATCCGGGAGATCAGCTCGGCCCGTACCGGATCTGCAAAGACAACACCGCAGTCCGCTGCAAATTCGGTCAGTACCTGTTTGATGCGATGCGGCGGAATCGGCTGAGGTGCCTGCGGAATTTTCTTTGCCGCGGTCGTCATCTGTTTTGCCGTCACCGTCTTTCCGGAAAACTTCTCCAGAACCGCATGCAGCGACTGTTCATCCAGATGCAGGACAGACTCCGCCATATCATTCAGGGAAGATCCGGCAATCGGCATACTCCGCATGTGAACCGCAAGAATCTTCTCCCGGTCCGCACGTTTCGGCTCGGCAATATAGACCAGGCGGTCAAACCGGCCGGAACGGAGCAGTGCAGGATCAATGATATCCGGGCGATTGGACGCCGCAAGAATAATTACATCATTCAGACCCTCAATTCCGTCCATCTCGGTAAGCAGCTGATTCAGCACATTTTCCGCAACCTGATTTCCTCCATCCCCCGATCCCCGGGCCGGCGTGAGAGAATCAATCTCATCAAAGAAAATAATTGAAGGGGAAACCTGCCGGGCTTTCCGGAATACTTCCCGTACCGCACGTTCAGACTCACCGACCCACTTGGAGAGAAGCTGCGGTCCCTTAATTGCAATGAAGTTCGCACCGCTTTCATGCGCAACCGCACGGGCAATCAGTGTTTTCCCGGTTCCCGGAGGACCATAGAGAAGAACACCCTTCGGAGGCCTGATACCAAGTTCGGCAAAAGATTCCTTTCTGGTCAACGGATACTCAATCGTCTCACGGACCTCTGAAAGCGCCCCCTCACACCCGCCAACATCACTCCATCTGGTTGTAACCGGTTCAACAGAAATCTCCCGCATTGCCGACGGCGACACCTCCCGGGAAGCCTCATAGAAGTCCTGAGCAGTAACCTCCAGCGTCCTGAGAACCTCATCCGGAATCCGTTCCGCGTCCAGGTCAAGTGAGTCCATCTGACGGCGCATAGCCCGGATAGCAGCCTCACGGGACAGTGCTGCAAGATCCGCCCCGACAAACCCGCGTGACCGGACCGCAAGCTGCATCAGCAGCGTATCCTTCGCCTGATTGTAGATCTCCTCCGCAGCCTCAACTTTACCGGAATTTTTCGCAGTCCGTTTCAGTTCTTTGAGACGGGCGGCTCCCTCAAAAGGCATGCCTCGTGTGTGAATCTGCAGGATTTCATGCCGGTCAGCTTCGGTCGGAACACCGATCTCAATCTCCCGGTCAAACCGTCCGGGTCTCCGGAGAGCCGGATCAATCGCATCCGGACGGTTGGTGGCTCCGACAACGACGACCTGACCGCGGTCGGCTACGCCGTCCATCATCGTAAGCAGCTGGGCAACCACCCGGCGCTCAACCTCACCGGTAACATCCTCGCGCCGCGGGGCAATAGAATCCAGCTCATCAATAAAGATGATTGCAGGGGCATTCGAACTGGCCTCCTCAAAAACCTCGCGGAGCCGGAGTTCGGACTCGCCGTAATATTTGGAGATGATCTCCGGACCCGCAATAGAGATGAAATGCGCACCGCTTTCATTGGCGACAGCCTTTGCAATCAGTGTTTTTCCAGTTCCCGGTGGGCCGTAGAGGAGAACACCTTTCGGAGGGTCAATTCCAAAGGTTTCAAAGAGTTCCGGATGACGGATCGGCAGTTCAATCATCTCACGAACCCGGCGAAGCTCACCTTTCAGGCCGCCGATATCCTCGTAGCTGATCAGATTTGTACCGGTGAATCCGTCCTCATCATCAAGCTCATCGGAGAAATCCATGTCAGTATCTGCGGTGATGATGCAGGCCTCATCCGGTAGAATTTCCTGAACTCTGAACTCTATGTAGGTGTTGGGAATGGCCCCCGGAACGGGGAGAATGTCGCCGACAGATATCGGGAAGTTGATCAGAGCAGCGGTGATGTCATCGGGGTCACCGAAGAGAGCGGCGGTGTTGTTGGATGGGGGAATCAGGATAATGGACTCGGCATCCACCTGTTTTTCAATCGGGCGGATGATGACACGATCTCCGGGGTTCACCCCTGCATTGTTCCGGGTGAACTTGTCGATGCGGATTTTATTCTGTTTCCAGTCACCGGTCATTGCACGCCACACCTTGGCAACGGTTCTGGACTTGCCTTCGATTTCGATGAGGTCTCCCGGAGTCAGGTTCAGTGCCTTCATGGTGTCAGGATCCAGTCTGGCTTTGCCCTGACCCTGATCCTCGGGATAGGCACTGTCCACTTTGAGTGAAATTTCCGGCATTGCAGTTATAGAATCTCACATGAATCCATTAATATATTCTCTTCAGGTTCCGTGATATGCGGGTTTTATGTCTGCTACGGGTGATTAATGTAGTACTACCATGCGATTTGTGACGTTTGATCCGGTGTTTGGCGCTGCAGGAGATATGATCTGCGGAGCCCTGCTTGCTGCGGGAGCAGATGCAGACGCAATGGTCCGTGCAATGCGGTCTGCATCAGCCGATCCGGAAATTCTGCAGGTGGTGCGCTGCGGAGTTCCGGCAGTGCAGGTGCGGATGCACGCCGGCCCGGCGCACCGGACACTGGAGGAGGTTCTGGATATTGTACGGAGTGCAGATGCCCCGGAGGGTGCCAGGGATCTCGCCGAACGGGTGTTCTCCCGGATACATGCAGCGGAAACACACGTCCACGGAACGCATCATGTGCATTTTCATGAAGTCGGGGCAGATGATGCGATTGCCGATGTGCTTGGAGCCTGTACCGGATTTCTGTCGCTGGAGGCGGACGGTGTGCAGGTCCTGCCGGTTTCGGCGGGATCCGGAACTCTGACCTGCGCTCACGGGGTTATGCCGGTCCCCGCACCGGCAACCGCCGAGATTTTCGCAGCATCGGATCTGATCATCCGGACCGGTGATACCTTTTCCGGGGAGCTGTGTACCCCGACGGGTGCGGCGCTTCTGGCAGAGTTCCACGCAACGTTTGGAACACAGGAAACCTGCGGGAAACTCTGCAGAGTCGGCTGCGGTGCGGGAAGCCGTGATCCGGCGGATCATCCGAACGTTCTGCGGGTGATGATTCAGGAAACGGAATCAAAATCTTCTGAGAAGGTGGTTGATGTGCTGGAAACAAACGTGGATGATCTTTCCGGGGAGATTTTATCTGCGGCTGTTGCGAGGATAATGGAAGAGGGAGGCAGGGATGCCTGTCTGATACCGGTGATCATGAAAAAGGGACGGCCGGGCTTCATCATCCGCGTGGTGTGTATGCCAAACGATGCAGAACGCCTCGCAAAGGTGGTCGCCCGGGAAACCGGAAGTCTTGGTGTCCGGTGTACTCCGATGGTGCACCGATTTGTTGCGGATCGGGCGGTTGTACCGCAACCGGTGGTGGTAAACGGACATGTGTATTCCATTGATGTGAAGACTGCGTTCCTGAACGGGAGACCGTACTCACGAAAGGCTGAGTTCGATCAGGTGCAGACGGCGGCAAGAGAGGCGGGTGTTTCCGTGAAGGAACTCAAGCGGGCGGTTGAGGAAGAGGCATGGAAGAGGGGACAGGAGTAAAGACACTTACCGGCGCAGACGGACTTGACCGGCTTCTGGGCGGTGGGCTGGAACCCCGGGTGATTACCCAGTTTGTCGGGGAAGCAGGGTCCGGAAAGAGTACGCTGTGCCTAGTCGCCGCAGTGGCAGTTCTCCGAAACGGTGGCGGGGTGGTGTATGTGGATACAGAGGGCTTTTCGGTGGACCGGTTTTCCCAGATTGCAGGAGAGGATACCGAGGATGCGGCATCCCGGATCTATGTGTTTGAACCGCTGACATTCGCGGAACAGGGAGCAATGATCTCGTCTGCCGAGTCGCTTCTGAAAGCCGGAAAAGTACAGCTGCTGATTGTGGACTCGGCAACGGCACTGTATCGGGTGGAACAGATGGAAACACGCGAGGCACTGTCCATGCTGTCCCAGCAGATGATGGTGCTGCTGGGACTTGCCAAGCGGTTCGGTGTGCCTGCGATAATTACCAATCAGGTGTTTATGGATGTGGACCGGCACAGACTGACCGGACTTGGAGGTACGGCGCTGGCCCATATTTCAAAGGCGATTGTGCGGGTGGAGAAATATGAGGGGTTCCGGCGTGCCGTGCTGATGAAACACCGGTCCCGGCCGGAAGGGGATCAGTGGGATTTTGTCATTACCGGGGACGGTGTCAGGAACCGGTAAGGGCGGTTCTGTGGAGAGGAACCCTTATGACTTTTTTGAACCCATATGTATGGATACTATATGGACGCGACTGTTACTGATTCCGGGTTGTTACAGCTCACTGAGATTGTTTTGACAGCTGAAGTGGTGAACGGTAACTCATCTCTGGGTGTGAATGATCTGCCCGCAGCTCTGCGTCCGATGTTCTGTCCGGATGAGCCGGGAGTAATCGCCCGGCCTGTTTCCATTAAAGAAGGGGTCCTCAAAACATATTTCCCCAAACTTTCACCGCGGAAAATTCTTGAGGATGGAAAGAATTCCTATCTGGTCTGCAATGATCTCGGGCAGTTTGCTGTGACGACCTTTGCACCGGCGATGAAATGGTATCTCCGGGCCGCGGGGACAAAGGCTGTCCTGGCAAATCCGGCGCTCGCACTGTCCTATGAAGTTTCGGGGGAGACAGGAATCTCCTACAAAGAGGCGCGTGCAGTAAGTCCGCTGTTCGAAGACACGGTTGCTTCCCTGAGTGCGAAGATCGGGGCTATCACTGCAAAGTCCGAGGCATTCCGGGAAGCTGTGGATCTGGTGGTGCCGTATGCACCCGAGGAGATTGAGTTCTCCTTAGACGATCTTGTCTGCACGCCGGACCAGCTGGCAATTGTCCGGAAAGTCAGGATTTCTCTCGAAAATCAGGAGTTTCTGCGAAGCCACAGAATATATGAGCTGGGCAGAATACTGCTGGTCGGACCGCCCGGTACCGGGAAAACATCATTTGCCCTGGCACTGTCGCGGTCTGTCCATATGCCGGTTCTGGAGGTCCGGCTTTCGATGCTGACGTCCCAGTATCTGGGGGAGACTTCAAAGAATATTGACCGGATCTTTGATCTGGCAAAAAAGATTGCTCCCTGCATTCTGTTTATCGACGAGTTCGATTATATTGCGAAGACCCGTATTTCGGATGACAACGGAACGATGAAGCGGGCGGTAAACACCCTTCTGAAAAGTATTGACCACATTAACCTGATTAAAGATCAGGTGCTGCTGATCGGGGCAACAAACCATGCAGGAATGCTGGATGATGCAGCCTGGCGGCGGTTTGATGAGGTGGTTATGTTTAGTCTGCCGGATGCTGCGATGCGCCGGGCAATTCTTGAACATGTGGCGTCGGGCATCCCCTGTGCGATGGACTTTGAAACCCTGGCTGAACGGACAGAGGGATTCTCCGGGGCGGATCTCCGGATGATGCTGACGGAAGCGATCGTATCGGCACTGTTAGGCGGCAGAAAAGAGTTGATAGAAGAGGATGTGAACGCTGGTATGACGCTGGTGAACCGCCGCAATGTGGTCCGGAGCGGGTGCCAGTAAGAGAGCCGGATTATGCGGGTAACTGTTCTCGGTACGGGCGATGTTGTGGGAACGCCAAAGGTCGGGTGCGACTGTTCTGTGTGCCGGACCGCCCGGGAACAGGGTGTGCAGCGGCTGCGAACCTCTGTTCTTGTGGAGCGGAACGGAAAGCATCTGCTGATTGATACGGGACCGGATCTGCGGCTGCAGTTGCTTGCGGCAGGTTCACCGCATATTGATGCGGTGATCTGGACACACGGGCACTATGATCATTTTATGGGTTTCGGGGATTTCTACCGGGTGCAGCGTGAGGTGATCCGTGTGTTCGGAGCGCCGGAGGTGCTTGCATACTGCGGAGGAATTTTTTCTTTTATCCGGCATGAGGAGGTTCCGGTCGTGCCCTACGAACCGTTTGATGTCTGCGGGATGCGGGTGACACTTTTTCCGGTTGTGCACGATACGCCGACCTACGGTGTTCGCGTTGAAGCGGACGGCGCTGTGTTTGTGTACTCCTGCGATACCACCGATTCTCTGACGGAACGGACGCTTGCGGTGATGAAAGATGCCGATCTCCTGCTGCTCGACGGTATTTTTCCGGCTGATGTGCATATCTCCAAACATATGAATGTGGCAGAGGCTGAGCAGCTTGCGATGCGGCTTTCTCCGAAGGAGTTCTGGTGTGTGCATATGAGCCATAAGATTCCATGGGAGTACCGGTCCGGAGCACGGGATATGCAGAGCTGGGTGCTTTGTGGCGCTGGCGGGGACACGTTCTAGTATTTTCAGCGACTAATACAGTAGTATGTACTTCCACGCCCTGATTCCGTTTAAGCCGATAAATCCAAAGACCCGTCTGTCGCCTGTTATGAGTCAGGAGGAACGCGAGGAGTTTGCCGAGGTCATGCTCGGAGATGTGATCTCGGCGGTGCGGAAGACCGGGTGTACTGCGACGCTTTTGTGTACGTCAAAATATTCCTGTACTGAGGCGCTGGTGGCGGTGCGGAAAGAGGGGCTGAACGAGGCGATTAACTGGGCATTGCCGCAGTTCCATTGCCCTGCACTGATTATTATGTCGGATCTGCCGATGGTTACACCCGGTAGTCTGCAGAGAGTGCTGTCGACCCGTGCGGATATGGCAATCGTTCCAGGTCTGGGCGGCGGGACAAATGTGATCTTTATTAAACATCCTGAGCTGTTCCATGTGGAGTATTATGGGTTTTCCTTCCGCAGACATCTGCAGATTGCAGAGGAGCTGGGGCTGTCGGTTGAGATTATGGATTCTATGCGGATGTCAACCGATGTGGATGAGCCGGCGGATCTGGTGGAGCTGATGATTCACGGACACGGGAATGCTCGCGAGTGGCTCTACCGGCACGGGTTTGAGCTGCTGGTGGAGAATGGACGGGTGAGTGTGATGCGGAACGGTGAGCGTGTTGTCTGAGACTGAGGGTCTGCTGAACTCTGCGAATGAACTGGCGGCAGCGGGGCGGCTGGATGAGGCACTCAGGGGATATGATGCTGTGATCGCCGGAGATCCTCTGCATCCGCTTGCATGGGTTGGAAAAGCAGCGGTTTTGAAGGCGCTGTCACGATACGGGGAGTGTGCAGCGTGTTTTGATGCGGCACTGGACGGGGTTGCGCTCTGGGATGGTGTTGCGCCGGAGGATGCGGACCGCCGGGATCTGTTTCTTTCGATGCTGTGGGTGCTGAAGGCGGAGGCACTGCTGTATGCGGGGCGGCCAACTGAGGCGATTGCTGCGGTTGATGCGGCGGACGCGCTACGGGCACCGGATGCAGCTTCGCTTGTTGTCCGCGGACAGGCTCATGCCCAGCGGAAAGAGTATGAGGAGGCAGGAAACTGTTTGTATCGTGCTGAGGAGTGGTGTAATGCTGTTGAAGATTCGATGCTGACGCAGGTCTGGCTGTGTAAGGTGCAGCTTGCAAAGGATGCGGGGGGGCGACTGGCCCCGGCGTATGCTGCAGAGATGTATGCCCGGAATGCAGGATGGCGTGCTCCGTCGGGAACTGGGGAGGAGCTGGCTGAGCGCGCGAACAATCTGCGAAATGAGGGTCTGCTGTATGATGCGCTGCGCTACTATGATGCGGCGCTTGCGGCGGGTACAGAGAATGCTGCCCTGATACTGTTTTACAAGGGGGTGATCTTTGAGCAGCTGCGCAGGCGTGCAGATGCTCTGGACTGTTACAATGATGCGCTGCGTGCGGGACCTCAGCCGGAGGACGAGTTCCGTATCCGGGTACGACGCTCAAGTCTGCGACTTGAGGGTAGCCAGAGTGTGTGACGTGTACGGCACGTATTGGTTGCAGGATTTCTCTCATTCGCGTTTACTCTGAAATCCGACGGATATGGGATGCTTCGGCCCCCTGTGAGTAAGCACGGAAATTTTCAGTTTTCCCTATATGTCTGCGCCCGTAGAGGATGATGAGCTGGCCTGTGGCGGAGTGATACTTTTCGTTGAGGCAGGCAAGTTCCCGTTTTGCGTCCTGCCGTCGGGAGGGATGAGATGTTGGAGTTCTGCCGATCGAAAAAAAGAAGAGGTTGCTGAGGAGAGATACCTGATATCAGCAAGTCCGTCTAGTAGATGCACATTTCATTTGTTGTTGGTTGTGTGTCGTGACTATACCCAGCAGAGTAGGTTGTTGTGCTGAGAATAGGAAATTGCCATACCGA
>JAEWXF010000004.1 GCA_023396065.1 Methanobacteriota archaeon
TCGGCCAGGTTGAACTGAAAAAACTGGAGTGAGGAAAAAGAATGGCAAGTGCAAAATCATACAAAGACGCGAGCTTATCTGCCCGCCTTGCAGACCGCTACTACCGCCCTGCTCAGGATGCCGACCCGACATTTGTCGGTGAGGTTGAAACGATCAGCGGGACTGAAGCACACATCTGCTACCAGTGCGGAACCTGTACCGGCTCCTGTCCCTCTGCTCCGCGAAGCAGCTACCGGATCCGCAACTTCATGCGCCGTGCGAACCTCGGTTTAAAAGACGTGAGCTTAAACGACCCTGACCTCTGGCTGTGCACCACGTGCTACACCTGCAGCGACCGGTGCCCGCGTGACTTAATTCCGACCGACGTCATCATGGCGATGCGGAACATGGCCGCAAAGCAGGGTATCCTTCCGAAAAACATGCTTGGTACCGTGAACTTCATCTACCAGACCGGCCACGGTGTCCCGAACAGCGACGCCAACCGTGCTGCGAGAGTCAAACTCGGTCTTGAACCCGAACCGGAAACCACGTGCAAATACCCCGAATACCTGCCTGCAATCCGTAAGATCCTTGAAGCCTACGGCACGAAACAGCTTGCAGACAAAGTCCTTGCGGAGGGTCAGTAATGTCAGCCGACACACATAAATTCGCCTTCTTCCTTGGGTGCATCGCCCCGAACCGGTATCCCGGCATCGAATCTGCCGCCATTCGTACCGGCAAAAAGCTGGGAATCGAGCTTGTCCCGTTAAAGGGTGCCAGCTGCTGCCCGGCCCCGGGCGCATTCGGCAGTATCGACCTGAACGTCTGGTATGCCATGGCCGCCCGGAACCTCGTCCTTGCCGAACAGATGGGCATGGACATCGCCCTGATCTGTAACGGGTGTTACAAATCCATCTGGGAAGTCAACCACAAATTAAAGCACAACGACGAACTCCGTGACAGCGTCAACGAAGTCTTAAAAGAAGTCGACATGGAATACAAGGGCAGCATCAACGTATATCACCTTGCTGAACTGTACTACAACGACGAAATCTGCGGTCTGGACCGCCTTCGTGACTCTGTCAACACGCCCCTCACCGGTGTCAAGGTCGCCTGCCACTACGGCTGCCACCTGCTCAAACCGAGAAAGGACCGTGAGTTTGCCGGAGACGTCATCGGCGACACCGAACACCCGACCTGGTTCGAGGAACTGGTCGACGCTCTCGGTGCCGACGCCGTCGAATACCGCAACAAAATGGAATGCTGCGGTGCCGGCGGTGGTGTCCGCGGTTACGACATCGCGCACGCCCTCGACATCACCAACGAAAAACTGGTCAACATGACCGACGCCGGCGCAGAAGCCATCGTCGACACCTGCCCGTTCTGCCAGCTGCAGTTCGACCGCGGTCAGTATGAAATCCAGCAGAAATTCGGTGTCGAATGGAACCTGCCGGTTCTCCACTTCTGTGAAATGCTCGGCCTCGCCCAGGGCATGAGCCCCGTCGAGCTCGGCCTTGACCTGCACCAGATCTCCTGCAAACCATTCCTTGCAAAATTAAACGGAGGTCAGTAACATGGTATATAGTGGAAAGAAAGCTGCTGAGTCCGACACCGCTCCGGTTGAACCGCGCATTGGTGTATTCATCTGCCACTGCGGAACCAACATCGCCGGTTCCCTGGACGTCGACGCCGTCACAGAATATGCGTCCCGTCTCCCGCACGTCATCGTCGCGGAACACTACGCCTACATGTGCTCGACCCCCGGTCAGAACATGATCCACGACGACATCGAAAAGTATCACCTCACCGGTGTCGTCGTCGCCGCCTGCACCCCGCGTCTACACGAACCCACGTTCCGTACTGCCACCGCCAACGGCGGTCTGAACCCGTTCCGGTTCGAAATGGCGAACATCCGTGACCAGGGTTCCTGGGTCCACATGCACGACTGGGACGGCGGCACTGACAAAGCCAAAGACGCCGTCCGGATCGCCGTCGCCAAAGCCACCATGCTGGAAGACCTGTATCCGATGGCCGTCCCCGTCGAGCACCGTGCCATGGTCGTCGGTGCCGGTGTTGCCGGTATCCAGACCTCCATGGACCTCGCCAAAGCCGGTATCGAAACCTACCTCATTGAGAAGGAACCGACCATCGGCGGCCGCATGTCCCAGCTGGACAAAACGTTCCCGACGCTTGACTGCTCACAGTGCATCCTGTCGCCGAAGATGGCCGAAGCCGGTCGTATGCCCGGTATCAAACTGTACACCCTCGCCGAGGTTGAAGCCGTCGAAGGATACATCGGAAACTTCGACGTCACCATCCGTCGTCACGCCCGTGGTGTCCTGACGCCCACCGAAGCCGCTGCCAAAGGCATCGTCGGCGGTGGCTGTACCGGCTGCGGTGACTGTGCCCAGGTCTGCCCTGTCGTCCGCCCCAACACGTGGGAGTTCGGCATGGCTCCGCGCAAAGCCATCTACATCCAGCACGCCCAGGTCGTCCCGCTGATCTACACGATCGACTTCTCTGCCTGTGTCAAATGCGGCCTCTGTGAGACTGCATGCGGCACCAAGAAAGCCATCGACCTCAACATGGAAGACGAACTGTTCACCGTCAAAGTGGGTACCGTCATTCTTGCCACCGGCTATGAAACATTCCCGATCGAGCAGAAGAAAGAATGGGGATACAAACTCTACGACAACGTCATCACTTCCTTAGAGTTCGAGCGGTTAATCTGTGCATCCGGCCCGACCATCGGTCACCTTGTCCGGCCCTCGGACGGCGAAACCCCGAAATCCGTCGGTTTCGTCCTCTGTGCCGGGTCCCGGGACAACACCGGCATCGGCAAACCGTACTGCAGCCGTTTCTGCTGCATGTACTCACTGAAGCACGCCCACCAGGTCATCGAAAAGATCCCCGGGTGTAAAGCGTACATCTTCTACATGGACATCCGTTCCTTCGGCAAGGCCTACGAAGAGTTCTACTACCGTATCCAGCACGAAGGCGCCAAGTTCATCCGTGGCCGTGTCGCCCAGATCCAGGAACTGCCGAACAAGAATCTTCTGGTCGTTGCCGAGGATACCCTTCTTGGCATGCCGGTCGAGATCGAGGTCGACATCGTTGTCCTGGCCGCTGCCATCCAGCCGACCGAAGAAACGGAAGTCGTGCGCAGACACTTTGGGGTGTCCTGCTCTGCCGACAAGTGGCTGCTGGAAGCCCACCCGAAGCTTGACCCGTGCGGTACGACGACCGCCGGTGTCTACTTAGCCGGTGTCTGTCAGGGTCCGAAGGATATTCCTGACACTGTTGCACAGGCTGAAGGTGCCGCGTCCGCTGCATCGATCCCCATCCACGCCGGTCAGGTCGAGCTTGAACCATACTATGCCCAGTGTGTTGAGACCCTCTGTGCCGGCTGCGGTATGTGTGTCGGCCAGTGTCCATACTCTGCTCTGTCGATGATCGTGAACGACGCCGGCAGAACGGTGATGACCGTAACTGCAGCAAAGTGTAAGGGCTGCGGTACGTGCGGCGGTTTCTGCCCCGGCGGTGCGATCAAGATGCAGCACTTTACGAGCCCGCAGATTCTTGCTCAGATTGATGCATTCTTCCTGGGAGGCGAACAGTAATGGCTGACGAGTGGAAACCGAAGATTATCGGTATTATCTGCAACTGGTGTTCCTACGCCGGTGCAGACGGTGCGGGTTCCGCCCGTACCCAGTACCCCCCGGACGTACGTATTGTCCGGGTGATGTGTACCGGACGTATCGACACACTCTTTGTTCTCAAGGCATTTGCCGACGGAGCAGACGGCGTTCTCGTGTCCGGCTGTCACTTCGGTGACTGCCACTACCTTGCAGGAAACTTCAAGGCGGCAAAGAGAATGTTCCTCGTAAAGAGTATCATGCAGAACATGGGACTGGAACACAAACGCTTCCGGATGACCTTTGTCTCTGCATCCGAAGGAGCAAAGTGGGCGGTTGTGATCAACGATGTTATCAACACCGTGAAAGAGATCGGACCAAGTCCCATTGCAGCAGAAAGAAAGAGGAGAGGGTTGTAATACCCAAGTCTATATAATATATTTTACATAATTATTTTTTTAATAGAAATGCTTAATATTGTCCCGGTCTATATGTACTATGTAGCGGCCTGAATCTACTGGGCAGGACAGATCAGATCGTTATGTATACCAATATCTATCCATGCGGGAAATATTCTGAATAACGCCTCCCACCACGCCTTTTTCCCGGTGTATCACCGGGAATCTTTCCCGCATGTATTTTGAACTTGATGACTGCAGAGTACCTTTTGGTATATTTTGGGAGCTGTTCACGGAACGTGACCGACTGACACCACACGGATTTATTCCTGTCCTCCTTCAATCAAGAGATATATCACCCTATACAACCCATATATTCCACATTACATACAGAGGAGAAGAAACGTGAACGAAAAAATCCACTGGGCCGACGCCAAAGCAGCCACCGTTCCTGCCGACCGTCACCAGCTTATTGCAACAGGCATCACTCCCTCCGGACCCATTCATCTTGGCAACATGCGTGAAGTCATGACCGGGGACATGATCTACAAAGCACTGAAAAATCGCGGCGTCGACGCTGAACTTGTGTATATCGCTGACGACTTCGATCCACTGCGGAAAGTCTACCCGTTCCTGCCCGACTCATACCAGAAATACATCGGCTGGCCGGTCTGTGACATTCCCTGTCCCTGCGGCAAACACAAAAGTTACGCAGAACACTTCCTTGCTCCCTTCCTCTCCGCCATCGAAGAACTCGATATTCACCCGAGAATCATCAGAACAAGCGAAGCCTACCGCTCCGGCATGTTCACTGAACAGATACGACTCGCCCTTGAACACGCAGAAGAGATCAAAGAAATTCTCGAAAGAATCTCCGGCCGCAAACTCGAAGACGGCTGGACCCCCTACTACCCTATATGCGAAAAATGTGGAACCATCTCGCGTGCGGCAATTCTCTCTCACGATCCGGAGAACCACACTGTCACCTACCGCTGCACCTGTGGGCATGAAGGAACCTCCAATTACGCCAAAGGCGAAGGAAAACTTGTCTGGCGGGTGGACTGGCCGATGCGCTGGTCCGTCCACGGAGTCACCGTAGAACCCTTCGGCAAAGATCACGCATCTCCCGGAGGCTCCTATGACACCGGCAAATACATCACCAAAGAAATCTACGGCTATCAGGCACCCGTCCCGGTGACCTACGAATGGATCAGTCTCAAAGGAAAAGGTGAAATGCACTCCTCCAAAGGAGTTGTTCTCACCATCCGCGATATGCTTGAGATCGTGCCGCCCGAAGTTCTCCGGTACATGATTGCCAAAACAAAACCCGATAAGACCATCGCGTTTGACCCCGGTATGGGTCTCCTGCGCCTTATCGATGAATATGACCGGGCAGCAGCATCCGGAGATTCCCGCGAGTACGAACTTTCCCGGATCGCATCCCCTCAGACTACTATTCCGTTCCGGCACATGGTCACCGTCGTCCAGATCGCCCAGACCGACGACGGTCTCTTTGACATTCTCAAACGCAGCGGCTATGAAATTGTCGACAAAGATGCCGTTCTCGACCAGGCAAACCGGGCAAGAATGTGGATCGAACGCTATGCCCCTGACGACGTCAAATTCTCAATCCAGCCCGCTCTCCCGGCAGTTGCCGCAGCAGAACCCGCAGCCGTCAAAGCTGCTGTTGCTGCATATGCAAAAGCAATCGCAGACGGTGAATGGAAAGCCGACGTTCTCCATAACGCAGTCTACGATGCCGCAAACGGAGCAGGAATCACCGGAAAGGAACTCTTCACCGCAGTCTATCGTGCCTTCCTCGGTGCCGACCGCGGCCCTCGTCTCGGCTGGTTCCTCGAAGCACTCGGACGTGATGCAACACTCGCCCGGCTCACCGAAATGACCGCATAACAATGGCAAAAGCAAAGGATAAACTCCCCAGAAATCTCAGTGAAGGATGCAGACTCTGCTATCAGGGAGCAAAGCTCGTCCTCTTCATTACCGGACGCTGTGACCGTGACTGCTGGTACTGTCCGCTCTCCGAGGAGCGAAAGGACATGGATGTCATCTATGCCAACGACCAGAAGATAACAACGCCGGAGGAAGCCATTCCCGAAGCTGAAGTTATGGATGCCCTCGGCACCGGCGTCACCGGGGGGGAACCCCTGCTGGAACTTGACCGTGTTGTGGAGTTCTGTATGCATCTCAAAAATCACTTCGGGCCGACACATCACATCCACCTCTATACCGGTCACGCCCCGACCCTTGAGGAACTCGCGGCCCTTCGCCCGTGTGTCGATGAAATCCGGATGCATCCTCCGCACGAAGAATGGAGCGGTATCATGCAGTCCGGATATCCCGAAGCGATAGCCAACGCAAAACGTCTGGGCTTCTCCGTCGGCATTGAAGTCCCGTCACTACCGGGACTCCGTCACTTCTTCCCGCTCCTCGACACCCTTGACTTTCTCAATATCAATCAGCTTGAGTGGGGAGACAACTGTGCTGACGCCATGCGGGAACGAAAACTTGAGCCGGAAAATCCGCTCTGTAATGCCATTAAAGGCTCCACCAAATGGGCCGGAGAGATTAACGGCCATCCGAAGGTCCATTACTGTACCTCGACATTCAAGGACTCTGTTCAGCTGCGGGAACGGCTGAAACGGATTGCAAGAAATTCTGCCCGACCGTTTGATATGATAACCGATGACGGTACAATCATGTACGGGTCTATGGACCCGAAAGATGATCTGGAGATGATTCTTTCCTGCCTGAAAGCCGGCAGCTACTATGAAGAGATGGACGACGGCA
This sequence comes from Methanobacteriota archaeon, assembly GCA_023396065.1. Lineage (GTDB taxonomy): Archaea > Halobacteriota > Methanomicrobia > Methanomicrobiales > Methanocorpusculaceae > Methanocorpusculum. Next base: position 6,821 of record JAEWXF010000004.1, read on the forward strand.
CCATTGAACTGGATTGGCAGCAGATGCGGAAAGTTCCCCGCAAATTTGGCGGTGAGCGAAAGATTATTGAACGGTATCCGAACGATGGGATGATCGTTGAGGTGATTCCCAGTTGAGTTTTCGCAACTTCGCCGAGTCGGTGTATGCAAGACTGCTTCGCTGGCAGCTGAAGTATATTCCGATGCATGTGGCAATCATTCAGGACGGGAACCGCAGGTTTGCCAAAGCCCATGGAAAAGACACCGGCTACGGTCACCGTCTGGGAGCCGACACCACCGAAAGGGTGCTGGACTGGATGAGTGAACTGGGTATCCGGCACATCACCTTTTATGCGTTCTCCACCGAGAACTTCAAGCGGCCGGAGGATGAAAAAACTGAGCTTCTCCGGCTGTTTATCGAAAAGTTTGGTGGCATTGTGGAGGACAGGCGGGTCTATGAGAATCAGATCAATATTACGGTGATCGGTGACCGATCGCTTCTGGATCCGGCGCTTCTGGAGAAAGTTGAAGCTGCTGAGGAGGCAACGAGGAATCATTCCCGGTATTATGTCCATTTCGCCTTGGCATACGGGGGGAGAAATGAGATTGTGACTACTGCCCGGAGGATTGTTTCCGATGTCCGGGCAGGGAAGCTTATGCCTGAGGAGATTACGCCGGATGCGGTAACGAGGCGGATGTATCCGGAGATGCTGATGCCGCCGGTGGACCTGATTATCCGAACGGCAAATGACCGCAGGACTTCGAACTTTCTTCCCTGGCTGGCGAACGGCAACGAGGCTGCAGTCTGTTTCTGTACACCGACCTGGCCTGAGTTCCGCTATGTGGATATGCTGCGGGCGCTGCGGACGTATGATCAGCGGATGCAGGGCGCATAGCTGAGTCCTGAGTCACAATTATATGTGCCGGCGATACTGTATCATGTATGATACGCCGACCTTTTTTGCCGTCCCGCTTTTTGTACTGGTTCTGCTGATCGCCTGTACGACAGGATGCATACAGCCCGGGCAAACCGGGGAGGACTTCCCTCCAACCGGGAGTACTTCTGATGCGGAAAATCCTGTAATCAAAGTCTACGGAACCACCCAGGAAGATGGGTGGCTCGTTCGCAGCTGGGCGGAGTCGCATCATGAGAATGAGAAGCTGACAGAACTGCGAGAGTTTATGAACCAGACGTGGTATCCGACCGGCCCGGTTCTCGGATGGGATGTGGATACTGTCGTAACAGGGGATTCATTTGTTGAACAGATTGTGCTGTATGTCAACTCCGCACAACTTCCGACTGAGGCGGAGATGGATCGTATTTATGCTGAGTGGGAGATGGCTGCAGGTCAGGATGGTTCTGTTACTATTTTGAACAGGTCACGAAGTATCACCGGTCTGCCGCTGGTGTTTGAAAAAGTGACGTTCCCGATTCGTGACAGTTCTGTCCCGCTGCAGATCCTGCTTGTCCAGCCGCGGGAGGGGGATGTTTTCTACGGGGATGTGGTGCCGCATTCAATTCCTGTTGAGGTCTATATCCTCAGTGAAAACGGGCTTGCTTTTGCAGAGGTTCAGAGTGTCTTTTATGGTGGGAACGGTTCAACACGGATTGTATCGACACCGCTGGAGAACCATGGTACCCGGATACGGGTTCCCAGTATCTCCGGTGAGACGAATATCTCTGTTGTGGCTGTTGATATGCGAGGAAATATTCTGGAGAAACTGGTCAATATTACGGTTCGTACCGGGATTCCATTCGGTCCGCACGGATAGGCGTGCGTTTTTTCCAGGAATCCGACGAGACGTACTCCGGGAAGTACTCCTTGGAGATGTCCAAGTCAAAGACTTGGACGGCACAGAGACCGCAGGTTTACACGCAACAGAAACAATCTATACCGGAAACATCCTTAGTTACTTACCAGCCTTATGTCAGCACCTGCAAAACTTCTGGAAAAACTGAAATCCGATGATCCGAAAACAAGCCTTGTTCGTGATATCCTGTCGGTAGTTCTTGTGGTCGCGGTCATCGGAATACTTCTCTTCGGTGTATCCGGTACCTGGCCTGCGATCGTCGCTGTAGAATCAGAAAGTATGGTGCCGAATATGAACGTCGGGGATCTGGTCTTCGTGGTTGAGGAGAACAGGTTCGGCCCGGTTCTGACCTCGGTGGAAGCACAGGCTGCCGGGGTATCATCCTTTGGGGGATATGGTGATGTGATCATCTATCAGCCGAACGGCAATACCCACGTAACCCCGATAATTCATCGGGCAATTGATATGGTTAATGCATCCGAAGCAGCGGAGGAATATGGTTTCAGTGGAGTACATGCCCACGCCGGCTACATCACCAAAGGTGATAATAACGAATTAAAGGATCAGCAGGGATCTTTTGTCGGAATCGGGTTGGTTGAACCGGTCAAAGAGGAATGGGTCGTCGGCAAAGCCCTGTTTGCCATTCCGCTGATCGGATATCTGCCGCTGCACATCTGGGAGTTCGCCATTGTTGTAGCTGTTCTGCTGGTTCTATACGAACTCTACAGCCGGAAAAAAGAAAAGGAAGCAGCGTCAACGAAGAAACCGCGGAATCAGAAAAAAGGCGGAAACCGTACATGACAACCCCGAGATTGACCCGGACCGAGATCATCCGTATTCTGGATGATGTATCGGCAGGCGCCCGGATGCGTGAGGACGAGGCAGCGGCCTTGTTTCATCTCTCCGGTCGCGATATCTGGAAAGTTGCGTCAGCAGCAGACGAACTTCGTGAACAAATTGTGGGAGACACCGTGACCTACGTCCGGAACATGAACCTGCATATGACCAACATCTGCAAGAACCGGTGCGGATTATGTGCCTTTGGCAGAAAACCTACCGATCCTGATGCATTCTGTTTTACAGACGAGGAGTTCCGGGAGCATGCACGCGACGCCCGCGGCAAAAACGTAACGGAGGTCTGTTACCTTGCCGGCGTTCATCCGGGATTTACCATAGAAAACTATGAAAATATGATCCGGACCCTGCGGGAGGAGATCCCCGGCGTCCACGTCCACGGATGCAGTCCGGACGAGATTGCATTTGCCGCAGAGCAGAGCGGCCTTACCACAAAAGAGACACTGATTCGCTTAAAGGATGCGGGACTCGGGACTGTTCAGGGAACCGCCGCCGAAATTCTGGTGGACTCGGTGCGGGATGTGATCTGTCATAAGAAACTCCCGACAAGCGAGTGGGTAAAAATTATCCGTGAAGCGCATGATGTCGGATTTCGTGCGACCTCAACGATCATGTACGGTTCGGTTGAATCCCCCGAGGAACGCGCCCGGCATCTTTCCATCCTCCGGGACCTGCAGGATGAGACGCAGGTCTTCACCGAACTCGTGCCGCTTTCGTTCCTTCACCATAATACCCCTCTGGAAAAGGACGGACTGGTGCGGTATGGGGCAACCGGAAAAGATGACATCCTCCTGATTGCCATCTCCCGGCTGTTTCTGGACAATATGCAGAATATCCAGGTTCCCTGGTCAAAGATCGGCCAGAAAATGACACAGCTCGGCCTGATCTCCGGGGGAAACGATGTGGGAGGAACAATGTTTGTCGATTCCCTGTCCCGGACCGCGGGAGCCGGCGAAGAGTCGGACTACTTCAGTCCGGAGGATATGAAAATCATCTGTGATGATATCGGAAGAAAACTTGCCCAGCGGGATACGCTGTACAATATTCTCTCCTGATTTTTTTACCGGATGACAAGATCCGGATTTTCCAGTTCCAGCAGTTTCTTTTTCCGGTCAAGACCGCCTGAGTATCCGGTGAGTTGGGCTGTTGTGATACTCCCTGTCGCAGGACTTCTGGACTTCTTCGGACTGCCGATCACCCGGTGACAGGGAATCAGCAGCGGAACCGGATTTTTATTGTTCGCAAGACCAACGGCCCGGCTTGCATTTTTCCGGCCGAGAGCAGATGCAATCTCTTTGTATGTCCGGGTTTCCCCATAGGGAATTTTCTCCAGCTCAGCCCAGACCTGCTGCATAAATTCGGTTCCCTCAGGAGCAAGAGGAATGGTAAATGCATGTTTCCCTCCGGCAAAGTATCCGGTAAGCTGTTTTGCCGCACGTTTCAGTACCGGAGTCTCCCAGATATCCGCCTGCAGTGAGGGAGGCGCTGACTCCGGAAACCAGAGATGGGTAACCGCTCCGTTCTCCTCGGCAATGCCGATTTTTCCGAGCGGTGTTTCATAGTAATACATGTACTGCATACTTTAGAGAGACAGAGAAAGAATCCGGTGAGCAAAGTGCGCTGCATTTTCTCCGCCGTCTACAGCCATACAGGCCACCGGGACGCCACGCGGCATCTGAGCAATGGAAAGCAGGGCGTCAAGTCCTCCTGCAATCTTTCCGGAGACCGGAACCCCGATCACCGGCTTATCTGTCCGGGCTGCAACAACGCCCGGGAGGGCGGCAGACATTCCGGCAATACAGATAAACACCTTGGCGTCTGACCCTTCGACGTAGACGTCAAGCTTCTTTGCATCGCGGTGGGCGGAAAGAATCTGCATATCGTAGCTGATACCATACTGCGCGAGAGTATTCGTAACTTTCTCGATAATTACCTGATCCGATGCCGATCCGGCGATAACTGCAACATCTGCCATTACTATAAGTATGTCTCTCCACATATATGTACAAAACCAGTGAGCCTATGTACAACGAAACACTTCTCATGATGCCGGGTCCGGTTCCCATGCCGGAGACGGTACGCAACGCAATGACCAAACAGGCAATCAATCACCGGAGCCGGGAGTTCGGCGACTGCTACGCAGACATTGTCCGTATCTTAAAACCGGTGTTTGGAACCAAAAATGACATCCTCGTCCTCTCCGGTTCCGGAACTGCCGGTCAGGAAGCAGCAATCGGCTCATTTGCAAAAGGGAAAAAGGTTGCATCCCTCGTCAACGGAAAGTTCGGTGAGCGCCTCGGGCAGATCGCAGGAATTTACGGAGAGTCCGTCATGATCGAGTCCGAGTGGGGACACCCCCTGAACCTTGAAGGCCTGAAAGAATCTCTGGAAAACGGTGCCGAAGTGGTGACCCTCGTCCACAATGAGACCTCTGCTGCGATTCTCAACCCTGCAGAAGAGGTGGGGAAACTCGCACGGAAGTACGATGCACTGTTTATCCTTGATGCAATCACCTCTATCGGTGGAGATGTCGTCGAAGCAGACAAATGGGGAGCGGATGTTGCGATTGTGGGATCCCAGAAATGTCTCGCCGCACCGGCAGGACTCGCTGCAGTCTCGGTCTCCCAGAGAGCCTGGGACCGTCTGTCCGAGACCCGCCCCTTCTATCTCGACTTGAAGAAAGCAAAGAAGTCTGCCGACGGAAACCCCATGGAAACCCCGAGCACACCGGCAGTCCCGCTGTTCCTCGCACTCCGGGAAGCATGCAGACTCATCGAAGAGGAGGGCCTAGAAAACCGTATCGCCCGCCACCACCGAATGTCTGCCGCCGTCCGTGTCGCAGGTGCAGCATGGGGTCTCTCTCCGGTTCCGCAGGTTGACGCACTGCACAAAGCCTCAAACACCGTAACCGGCTTCTTCTATCCGGCCGGCATTGAGGATTCCCAGATTCGCGGCGTCTGCAAGAAGATGGGCATTGAGTTTGCCGGAGGGCAGGACCGCTTCAAAGGCAGGATTTTCCGTATCGGCAATATGGGTATTATCGATACGCCGGAGATCCTCGCAACCGTCGCAGCAGTGCAGCTGGCCTTCCAAAAAGCCGGATACACGCTTGAGGGCGACGGTCTTACCGCCGCAGCTGAGGAACTCTGTGCATGATCATCGGTGTAGCCGACACGACCTTTGCCCGTGCAAATATGGGTGCGTTTGCAGTGGATGAACTGAAAAAACATACCAGTGCAAAAATTCTGCGGGTTACGGTGCCGGGAGTCAAGGACCTCCCGGTCGCCGCAAAAAAACTCATCGAAGAACAGCATTGTGATATCGTCATGGCACTCGGTATGCCGGGCGGAAAAGATCAGGATAAAATCTGTGCCCATGAAGCCTCGCAGGGGATCATGCTGGCGCAGCTGATGACCAATAAACACATTATCGAGGTGTTTGTCCATGAAGATGAGGCAAAGGATGATGCCGAACTTGCATGGCTTCTGGAACAGCGGACCCGCGAACATGCGGTGAACGTGGTTCTCATGCTTACCCGTCCGCAGGATATGACAAAACTCGCCGGAACCGGTCAGCGTCAGGGATTTTCCGACGCCGGACCTGCCCGGAGATAATTTTTTCCGCAGCAGGTTCGTATATCTACGTGCTATGGCCGCAAAAAATGAAGTCTCCGATTCCTCGAATACCCTTGCACCCTGCGGGATGATCTGTCAGGTCTGTTATCGGCGGCTCCGGCTGAAAAATCCTTGCCCGGGAACCGGGATACACTGCCTGACCTGCCGGATCGGCAGTTGTGCCGCCGGGAAACACATCAGCCACTGTTTTTTCTGTGAATCGTTTCCCTGTAGATACCTTCACCGTCTGGATACAACATATGTGAAGACGTACGGCGTGAGTCTTGTCGCATTTGGCAGCCGGGCAAAGGAGCTAGGTATCGATGCATTTCTCACCGAGGAACTTTCGCGATGGACCTGTGAATGCGGCGGGATTATTTCACTGCATGACAACGTCTGCAGCAGCTGCAAAAAGAGAGTCAGCCAAAGATCCAACAGTCTTTGACTGCAAAATATCTCCGCGGTCGAACTGCCTGCCGGAGAATAGATGTATCTCCTGAGGGTTTTCGGTTACCGAGCCCGCATACGGAACTCGTGGGCTGCAGACTTCGGATCAGCGGCCTCATAGATTGCCCGGCCGACGATAATGCCGTCCACATATTTTTTCACGTCCTCAGGTCTGGCACCCTGAGCGCCGACACCTGGAGAATAAATCTTCATCGAGTTTCCGATAATTCCGCGAAGAACAGCGGTTCGTTCCGGTCGGGTTGCAGGAGCAATAATGCCGTCCGCCCCTGCAGCCTTTGCCATCTCCGCCATCTGCTCTGCATTCCTTCCGGTCAGGAAATCCAGAGCTCCGGGGTGGCTCATCTCACAGACCACAAAGCAGACACCGCCGTGATCGTGGGCCGCATCCACGCAGGCCGTAAGGGAATCATGACCGCAGAACGCGTGGGTAATGATACCGGCACATCCGGCACCGAAAACCTCCTCACAGATGAGGGAGTTCGTGTTCGGAATATCAGCCACCTTAAAATCTGCGATGATCGGGATGTCTGCTTTCGCCAGATCCTTCACAATCCCGAGACCCGTTGACAGCACCAGCGGATACCCGATCTTAATCGCGTCAAGCTCACCCGTGCAGGCTTCCGCCACGCGGACTGCTTCGTTCTTTCCTTTCACATCCAGTGCGAGAAGAAGGTCTGCCATCAGTTTTTCTCCATCCGTTCCAGCGTCGCAGACGCAAGAATCGGCAGGGTAATCGTCGCATCGCCGTACACGGTAATTCCGGTTCCGCCCTCACCTATTTTACCCCAGGACTTTGCCTCATCCAGCGTGGCACCGGAAAGACCGCCGAGATCCGGCCGGTCGCCGGTAAGCTGAATCACATACGTAAAGGCATTCTCTGTCATCAGCATCGTCTGCAGCGTGAAATTTTTCGGCACCCCTCCGCCAACCAGAACCGCTCCGGCCTTCTTCACATTGAATGCCGTATCCAGCAGGTGCTGCATATCGCCGATTGCATCAAGAATTGTCTTTTTATGGAACTGGGAAAACATCCAGTACTGCAGGCCAAGAACAGAGTCCTGAAATGCGGGGCAGTAAACCGGAACATCCTGTTTTGCAGCTGTTGCCAGAATTCCCGTGTTAAGCTGCTCCCCGATTGTCCTCAGCAGTGTACTGATCGAGATCGGCTCGTCCGGCAGTCCCGAATACACATCCTGAATAAACTCTTCAAGCTCCTCATAGGCTTCATTCGGCAGGAAAATATCGTAAATTCTGTTGATACCTTCCTCCCTCAGTTCCAGGTCATCGCATTCCGCCTTCCCGTGATAGTGATGGCAGCCGATCGCCTCGATTACATCGTGGGTGAGGTTTGCCCCAGTCGAAGTCAGAACATCAATGTATCCTTTTTCAAGGAGCGTTGAGACGATGCCTCCCATTCCTGCGGGAACCATCGCACCTGCCAGGGCGAAAAACTTCGTCATATCCGGATCGCGGAGCATTTTCTCATAGACCTCAACCGCGTGGAAAAGGCTGCCGCCGTTGTATGCTCCCGCTCTCCCCATCTCCGAAACCAGTTCGTTGACCGTCATATTCGGGCGCGGCACGAACTGTCTGACCGGATCATTACAGTGTGTATGCATTGAATATTACCTGTATAGCATACAGATAGAACGGGCACAGCAATAAGATATTGGAAAACAGGTTCGATTGTGGTGAGGGCAGCAGTGTCCACACTGCTTTGTACTCCACATCCCCCACCTAAGTATACTATTCGCGTTAGCAACTTTTAATCTTGCCGTCTCTTCCCTTGAGAACTCCCTGCTTTCTCAGGTCTCCCAGCACCCCGGCAAGGTACTCGGCAGAGAGGTCAAAGGAGATTACGTCGTCTGTTCCCGCAAGAGGGAATGCCGGAGCATCAAACGCTGCAAGGAGAGCAGCTTCTGTGGTGATTCCACCGGCAATGAGATCATGAATCTTTGCAATGAGCGCTTGTTTGAAGAAAATAGCGTCAATAAACCGGGCTGCCTCATCATCGTCCACGTCAAGATGGTCAAGGAACTCACTCAGATCATCCATATCAGAGACAAGAATAATTTCAGAACCGGTTGTCACCACATAACCCGTGGTTGAGGAGGTTCTGATATGACTGGTGATTCCGGTACTTTTGAGATCCTCTTCGGTCACACCGGCAATATCCGTGTATGCATACATGACGCGCATCTCAGAAGGTTCTTTTGTCCCGGCAAGGGTATATTCCGGAGTTTCTCCTGAAATCTGCAGAAGTTCATTGTCTTCAAGCGTCCCGAGAATCATCAGTGAATTGACAAATTTTTCCGTTGCCTGTTTCTGCAGGTCATCGTTGCCATCGGCATTAATACTCTCCAGCTGGGCGAGAAGCTGGGACGGGGTTGAGTCCGTCAGAATGTCACCGACTTTGTGGGATGCAAAAAAATCGGAGAGCGTTTTTTCTCTGCTGAGAAGGTCTTCTTTGATCTCCGAAAGCTCTGTATCCTCTTCCCGGGTTGTTATCGTATCGATCAGGGAAAGGAATGCAGAAATAGTTCCCTCAAAGTACGGGGTCCCGGAAAAGTCATGTTCTACGGAGATCCGCGCAGAACAGTCTTTTTCCTTGAGATATTTCTGAAACAGAACGGCATCCTCGCGCGAGTAAAACGTGATCTTCTCCTCAAGCGTCATAACTAAGTACTTCTATTGACTGCCAGAGATGTTATCTTTTCCGGAGAGCCTGTTGTGTCTGTCCAATCGATACTCTTTCCTGTTGGGCAGGTGATTTCAGGAGAGGTCCCGATCTTTCGCCGTCTGTGCGGCGGGGCAGTGACTGTAATAGTATAGACACCGGAAATTCGTAAAAAAAACCGCGAATGGCGCGAATACAGCGAATAAAAAAATCGCCAAAGGCGATTTTATTCGCTGTGTTCGCGGTTTTTTACGAATGAATTTTCGAGGTTGCGTTTCACTGTTTTACCAGGGGAAGCTCCAAACCCTCAGGTGTCGTCAGCGTTACCTGATTCTCGTCTACAAACGTGATAACATATGTTCCGAGAAGATCAGCGGTGATCGTGTAGATGTTTTCGTTCTTGAGAACATCTCCATCCATCGTATAGGTGTTCAAGGAGACGGAAAATCCCACAAGTTCATAATGGGTAGCGTCAATGGTTGCGGTGGCGTCCTCCCGAACTGTAATCGTGTAGTTGGTGGAGATTTCCGTGGAAAGATCGGTCACGGGATCGGTGGTGAAGGTATAGTTATTCGCATTCCATACGCCAAGAACGGGATCGCCTGTAAGGGTGATCGCAGGGGTCGGAGTTGGCACGGGTATTTGCGGTTCGGGAATGTCGGTGTCAACACAGCCTGCTGCAAACAGGACGAGAAGCAGAGCACACAGAGTAAACACTACGAATTTCATAAATAAATTAGTATATCACCCCTAAATATTTAAGATAGATCATCTTGGTGAACAGGATCAATCGATACCTGAAACCATTGGACAATCTCATTGTCAACACACGGAACTGAAGGAGGGTTAGTCTGAGGTCCTATGATTCGGCAGATTCCTGTCCGGCATACGGGCAAGCGGCTTTGCGAGATGCCGTCTTGCTCCCGGCGGAACTTCATACCAGCCCGGTGACAGACTGCGGGGAACTTCGGGGACCTCCCGGACACGACCAGGACAGCTCCGGCATTTGTATCCCTTCCCGGTTCCGGCCGAGGTCATTCTTCCGCCGCAGAGCGGACACTTCGGCGGGTGTTTCGCTGTTGTGGGAGCGGTTGCGGTAACCCGGAGTTTTTCGAGGTTCAGTGCCTCATGCTGATAACTGGCACAGACAGTGAGATGATCGCCTTTCATCAGCTCCCGGACAACAGCCCGGAACTGCTTGGTCGGCTCATATGCAAAGACCGTCAGCTGCCGCCCCCCGGCATCAGGTTGCAGAAGAAAACTGACATGCCCGCCGCGACCGGTTCGGGGCGGGGAGACCACGGTTCCGTCCAGAATATACGAAAGTCCCTCTACCGGTGTTCCGGCATACGGCAGCAGATGCGCATCCGTTCCCTGATTTGTTTTCCAGATCTGCGAGAATGCGGCAGTCTCCGAGGAGAGGTCTGCGGCAGCGCGGGAAACCCATTCCGGTGACTCACCGCGTATCCCGTACAGTACCGGATCCTTTCCATGGGGAACGCAGACCACCGCTCCCGCAGAGGGGTCAACGGTATCCCAGGTGTGTGGGAACGTTGCTGCTTCTGCGGCAAAGAAGCTCCCGGCCGCAAATTTTCGCGGCGTACCCCAGCGGTCACGACTCCGGTATGCAAGCAGTTCCCAGGTGTAATCGGGCAGATCCGAGGAGACGGCGGCCAGCGCCCCGATCAGTCCCCGGCCGCATTTGTATCCGCGATAGAGGGCCCCGAGCGTATCCAGCCGGGCAACAGTTTCCTCGATGGTACAAAACCTCCGGAGAGCCTGATAATAAAATGCCGTATCCGGCCGGGACCGGACAACCACCACACCGGGGTTCGTTTTATCACAGGCAAACATTGCATTCTCTTCCACCAGTTCGCAGGCCAGCCGGAACACGGATTCCATATCGTCTCCCTCTACCTCCAGACAGACTGCGGCGTTTCCCCGCGTCTTCCACACCACGTTCGGGTTCAGGCGGATCAGCTGCAGTTCGCGAACACGATATCCTGCGCGTTCCAGATTCCGGGCGAGGAGAGCACCCAGATACGTCGTACACATCCCTTCCGGGGAATCAGTATCGTCCATTCCGACAAGCATTCTTTCGATACTCTTTTATTGAACCGCATTACTATTACGATTATACATCATGTCCAACGACCGGCTGCTCCAGAACGTGGTCAGTATTCTGATCATGGCAGGCTATAATGTGTCGGAACGCTGCGAGATCCGTCCCCGGAGTTTCGATCTGATGACGTCTGATACGGAGCATCTGCTTGTTATCAAGGTGGTTTCCCAGATTGACAGTGTCAACGAGGACATCGCCTGGGACCTGGACAAAATTGCCCGTCATCTGCATGCGGTTCCCCTGATTATCGGGGAACGCGCACGCGACGCCCCGCTGGAACGGGGAGCCATTTATCTGCGGTACGGGATCAACGCAGTCTCATCTGCGACCTTATATGATTATCTGGCGGAGGGTGAACTGCCGCTGGTCTACGCATCGCCCGGGGGACTGTATGTTAACATCGATGCAGACAAACTCCGGACGCTGCGGGAGGAGCAGGCGATGTCTCTTGGGGATCTCGCCCACATCCTCGGCGTGTCCCGCCGGACGATCAGCAAATATGAAGGGGGAATGGGGACCACTCTCGATATGGCCATGCGGCTTGAGGAGCTGTTCAGCGAAGATATCGTAACACCGATTGACCTCTTCTTGTATGTCCCGGAAAAAGAGGAGGTTTCACCGGCATCCCTGCCCTCCGGAACCGGCAGTGAAAATGATCCGCATCAGCAGCCGGCAGATCGTCTGCGGTCAATCGGGATCAGTGTACATGAACTTCGCCGGGCACCGTTCCATGCATTCGCGGTCTTTGAGGATGAGACGATTCTCACCTGTTACGGAACTGCCCAGAAGACCGTCCGGCGGGCGGAGCTGGTCGGAAACATTTCCCAGATATCGGGAACCCATTCCCTGTGCGTGGTCTCGGACTACCGGAAAGAGAAGAAGATCGGCAAGACGCTTGTCATCGGGGAGGAGCGGCTGAAGGATGTCGCGGACGGGTCCGATCTTCTGGAAATGGTAACCGATAAGATGTGACAAAAAAGTGCGGGCCGAAGGGTCCCGGCCCTTTCATTTTTTAATGCTGTATCTCCGTTGCAAAGAAAATATCTCTTCCCGATACTTTGAGAGGAATTCCATAGACGACGGTGCAGTCTTCCATCATGCCGAGTCGACGGGCGGCAACGCCTGCTGTATACATCACCCGGTTGTCCACATTGTGAAAAGCTGCACACTTCACAGCAGACCCTGCGGCAATACCGAGATCCGAGATTTTGAAGATGCAGTTCGGTCCCGGATAGTCCGTGTCCACCTGCGTCTCCCGAACCGCTTTCGTAAACTCTGCGCAGGTCGCATGACCGCAGCCGCCGCAGTTTGCGCCAAGTGGCAGGTGCCCCATCACACCGAGGAGAACCATTCTATCACTGGCTCTCACGTGGTCTGCATTCAGATGAAAGAATGCCAGACCGGTTGCACTGCCTATTTCATCCATCTTTTCAGCTACTGCGTTCATCTCACTGCCGGAGATGGTTTTTGCAACAATTGAGTCAATGCCCATGGCCTTCGGTGCGGTACGTGCCGCGACCATCATGAGTCCGGCAACTGTTTCCACAGCATCAGTCTCTGAGATCATACTCTATTCTTTGGTAATCCGAAAATAAATACAAAAAAGTACCAAAAATCACATCAGATATGGTTTATGATACCGGCATTTTCAATACATGGGAATAAATCGGATGAGGATGTATCTACTAATGGTTCATCCGTATCTCTATCATGAAAACCCGCAAACACACGTATATGTGTCCGGTTGAGGCGGCATTTGACTGCATCGGCGGACGATGGAAGGCTCTCATCATCTGGTATATCGGCGATAATAGCGTCAGGTATTCGGATATCAAAGCGCATCTTCCCAAAGTTACGCCGCATATGCTCTCACTTCAGCTGAAAGCTCTGGAAGAAGACCGCCTCATTATCAGGACACAGTATGAGGAGATTCCTCCCCGCGTCGAGTATCGCCTCACGCAGACGGGAACTGATCTCCTCCCGATTCTCGATGCCTTGTGTGACTGGGCTGCTCTGCAGTATCCGGAACGAATTCCTGCAGGTTATGTCAAAACGTCCCCGGGAATGTCCGGTGAAGAGGGTGACCGGGCATGCAGGCCAACTGATACGTACAGCCGCCCCCGCCATTCAGGCGCGCCCGGGGAACCGGAAACATCCCCGTGAAAAATCTCCTATTTTTTGTCCCGGCGTCCGTGGCAACATAATCAACTTTATATAGAACTACAAAGCAATCTAATCTGCATACATTACTCTGCGAACCAGAGTATTTGGAGATACAAAATTATGTCAGCACAACTTGGCGGACAGCCCATTCTGATTCTTAAGGAAGGCGGACAGCGTACCCGCGGACGCGACGCCCAGAGTATGAACATCGCTGCAGCAAAGGCAGTTGCCGGTGCAGTGAGAACAACCCTTGGTCCGAAAGGCATGGACAAAATGCTCGTCGACACCATCGGTGATGTCGTTATCACCAACGATGGTGTGACCATTCTCAAAGAGATGGACATTGAGCACCCGGCCGCGAAGATGATGGTTGAGGTAGCCAAGACCCAGGATGATGAGGTCGGAGACGGAACCACTACGGCCGTCGTTATTGCAGGCGAACTTCTGAAGAAGTCCGAGGAACTCCTTGAACAGGATGTTCACCCGACCGTTATCACGCTCGGATACCGCCAGGCAGCAGAGAAGGCTCAGGAGTTCCTGCAGACCATCGCTGTCGATGTGAAAGCAAAGGACAAGGACATCCTTGCAAAGATTGCAGGTACCGCGATGACCGGTAAGAACGCCGAGGCATCCAAGGACAAGCTCTGTGACTTAATTGTCCGTGCAATCACGCTTGTTGCAGACGCAGACGGAACCGTTGACACGGAGAACGTTAAAGTCGAGAAGCGTGTCGGCGGTGCAATTGAGGACTCCGAGATTGTCGAAGGTATGATTATCGATAAAGAGCGTGTCCACCCCGGTATGCCCAAGACCGTGAAGAATGCAAAGATTCTCCTCCTTAACGCAGCAGTCGAGTACAAGAAGACTGAGGTTGACGCAGAGATCAGCATTACCAGCCCAGATCAGCTCCAGCTGTTCCTTGACGAAGAGGAACGCATGATTAAAAGCATCGTTGAGAAGATCAAAGCATCCGGTGCAAATGTTCTGTTCTGTCAGAAAGGTATCGACGACATCGCACAGCACTATCTGTCCAAGGCAGGTATCCTTGCGACCCGCCGTGTCAAGAAGTCCGACATGGAGAAGCTCGCCCGGGCAACCGGCGGCGCTCTGATCTCCTCGATCGATGCAATCAGCGCTGATGAGCTTGGCGTTGCAGGCCTTGTTGAGGAGCGGAAAGTCGGCGGCGAAGAGATGATCTTCGTTGAGAAATGCAAGAATCCGAAGGCAGTTTCGATCATCATTAAAGGCGGAACCGAGCATGTTGTCGATGAGCTTGCCCGTGCCCTTGAGGACGCACTCCGCGTTGTCGGTGTTGTCGTTGAGGACAAGAAGATTGTTGCCGGCGGAGGCGCACCGGAAGTTGAGCTTTCCCTCAGACTCCGTGAGTACGCAGCAACGCAGGGCGGACGTATCCAGCTTGCAATCGAAGCATTTGCATCTGCACTGGAAGTTATCCCGAGAACCCTTGCCGAGAACGCAGGTCTGGACCCGATCGACAAGCTTGTTGAGCTTCGTGCGGCCCATGAGAAGGGTATGAAGACCTTTGGTCTTGATGTCTTTGAGGGTAAGCCGGTTGATATGCTTGGTGCAGGCGTTGTTGAGCCGCTCCGGGTAAAGACCCAGGCAATTGCATCCGCAGCAGAGGCTGCTGTCATGATTCTCAGAATCGATGATGTTATCGCATCTGCAAGGTCCGCAGGACCGTCTCCGGAGGAGATGGCCGCAATGGGCGGAGCAGGCGGTATGGGTGGAATGGGCGGTATGCCCCCGGGAATGATGTAAATACCCAAAATACCATTTTTTCTTTTTTGTGTCTGTATTGCTGAGGCGATTTTCTTCTGCTTTAATGTGTGGTGTTTCTGAGACCTGGGTTTGCCACTAGGCTAATTTTTCCCCGTGGTGCACTCACGAGTATCACACCAATTTTTTGGAGTATGAGAATTTGACAGATACCTCAAAAACAACCTGTCACTCCGGGAAACACAATGAGGAGAAAAAATGGGGGGGATTTCTACGGCATGTTCAACCATTTGCGCACCTCGTCTCCGAGAATAATCAGGGGTCTTTGGATGCCGTGATGCTGCATGGCGACCCGTACGGTTTTTTCGGTGCAGCCGAGTCTCCGGGCGATTGCGGCGACTTTGAGCGGTGTTCGCAGGAGTGCGGTGAGCTGTGCGGGGTCGCGGAGTTCGGGGTGGTCAGTCCACACCATGGGACACCTCCCGGGGAACAATGGCCGGTTGTCCGGGGCGTGTGGTTGTGGTGATGAACTGCGGAACTTCGGCGGGCAGGAGTGTTTTTCTGAGGTCACCGAGGTTGATGCGGGCGAGGCGTGCGGTGCGGTCCGGGTCGGCGGTGTTTGCAAGCTGATACAGTCGTGGTCGTCCCAGTATTTTTTCTGCATCAACCGCCCGCAGGTGTATGAGCTGGTCGCAGATGTGAGGCAGTCGGTCGCGAAGTTTGCCGATGTTTACACTGTCGATGTGCTGTACCGGGGTCCCGAGGGTGTACTCGTCGCTTTGAATCCGGTTGTCCTGAATGGACTGGATTTCTTTCTGCGCAAGACCGGCGAAGTGGGGGCCGAGCTGGTCACAGATGCCGGCAATGTTGTGATACCAGAGGGCACGTTCGTAGGGGTCGAGCGGTATCGGGTGGAGAGGGAGGAGTGCTTCGAGGACGAAGCGGTCGGTGTCCAGAGGTTCGTAGGTCATGATCAATCCTCCGGGGAAGGGGCGGTGCGTGCCGGTATTTTTCGGTGCAGCCGGGCGCAGAGGTGTGTCAGTGCCTGGGTGACTCTGTTTTCCCGGAGGACTGCGGCGAGTTCCTGCGGTTCGTTGGGGTAGTGCGGGAGGAGATGTTCGCCGAATGTCCGGCGGTTGATGGTGCGGCAGGTCATGGCTGGAGCTCCTGCTGTGCTTCTTCTTCGCGGAGTTCCTGGAGTCTGCGGCACTCGGCCGTGTAGTAGATGCTGCTCTGGATGAGGTATTTTTCCCAGCCGCTGCACCGGAGTGCGGTTTCTGTGCCGCAGAGGGGGCCGGCGCGGAGCGGGGGGTGGGGGACTGTTCCGCCGGCGGGGTCCTGGAGGGTGAATGCGGTTCCGCATTCTGTGCAGCAGTAGGTGTGTGGGGCTTCCATTTAGTTCACGCTCCGGTAGGTGACGCCGCGGATGATGCGGGAGATGCAGGACTGGCTGACTGCGTAGGTTTTTCCCAGTTCTGCGATGGTGGTGCCGCTTTGGGAGAGTGTTCTGATCTGCCGGATGGTGTCTTTGGTGAACTTTTTGTTGCCTGCGCGGCCGGGACGGCTGTTTTCTTTGTGGGTGATGAGCCGGAGGTTCTGGATGCGGCAGTCGGTTTTGTCGTTGTTGATGTGGTCGACTTCAAGGGTGAGGTCAATCGGGATGGTGCCGGTCGCGGCAATCCAGATGGCCCGGTGTTTGGTGATGGCGAAGGAGAGGCCGTGTTCCTGTGTTGTGTGGCAGAGGTAGCCGTCGTTGTTCGGACGGAACTTCAGGGGTTTGCCGGTTCCGGTGTGGTATATTTCGCCTTTCTGGTAGTCGAATGTCCATTGTCCGGTGTTTCTGCGCCGGAGGATGATGATGTCAGTGGTTCTGACACCCGGGGTTATGGTGGTGGTTGTCATGGTATCGTATGCGGGGGTGATGTTGTCCTCAGGTGTTTGAGGGCGTGGTTCGTGGGGTTCCTTTGATGGGTGAGGATACGGTTAGCGGGATTCCTGGATAGATGAGGGTGTGGTTAGCGGGATTCCTGGATAGATGAGATATTTAACCGCGAATCCACGCGAATCCGGCCTTCGGCCTTGCGCGAATCGCATTTTTCTATCGTTCGGGCTACTGCTCGGGGCCATCGGCTAATCGCCTCGGCCTTTCCCTCGCAGCTTCACGCCCTCACTGGAAAAATGCTGGTGCGGTTTATCAGAGGTTTTGATGTTTCTTTGTGTTGTGGGTTTTCAGGATGTGTTTTGTTTGTTCTGATATTTTTGATCGGTATGAACGAACCGTTTCCATTCGAGGTTTCTGTTCTTGCCGAAGTTTATCAGTAGCCCTACTGTGATGCCGGTTGCTTTGAGGTAGTGGATGAGTTGGGCTTCGTGTTCCTGGGTGAGGCGGGATGCTGCTTTGAGTTCCAGTATGATTCTGTTATAACAGAGTTCATCAGCTGTGTAGTAGCTGGGGAGTTTCTGTCCTTTATAGTAGATGTTGATGTGTTTTTCCCGTTCGAAGGGAATTTCCCGGAGACCGAATTCAATTTCCAGTGCGTCCTGATAGACAGTTTCAAGAAATCCTGGACTCAGGGTGTTGTAAACCTCCATTGCACATTTGATTATGTGGTAGACATCGTCAGCGTAAAGCAATTCAGAGGGGTTCACATTCGGGGACTTTCTCCTATCGTTCATACTTTCTCATGGAGTGAGAGCGTTATGAGTGTTGTCTTTTTCGAATGCAGTTTTTACCTGCACCCGGAAAAGCCGGGAATCCGGCTTTTCCAGCATTTTTCCAGTGAGGGCGTGAAGCTGCGAGGGAAAGGCCGAGGCGATTAGCCGATGGCCCCGAGCAGTAGCCCGAACGCAAGAAAAATGCGATTCGTGCAAGGCCGAAGGCCGGATTGGCGGAGATTCGCGGTTTTTTCTTCAAGTAATGCCGTATACAACAATACACCATTTCCGAAGTACAACCGCCTCTGCAATCTACCGCTTCGACACACTACCCGGCCACACAACATCCTGTACCTCTTCAGACCCCTCCGGCAAAATACTGTTCCGCAAGCTGGGCACTCCGATAGTCTGCCAGTTCATCTCTGTTCAGCAGAGCAAACGTATCCAGTGCTTCTTTAATTTCCTGATCGGTTGCAAGCTGCCTGCTCTGCGTATAGCACTGTTCCCGGATGTCGTCCCTGAGTGTTTGCCAGGTGAGGAGTTCTCCTTTCATGGCGAGTACGGGATAGGCGAGAGTCCGGATAACCCCGATGAGGGTATGCATGAGGGTTTCCCGTCGTCCGGCATGCTGCCGGATACGGTCAATCCAGCTGCGGGTCACGGGGTCAAGCGTGTTTTCCGCAGATTCTGCGGGGCTGCCGTAGACCGTGGCTTTCGCGCAGGCGGTGAAGTAGGCAGTTTTGTTTTTGAATCCTGCAAGGGTGATGATACGTTCCAGTGCCGGAAGATCGGTTTCGGGCAGCTGGAAATAGTGGGTTGTCTGATGTCTGGTCATAGTTTTTCAGGATATGGGGAGGAGATTTTTCTGTGCACTGTGCACTGTGCGATGGACGAAGAGGACAAACCGGGAGGCAGGCATTTTCCCGTTCTTTTCTCTTTCGTTTTTGGGAGAGTCGGGGATAAGAGATACTTATAGGATAAAATGAATAACTGTACCACAATACAGTATCCCCTGTAAGGTTTGCTGATGAGAAAAAACCTGTCCGGCTTTGTTCTGCGTGCAAAAACACACAGCACACAGTGCACAGAAAACGGTGTTCATCACACGGTCCCGATACACCGCCGTTCTCCGGCATGTTCCTCGTATCGTCCAACCAGTCTGTGCAGTTCGTCGGATGTTGTCCGGAGCAGGGGAATGTTCCGGGTGATGCCAAGCCAGTGGAATGCAAGGACAGCGGTTCTGAGGAGTGCCGTGCTTTCTTTGAGGAGAGATACACGGATGCGCAGCTGCACGTCCTGCGGCCGGGGTGTGGTGAGCGCATGGTGCAGTCTCTCCAGCTCCCATACTGTATCGAAAAGCAGGTCGGCGAGGAGATACTCGCCGCGATGGTTGAGCTGCGTTGCGATATCCTGTATGAGGGGAATCCAGGTAGTCAGCTGACCGGCGAGGGAGGCGGATTCTTTGTCAGTATCAATCCATACCGCGGCGGCGGTTGCGGGTTCCGGTTCGGATGTTTGTGTCATGGTTCGGGAGTTCTGATTTTTTTTCGGGTAATTCTCTGTTCTGTTCTGCGGAAGATGCAGCTCCTGTCCCGGACGGAGGAGTTTTTGTCGGGAGCTTCCGCTGTTCTGTTGAATATCTGATGAGTTTCGGAAGAAAACGCTCCTGTCGCGTTCCGGAGATCCCGGATATGTTGCGACAATCAATGGTTTCTGTTTGGGGTATTTAGTTGTTTTCCCATTCCGAAAAAAGAATATTTTATCATGCTTCCGCACGAAATTACTCAATACGGGGCAAGGAATATTATAGATAATACCCGTATTGAGTAATTTTGCAAGTTTTTGGGGATTGTACCGGAATATGTACAGCGCGCAGATTATGGGATTGTACACTTGGTCTGCTGTGCACTGAATCCTTTGGTAATAGGATTCAGTAGATTATCCATCCTCATGATGTATCCGCACGTTTTGCTGGCTCCTTGGTGTTGAAATCGCCCGTAAACGGGTGCAAACAAAGGTGTGAACTTATGAGAAAACGAATCTATGCGGTTTTTGCCGCACTATTGCTCTGTGTGCTGATGGTTGGTGTCGTCAGCGCAGAGGATCCCATTCAGGGATCTGAACTGGAGCAGCCAGCATCACTATCAGGCATAAATATAGTTATATCAGTGAGTATCAATGTCTTTCAGCCTAATGGTCAGAATATGATATGTTCTAGCCTTCAGGATGCGATTGACCAAGCTCAGTCTGGAGCTACAATCCAACCCACGAAGGATCTTGATCTAACCACTGGTATTTCTGTTCGCGGGAAATCTATTACTCTTGATCTGAATGGCAATACTCTTGCGTTCCCGGGTGTCACTGACCCGGCTATAACTGTTGGTTCTACGACCGAAGCTCAGGCCGCAACGCTTGTGATTTTGGATAATAAAACCAATGGAAAAATCAGTGCCCCTAACGGCTATGGTATTCTTGTCGGGCAGAAAAGTTTCCTGGAGATACAAGAAGGTACTGTTGAAGCAAAATACTTCGCCATTTCGGGTAATGCTAATGGGAATTATCCATATCCCACTGTCAAAGTAACGGAGGGTGTGAAACTTATCAGCACTGAGGATACTGCCCTCTACTTCCCTGCTGAAGGCGGGGTAGTAACAATTGAGGGAGCAACCATTGAGGGTGTCCTTGGTGGTGTCTGTGTCGCATCCGGTGATGTTACCATTACCGATACTACGATTACGGTTGCAGGTCAGTCCGAACCAAGATGGACTGATAAAGATGGTTCCGCTGATGACGGCTCTGCCATTGTTGTTCAGAAAAAATCTGCTGCATACACTGGAGATCTGAATCTGAAGCTCCTTGGTACCACTGTGGTGAACGGCCCGACCGCCGATGCACTGCACAACTACATCCGGGAAGACCCGTTAGATCCTGACACAACGACCGTCACGATCGCAGACACGGTTGTATTCAATGGTAATCTCCGCAGTTACCAGTATGACCAGGCAGAAGCCGCAATTGGTGGTATCTTCCAGGATGAATCTGGCAAACTGCTCCTCTACCCCGGTCTCAACATGACAGGTGTCGGCTGGACCGGGACCGATGACAGTTATGCAGTTACCATTTCAGAACCCGGAACCTATTGCGTAACCGGTGACTGGTCAACATCAGCGGACAAAGCGATGAGTATCGAAGCAAATGATGTTGTCATTGAGGGTAACTGGTACAATGTGACACAAACAGGATCTTACTATAAAGATGTGTTTGTATACATTCCCAACCCAGACACACGCAACTTCGTTCTGAAAAACTTTACTGCCATTAAAAACTACCCCATTATTGTTAGCGGGGCTTCAACCCTGACTGGTCATATCGTAGAAAATGTGAATCTGATTGATTCAACTGGCATGGCTGGTTTCAATTCCAATGGTGGAACTGCTGTCTTTGGATTAATCTGGGGTCAGTCAGATCGCGGTACCTTGGGTTCTGTGTATACTATCTCCGACAACACGGTTAGAAATGTTTCATTCTTACATGAGGCCTCTGGTTCAAGCAGTTCCTATGCATACGTTCTCGCTGCTGAACAATTCTGGAACTCTGGAGCGTCCATAGAGATTTGTAACAATGTTATAGAAGACATAACACTCGAGAAGGATTATGGGTATCTTGTGTATGCAAATGCACCTGTATCCAGTTCCGGAGATAGCATCGTAACGATTCAGGAAAATGAGATCAGCAACGTAACAAATAGTGTCGGATGTATTCGCGGTGCCATATTCGTTAATGACTGCTGGAAACTGGATATCAGCAACAATGTCATTAAAGACATCAGTATCACGTCGCAGGACTCGTATGCTGAAGATATCCGCGGCATGTATATTTATGGAAACAGAGTAGCAACAAGTGAATCAACGATCGATGGGAACATCATCGAAAATGTTTCAAATGCTGTTCCCGGACTTTCCATAGCCCAGGGAATACATATGGCGCCGAGCGCAGGAACGCTGACTATAACCAACAATGAGATTACGAACGTCTCTTCAGAGTGTGGAAGTGCCAGCGGACTTGATGCCCGGAATTTTGGTAAGACAAACTATACAATTCAGGATAACACCATCGAAAAAATTGTGAGTGATACTGGTGTGTCTAGGACTGTTCCATACACCGCTCCCTATGGAATGTTTGTATGGGGAAGCGCTCAGGTTGTGAACAATACCATCATCGATGTGTACAGCAGTGGAATTTCTGGTTCCGCAACAGTGAACAACTCTACGGGAATTATCTTTTCTTCAGGCAACTATGAAGATGGATCGGGAAATCTGAATCTCAACGTAATTGGCAACACCTTCTCTGATACCAGAGATGCAAATGCATTTACTGCCATACTTATTCAAAATGATGACGGAAATTCTCACACAAAACCTGGAAAAATTTGCGAAATTTCAGGGAACATCTTCTCCGGAGACATCCGTGACACTGGTCTCAAAGTAGACACAACCTACTGGAGCGCGGATTCTGAAGCCGCGGGAATTTACAACAATGATTTCAGTGTTGGCATACCTGTTGCGAAAGTTTTGAAGTCCAATGACCTATCACAGTTTAGGTGGAACATCACCCCAACCGAAGACACAAACATCATCGGCGGCACCCACATCGCCGGAAACTGGTGGGGAACTGCATCCGCAAACCTCGTAACCGAAACCGGATACACAGAATTTGCAGATGCAGCAGCTGCACTCGCCGCCGGATTCCCGGTAGCCGACCT
This sequence comes from Methanobacteriota archaeon, assembly GCA_023396065.1. Taxonomy (GTDB): domain Archaea; phylum Halobacteriota; class Methanomicrobia; order Methanomicrobiales; family Methanocorpusculaceae; genus Methanocorpusculum. The sequence goes on from JAEWXF010000004.1 coordinate 29,667, forward strand.
CGCACCGCTGACCCTCACCGGCACAAAACCCGTACTGCCTGAAACCGTTACAACTGACAATGGCAAACTGGTCATTGGCGATACTGGGAGCGCCCAGTTCGACGACACAACCAAAAAAGCAACACTCGAAGACGCGAGCACCGGTCTGAAACTGGTCATCGCCTACGACACTGACGTTGTAAAAGGCGAAGGCACCATCACCGGTACTCCGGATAGCGCAATCCTCAGCTACAACAGCGGCGGATCCGCCGACATCTTCTCCGGATTCAGTGTATCAGTTCCTGGAAATAAAGCCGGTGACATCGCCAACAACCTCCCGGTAACCTCCTCTGAAATCGACGACAGCAAAAAACAGTCTCTCGAAGAAAAAGGCTACAAAGTCACACAGATGCTGACCGTAGCCGCAGACGCGGAGTTCAGAGGTGCAATTGATGGCCAGAAAGTGGTAATTACCTTCAGTGCTTCCGAAAGTGCTGTTGCCGCACTCGGCGGTCCGCAGAAAGTCTGCATCATCCACATGAAAGATGATGGAACTATAAAAGAAATCAACTCCAACTTCCGTTACGAACTCAAAGACGGCATCTACACCTTCACCGTAACCAGCGAAGAGGGATTCTCCTCCTACGGTCTCGTTTCCAAAATTGACGGAGGCTACACCTATCAGCTGGACAGAAGCTACCTCTTCAATGACGGAACCGGATTCGGTGTCCTCGAAGGAACAGCAATCGTCCTCCCGGTAAACTACGCACCAAATGAAACCGGCACATTCGGCACAGCAAACACCTGGAATGTTGACGTCCTCGTGACCAACCTCAGTGACGGAACCACAGTCGACGACCTCACCTACACGTTTGAAAGCTCTGCATCCTTGGACTCCAAGTACGCCGATTCCAACGATGCAAACAACTATCAGGCCATCGCTGCCGCCGGAGATGGAGTGGACGACCCGGTCTCCGACCTCTTTAACGTCACCATCACTGGTAACAACCTGAAAACCGGAGAAAAATACAACGTCAAACTCACGATCACCACCGCAGTGAGTGTGAGTGGTCCCGCTTCCCCGTCTCAGGTAAACATTGTTGACCTTGATGTCAGCATCCATCCCTGGGTACGTGCCGTGGAAAGCAACATCTACAACAACACAAAAGACGGCGAAACCGCATCTACCGTAACAAACCCGTGGAACTTTGACAACAAAGCACAGATCACCTACACCGTATCGCCCGCATACAACGGAAAAACCAGAACCTACACAAGCAGCGTACCTGACCTGTTCGTCAAACGCAATGACACGGCAGACTACGGTCTGAGTCTCACGGGAAGCTGCAGCCCGGTAATTCTGAAGTATGTCCTGACCACAGATGGCATCGCCTACACGGAAAGCCCGGCTGCTGCCGGTACAACCATCACCAAATCCGGAGATAACCTTCAGATGACCGTCGTTGCAGCTGACATGGATGCAGAGTACTTTGTCATCACCTTCACCGGAAACAAAGTTGGTGACGTCGCCAACATCGCATCAATGCCCGACACCGTCAACGTCATCGATGTCGACTACATCCTCCATCAGAATGTAGCGGAACCATTAGGTACTGACTACATCTACTCTCCCTGGAAAGTCTACGCCGACATCACCAAAGATGGAAAAATTGCTCCCAGTGATGCCACGGCTGCCTTCTACTATGGATTAAACAGGCTCCCCGATGAGCAGAAAAAATCCGCTGAAATGACGAAAACCATCACTCCCTAACCCCGGGGAACCCCCCGGATTTTTTTACCAGTCCTGAGGTCTGAACAATCATGAACAAACACGTATCACACCATGGAATTGGAATCAGACTCGGTCTGCTTCTCATCACAACCCTGCTGATTTTCAGTGGAACTGCCGCCGCCGGCTCGATACTCATCGACACCTCCGGCCTCACCGGAGCAGTCGGAACGACCGTACAGGTCCCCGTCAAAGTCACCGGAGCCTCCTCACTCTTCAGCATGGAATTACAGTTCAACACCGGTGACACCGCCGATGCCACCATCGCCTTCAACGAAGAATCCATGAAAAAGCATGGACTCATCTACAATCAGGACACCGGCAAAGTCACCCAGATCAACCTGGGAATCACCGGCGATGAAACGCTTTTTTCCCTTGACGTCACCCCGAAAACGGCCTCAGCCGTTCCCATTACCGTAACAGTCGGAGAAATGACCGAAGGCTCTATGGAACACTACCCGCAGCCCGCTGACTACACCGCCGCAGCTGCAACCCTCAGCGTCTCCTCCGTCATCCCGCCAACCACATCAACCTCCTCCCCCGGATCGTCCGGAGGAAGCAGTGGCGGCAGCAGCGGAGGCGGAGGAAGCAGCGGAGGAAGCACAACCGTATCTCCGGCAGCCACCGGAACACAGAACACCGGTGACTCCCCGGCTCCGCAGGCGACAAACACAGACCGCACCGTCTCCCCGACCACCACAGCTACCACAGGTACAACCGCGACCACCGTCGCAGCCACAACCCCGGAACCAACCAGAACACCGCTCCCGGTCGCAGGCCTCATCGCCGGACTCGGCATCGCCCTTCTGATCACCCGGAGAAACAACTGACAGTACAATTATCGAGGAAATCACAATGACACGAACAACATTCCGAACAACACTCCTCCTCCTCCTGCTCACCTGCCTGTTTGCATCAGGAGTCTCAGCCGCGGAACCCTCATACGAGATTGACACCACCGGCCTCAGCATCGAGGACGAAAACACTTACTACTCCCTGTACAAAGACAGCCTGCTGCTGCCGCTCAACATCACCTATGAAAGTGACAGTGGCATCAGCCGCATGGTCATAACCACCAGCGTAGAGCAGGACAGTGTACCGGTTGATGGCCTCACCTACACCTACGAACTTGCGGACGGCATCTCGAAGAACTTCGCGGAAAGTACCAAGGGCAAAGAGTACATCTACCAGATTACCAACATTGAACTCAACGGAGAGATTCCCGCAGCCGTAACCGTAAACATCACCGGTCTTGAAGTAAGTCCGGACCCCTACACCATCAGCATGAACATCTATGCAGGTGCCGGAACCACCGACTTTAACGAAGTAGACATCGTGCTGGCCAAAGACGTCAGCGTCTGCAACTTCTTCATTCAAAGTACCGTAAACAACACCGAAACAGACCCGGTATGGAACCTCACCAACAACCTGACCGTCAACACAACCATCCTGACATCCGCAAACCTCCCTGCCGGAACCTACACTAGCCCGTGGGAGTTCACCGAAATCACCCGTGGAAACGATGCATTCTCCATCCTCCTCAGCCCGGCCACGAAAAACATAACCTCCACCGTCTGGAAACAGAATGGCGGGGACTGGGCAGCATCTGCATCCTTAGTATCCAACAACACTGCTGACGAAACCATCCAACTCACCGTTGGAGAAGACGATGTCGGCACAGAATCCTATCTCCTTGAGTTTGCCGGAAAACGGCTCGGAGACGTCAGTGACCTCTACCCGGGTGCTGAAAGTCCGGTAAACGTTGCCGATGTAGACATGATCCTCACGGCCTGGACATCAGACAATGACCCGGCATATATCCCTCCAGAGAGACTCATATACGGAGATGTCGACGACGACGGACTCATCAACAGCAATGATGCCACTGCCGTCTTCTGGTACATCAACAGGGGCGAAGACCACTCTTCTGATGAATAAAAAGGAACCACGGAGCAACTCCAATGAATGATACCACACGAAAAAACACACGGGATCACAAGGGGTATCTCCCCTTTCTTCTCTTCTTAATCCTCCTCTCCCTCCTCTGCACGGGCATCGTATCTGCAGATGGCAGGGTCTGGATTGACGCCGGGGGCATCACCGCAACCGAAGGAAACACCGTACAGGTACCGGTAAAAGTCCTCTCCGAAGGGGACTACCCTCTTTTCTCCCTCGAGCTCACATTTGAAAAATCTCCGGATGCAGACATTCGCTTCAACAAATCCTCCATGAAAAGTGGAGGGTGGGAGGAGGGGAAAAACTACCTTGACAGCACCGGAAAAGCTACAAACATCAACCTTGGCATCTCCGGAGAAACGACTCTGTTCTATCTGGACGTCACCCCTACCACCGGAAACGACGTTGAACTCTCCTGTATTCCGGGTGAGTTCACCGAAGGATCCTTCGCTGACAACGTCTATCCCACACAAAAAACCTACACCGCAACCCCTAACCCGGCAGTACTCACCGTCCAGCAGAGCTACACCATCACCTGGGACGTCAACGGCACAACCACCACCACAACCGTAGCGAAAGGGGAAACCCCGGTCTACAGCGGTTCCACCGACAAACAGGCCGACGAAACCTACACGTACACCTTCAGCGGCTGGGACGACGAATCCGGCACCCATTATGACATCGGCAACTCACTCCCCGCTGCATCCGCTGACGCGACCTACACCGCAACCTACGAACGTGAGTACATCGACTATGCCATCCGGTTCCTTGACTGGGACGAAAGTGTAATCTCAGAGGAAACCCTCCACTACGGTGACACCATCACCGCTCCCGTCGACCCGGTCCGTGCAGCAAATGAAACCTACACGTACACCTTCACCGGCTGGTCTCCGAGCGTCCCGGATACCGTGACCGGCAGTGCAGATTACAAAGCAGTCTATGAAAGCGAGTACATCGACTACACCATCCGGTTCCTCGATGACGACGCAACGGAACTGGCAACCGCCACCCTCCACTATGGTGACACCATCACCCCGCCCGTGGTTCCGGACAAGCCTGCGGACCACACCTACACCTATCCGTTCAGCGGCTGGACTCCCGCAGTCCCGCAGACAGTAACCGGCAGTGCCGACTACACCGCAACCTACACACAGGAATACATCGAGTACCGGATTGTCTTCACCAACTGGGACAGAACGGAAGTTTCCAACACCACTCTCCACTACGGTGATACCGTCACCGCTCCCGCCGACCCGGTCCGCGAAGCAGATGAAACCTACCGGTACACCTTTGCAGGATGGAACCCTGCGGTTGCAGCAACCGTAACCGGAAATGCAGCCTACACCGCAATCTACAATGGCGAGTTCATCGACTACACCGTCCGGTTCCTCAACTGGGACAGAACAGAGCTCTCCACCACCACCTATCACTATGGTGCCGCCGTCACCGTACCCGCAGACCCTGTCCGACCGGCTGACAAAATCTACACCTACGCCTTCTCGGGATGGGAACCGCAGGTAACCCCAACAGTAGAGAAAAACGCTGACTACCTTGCCAATTACACAGCAGCGTACATCCCCTACACCGTCACCGTCAGCGCAAGTAATGGAACCGTCACCGCACAGCCGGGCACCTCCCATTACGGTGAAACCGTCACCCTCACAGCCGCCGCAGACATTGGCTACACCTTCGGCAGCTACCGGGTCACCAACCAGAGCGGCGGTGAAGTTCTCGTCACCGGCAGCACATTTACCATGCCTGCCGAAGACGTCACCGTAACCGGAACGTTCATCGCCCTCCCGCTCCCGACGGTCATCCACCCGGACATTGCCACCGTCGGACTCCCGGTCACCCTTCAGGTAACCTACCCTGGAACTGACGCCTCCTACAGGTGGAACATCAGCGGCACCATCAGCACCGACACCACCGGCAACATCACCCACACCTTCACCACCGCCGGAACCTACGCAGTATCCGTCAACGCCACCAACCAGAGCGGCATATCGTCGGATGCATCCTTCACACTGACCATCCGGGACGCAAAATCAGACCCGGAAATCATCGTAATCCTCGATCCGGAAACTGATGGCCCCCTCGGCCAGGGCCGAATCCTCCAGGGCATCTTTGACGCCCGGGACGCAGCTCAGGACCTCACCCGGCTCATCATAACCGGAAAAACCACTGATGCCGAAAAGCAGAAACTCAACGGCAGAATTCCGAAAGTACTCGTGATCCACAGCATCTTTGGCGTGGACTTTGACGGTCAGCGCCCGGCCGATCCGCACGACCTTACCACAAACTCCATTCTCAGAATACAGATTTCCGCCAGCGCCGTAACCAACCCTGAATTCATACGGGCATACCGGAATCTCCCGGACGGAAACCTGGAACTGTTACAGATCACGTACCGCGGAGTTAGCGGCGGCATGCATCAGTATGACGTCACCACCCCGGGATACAGTGACATCATCATCGCGGAAGAAACCTCACCCGTCGTCCCGCCGACCCCGG